>DDUV01000119.1:645-796 GCA_002344975.1 Saprospiraceae bacterium UBA2329 | reverse complement strand
TTGCTCGCAGCCGTTCGCGTCCGTCACGGTCACGTTGTAAGTGCCTGCTAACAAGCCGGTTATCGTCGCTGTTCCGGCTGCCGCCAAATTCTGCGAGCCGCTTGCCGCACCGCTCCAGGCGATGGTATAAGCCGCCGTTCCGCCCGAAATC
>DDUV01000119.1:0-387 GCA_002344975.1 Saprospiraceae bacterium UBA2329 | reverse complement strand
CCGTCGCCGAGCCGTTGGAACCTCCAATGGTGGAGACCGGATTTTGTTGAGCGCAGACCAAAACCAAAGCTGCCGGCTGCGTTAATGTCACGGAAGTATTGGCCTGGCAACCCGCCGCATCGGTCACGGTGACGGAATAAGTGCCCGCCGTCAAACCGTTCGGATTTTGGATGCCGTCCAATGTGTTGACGCTCCAGTCAAAACTCGGCGTTCCATTTGCGCCATTGACCGTCAGCGCGATACTGCCCGTCGCCGCGCCATTGCAAAGCGGGTTGGTACCGGTTGCGCTCAGCGTGAGGTTGCACACAGGTTGCGTGATGGTGAAGGAACAGGTTTGCTCGCAGCCGTTCGCGTCCGTTACGATCACGGTGTAAGTGCCTGCTATCA
>DDUV01000008.1:79928-96580 GCA_002344975.1 Saprospiraceae bacterium UBA2329 | reverse complement strand
ATGCGGTTCACCGGTTGCTTACATTGCACCTGCGGCCATAGCCGAAACCAGCCTTTCTGCGACGGTTCGCACCACGGCACCAAGTTTGAACCGCTGAAATTTACCATATCCAAACAGCGAGAATACCGCCTGTGCCAATGCAAACAATGCGCGAAAGGGCCGTTTTGTGACGATTCGCATTTGAAAATCTGAGGGTTATCCCTGGCAAATCGGGAGTCATGCTTTCTAATTACAAATCATTGAACCACCTGTGCCTACCCCTTCTTCCATAGCGAAAATAAACGTCGCCCGTTCTCGCCCGTCATTTGCTGCGCCTGCACATCAAACACATCCTGCACCAGCGCCTCATCTATGCCGGAGGGATCGGCCACCGAAATCAACCGGCCGTTTTTGATGAAAACAAAATGGCTGCAAGACTGCAAAGCCAGGTTCAGGTCGTGTACCACCATGATGATGTTGAAGCCCTGCACGGCTAAGTCGGCCAGTAGCGACATAATTTCCAACTGGTGCTTCATATCTAGATAGGTCACCGGCTCGTCCAGCAGGATCAGGGGCGTTTTTTGGGCCACTGCCCTGGCAATATAGACCTTCTGTCGTTCGCCGCCGCTGATCTGATGGATGTCGGTGGCAGCAAAGCGCAGCAAATGCAGCCTGTCCAATACTTCGTCCACAATCCGATAGTCCGTTTCTGCGGGCGCCCAGGTCATGTACGGCAGGCGCCCCAGCAAGACGGTTTCAAAAACAGATGCGCCAAACACCGCATCCTGTCCCTGTGGTACGAAGGCGGAAGTTTTGGCCATTTCTTCCAAAGACAAGGAGCGCACATCCTTCCCGTTAATCTCAATAAGCCCCTGATAATCAGTCGCCATTTTATTGATGCAACGCAGCAGCGTCGTCTTTCCGCTGCCGTTTTGTCCCATGATGGCCGTAAAAGCGCCCGGCTGAAAAACATGGCTGACATCGCGCAATACCTGCCGGCTGCCATAAGCATAACTGAGTTTGTGCAATGCTACCGAGACCATCTTTGGCTGCCTTTAATGAGTAAAATGACAAACAGGGGCGCCCCTATGATGGAGGTGATGATGCCCACCGGAATGACTAAGGGACTGAATAAACTGCGCGACACCAAATCGCAAATCAATAAAAATAAAGCTCCCAAGGCCGCCGATGCGGGCATTAAAAAACGGGCGTCGTTGCCCATCAAAATCCTGACGACATGCGGAATGATAAGCCCTACAAACGCGATGATGCCGTAAAAAGAAACGATGCAGGCCGTGAGCAGCGATGTGAGTAAAATACTGTACAACCGAAACTTGTGTACCGATATGCCCAAGCTGGAGGCCACCTGATCGCCGGCATCCAACGCATTGAATCGCAGGCCGTTTTTGAGAAAAAACAGCAAGACCGGAAGGATGACCAATACCTGTATAGCCAGTGTGTTCCAGGTGCTTTTGGCCAGATCGCCGAAGGTCCAGAATACGATGGAGCCTAACTGCACGTCGTCGGCCAGAAATTGCAGAATGGACGTGAGGGCCATGAAAAAAGTATTGATGATGATGCCCGACAGGATCATGTTTTCAGGGGTAGCGCCTTTTTTTCTGGAAATAAAAATGATGAAAAAAGACCCCAGCGCCGCCCAGATGAAAGCAGAAATCGCTACGATGGAGTTTTGTACTCCCGGCAACCAATGATGCACAGATTGGAGTATCGGCGACCCCAGCATCAAATATGCCAGCGCCGCGCCGAATGCCGCCGCATTGGAGATACCCAGCGTGAAGGGCGACCCCAGTGGATTGCGCAGTACGATTTGCATTACCGCGCCGGCCAGTCCCAAGGCGCCACCCGCAACAATGGCCGCCAGCAAGCGCGGCAAGCGCAGATTCAGCACAATGTGCCGATGCGTATCGTTCTGCCCGCCAAACAGGGCCGCCCAAACTTCAGCGAACGACAACTTCAGCGCGCCTGCCGTCAGGCCGAACAGGAGCAATACCAGCACCAAGGCCAGCGCTACCCAGACAAACAAGCGCTTCTTTCTCAGACTTCGCCTGTATATCTCGCTCGAAGACAAGGGCTTACCGGCGTGCATCGGGGTTCGGTTTTTCAAAAGGCTGATAGGTGGCTTTTACCTCGTCGTAGATGTCGCGGCCATAAAACATCGTGAAAATTTCGCGGCATTTCTGCTCCACATTCACATCTGAAAAAGTATCGGGATAGACGGTTTTTCCTACAAACCACATATTGCACAGCAGATGCTCATAGTTGATGGTGTGCCAGTTGAAGGGTAATAAAACGTAGGTTTGTTGCAGCTTTTTTGCACGAAGCCGGGCCAGAACCGGCTTGTTGATTTCCTCCGACCAGGCAGGCTGTCCGGAGGCGTCCAAAAATAAATAGTCTGTGTCCCAACTGATGAGCTGCTCCATATCTATCAGCATATTTTTCTGTCCCATGCCGATGCTCTCTATACTGTGAGGAAGGGCATCCGCCGGACTGTCAATGCCGAGATACACAAAAGGCGGATACTGAGCGCGGGTAGAAGCAATGCCCTGAACGCCGTTGAAAGCGATGCCGCCGATGTAGGCCGAATGCCCGCGCCGCTGTGAACGTTTCGCCCGCTTGCCCACTTCTGAGATGGTGGTTTCGATGTAAGCAATGAGGCTGTCGGCCCGTTGTGCGCGGTCGAAAAGCTGCCCCAGCGCAGTGAGGCTTTTGTAAAAGTCTGTTTTGAGGTGGTACAAGTCGCCATAAGCGAGGCAAAAGACGGGCTTTCCGGTTTTTATCGTCCAATCGTCGGCTTCTTCTTCGCTCATATAAGTACCGACAATCAAGGAGGTACCCGAAACCGCCACGGCCTCCGGGTCGAAATTGTTGCTCACACCAATGACGGGCCGTTGTTTCAGTTCGGGATGCGCCATCATGTAAGGTACTACTCTGGCAAGGTCGTTTTTTTCAATAAATCCTACTTTGTCGGCCAGCCCCATGTACAGCATCAATCGGAGTGCGCCCGCCCGCATGGTGATGACGTTGTTCGCCTGACCCGGTACGGAGATTGAGCGCCCCAGCGCGTCGGTGACCGTTTTTGAAACAGGCGGCGGCAGAGGCTGCTGCGAGGTGTCGCAGGCAGTCAGAAAAAGCATGGCCAACAGCAGGCCGGCAAGGCAGTTCTTCACGGGCATTCGTATTTGGCGAGGCAATGATATACATTTGGCGGGGTTTAAAGATAGAGCCAATAAAAAAAGCCGCTCCATTCGGAACGGCTTTTGTGCCCAGAACAGGATTCGAACCTGCACACCCTTGCGAGCACTACCCCCTCAAAGTAGCGTGTCTACCAATTCCACCATCTGGGCGGGGAGAAAAATGCTTTTTCGGAGCTGTAAATGGAGAGGGTTCCGAAAAAGTTTCGCAAAGATAAAGCAAGATGGATAATTTGCAATAGCTCTTCGGAAAATATTTTTTGAATCGTACTTACGGCGCCAGACGAACGATGCGCCATTCTCCGGCCTCGGCTCTGCTATATTCCAAGCGGTCGTGCAAACGGCTGATTCGCCCTTGCCAAAACTCAAATCGGGAAGGAATAATTTTGTATCCACCCCAGTGAGGCGGGCAGGGGAAAGTGCCGCCTGCTGCCTCCGCTTCTGCCTGTAATCGCATAAAATCCGCCTCCAGCACGGCTCTGTCCACCACCTCGCTTTGCGGAGATGCGGCGGCGCCTATGCGACTGCCCAAAGGCCGGCTTTGGAAATACAATTCCGATTGTTCGCGGGGCAGTTTTTCCACAACGCCCTCCACGCGCACCTGACGTTGTAAGCCCAGCCACAAAAAAGTAACAGCAACATGCGGGTTTTCATCTATTTCACGCCCTTTGCGACTGTGGTAATTGGTGTAAAAATCCAGCCCGGAGCGATCGACGCCTTTTAGCAGCACCACTCTGGCGGAAGGGATACCCTCCTTTGTACATGTGGCCAAGGTCATGGCATTGGGTTCGGGCAGCTCTGCCATAAGCGCATCATTGAGCCATTGCTGCAATTGAATGAAGGGGTCTGTGTGAGCCTCCGAAGCATCCAGCTTGCGTTCGGCATACTCTTCCCGGAGGTGATGTAAGTCCAATAACATAAGATTCCGCGTTTATTATCAGATGAAATTCGGAGACGAAACAAGGTGGAACAGGATTAAGTTGGCAAAAAAAATCCCCTATCGGGGGGGATAGGGGAAGCAAAAACAAACACTATGAACAACACTAAATACTTAATGATAAGAATGCTGCAAAACAAAAGAGTTTTAATATTTTATTTTATACTAAAAATGAGCAAACGTGACTAAAAATATTATTAACATTAATGTTAAAACTTATTTGTAATAATATCATTTATAAATATTTAATTTGTTATAATGCTATTTTTTTGTGACATTTTTCATTTCTAAAACACGATGATGAAAAAATGCTTTGGTCTGTGCTGAATTGATATAATCTGCATAGAATCAATGATTTAAAATAGAAATCCCCGATGGATGTACTATCCGTCGGGGATTCTTTAGACTAATTTGATATGGTCTGAGCGCTTAAAAACTCTCTATAACGCGCTTTTTCATTTGTTCAAACTCTTCTTCGGAGATAATTCCCTGGTTTTTAAGCTCGGCCAATTCCCGAAGGCGATCCGCGGCAGATGGCTGGGCGGCGGCAGGCGAAGGAGCAGACGGACCTGAAGCGGCGGCAGGTGCAGCATTCTCGGCGGCCTTTTTGGCTTCCTGATCCTTCTTCAATTGTTCGGCCACTTTTTTGCCTTTTTCAAACTTCTCCTGATAGAATTTTTTGAGCCGGTCCGTATCAAAATCCAATATGGTTCCTCCCGACTCGAAGTGTTTTTTGAACACCTCGCCCAGCGCGTAAGTGGAAGCGCCGTTGAAAACAGAAGTAGCCACGCCTCCTACCAATTGCCCGATACCGGGAATGATTTTGATAAGGCTCCTCGCTCCTACTTTCGCTAAAGTGCTCGATGTGAGGGATGTAACAACAGCTTTACCCTGTGTTTCGGCAAAGTCGACATTGTAAACCCTGCACAATTGCCGAATCATGTCAAGCTGAAGCGCGCTGACGGCAAAAATGTCGGCCACAGGTATAGGGATGAGAAAACTGGCGCCCATAGACCACAAAATGTGGTTGCGAATGATGGTCTCGGCGTGCTTGTTGCGCTCGGAATGAATGTTGTTTTCCATAAAACGATCTTTAATGAGTTCTCCGGCCCAGTCGGCCGCTTTGCGTTGAATGTCCAATTGCTGCTTTTTGCTCACAAAAATGCCTGCACTCTGTTGGGATATCTACTTTTATTCGACTATGCCGGGACAAACGCCGATGAAAATAAGTACAAGAACCGACTTTTCGGGGAAGAATACGAAAGGAATGGACCCTTTACTCAACTTTTGCTGATTAAATGACTTATTATTGCCACATCATTCAGCATCACAATGGAAGGAGTAGATACCACCTCGGCAGGCTATCAGATCGGACACCAGATTGGCAGTTGGCTGCCCTTTGCCGTACTGGCCATTCTGTTCATTATCATGCTCAGAGCAGTGCTTAGAAAACAGCGCGATACTCCGAATATTTAACGACCACAACATTTCCAAGAATGACCAAGATGATCAGAGCTGTCTCACTGACGGCCCTACTTTACAGCGCCCTCATGGCAAGCGGACAACCAGGTACAGGCTATTGGCAACAACGCGTCAACTACGACATGAGCATTGGGTTCGATACCAAAAAACATCGCTTCGACGGGGAGCAGGTCTTGCATTACCATAACCAATCGCCCGATACACTGCACCGCGTCTTCTATCATCTCTATCTCAATGCTTTTCAGCCGGGGAGC
This sequence comes from Saprospiraceae bacterium UBA2329, assembly GCA_002344975.1. GTDB lineage: Bacteria > Bacteroidota > Bacteroidia > Chitinophagales > Saprospiraceae > UBA2329. The sequence goes on along the minus strand of DDUV01000008.1, from coordinate 90,716 downwards.
ATGATGGATATGCGTTCCCGCAATATATCCGATTCCGACTCCAGAGTGGGGGGGCGCATTTCTAAGCTCAAACCCAATGAAATCGGCTTTACTAAAGTGTTGAAAATGAGGCAGAACGATCAGGAACTGCGCAACTGGACCGTTCGTGGCACTATTCTGGAAGTATCGCTGAATGAGCCTCTTATGCCCGGCGAAACAGTGAAGTTGGATATGACCTTTGAATCGCAGGTACCCGTGCAAATACGCCGCAATGGACGCAACAATGCCGAGGGTATCAGTTACTCTATGGCGCAATGGTATCCCAAAGTCTGTGCTTACGACCGTCACGGCTGGCATGCCGACGATTACATAGGCAGGGAGTTCTATGGCGTGTTTGGAGATTTCAATGTGCGCATCACCATTGACAGCGATTTTGTAGTAGCTGCTACCGGCATACTGCAAAATCCCACCGAAATCGGGCATGGCTATTGCCGACCGGAGGAAGCCCCCAAGAACCTTCCCCGCCGCTTGCAATGGCATTTCAAAGCCGAAAACGTCAACGATTTCGTATGGGCCGCCGATCCGGATTATGAACACACTGCCCTCACAAGAGCGGACGGTACGGTGCTGCGCTTTTTCTACCAGCCCGGCGAAGCAACTCAGGCATGGAGCCGGCTGCCGGCCATCATGGATCGGGCGTTCGATTACATCAATGCGCGCTTCGGTCAATATCCTTACCCTGAGTACGCCTTCATTCAGGGCGGCGACGGCGGCATGGAATATCCTATGGCTACGCTCATCACCGGAAACAGACCCCTCAACAGCTTGGTGGGCGTATCGGTACACGAACTGATGCACTGCTGGTATCCGATGGTACTGAGCACCAACGAGGCGCGTTACGCATGGATGGATGAGGGTTTTGTAAACTTTGCATCTTCGGAAGTGATGAATCATCTGGCCGGAGAGAAGCTGTTGCCGGGAAGGAGCGTATCAAATATGCCGCACAAACCTGATTACCAGGGCTATGTAAATATCGCCCTCAGCGATTGGGAAGAAGCGCTCAGCACGCCTTCGGATCATTTCCAAACCAATACGGCCTATGGCGTGGCCAGTTACAATAAAGGTTCGGTCTTCCTCTCGCAGTTGTCCTACCTCATCGGGCTGGAGGCATTCAATGCCGGCTTGCTCCGTTATTTCGATACATGGAAATTCAAGCACCCCGATGATAAAGATTTCATCCGGGTCATGGAACGCGCTTCCGGCCTCGAATTGGATTGGTATCTCGACTATTGGGTGTATTCTACGCACACCATAGATTATATAGTAGCCGCCGTAGAAGCCGACCGCAGCAAGTCCTCCATCATTCGCCTGCACCGGAAGGGCGCCATGCCTATGCCTGTGGACGTGGAAATCACGCTCAACGACGGCCAAACGATGCGCTATCACATCCCTCTGTGTATGATGCGGGGCGGAAAACCCTCAGATTCAGGGTGGGATGGTTTTGAAAAAACAGAAGCTTGGCCCTGGGTTGAGCCTTATTATCAATGGTCTGTACCTGTGAGGCACAAGGACATAGCCAAGGTGGTGATAGACCCTACCGGCAGAATGGCCGATGTAAACAGGGCAAACAATGAATGGAAGCCTTGATTGGCATCATTCCTTAGACGCCACGGCGGATTTTTCCCTCTCCTTACGGGCAATCTTTTGGTGATTGTTGCTCTCGTAGATACAGTAGTTCTCGTATTTGACTGGGTCGGTATCAGCCCAGATGTCTTTGCCGATATTGCAAAGCACTACCAATTCCTGATACATTTTATTGCCTTGTTCGGTGCGGTTTTCAACGGCGATGTCCCGGTCGGCAATACGGTCTTGCTGGATGTTCAGAGCTGTTTCAAAGTCCCGGCACGCATCCGTCACGCGTTGAATGATGGTTTCATTCATGCCGGTATCTGCCAAAAAGTCCATTTGTTGCCGGGCTACCCGAGCTACTCTTCTTCCACAGAACAACAATTGAGCATCGGACATATCGCCCATTTTAGCCGTGCCGAACTTCCGATAGCGCCCGCTTCTGTTGTTGAATTTGATTTCCACCCGTGTCATGAGGCTACGGATGGCTGTTTTGAGTCGCTCGGCGGCATCGTCCTTCTTTTCGGTCATCAGCATCTGGTCGCCCACCATTTCGTCATCGTCGGGCATGGCGTTGAAACGTTCGCACAGCGCCCCAAAAGCCCGAAGCCGTTCGAGGTCATAAGAGTACGGCACAAAGCGGTCTATGTCTCGGTAAGCGTATCGGATGCGCTCCATACATTGTACATACAGCTCGGCATCGGGCACATTATACATGCGGTGCGTAGCTTGTTTTTTCATAAGTTCAACAAAATTTGTTTCAAAAGTAAGTCGCATATTTGAAATAACCAATAAAAACTTGATTTTTATCATTCAACATCTTTGCAATTCATAGGTTTTGCGGTTCTTTGAGGAAAATTAAACACAAAGTGCTGAAAATTAACCTCATTTTTTCTTGCCGGAATCCGGGAAATATTCCGACATTTGCGTCTCGCTTGAAAAAGCGGTGGTTTTCTTTTCATAACTTATTATAAACCAATTTATAACGATGAGAAAGGCCGATCTGGTAAATGCCATCTCCGAAAAGACAGGAGTAGCCAAAGTTGATGTGCTGGTCGCACTGGAAACTTTCTTCAAAGAAGTAAAAGGCTCCCTTGCAGGAGGCGAAAACGTTTACATTCGCGGTTTCGGTAGCTTCGTTATTAAGAGACGTGCCAAGAAAATCGGTCGTCACATCAAGCGCAACGAAGCCATTGAAATTCCAGAACACTTTATTCCTTCCTTCAAACCGGCCAAAGTGTTTGTAGATCAGGTGAAGAACAACGTCACCGAAATGCCGGAAGAAGAAGAAGATTAATATTTCGCTGAGGTCATAACACATCCACATGACTAAGACTCAAATTACGGCGTTGGTTTCGGCCACAATACTGTTCTTTGCGCTGTATTTTGGATGTGAAACCCAGTCGAAAGACCAACAATCCCTTGAAAAGACAAGGGTTTTCAGTGCCGAAAGCACTGATGTAAACGTGCTGATGAAAGAAGCGCAGGGCCGGTTGCAAGCCAATAGCAAAAACGAAATCGGCAGCATAGAGCACGAGTTGGAATTGGTTCAAGACGATTCCTCTGCGTACACTTCTACGCTGATGCGTTTGGCGGGGGCTTGGTTCAATGCCGGCGAGCCTGCCATATCGGGACATTATGCACAATTGGTGGCACAAAGGCTGCAAACAGAGGATGCTTGGTCGAAAGCCGGTACCACTTATGCGATATGCCTCCAGCGCAGCGAAGACGAGAAGGTGCGTACCTATTGCACTCAAAGAGCTGTCGCTGCTTTTGAGAGCGCCATTTCTGTTAATCCGGAAAATGTTGCTCACCGGGTCAATCTGGCGGTCGTACACGCCGAAAATCCTCCCAAAGAGGATGTCATGCGAGGTATCACCATGCTGCTGGAGTTGAACCGACAGTACCCGGAAAACGTGTCGGTGCTCAATAATTTGGGCCGATTAGCTATCCAAACAGGTCAGTTCGATAAAGCAGTCCAACGTCTGGAACGCGTACTCGAAATCGAACCCGGCAACCTTACAGCTACCTGCTTGTTGGCAGATGCCTGGAATGGGGCCGGCGACGCCGCCAAGGCTGAGCAATTTGCAAAAGCCTGCGGCCAACTCAACGAATGATTCCTTCCTTATCCCAATGGGGCTAAGGACTTTGACAACAACCATTTTTGTAAAACAAAAAAAGAGATTCACTATGCCTTGTGGAAAAAAACGTAAGAGGCACAAGATTGCAACGCACAAACGTAAAAAGAGACTTCGCAAGAACCGTCACAAGAAGAAGAAGTAAGATTTCATCATCGGCATCGAGGTGGTGGGAATTTGCATATTGATGCAGACCGTTTTCCCTGCAATCGGATACATCTATTCACATCCGAAAGCGGTGATCTCCCCATGATGAATCCTTCTTCCCGGAAGTCTGTTTTGCTGTACGGCTGTTTTCTAAGGAGAGAACTGCAACGCCTAAAGCAAATGAACACGATCTGAATGCCTGCTTACATTCTATGTAATAGCAAGACGTTCAGATTGTGTTCCTAATTCTGAATACGGCCCCTTGAGGTACATGTTTCAATTTGTAATGTACTCAAGGCAAATCGTCGGACTTGCAACCTTGTAAGTTTGGGGGTACGAATTTTCAGAAACACATTCACACACCGGCAATACGGATATATTGCATGACTGCATCATGCCAATTCGCACCGCTTTGCGGCGCCCGTAAATGTATTGCCCCGTGGAAAAAGAAATGATCATTAACGCCACTCCTACCGAGGTTGAAATTGCCTTGATGGAGAACGGCAGATTGGTAGAGCTGCACTACCAAAAAACAAACAGCAACTTTAGTGTCGGGGATGTATTCCTCGGCAAAGTGCAACGGCTCATGCCGGGCCTCAATGCTGCTTTTGTGGACATCGGACACAAAAAAGATGCGTTTTTGCATTATACAGACTTAGGCCCCAAACTGCGCTCGCTCCTCAAGTATTCCGCCGGCGTCACTGCGGGAAACATTTCCACCCACAAGCTCGATAACTTCAAATTGGAGCCGGAGATCGTCAAGACCGGCAAAGTGGATCAGGTGTTGGAAAAGCGCCAGAATATTCTGGTGCAAATTCTCAAAGAACCCATCTCTACCAAAGGTCCGCGTCTGAGTTGCGAGGTTACCATTCCCGGTCGCTATCTCGTGCTCACCCCGTTCAATGAAGTGGTGGCAGTTTCTAAAAAAATAGGAAATGCCGAGGAGCGCAAACGCCTGCAAAATTTGGTGGAAAGCATCCGGCCCAAAAACTTCGGCGTCATTGTACGCACCGCTGCCGAGGGTAAAAAAACGGCAGAATTGCACGAAGAGCTGGCCTTCATGATGAGCAAATGGGAAGACATCTACCAACAGATGTACAAGGCTACGCCGCCCGCCAAATTGCTCAGCGAATTGGACAAAACCTCCAGTATCCTGCGCGACCTGCTGACAGACTCCTTCAACCGCATCGTCGTGAACGACAAGGAGTTGTTTCAGAATATCAAGAACTACTTAGCTACCATAGCGCCCGATCAGATCAAGATACTGTCTTTGCACAAAGGCAGTCGCCCGATTTTTGAGACCTTCAGCGTGGACCGCCAGATCAAAGCTTCGTTTGGAAAAACGGCCACTCTCAGCAGCGGTGCGTACTTAGTCATCGAATCCACCGAAGCGCTGCATGTGGTGGACGTCAACAGCGGGCACAAAATGAGCAATGCTGCCGCCGACGATGCCATTCTGAACGTCAACTTAGAAGCTGCCGAGGAAATCGCCCGCCAACTCCGTCTGCGCGACATCGGGGGAATCATCATCATTGATTTCATTGATATGAAAAACCCCGACCACAAAAAAGACCTGCACCTGAAGATGCGCGAGTTTATGAAAAAAGACCGCGCTCAACATACCGTGCTGCCGCTGAGCAAGTTCGGGCTGATGCAGATCACCCGGCAGCGCGTACGCCCGGAGGTCAAAATCAACACCGCCGAGGTGTGTCCCACCTGCAACGGCAGCGGCAAAATCAATGCTTCGGTGTTGCTGATGGAAGATATTCAACGCGATCTGGACTTTGTGTTGCAATCGCAATCCAAGGCCAAACTCACGCTTTCCGTGCATCCGTATATAGAGGCATACCTGAAGCGGGGCTTCTTCAATCAGCAAATTCGCTGGTTCAGACAGTATTTCCGTTGGATTAAGATCAAACCATCCAATCAGTTGGCTATGACGCAGTACAAGTTTTATGACGAGCACAACGACGAGATTCGGTTGAGTTGACCACAATCAAAAGAGGCAGTGACATTTATCATCGGAGGCCATTTCAGCGCCGGGCTACCTTTGGGTGGCCAAAACGATGAACATGCCTGAAGTAGAATTCGCCCAAGTGACGGAACCGACCACCGCACCCGATCTTTCCTGCTACCACTGTGGCGAGGAATGTCCCGACGATCATATCCACATTGAGGAGAAGGCCTTTTGCTGCGAGGGTTGCAAAATGGTGTATGAAATACTGAATACCAATGGAATGTGTCAGTATTACGACCTCGATGAGAAGGCCGGCGTGAGCCTGCGGGGCAAAACCCGCGCGGAATTTGCCTTCCTCGATGACCCCGAAGTGAAGGAGCGCCTCATCAATTACACCGACGGCGAACTCACCCGCGTCACGTTTTACCTGCCGCAAATGCACTGCGCTTCCTGCATCTGGCTGCTCGAAAACCTCTACCGGCTCAACGAGGGCGTGCGCAATTCATCGGTCAATTTCCCAAAAAAGGAAGTCTATATCTCCTATTCGGAGTCGAAAACCACCCTGCGCAAAGTGGTGGAACTGCTCTCCGACATCGGCTACGAACCAGCCATCACGCTCAGCGATTTGGACAATGAGGAAAAACCCTTGGTCAATCGCTCGTTTTATTACAAACTCGGCGTAGCTGGTTTCGCTTTCGGCAACATCATGCTGCTCAGTTTCCCGGAATACCTGGGATTGGAGAAAGAGACCGATGGCTTTTTTTACCTGCTTTTTGGATATCTCAATATCCTGCTCAGCATTCCCGTAGTGCTGTACAGCGGCAGAGATTATTTCACCTCGGCATGGACGGGGCTGAAACAACGCCAACTCACCATTGACGTGCCGCTGGCATTGGGCATCGCGGTGCTGTTTTTGCGCAGCGTTTATGAAATCGTGACGCATACCGGCGCCGGATTCTTGGACAGTCTGGCAGGCCTCGTGTTCTTCCTGCTGTTGGGCAAGTGGTTCCAGCAAAAAACCTATCACAACATCTCTTTCGAGAGAGATTACAAATCCTATTTCCCCATTGCCGCCACCAAAAAGGAAAACGGCGAGGAAGTAACCATTTCTTTGGACAAGCTCCAACCCGGCGACATCATCGTCATTCGCCACAAAGAGCTGATCCCCGCCGATGCTGTGCTGCTGAATGGCGAAGGCAGTATTGATTACAGTTTCGTGACCGGCGAATCGGAGCCGGTGCTACGCCAAAGCGGCGAAAAAATCTACGCCGGCGGGCGTCAAATGGGCGGCGCCATCGAAATCAGCCTCACGCGCAAGGTCTCCCAAAGCTACCTCACCCAACTGTGGAACGACGAGGTATTTACCAAAAAAATCGAATCGAATACCAGCCGCATTGCCAACCGAATCGGCAAGTATTTCACCACGGCCATCCTGCTCATCGGCTTGGGAACACTGATTTACTGGCTGCCCAAAGACGGCAACATTGCTTTCAATGCCTTCACAGCGGTGTTGATTGTGGCTTGTCCCTGTGCGGTGGCATTGGCGGTACCTTTCATTTTCGGAAATGTACTCCGCATTCTGGCCCGCAACAAATTTTACCTCAAAAACACCTCCGTCATTGAGTCCATTGAGGAAGCCGATGCGGTGGTATTCGATAAAACCGGCACCATCACGCAGCGCCAGAACAGCGAAATCTGGTTCGTGGGCGAACCGCTGAGTTTTGCCGAAAAACAAATGTTGTACAGCCTCACAGCGCCCTCCTCGCATCCGGTGAGCCGTCGCGTATTGGAATGGCTCAACGAACAAGACAAGCACCTGGCCGACCACCGCGCCGAACCTCTGAACTGGCACGAGGCTACCGGGCAAGGCGTAGAAGCCGTGTTCGGGCAACGCACCCTGCGGCTCGGCTCCAAAGACTTCATCGGGCGCGACATACAAGAAGTATTGCACAGCGATGATGCCGGCGTATTTTTACAAATCAACGACAGCCTGCGCGGCTATTTCCGCATAGACCAGCGCTTCCGGCCCGGCACGCAGGAGGCATTGCAGTTCTTCTCCCAACAGGCGCCCATTTACCTGCTTTCCGGCGACAACGACCGCGAAAAAGAATCGGTGTTGCCTTTGTTCGGTTCGGAAGACCGGCTGCGCTTTTTTCAAAGTCCGCAGGATAAATTGCAGTTTGTCAAAGGATTGCAAAACGAAGGCCGCAAAGTGATGATGCTCGGCGACGGCCTCAACGACGCGGGAGCACTCCAGCAAAGCAATGCCGGTATTGTACTGGCCGAGGATACCAACAACTTTACGCCGGCCTGCGATGCGATCCTGCACTCGGCGCAATTCAGGCGGCTGCCCGACTTTGTGCAGTTGGTGCGTCGCAGCACGAAATTGGTGTATTACGCCTACGGATTGGCTTTCGTTTACAATGTCATTGGTTTGAGCTATGCGGTGCAGGGGCTGTTGTCGCCGGTGGTGGCGGCCATTCTGATGCCCACGAGCAGCATCACCATTGTGGTGTTCGGGATGTTGTCGAGTAATTGGCTGGGGCGGAGGTTGAGATTGTGAGTTTTAATCAGAGTTGCTTTAATCGGAGAAAAGCATTGGCTTTAGCCAGACGAAAAATCAATCCCCCGCCACTCTTTCACCAAGCAGCGGGGGATTTCCATTTTAATGCTTTACCATTCGCCCGTAAAAACGCTCACTATCGGTATCCAGCAACATGAAATAGATGCCCGGCGACAGGCGTGAAACGTTTACTTCCAGATAGTTGTGTCCCGATTGCAGGCTGTGGGATGTTGTTGAAACAAGACGACCATCCACATCGGTGATGCGCAGGGCAGCAGAAGTGGAGGCTTCCCGGCATGAAATCTCCAAACCCGCCCGCTCGGCAGTCGGATTGGGAAAAACGCGCATTTCGATGGCTCCATTAGACGATTCCGGCTTCACCGCTGAAGAAATCAACCCGGTTTCGTAAATATCCAATGCCCAGGGCTGCCAATGGCTGATCCACAACCGGTTGTGAGCATCTAAACCAAGTCCGTGCATCGCTCCGCCGGACAGCGGCGAGTTGGTGGGATTGAACTCTTGCCATTGGCCCTCGGCGTACAGCAAAACCCTTTCGGAAGAAGACATGGCGGCAAACCCGTCGCGGGCATGCACGCGCATTATCCACTGATGCCCGGCAGCAGGCAACGGAAACGACTCGGTATGCCAGATACTGCCGTCGAAATATTGAGCATGCTCTACATTGCCGGTCACCCATAAGCGTTGATAATCAGCGTCATAAGCCAAAGCAAGCGCATAGTCCATGTCGAAGCCGGCCACACCCTGCGTGAAAGTCTGCATATCGGCGCCGTTGAAGCGGCCTACCGTGAGCGACTGCCCGTTGAGGTAAGAAGAGAACCAGAGATCGCCATTGGCGCCGCCGGTCATGGCATACACATAGTAATTACTGAACAAAGGATGAGGGTATCGCATCCAGTTCGAGCCGTCAAAACGGTAGATCGCGTCCTGATAAACATAGACCCAGACGCGCCCCAGATCGTCAACGGTAATGCGCGTAAGCAGCTTTTGAGCGGGCAGGAGCGAGTTGGTGTGGTCGTAACGCGTCCATTGCCCCAGTTGGTAGTGATATAGGTGGAAGCCGGAAGTCGCCCAGATGCTGCCATCCGGAGCAAAAGAGAAGTTGCCGACCGCAAAAGACTGCCCGTTGAAAATACATGGAATCGCTGCGCCGGAATCCAAATTGAGCAGCCTGCGGTCTTCAGTGACCGTCCAAAGTTGTTTCTGATGGTCGGTTTGAAAGCGTTCTGGCAGCGACTCAAAGGGATAATTCAACAATGCCGCCATAGCGGTATCCTGAGCACCCGGTATGAGTATTTCTTTGGAATTCAGAATGATGTCAAAGTCCTCGCTCCTATACGCGCCGATGATGGGGAGCGCGCCGGTGTAGGTACTCTCCAGCGTCCATTCGCCGTTGTGGAAGCGCAAAAACCGGAGGTTGTCGGAGTAATAGATGGAAAGGCTTCCATCTGGTAGTTCATTGATAATCTGTGGTTTTCTATGTCCAACGCCTACTGATTGAGCCGGATCGTACAATTCCCATGCGCCATTATGAAAACGGCCTGCGCGCCCGATGTCGGTAAAAAACCATTGATCGCCATTGGAGGCTGTAAAGGCTTTGGCATCGCCGTAAGCAAAAAGGAAAAAGCCGTTATTGCCAGAGGGCGAGGGGGAAAATAATTGAGGCGTCTCTTCGCCCTGCGGCACCTTGTACATCACGTTCGAGGCCGCCAGAATAGCGCCGTCTTCGGTTTTGGCCATGCTCCAGACTGCACCCAAAAAAGAAAGGCCGGCTGACTGGTTGAACAGCGTCCACTCACCATCGGTATAGCGGGCCAATCCTACGCTGGTACCCGCCCAGAGCCTGCCTTCGTTGTCAAATTCCATGCAATAGGTGAGCAGCATATTTCCGCCCGCCTGATTGCGAATAAACGCCGGATAGTCAATGGATTGCCACTGACCATCAGGCGAGCGAAAGGCCAGCGCAACGTCATAAGTGCCTATAAATGGCTGAAGTGTTTGTGGATCAATCGTCAGCGCCTCTACTGAGTTGGAAGGCAGCCCGGCATTGGCTTTGGTCAGATGCTCTGCTACTTGTCCGGTTGAGGGGTTTATAATAAAAATACCCGCATCGGTGGCGGCCCAAAGTTGGCCTTCCCACTCCATCCAGTCGTTGACTTTGGAAGGAATGGGGTAAGTGTGCCAGGTTCCGGCTTGCGCCAAAAGCGAGATATTCGTCAGTGTGGCGGCCAAGAGCAGTAAAAAAGACATCATTCGATTCATAACGAAGTGTTTTTCAATGTGTGAAAGTACATTAGTAGTGGGGCAAAATAAATGTTCATTTTCTTTAGGCCAAAGGATTAGATAAGACACTTAAAATG
>DDUV01000008.1:0-79671 GCA_002344975.1 Saprospiraceae bacterium UBA2329 | reverse complement strand
ACTTTATTTTTTATCGCCCCTTATTTCCGTTTTCGATGCAAAAATGAGGATGAAATGGGGTGATAAACAAATGAAATTGAAGGGATAAATGAGGTTTTAGATAATGAGGTGGGTTCAGGGGTGAGTGTGTGAGAGGTGAGTGTGTGAGAGGTGAGTGTGTGAGCAACCCGAAACCTTGAACCCGAAACCCGGAACCATTAGGCAGCTTGAGCCGCGCCGTGGCGCGGTTGAAGCCAGCAGCTTGAAGCCAGCAGCCGTCCCAACCCGAAACCTTGAACCCGAAACTCCAAAATTCCCCCTATCTTTGCTGCTTAAAATAAAAACTCTGATTTTGAAAACGCCTGCCTCCGATTTGCATAATTTGATTCAATCTTTAAATGCCGCCGAGAAACGGTACTTTCGGTTGTTCGCAGCCCGGCACCCCGCCGACGGACAGAGCAACTACCTGCGCCTGTTTGATCTCATCGCCGTTCAGGAAGAATATGACGAGGCAGCCCTCAAATCCAGCTTGGAGGCCGACCCTTTGCTCCGCCACTTTGCCGTCACCAAGCGCTATCTCTACGACCAGATTCTGGAGTGCCTGCATCAGTTTCATGCCGTGCAATCGGTAGAGGAGGCCATCAAAAAGCAGGTGCATCTGGCCAGTGTTTTATTGCAAAAAGACCTCCCGAAACAAAGCGAAAAACTACTGCAACAAGCTCGTCGTCAGATAGATAAATACGAATTGCTCAGCCTGATGCCCGAATGGCTGACAGCGCAGCGGGCTGTTCAGGATCGCTTGCGGGCTGCCGATGCACAGGCAGTGATGGCCTGGAAAAATGATGCCGATGCCGCCCTGAAAAAACTCTCGGTTGAGACAGATTACGCGGCGCTCTCAGCCATCGTGGGGCTGTGGCATGTGCGCAAAGTATCGGCACAGGACAATTCTTTACAGGAATATTTGCACCAAAACGAGCTGTGGCCGCTGTTGTCGGAAGAGGCGCATCCGCCCACTTTGCGCGCCCAATTGGATGGGTTCAAAGCGCGCGCTACCTGGCATTTTATGCGCAGCGAACCTCAAGAGGCGTACCGGCTCAACCTCGCGCACCTCGCCTTGTTAGACGAACACCCGGAATTGCTACAACTTTATCCCCGGCGGTATCTGGCAGCGCTGAACAACCTCCTCATTGATCAATTTCAACTTCGGTTGTATGAAGAATTAGAAGGCGGCATCCAAAAATTAAAATCACTGCTGGAGCGCCCCGAATTCAGGCGTGTTCCCAAATTGGAAGAAAAAATATTTGAACAAAGCGCGTTGCTCCGCCTCAATTCCCTGCTGGCCCGGCGGCAATATGCAGAAGCATTGGAAGCACTGCCCGCCATTGAAGCAGATATGCAACGCCTCAGCGCTGGTATTTCACCTCATTTGTTGCTCAGTATTCAGTTTCTCATTGCCCGCTTATACTTTGAAAATGAGCGGTTTGGCTCTGCTTTACACTGGCTCAATGCTCTGTTGCAGCATCCCGGTCGCCAACTGATGGAGGAGTTGTTTCGCTTTGCGGGCATCCTCAAACTTTTGGTGCATTTTGAATTGGAACACGACGAACTCCTGCCTTATCTCATCGAATCGGCCCGGCGGCAGGGCGTCCTCAGCGGCAGGCGTTATCAGGCGGAAAATCTGTGTTTCAAATACCTGAAAAAATTGCTTCAGGCAACCGGAAGCAAGGGCCGGCAGCGTATCTTCACACTGTGGAAAAACGATCTGCTGCCCTTAGCGGCAATTACTGCCGAGCAGCGCATCTTCAATTATATTGATTTTAACCAATGGTTAGAAAAAAAGCACCCGACGACATGAAGCCTGCCGCATTGCCCGAACGCCCGCCGAGTCCTTTACAGGAAATTCGGCATACCGAACTGGATGCCAAAGGATTGCGCCTGCTTGTCAAGCGGGACGACCTGCTGGCCTGGTCGAAAAACAGCGCACTGTGCGGCAACAAATGGCGCAAGCTGAAATACAATCTGCTGGAGGCAAAGACAACGCATCAAACTCACCTGCTCACTTTTGGCGGGGCGTATTCCAACCATTTGGCGGCAGCGGCAGAGGCCGCAAAGGTACTGGGTTTTGAAGCTACGGGCATAGTTCGTGGAGAGGAAACGCTTCCGTTCAATCCTACTTTGGCATTTGTGAAGCAATGCGGCATGAGGCTCGTTTATGTCAATAGGGAGGCTTATCGGTACAAATCGGAACCGGACTTTTTGCCCTCCATCGGCATTGATGCCACTGGTGTTTTTGTATTGCCGGAAGGCGGCACCAACATGGCGGCCTTGAGGGGGTGCCGGGAATTAGCCGAAGAAATTCAGGCGCAAGCCGAAGCTGATTTTATCGCAGTGGCTTGTGGTACGGGAGGCACGCTGGCAGGCATTGTTTCGGGATTGAAAGAATCGTGTAAAGCATTGGGATTCAGTGTGCTGAAGGGCGATTTTCATCGAAAGGAAGTGGCTGCGCTTTTGCTCGAAGCAGGCGCAATGCCCGCCGACAACTGGCAGGTGGAAACTGCTTATCACTTTGGAGGCTATGCCAAATGGAAGCCGGAATTATTGGATTTTATGCAAGAATTCCGGGATCAATATGGCATCACATTGGACCCGATTTATACCGGCAAAATGATGTACGGAGTATTTGATCTCATAAGGAACGGCGCATTTCCAAGAGGCAGCACCATCGTGGCAGTTCATACGGGCGGACTGCAGGGCGTGGCCGGGTTTGAGCAGAGGTTCAGTGCTTCAGGGGTGAGTGTGTGAGGGGTGAGTGTGTGAGGGGGGAGCAACCCGGAACCTTGAACCCGGAACCCGGTGGGCAGTGGGCGGTAGGCGGCGTGGGCTGTCGCACTTAGCACCGCATACCGCACACCGCATACTGCCTACATCCCCATCATACGCACCGAACGGCTCACCGCGCTTTCGCCCGCCGAAATGCGATACACATATTGCCCCGCCGGCAAGTAGCGCCCCGCCTGCGAGAACGTCACCTCATGCCTGCCCGACATTTGATAGCCATTGCTCAGCAAGGCCACCGGTTGCCCCAGAATATTGAACACCTCCACCCGCACCATCGCGGCACTGTGCAGTTGGTAAGAAATCACCACCTCGCGGCCCGAAATATAGCGCACTTCGTGAGGAATGCCAGGCGCCGCTTCTCCTGCAATGCCTGTGGCGGCACAATTCAGGCCCAGCGGCAGGCGCGCAAAATGCTGCCCCAAGATACCGTCCACCAAAGTAGGTTCGATGCAGAGCCAATTTTCGAGTACGGTGGCGTAAATGCGCCGGAAATCTGTGCTGAAAACGAGGTTGCCGTCGTTGTCTAAATTTTGCAAACTGGGCGCCGTACCCACAAACCCATTACCGTTCAACCCTTCGCCAAAGAGGAACAGCGGCGCGGCTGCCCCGTGATCGGTGCCCTGAGAGGCATTTTGTTCCGGGCGGCGGCCAAACTCCGATTGCGTCATGCACAGCACATCGCCGGCGCGACCGGCTGCCGTCAAGTCCTGATAAAATGCCCGCACCGCGCCGGCCAATTGCGCCAGCAGCAGCGGATGCGCCTGATTTTGAGCGGCATGCGTGTCAAACCCATCCAGCGTTACCATGTACAGCTTGGTACCCAATCCGCCCTTGATGAGCCGGGCCACAAGCGCCAATTGTTGCCACAACGAGCCGGTTTGATAAACGGCGTCGGTGGTGGAGTTATCATAAGCGTCCTTGATGCGTTGCGCGTAGATGAAGGTGCTGTTGGCAACGGTTCTCATATAGCCCAATTGCTCGCCGTAAAAGCAGTCGGGCAGGTTTTGGATGTCGTACAATTGGCCCAATTGTGCAATTTCTGCCAGCTCATTCGGATTGGTGACAGACACAGAAAGGTTGACGTTTTCGCCGTCCATGAAAGAAATGTTGCCCACGCCGCCTATTTGTACAGCCGGCGGAATCAACGGCGGATTGGTCAGGTAATCGGGGTATTGTTCTACGAGCAGTCGCCCCAGCCAGCCGGAATCATCTATCACATTGGCCGGGCTGGCACTGGCCCATATATCGGAGGACCGGAAATGCGACAGGTTTTGGTCGGGATAGCCCACGCCATGCACTACTTTCATGGCGCCATCCTGCCAAAGTGGTTGCAAATCAGCCATTTGTTGCGGCATTCCGAAGGAAGCATTCAGCGCTATCAGTTGGTTGGACGGCACTCTCAACTGCGGCCTCAGCGCCTGATAAGTGCCGTAATCATACACAGGAATGATGGTGTTGAGGCCGTCGTTGCCGCCTTTGAGCCGTATGAGTACCAAAATGCGGTCTGTGTTGGAGTTGGCCAAAGCCATTTCCAAAAAAGTGCCTTTGAGCGCTACAAGGGGCATGCTGCCGGCCATGAGCGAAACGCCTCCGGTGATACCGATGCTGCGCAAAAAACTGCGGCGGCTCCATTGGCGGTGATCGTTTTCGTGGGCTGCGCCGTGATCGGGCGAGCTGCCGAGAGGAAGTGGATGGGTATGCTGATCGGACATGATGTTTTAGATTTGGGTGGTGAATCAGAACAACTGAAAATCGGGCTTCCGGATGATGTGGTCCATGAGCAGGCCCACTTGCGCGGCGGCAGTAGGCCACTCCAGATTCCATTGGCCGTCCTGAAAATAATTGTCCGGAATTTCGGCCTTAAAAACCTCCAGAGATCGTTCGTAGTCGGTTTCAAACTGAAGGTCTTTGGGTACAAAATGATCCACAATCAGGCGGCTGACCAATGCGGCGTTGTTGGAGTTGTTGCTGACTGCTTTGGCAAAATTGACTAATACCTGCGGGTAGTTGACGTACAGCGAATAAATGACAAAACGCGCGGCCTGCCAGCGCCCGGTAAGCGTATTGCTGTTGATCCAGGAGCGATTGCCGGGCCAGCCGGCCACGTCGGTGGGGTTGGCGAGGTCTTGGCCCAACTCGGCGGCTAGATAAAGAATGCCGTCAATGTCGCTGTCGGTAGGATTGGGGTAGGAAGTTTCTTTTACAAAGGTGAGGAGCATTTCCAGCGGGCCTTTCACCTCGGCGCCCATGATGTTTTCATCAAAAAAGTGCTCGCTTTTGAACAACTGCCTCAACATCGGAGCCAACTGGAAGTTATTGGCCAAAAAGGTGGAAGCCATTTGCGCTACAATGGTTTCGTCTGCATTGGGACTGACGAAATAGCGGTAAATCTTGCGGCAAATGTAGTGCGCAATTTGCGAGGCGCGCTGCTGGAAGAGGTTGTTCACCACATCGTTGTAGCCCCAGTTGCCGGTTTGCCCGAAAATGGTTTTGGGCAGCGGGTCAAAAAAGGCAGGCACATAGCTTACAGGGCCGCAATACTCGCCCAAGCCATTGTAGCCGGTGAGGGCGCGTGCCGTCTGCACGATGTCCTGTTGGGTATAGCCGTTATCGGCGCCGAGGGTGAAGAGTTCGTACAGTTCGCGGGCGTAGTTTTCGTTGGGTTGGAAGCGGGTATTTTGCACCCCGTTGAGGAATACCAGCATGGCCGGCGTCAGTCCGACAGCGCGCACAAATTCCCGGAAATCGCCCAGCGCGTACTGCTGCAACACCTTGTGATACTGATAAAAATAGGAAGGGCAGCCATAAGATTCGAGGCGCGTGACGAAGTGATTGTGCCAAAACAGCGTGAGCTTGCCCCGAAACCCATTGGCCAGCATATCGCGCACCCAGAGGCGGCGCCAGTCGAAGATTTGGGCGACAGCCTGCTCCTGATTTTGGTAATTGGCCACCGTCCAGAAGGCCCAGACAGGCTGCGGGGCAAGCGGCAGGGCCAGCGCGTTGTTGATGATGGAGTCCACCAATGCACCGGGCGACTGTGCCAGTCCGGCAGTAATAGTGGCATTGTCGGCGCCGAAACCCATGCGGCGGTATAAGTGCTGTACGCGGCGTTTGTTCCAGGGGCGCTGCGCATCGGGTATGTACGGCGCAATAGAACCGGTGTTGCAATTGATCATAGGTGCAAAGTGAAAATGGTAAGTAAATAGTCAGACTGTCGTTGTGGCTGAAAGTTAAACGGGCAGTGGAGAGAATTATTTTTAATGGCAAAAAATGAAAAATTTAATACACCGTCTTTTGCTCGTGCGACTATTTAAAACTATTTTTGCCCTCACCCTTGAAGCTCCTTCCCTTGTGCTGTTCCATCCTGTATCTGTATGACATTGGCTGTATTATTTCATCATCATAATCTCTCAACTCATGAACAGATTTCTAATCCTTTGCTCCTTTTTGAGTTTGCTCCCTGTATGGTCTTACGGCCAGTCATTCCCCTCTTTTGCCGACAGGCCGGAGTGGACGTATGCTTATTTCATCTTTGGACAAGCTCAGACGCCTTCCGTTATCACCATGTCGGAAGAAACGATGATTTGCGGTCAGCTATGGAACAAACTTGTAACCAATAACCCCGGCATCGCTCAACAATGGCCGGATACTACATCGGTGGGATATATCCGTACAGTAGGAGAAAAAACATATTTTCGAAGGTCAGCAAATTGTTCCCGTCCGGAATGGCTTCTGTACGATTTTTCCCTTGTTCAAGGCGATACGTTTCACTACCGGTGGCATTACCCTTTTGATACCACCGATTTATACGCTATACAGGTTCCGCTGGTCGTGTATAATGTAGGATGGTTGGACTTGGGCGGCGTTGTGCGAAAAGTCATTGATTTAGCCGGTATATACAACGATGGGATAAATAATTACCTCGCCACCACATGGATTGAGGGGATAGGAGCTTTACAGGAGCCTTTTGTGAGCCTTTTAGATACGGATTCATATTCTTCAGAAATAAGTTTCGAGCTTATGTGTGCCAGATATGGCGAGTCCGTAAAATACGCCGCTCCCCAAGGCCCCTGTGCCTACAACTACACCCGCCTGCATGTGAAGCACGACGTGCAGGGCGGGCGCAATGACGGCAGCAACTGGGCCAATGCTTTCCAGCGCTTGGAAGACGCCATCGCCGTTGCTGATCCCGGAGACAGCATCTGGGTGGCGCGGGGAACCTATTACCCTACAACGGGCAACGACAAAACGGCATATTTTGAACTGAAAAACGGACTGAGCATCATCGGCGGCTTTGCCGGCACGGAAACCGACTACGCGCAGCGCCTCCCGCAGGAAAATGAAACCATCCTGAGCGGCGATATAGGCGTGACCGGAGAACGCAGCGACAACTCCTTTCATGTGGTGTATGCACACGCCGCCGACAGTACCAGCCTTTTAGAGGGCTTCACCATAGCACACGGCAATGCGGACAGCACCTTAGAAATATCGCATTGGGCCTACGGCGGCGGCATGGTGATACTGCCGGGCACACAGAGCCACTACCACAGCGCCCCCCGCCTGCGCCATTGTCGCTTTGTGGACAACTATGCGCGCTACGGCGGCGGATTGGCTTATTTTACAGGCATAGAACATTCGGCGCGGGCAGATGTACGGCATTGCCGCTTTGAACGCAACAAGGCGCGGGTTCATGGCGGAGGACTGCTCTGGCAGGGAACCGCCCCGGCTGCGGAAATACAGGTGGTGGCCGATTGCATTTTTGAGGACTGCAATGCCTTTTGGGGCGGGGGAGGAATGGCGGCACACAACGCTACCGCGAATTTTCTGATAGAGAGATGCACTTTTGAAAGAGATTCCTGTGAGGATGGCGGCGGCGGATTTCAGTTTACCGATTTGTTGCACGAAGGGCAGGTTGATGTGAAATCATGCCGCTTTATATCGAATTATGGCAATGGCGCGGGAGGTCTCGCTTTTTTTAGTATGCCTATTTATCAAAAGTTTACTTTGAGGATTGAAAATTCTGAATTTGAGGGCAACGCTAACCAGTTTGCAGGAGGTGGAGCCTTATATATTTTTGCAAACGGAGATAGTACATTTCTCCAATGTGATAAATCTATGTTTGAAATGAATCGTTCGAACTTTGCCGGTGGCGCTTTTAATATTTATACTGTAAAAACAAGCGTTTCCTTCATTAATATAACAAATAGCCAATTTTTAAAAAACAGATCCAACACCTCTTGGGGTGGCGCTTTGTACATCTGGGGACAATTGGATGGAGCGGGAGCTCAGAGCTATACGAAAATAGAAAACTGCCTGTTTTCCGGCAATCGGGGCGCTATAGGTCTGACAAACGGGCAGAGCGGCATTGCCGACATGCACATCCGCAACAGCACCTTTTACAGCAACGGCACTGCGGTGATAGCCAAACCCTGGCAGGAAGTTTACAATGAGCAAAACTATGCCCGCATCAGCCTGTCCAATACGGTATTGTGGGAGCCGGGCCTGCTGTTTCGGCGCATCCTATCCAACAACAGTCCGTACTACAACCTCAATATGTACCGCTTGGACAACTGCCTCGTCAGCGCTGCGGAATGTCCCGACCTTCCGGGCAGCGAGCAGGCCTGCGGCGAAGGGATGCTCTACGGCCTCGATCCGATGTTTGCCGACAGCGCCGGCGGCGATTTTCGCCCGCTGCCCTGTTCGCCGCTCCTCGACGCAGGCAACAACCTCTTGCTGCCAACCTCCGATACCGATCTCGCTGGGCTGCCTCGCATCCTCGGCAGCACAGTCGATATAGGCGCTTATGAAGTGCCGGCCTTCCGCATCGGCGCATCGGAAATACTCCGTTCGCCCGCCTGCCACGACAGTGCCGAGGGGGCGGTGTCCATCAGCACGGAAGCCGGGCAGCCCTTTGACCTCCGCTGGTTCAATGCCGCCGGGCAACAGGGCGCTGCCGCCGAAAACCTGCCCGCCGGCGATTATACCTTCGTGGCAGAACACAGCAGCGGCTGCACCGACACGCTGAATCTGGTATTGGAAGCCCCCGCGCCCATTGAGGCAGACATCGTGGTAACACCCGCCTCCAACGCAACGGCAACGGACGGCGTGGCCTTGGTACAGCAAATAACAGGCGGCACAGTTCCTTACGACATTCGCTGGAGCAACGGCGCTTCTGCCAACGGCATCGGCGGCTTGTTGCCGGGCAATTACACAGTCTCCATCACCGATGCCAACGATTGCCTGTTCACCCAAACGGTGACGGTATCGTTTACCAATGTCGTGCCGGAGACGCAGGTATTGCCGGGCGTGTTTCGGGTAGCGCCCAATCCGTCGGGCAGCGAAGGTGCGCAACTTTGGGCGGAAGCCGCCTTGTCGGGCGCTGTGCAGGTAGAAATATTGGATGCTTTGGGGCGGCGCGCCGCTGCGGCTATATACCTGCGCGGGCGCAACATAGATTTGCCGAGGGGTTTGTCGCCGGGCATGTACCTGATCGTACTCCGCGATGAGCAGAGGCGGCAGGCGGTGTTGAGGTGGGTAGTGATAAAAAGGTGAGATGGCGGGCTGCGTGAGGAGCTGACCGGAAGTCAGCTCCTCACTTGCAGGAGGCTGGATATCCTGACGAGGCTCCGCTTATGCACCCTCCTGCACCACCACAAAACCCGGCTTCAGCGGGTCCAATTCCCGGCGCAGCAGTTCAAAAAAGCCCTGCCCATGCCGGATGTAAAGCGGTAAGAAATTGTCATGTCGTTCCTGGAGGCCATTGCCGGGGAAATACTTGTCTTTGAGCGAGCGGATTTGTTGCACGGAAGTGTCCTGGCGTTGTTTTTCGGCGCGCAAGAGTTTGGCTTCCAGCACGTCCAATGCGTTGAGTTGTTTGGCTTGTTCGCCCAGCACGGTTTTTTCTAATGTAGGGTCTAATGCGGTCGCCTTGCTCAGTATTTGCGCGAAAGCGCCCTGAATTTGTTCTTTTTCCCTGGCCAGACTGATTTCCTGATCGGTGTTGGCGGCCACATATCGCTTGATGAGCGATTCGGTATCTTCAAAGAGGTCTTCGGGGCTGAGGCCGAGTTTTTGCATGCGTTTGGCGCCGGCTTCATCTATCCACCACAAGGAGTTGCGGCGTATGAGCATCGGGAAATTGACCCCGAAATGGGCAAACTGATCCATGCGTTCCAACCAGTAGGCTATCTCGCCGCCGCCGCCGATGTAGGCCAAATTGGGCAGCACCGTTTCCTGATAAAGCGGGCGCATGACGACGTTGGGGCTGAAGTGTTCGGGGTGAGCGCGCAGTTCGGCCAGTATTTCGTCGCGGGTGAATACAAAGCTCGTATTCAGCACTTTGTACAGATTGTCTTCCAACACGATGCGCTCGCGGAGGCCGGTCCGGAGGTAAAACAAATTGATCTCCCTCGGAAATGCCTGTCCGCTGAAACCAGCTGCTTCCAAGCGGTCGTGGGCAGCCTGCACCAATGCCTGCGAGGGCTGTTCGAGCAGTTCTTTTTCCATAATGGGAATAAAGAGCCGCTTCAACTCGGCAACGTGACTGTCAACCACCACCAAGCCGTAGCGCCCCAACAGCGCGTGTAGCAGGTGTATGGTAGCAGCGCCGTAGCCTGAGTGCGAGGTGTAAGCCTTTTCGATGAGTGCAAATGCCTCCTGCGCTGCATCTGATGTGCCCAGAATGGCCTGCAATTCCGACAGCGCGGGCGACAGCGTAGCCGTTGACATGCCGCCCACCGCGCCGCCTTCCTCGTTTTGCCACTCGATGGTTTTGTTGAACAGCCGCGCCTTGTTGATCTCGTCGAAATCATGGTCTTCGGCGCCGCTCACAAATACGGGCACAAAGTGATAGTCGGGATAAGCCTCGCAGAGCTTTCCGGCTAAGTGAATGGTAGAAAAAGCCTTGTAAATATAGTAGAGCGGCCCGGTGAACAGGCAGGGTTGGTGTGCCGTTGCAACAGTGAAAGTGTGAGGCTGAGCCAATCGCTCCAACTGCGCGGTCACTGCCGGAATCTGCACCAAATCAGCGTATTGCGTTCGGAGGGCCGATGCCAGCACGGCGCGGTGATCGGGGTCTTTTTTCTTGTCTTCGATGACTTGGGCAAAAGCCTCCAGAGAGACTTCGTAACGAAAAAAAGGCCTCAAAGCTGTATCGTTCCCGGAGTAAGCCACATCTGTTTTAGAGAGTTGTGGTACTCGGGAGAAAGGAATACACGATATCTCCATAATGATATTCCCCGATCAGTAGCGCTCTACGGGGCCTTCCTGCTTTCTGGATTTTTCTTCCAATTCTTTGCGTTCTGCTTCGCGCATGCCTTCCTTGAGTTCGGATTCGATGGTAGAACGGGCAGAATTGAACTCGCGGATGCCTTTGCCGATGCCGCGCATCAGTTCGGGAATTTTTTTACCGCCGAACAGCAGCAGCACCGCGCCGAAAATGAGCAAAATTTCACCTCCGCCGAGGCTGAAAAATAAGATGGTATCCATGATTGGCATTTTTAAAAAGCTTATTTATGGTAAGGTACGAGCCTCAAAACAGACTGCAATAGTACAAACTTGTTGTGAATAAAGTTGACCTACCTCCGTGGTTTATATCGGCTCTTGGTCAGAAAATCCTGCGAGTCACGGAGTTCCAGCAGTTGTTCGGGCGAGGTTTGAGGGAATTGCTGCATGTACGCCCTGACGATTTGAAGCCCGATCCAGTTGGCGGTGCGGCCGGGGGCTTCTTCGGGCATGCCGGGCGAATTGGGCGAATATTCTACATACTTTCGGATTTTGGCCCATTCGGTAGAGTACAGCAGGTTTTCCGAAAGGAAAAAAGCCCACATTTCGAGGTGATTGTCGTTGAGCCATTCCGCTTGTTTGGACGTCACTTCCCACTTGATGCTGTCGGGGGTGTGCGGCAGTAGCAGGTCCATCAGGTAGAGTTTTTTGCCATTGTAAATCATCATGTCTAACATTCGGTTGCCATAAGGCATACCCAGCATGTCCTCTATGAGCGGCTGTACGGTTTTGCTCACCAGATGCTCGCGGGTGAAAGTACGGGTGAGGTATTCCGAAAAGTTGGAATTGCCCGGATTGTAAACGGCGTAGGGATGGTCGGTGCCGAGGAAAAAATCCAAGCCGACTGCCAGTGAGGCTTCTCCATATATAAAGGTGCCGATGGAGTACTCGCTGATGAAGGTAGTGACGTCGGGCGTCGGTCTTTGAGGAAAATAGTGCTTGAAATACTTGAAAGCCTGCTCAAATTCCTTTTCAATGTCGTCCATTTTGTTGTAGCGCAACATACAGGAATCGTAGAGCGCGAGCACGGAGGGAAATTTTAAAAAACCTTCCATATACGCCTCGTGGCCTTCGGGAACGATTTGCGGGTTTTTGGATCCCAGAATTTCATTGAAATACACCTCACTGAACTCCGGGTACCGCACCTCTAATTGCGCCAGCCCTTCCGGTACCGCGTTGGTGTCTATGGCAAACAGGTCTTTTTCAAAGCGGTGTATTTTTACAGGAGCTTCAATATCAGACACATCGGGTGCTTTTGTGCGCTGGTTGTTGCATGAAAAAATGGTCAGGATCAGTGCCGGGATCAACAGCCATAAGGAGTGCTTCATCATTTCTTTCAATCTTGCCTTGAGTATGTCGCAGGTGATTGTAACTTTGCCCGCGTTTTGGGGCGCGAAATTACATCCTTGCGCCGTTTCTACACAGTAAAAAACTTACCATGAAAAGAAAAATTGCCATTTCGGCCGCTTTTATCCTGACGATGATTATCAGCGGCTTTGCTCAAAATGACGTTCGTTTCGGTTTTCAGGTCAGCCCGACCGTCAACTGGATGAGTACCAATAACAACCGCATCAACAGTTCCGGCACCAACCTCGGCCTGAAACTCGGCATGACCGGCGATATTTATTTCCGCGAAAACTATGCTGTCAGTACCGGCCTCGGTTTTTGGTTCAACGCCGGCGGCACCCTCCTGCACGAGTACGGCGGCATCTATTGGGACCCCGCGCTGCTGCCTCCGGGCATTGACACCATGCCCAATATGGTGAAACTCAAGTATGGCATTCAGTTTGTGGAAATTCCTATCGGACTCAAAATGCGTACCAAGGAGTTTGGCTACAATCGTTATTACATCGAACCCGCGCTGACGCTGGGCTTCAAAACGCAGGCACGCGGCACCGCCACCGGCAACGGACTGGGCGAAGAAGTCGAAAAAATCAACATCCGCAATGAGGTCAACCCGCTCAACCTCTCCTGGGGCATCGGCGGCGGCATAGAGCGCAGTATATCTGAAAATACTTCGTTGATCTTGGGCGCCGCTTTCCAGATTGGTTTTGCCGATCTCACCCGAAACAGAGGGCAGGCATTTGTTCCCAATCGCACAGAGCCGGTACGGGAGGATTCGCAGGGCAAAGTCAGCGGTATCATTCTTCGCGCGGGCATCATTTTTTAAAACTACACAACATGATTTCTATCTCCGATGAAAAAGCGACCGCACAGTTGGACGCTTTCATCCTTCAGGCATTAGCCGAAGATACCGGCAGCGGCGACCACACCTCCTTAGCCTGCATTCCTGCCGACAGCCGCAGCCATGCGTACCTGCTCGTAAAAGAACCGGGCGTTCTGGCCGGTGTTGAAGTGGCCCGCCGCACCTTTGAATTGGTGGCGCCCGATGCAGTTTTTGTGCAACATATTGAAGACGGCGCCGATGTCAGTGTTGGTGAAAAAGCCTTTGAGGTGCAATGCAATACCCGCACGCTGCTGGGCGCCGAGCGCGTGATCCTCAATACCATGCAGCGCATGAGCGGCATTGCCACCCTGAGCAACCGCTTTCATTTTGAGGTGGAAGACCTGCCTGTTACCATCCTTGATACGCGTAAAACCACGCCGCTCATTCGCTTTCTTGAAAAATGGGCGGTGCGATTGGGTGGATGTACCAACTACCGCGACGGTCTCTATGATCGTTTTCTTATCAAAGACAATCATGTCGAAGCCTGCGGCAGCGTGCAGGCTGCCATAGAGGGCGTGCTGGCGTACAGAAAAGCCAATGATCTGGAACATCTCGGCATCACCATTGAAGTGCGCAATCTGGTAGAACTCTACGCCGCTCTCGAAGTGGGGCATATTGATCGCATCATGCTCGATAACTTCGAACTGCCTCTGTTGCAGGAAGCGGTGGACATCGTGGCCGGTCGCTACGAAACGGAGGCCTCCGGCGGCGTCAATATCCACAACGTGAGGAAGATAGCGCTCACCGGCGTCAATTTTATTTCCGTGGGCGCGCTGACACACTCGGCGGTTGGTTTGGATTTGAGTTTGAAGATCAGGGGGCATTAGGAGGGCTGCTGTTCTATGAAGACACTCTTCATTTCATGGTTGTTTTTAGTGCCGGCTTTTGCACAGACCAAGGCTCAGACTATTGTGACGGACAGTGTTTTATACCAACAATTGACCAATAATCTGAAAACGATCAACGACAGCCTGGACTTTTATGTGACGGATGAATTCGAGTCGGTCTGGCCTGAAACACCAATAGTGGCAACGCTGGCGCAGTTTATGAAAGACCAGCCTTTTGTCATCTTCATAGGCGTACATACAGCTTGCCGGGAAGGTCAACGGTCGTCGTCGGAAATCGCTCAAAAAATAGCCGACAATCTCCAAAAATCACTGATTTACAATGGCATTGAGCGACAAAGGCTAAAGGCTTACGGGCTGGAGCCTTGCCTGCCGTTTCATCAAATCCAAGAGGAGAGCAGGCCTGTTTATTCGTCCAATCGAGTGACCATAAAAATGATCGGCTGGTCGGACCAACCTGTTGAAAATCAGGGGTTATCTGTTGACGACTGCATCGGCAAGGTTGTTCTTGAGATTTGTGTAAACGCAAAAGGATCAGTTCTTTATGTGAAGCCCGATCTCGAAAAATCAACTTCAACAGAAAAAAGCTGTATTGACAATGCTGTTGCTAATGCTTACAATTGGAAATTCGGCTCTGCTGCGACCGGTCTGCAATGTGGCAGTATGACTTACGACTTTCAAAATGCTGCCCGTCGGTAAAGTTCAGGTATAGCGATAAAGTTACAAACCACTCATTTATGAAATATCTCCACTTGTCTCTTCTTCTCCTTCTGCTTGCGTTTTCCTGCGAAAAAAAGGAACCCGATGAGCCGATGACGCCCGATTTGGAGGAGTTCAACATGCTGATGGGCAACCCCAGCCAGGCTACCAAAGAGACGAGCAATCCGAACAATTATCTCATCACCCTGCCGCAGTATGCCCTCTCGTACAATCGCACCCGCGGCATCCCCAACTGGGTGAGCTGGTACCTCAACAGTACCTGGCTGGGCGATGTGAGCCGGCAGGAAGACTTCCGGCCCTATACCGATTTGCCGGCAGGCTGGCATCAGGTTTCCAACTTCGATTACATCGGCTCCGGGTTTGATCGGGGACACAGTTGCCCTTCCGGAGACCGAACCGTGATCGCTGCCGACAACAGCGCCACGTTTTATATGATCAACATGATTCCGCAGGCGCCGCAGGTCAATCAAGGTCCCTGGGAAAAATTGGAGACGTATTGCCGCTCGCTGGCACGCCGGGGCTTCGAATTGTACATCATCACCGGCAGCTACGGCACCGGCGGCACGGGCAACAATGGTTATGCCACCACCATTGCGGGCGGTAAAGTAGCCGTGCCGGCAGCCGCCTGGAAAGCCATTCTGATACTGCCCATCGGCCAAAACGACTTGAGCCGCGTAACGGAAAACACACGACTCATCACTGTTGCCATTCCCAATGAAAACACCGCCGCCAACCTGTCCTGGGGCAACTATCGCACTACGGTGAATCAGATTGAAATCACGACGGGCTACGACCTGTTTTCGGCGCTGCCGGCTTCTATTCAGAGCGTTTTGGAGGCCAGAACAGACACCGGCCCTACCGAAGAATAAGCTTACTGTCGGTTGGTTTTCAGCTTGCCGTCTCGCTCATGTCGGGCCATGCCCAATTCCACCAATTGGGTGATGAGGTCGGAGTAGGCCAGCCCGGTCGCCTCCCACATTTTTGGGTACATGCTGATTTCGGTGAAGCCGGGCAGCGTATTGATTTCGTTGAGAACGAAGGAGTTATCTGATCGCAGGAAAAAGTCCACTCTGGCTAAGCCTTCGCAACATGCAATTTGAAACGCCTGCACGGCCGTCTGTCGGATTTGGTCGCTCACGGCAGGGTCAATATCGGCAGGAATGTTCAGCAGCGCGCCGTCGGCATCCTTGTATTTGGCCTCGTAGGAATAGAAATCTTTAACCGGAATGATTTCGCCGAGCACGGAAGCCCTGGGGTGCTCATTGCCTAAAACGGCGCATTCCACCTCTTTGCCGATGACGGCCTCTTCGATGAGGATTTTATGATCGAATTTGAAGGCTTCGGCAAGAGCTTTGTGAAAGCCGGCTTCATCCGTCACCTTGCTGACACCTACGGACGAACCCGCGTTGGAGGGCTTTACAAATAAGGGCAATCCCAATTTTTCCACCACTTGCGCAAAGCTGAGCGACAATGGCTCGTGCCGGAACAGCGTGATGGAATCGGCCAGCGGAATGTGGAAATCCCGGAGCAGGCGTTTGGTCACGTCTTTGTCCATACACACCGCTGAACCCAGCACATCAGGTCCCACGAAGGGGATGTCTAAAGACCTGAAAAAGCCCTGCATAACGCCGTCTTCGCCATTGGTGCCGTGAATGATGGAAAAAGCGGCATCAAAAGTGTCTAATATTTCAAGATTGGTTTTGGAAATAATGGCGGCGCGGCCCTCGCGGTTGTCCAACCAAACCGGCTGTGCCTGAGCGAAATAATCATTTTGGGGCAGATTCACCTGATGGGTCGGATACTCCGGGTTGTACTGCCAGCGGCCTTGCGGATCAACGCCGAGCAGAATGGCATCGAACTGGTGCAGGTCTATGGCATTGAAAATATTGGAAGCAGAGTTGAGCGAGACTTCGTGTTCGGCAGATTTGCCCCCAAAGACGACGGCGATTTTTTTCTTCATAATGTCGGCTTGAATATGGGGCAAATGTAGGAACGTTTTGGAGAATTTTATCCCAAACCTATACAGCCGGTCCCCCCAAGCTACGAGCTACGAGTCTGTTTTTTCATTCAGAAATTAGATTTTCCATTTGGGGGGATTTCAAAATCTCCTATTGGAAATAAGGTTCTTTTTTATTCTGGAAAATCAAACTCGTGACTCGAAGCTCGCGGCTAGCAGCCTTTTGCAGGGCGACTGAATAGTATCGCCCCCAAACAGGTTCCTGTGTATCGGCTCCGTTGCCTCAAAACAACATCGTCCCCGACAGGCGCACGTTTCTTTGCATGGCTTGCAGGCTGGAATCCGGCAGCAGATCGTTCAGGCCGTGCTGATAGTGCAGCCCAACCGAGAATTTTGGCGTGAGCCGGCAACGCAAACCCGCTGACGCCAGCAGTTCCCAACGAGCCACCGAATTGGACACCGCACTGCTGATCTGCGCCTGACTGAAATTGGCAGTAGGGGACGAGCCTGTGTTGGTGAGCTGATCCATTTCGCTGGAGGATTCTACTACATTTTGCAGGTTCAGCAACAAGCCTGCTGTAACGCCGCCTTCCACGCTTAGGCGCGGGCTGAGATAATAGCTCAACATGGCCGGCAACTGCAAGGTAACTGCCTGAAAGCGATAAGTTTGGCCCGAAAAAGCGCGGCTTTCCAAGGCTTGCAGAGGGGTGCTGTTGTCAAGCATGCCGCTATTGGGATCGTTTACCAAAGACTGCCGGGCTGCGGTGGACATAAACAAGTCACCGGTGTTACTGCCTGCCAGCAATCCGCTGCGGGCAGAGATCATGGTGCCAGGTTTCCAAATTGCTACCGCGCCCGCCGAAAAATTGCCCACACTGCCAGATCCTGCTGCGATTCCGGTGGCCAATTCTACTCCAAAGCGCACTTTTTTGCGCGCATTTCGCTTGGTTTTTATGGTGGGTTCGAGGCCGAGGTCGGGGCGGGCGTTCAGAAGGCCGGCTGGAACTGCGGACTGCAACATGGGCGATGCGCCTGCCCAGCGTTTCACGGACGGAGCGGTAAGGGCAACCTGCTGAACCTGAGTTGATTCTACAGCGGGCGCCGCCTCGGTGAAGGTCTGCGATGCAGCAGATTCAATATACTCGGACGCAGTCTGCATCGTGGCGGCCATGGTGTGCTGTTGGGCAGCCGGTGAAAGTGTGAGTGTCGCCCAGCTTGGAGGACTCACGGTTTTCATCTCGGCAACAGAAGTGCTTTCCGATGCTGAAATAACGGTCTCAGTTGGGCGCTCTACCTGTGCCATCACCGGCTTGAGCGCTTCCACAGCAGGCTTTTCGGGCAGTTGCTCCTGTGCCGGACGTTGGTGTTGGTAAATGGTGGCTGCTGCCCCGGCCGTGATGATGAACCCTGCCAAAAGCCAGAGCCAGATCAGGCCCCGTCTTTTGCGGCTATTCGGCGCTGCGGAGGCCTGCGCGGGCATTTCGGCATCCAGAAGGGCGGCCATGCGTTCCCAACCCAGATCGGCGGGTGAGGAGGAAGAGGTATGATGTGTATATTTATCCTGCATGATAATTCACATTGTAGTGAAATTGAAGCAATTCTCTCAGTTTTTGGCGCGCCATCGAAAGGTGCCATTTGGAAGTACCCTCGCTGATGTTGAGGCGTTTGGCAATTTCGGCATGTGCGTAGCCTTCTATGGCGTACATCCAGAAGACCTCCCGCGAGGAATTGGGGAGCATATCCACCAATTTGACGATGTCTTCAAAATATAAATCGTTGAGTACGTTGCCGTTTTGCGGCGCGTCGCGGTCTTCTATGTCTAAAAAGTGTACCTGTTTGGGCTGTCGCCGAAAGTGGTCGGACAGGGCATGAAACACCAACCTGCGAATCCAGCCTTCGAGCGAGCCGCTGAAAGTGAAGGTATCCAATTTTTTGAAAACCCTCAAAAAGCCGTTGTTCACAATTTCCAGCGCCAGATCGCGGTCGTCGGAGTACCGGCAAACCATGCGGTACATGGTATCGAAATGCTTGCGGTACAAAGCTTCCTGACATCGTCGGTCATTGCGGATGCAGCCTTCCACCAGCTCTTTTTCGGTATATGTTTTTTGCTCGGCCATAATAGTGGTTGGGAGGTATCAAAACATAGCGCCGAGGCGCAGGGTGAAGCGTCTGAAATCCACTTTTCTCACTTCTGTCTGATCAAAAAAGTCAAATTCGCGGGTGTAAGTGGCGGTTTGAAAAATGTAGCCCACATCGAGCATCAGGTTCAGGTCTTTGTCGGCGCCCAATCTCAGGCCTACTGCCGGATGGAAACGCAGGCCGCCTTCTGCCTTGGTAATGAAGTTGTTGCGATTGCGGAAAGCAAAACCGTAACCCGCTGCGAAAGACACAAAAGGCGCTGTTTTGGTTTTTGTCAGAAAGCTCTGCGCCTCTCCATACACCGATGCCACGTTTTCGCCGCCTTCGGGATTGAAGGTGTCGAAGCCCAGCCCGATGCCTGCCCCCAACATACGATTGAACTGAAAACCGGTGAGGTTGTGCAAACCTGCCCCAAACTGCGCCTCGCCCAGATACACGCCGTTGGGCATGGTAAACGAAGTGCGATTGAACCAGCCCCGCTCGCGGAAAGCATACTCTTTTTTCTCTTTGGGTTTCTTTGTCATCGAGATATAGTGGTAGTCATAAGCCTGTTGCGCTGTACTGCCCGATTCCAGTGTGGGCTTGCTGTCTGCCGGTTGGTTGCGTTGCACGGCTTTGATTTCTTTGGCGTTGAACGTAACTTTTTCGCCGTTTTTCAACTTCAGTATGGTTTGCGTCGGCGTTTCCGATACGATTTCGCCTTTAAAAATGCTGCCGTTGTACAAAAACAAGAAATCAACCGTGCCGTCTGTTTTGCCCTGATTGCTGAACGGCTCCTGCTGGATTTTGGCCACCTCGCTGTCCTGAAAAGTGACCTCGCGGCCGTTCCCGATGTCTATGACCAACTGCCCGCCGGGCCGGTAGTCCAAAATGACGCCTTTGATGACGGCGCCGTTTTTCAGATACACCACGTCTTGCATGGGCGTTTGTGCCTGCATGGCCAAGGGGATGCACAACAAGAACACAATCAGTTGGATGTAACGCATGATGTAGGATTTTCGTCAGAAGAAAAAAGTTGCCGGCTCACTCAATATGAACACCGGCAACCCTGCTTTTGATTATCTATTGATTCCCAAGACGCTCAGCTTGCGCAAATTGGTTGGGTCGGAGGCGTCAAATTGATGAAAACCGTCTTCGCCGATGACCATCGCAACGTTGTTGTGCGGCAACACGATAACGTCGAAGGCATTGAATCCTTTTTCGTGGTCGAGCAGATTCTGGGTGATCTTGTTCACGTCCGAGGCATCAAACACCTTCAAACCCTCGGTTCCTTCACAAATATAAAGCACATCGTTCACCACCGACAGGCCGTGCGGGTTGGTCATCGCGTACGACTTGATGAGGCGCGGATTGCGCAGGTCGGAAATATTGATGACATCCAACTGATTGGTAAAATTTTGGCACACAGTGCCGCCTCTCAGCGTCACATACGCTATGTCGCCGCTGACGAACACCGGGTCGCAGGCTTGCGCATGTTGGAAACGGCTCAACTGGGCCGGTTGTAGCGGATTGGCAATGCTGTAAATAAACATGCCGTTGTTGGAGCCAATGAACAGGTTGTCGCCATGGGGAAAAATGGTTTCTATGCCCCAGCCTACGCTCACTACCGCTGCCTGTGTGGGGGCCGTAGCCTGTGTGAGGTCGAACACGCGCAGGTTGTATTCATCCACTACATACAAATACTTGGTTGCTGCAATGGTGAAACGCGCCATAGAGCCGCCGATGCCCACCGCAGAAGGCGCGAAGGAAGCGCCGCCCGAACTGCTTTGCAGATTGACCCCGCTAAAGCTGGCCATGTCCATCATAATGCCGCCTCTTTCCCAGAAGAAGATGCCCATATTCTGGTCGCAGGGTACCACGCGGGTGGTGGGCGTCTCGCGATACTCTACGGTGTAGCCCAAACCCTGCGTAAACGGAAACGCATTGGGAAAAACGCTCTCGGTGCGGCTCAGATACACCGGATTGGAAGGCGTGGTGATGTCCAAACTCACCAAATCCACATAGTTGTCGGCGTACAAAATGTTGTTGCGCACCGCCATATCCACGTTGCCGGGAATGTTGATAAAAGCGATGGGCGTGGGGCTGGCCGGGTTGCGGTTGTCAACAATGTGAATGCCCTTGCGCAACTCGTTGATAAACATAAAATCCTGGTAGTAATAGATTTTACCGGGATTCTCCAATGCGCGGGGCGCTTCCGTCACAATGGGTTGGCGCATTTCTTCCGGCAGTTTGTACACCGGCTCAAACAAGGTATAAGTAGTGGTAGAAACGCACTTGTCCTGCAAGCAGCCGCCCAGCGTGAGCATGGCCGACAAAGCAAGCGCTACCGATAAAATGCTGAAAATAGTACCCTTTTTCATGGTGTGAATTTTTGGTTGTAAATGTACAATGTTTCTTCTCTGCCTGCAAAGACCGATGGGGTAGGGGAAAGGGTTGGGGTTGTGCAAAGATTTTTTCGGGGCGCCCCCCGCCGCAGGCCATCGTCTTATGGCGGGGCCGTGCCATCCACTCCATGCCGCCACTCCGCCGAAAAGATGCTGCTACATATAATATGGTGAACGAATCGGCGCAGTGGGGCATCCGTTACTGTCACTGGCGCAAGCGTGGAGGGGAAACAAAAAAGCCCTTGCAACCATCTGATTTGCAAGAGCTTTTTGATTTTTGTGGAGACGGCGAGAGTCGAACTCGCGTCCAGAGAAAGCACCAGAAAGCCTTCTACATGCTTAGTGATCTGTTTGAATCTCAATTGTCGGGGAGGTCAGTTCACCAACCCATTCCGCCAATCCAGCCCTGAATCTCGAAACCTGCACCGGGCCAATGCAGTTTTCCAGCCGAAACGGTTATGATGTATGAGACGCGGGCCAGTTCGGCAAAGGCGGGTGCTCACGTAGAGCAGGCATCGTCATACAATGGTGCGCTAATTCCTAGAATTAGGCAGCCATAGCGAGCTTGTAGTCGCCAAATATGGTTGATCGCTATTTGTTAACGGGGTAAACAATCCTGCCCCGGCATGCTTACTGACCAGCTCACTCTCCTGTCGATGCCAATACGTCCCCTTTTTTTGGGCGATTGACTTCCGCAAGGGAAGCTACCCGGCGTGTGAGGCGCGGCTGCTCTTTTGCATTCCGTTTCACACAGCGCTAAAAACGCGGAGCTGTAAAAAAAGTTTCCTGATCGGTTAACAAAAATCCCCCGGCAAGGCGGTAACTTTGCCCGTCACCAACCAAATAAAGCTCCCATGAAATTAGGCATCATCCGGGAAGGCAAAGTGCCGCCCGATTCCCGCACGCCGCTCACGCCCGAACAGTGCGCCCACCTCATCAGAGATAATCGCTTGGATGTCAGGGTAGAACCTTCGCCCATTCGTTGTTATCCCAATGCGGAATACACCGACTTCCACGTTCCGCTCTCGCACGACATGCACGATTGCGACGTGCTCATGGGCATCAAAGAAGTACCGATTGACCAACTCATTCCCGGCAAAACTTACCTCTTTTTTTCGCACACCATCAAAGCGCAGGCCTACAATCGCAAACTCCTGCAAGCCATCTTGGCCAAAAACATCCGCCTGCTCGACTACGAAGTGATGACCGACGAGCGGGGCCGTCGCCTCATCGCGTTCGGCAAATTTGCCGGCATGGTAGGCGCGCACAATGCCCTCTGGACTTGGGGCCAACGCACGGGCGCCTTCTCGTTGCCCCGCATGAAGGATTGTTTCGACTACGAAGCCGCCAAAGAACACTACCACCACATACAATGGCCGTCGCTGAAAATTGTCGTCACGGGGTCGGGGCGCGTTGGCACCGGCACCATCGAGGTGCTGCACGATATGGGCATTTTGCAGGTCAGCCCGGAGGAGTTTTTAGAAAATGAATTTGACGAGGCGGTGTTTACACAAATAACGCCTTATCAATACGTTGCGCGCAAAGACGGCGAGCATTTCCACACCCGCGATTTCTATGCGCATCCCGATTTGTACCAAAGCATTTTTATGCCTTTCGCGGCGGCTTCCGACATTATGATCAACGGCATTTTCTGGGACAAGCGCGCCCCGGCATTTTTTACCCTCGACGATATGCGCCGCCCCGATTTTCGCATCCGCGTCATTGCCGACGTCACCTGCGACATAGCGCCGGAGTCCTCTATTCCTGCCACCGTCAGGCCCTCGTCCATCGCCAATCCGGTGTTTGGTTTCGATCCTGTTTCGGAGCAGGAAATCCCCGCTTTCGATTCGCGTGGCATAGACGTGATGGCCATAGACAACCTGCCCAGCGAAATGCCCCGCGATGCCTCGCGCGCTTTCGGCGATATGTTCATCAGCCATATTTTGCCGGAATTGCTCTTGCCCGGCAGCAAGGTTGTCGAGCGTGCCACTGTGGCTGTGGATGGCCAACTTGGGCCGCATTTCCAGTATTTGCAGGAGTATGCCGGTTTGGTGGAGGTTTAAGGTGCCGGCGGCTTCAGCCGCCGTATTCTTCGTGCGAACTTGTTCGCGCGATCTGACTCTCTGCCCGCGCGAGGTTCTACCTCGCGTGGGCTATCCTGCGGGTTCCACCCGCAAGCGAACTCTTCAACCGTCCATATTTTCGCACAACATGCCATACATCTCACACTCCACCTACCACCCGCCGCTGCCCTTTCGGCAGGGCCATATCAACACCGTCTTTGCCGCCCTCGGCCGTCGCCTGCCCGCCATGCCTTACATCAGAGAGCGCTGGGACACCCCCGACGGCGATTTTTTAGATGTGGACTGGGCCGCTCAGGGCAATTCCCGCCGCGTGCTGCTGGCCCTGCACGGCATGGAAGGCGACACCTCGCGGCCTTACGTCCGGGGCATCCTGCGGGCATTTGCCATGCACGGCTGGGACGCGCTGTCGTTCAATTTCCGGGGTTGCAGCGGCGAATCCAACCGCCTGCCCCGCGCCTACCACATGGGCGAAACCGGCGATCTGGATTTCGTTTTGCACGAACTCTTGCAACGCCACGATTACGATGAAGTAGCCCTCGTGGGCTTCAGTCTGGGCGGCAACGTGCTGCTCAAATACCTCGGCGAGCAAGGCCGCGCACTGCATCCGGCCGTAAAAAAAGCAGTCGCTTTCAGCGTGCCCTGCCACATTCCCTCCTCCGAACGCGCCATCGCCCGCCCGATCAACCGGCCGTATGTGTGGCGATTTTTGCGCACCCTCAACCCCAAAATGCAACGCAAAGCCGCCCTGTTTCCGGGCCTCATCAACGCCGCGCCGCCATTGCCCCGCAGCCTGCGCGAATTTGACGAGCGCTTCACCGCTCCGCTGCACGGCTTTGCCGGCGCCGAAGACTACTGGCAGCGCAGCAGCAGCTTGCCCTGGATTGAAAAAATAACCGTGCCCACCTTGTTGGTCAATGCGCAGGACGACTCTTTCCTCAGTCCGCAGTGCTTCCCACGTCATCTAGCCGAGGGGCTGCCTGATTTCTACTTAGAAACGCCGCGCTACGGCGGGCATGTGGGCTTTGTGAGCCGCGATGCGGAGCAGTTGTACTGGTCGGAAAGGCGGGCGCTGGAGTTTTGTGTGGCGGGGTAGAGGGTTCCTAAAAAAATAAAAAACCCCACCCCATACTACTTTGCCGGAAAACGCTACCTTTGCGCTTCGCAGAAAAAAGCCCGTAGCTTGTTAAGCAAGGTAAACGGGTTATGGTTTAACGTAAACCTTTGATTTACAATGGCTGTTAAAATCAGATTACAGCGTAAAGGGCGCAAACAAGCGCCGTTTTATCACATCGTGGTTGCGGATTCCCGGTCTCCCCGCGATGGTCGCTTCATTGAAAAGATCGGTACTTATAACCCGCTGACGCGTCCGGCAACGATTGACATTGACCGCGACGCAGCTTTCAACTGGGTTATGAACGGCGCTCAACCCACCGACACGGCCCGCGCCATCCTCCGCTTCAAAGGCGTTTATTATCGCAAACACCTCGCATTGGGCGTTGCCAAAGGCGCGCTCACGCAGGAAGATGCCGACAAGCGCTATCAGGCATGGGTGGAAGCCAAAGAGTCGCGTATCGCCGCTCGCGCTGCCAAAACAGCCGAGGAAAAAGCTGCATTCTATGCTATGATATCCGGCCAACCCAAGCCCAAAGCCGCACCGGCTCCTGCCGTTGTAGAGCCTGAAGCCGAAGTGGCTGAAGAAGTAGCAGAAGCTGCCGAAGAAGTAGTGGAAGCAGTAGTGGAAACTGCTGAAGAAGCCGCTGTCGAGGCCGCTGAAACCGACACAGAACAAGCTTGATGAGCGTGTATCGCTCCTGAAAGAGCTATACTTTAACTCTGTAGCGAACCTGGTAGTGCCTCAATAGGTGCTATCAGGTTTGCCTTTAAAAAACGGTAAGCTATGTACGAATTAAATCAAAAATACATCGAGCAATTGGAACTGATTGCCGAGAACATTCAAGACTCCGAAGAACTTGCTCAATACCTCGAAGAAGAGGAAGAAGAGTTTTATAATCAGCTCAAAGAAGCTTACGAGCCGCGCCTCGCCGAGATGTATCAGGAGGTGGCTCATACCAATCCCCTTCAGTTGGTGTCGTTGGAGCTTGTACTGCTCGATCCGGCTTTCGAAGGGCTTTTCCTGCCGCGCATTTTAGGGTACTCGGTACTTCGTGGCCAGATCAACGAGCATTACAAATACGTTCGTCCGCAGGAGCATTTCAAACAGATTTTGCTCACTATTTGCGACTCCTCCAACTTCGATCTGCTCAAAAAGCGCATCGGTCAAACCATCCAAATCGGTTTTGCCCTCAGCAGTGATATCTGGATCACGAATCTCATTGCAGGCATCACCAACAAAAAGGTGTCGAATTACCTTCAGGCGCAAAAATTAGAGCGCTTTTTGGATGAAAATGAGCGCAAAAACGGCTATGTTCGTTATGCCCGCCAGTTCCACAACGAAAATTACCTGAGTGCGGATTTCCCCACCGACCGTACCTCGCTGCTGCTCAATGCTGCACAGCTCAAACGTTTCCTCACTTACCGCATTTCTGCCAAAGTTGACAACTCCAATCTCATCAACCATATTGACGACTTGGTGGCGCATGAGGATTTTTACGGCGTGCGCGAACACTTTGAACTCATGTTGTTGTACGGCTGCTTCTTCGAGCACGATGAGGCGTCGGAGGCTATTCTGCGCGAAGTGGTGAACGATGTGCGCCGCAATCACCCGGAGGTGGCACAGTGGGGAATGGAATATGTGCGGGAATTGCATCGCCATTCGCAGCTCGACCTGGGGCCGGCCAATGAGAAGCGTTTTGCAGCTCTGTTGGACAAATCCATCAACGACGAATTGGCGGAGTATTTCCAATTGGCCGACACCGTGCATACCAAAGGTTATACCAACATAGAGGCACAGGATGCCGTCAAGGAATTCTACCTGCAACACGAAGGACTCTCCGTAGCCAATGAGTGTGTGCGCCAGATGATTTTCCGCTATTTCCGCAGCTTCATCAACAATCTGGAAAACGACGCTTATACCGACTTCTTCGAGATTTGCCGCCTCTTCCAGGTGTATATGAATATTTTCTCCAACCAGCAATTCAATCAGGATTTGGAGGATTTGTCAATGGAATATGTCGGGAAATTGCTGCTGCATTACACAGACAAACGCGGCAAAGATTATCAGGACATCAAGCGTTTCGTGTCTTCCACGCTGCAGGATTTCCGTTTCGTCACCGAAAAAGAGGTGGTGGAAATGTTCAAAACCAAACGCAAGAAAAAGGAAGATTGATTTTATACGCCCGCCTGCCCGTAGAGACAGAGCATGTCCTGTCTCTACGGGTTATGCGGGTGCGCGATCACCAAACAACAAGGTACCGATGCGCACCATCGTACTGCCGGTTTCAATCGCAACCGGGTAATCGTCGGACATGCCCATTGAAAGGTGCCGGAAGTGTTCGTTTTCAAAGAAAAACCGCTCTCTCAGCCGCCCGAAAATGCGACGCAGCAACTGAAACTCGCCCCGAACCTGTTCCATATCCTCGGTAAAAGTAGCCATTCCCATGACGCCGCAAATGCGCACATTCGGCCAAGCTTCGAACTGATTTTGCGACCATGAGTCGGGCGCATCGGGCAGCAACCCGTACTTACTGCTTTCCTGCGCGATGTGGAATTGCAGGAGGCAGTCAATACTGCGATGGTTTTTAGCGGCTTGTTTGTCAATTTCGTTCAACAGATCAAGGCTGTCAACCGAATGGATGAGATGCACAAAAGGCGCGATGTATTTCACTTTGTTGCTTTGCAAATGCCCGATGAGGTGCCAGCGAATGTCTTTGGGCAGGGCTTCGTATTTGGGTAGTAATTCCTGCACCCGGTTTTCACCAAAATCGCGTTGCCCCTGCCGGTACAGTTCGAGAATAGCCTGTTCTGGTTGGGTTTTCGAGACGGCCACCAATTGTACTTCCTTGGCCCTCAGTTCGTTCAAAATAGATGGATACAAATTGCTCACGGCGTAGTGTTTGGCCTGTAACGTTTGGCATCGAGAGAGGGTTGAGCATTAAATGGCACAAAACTCTGCGGCAGTTGTCTCAAATCCCTTTTCTTTGCATTGAATCACCACATCGAATCATGCTCAAAGCAGGCATCACCGGCGGAATAGGCAGCGGCAAAAGTACCGTTTGCCGGGTTTTTGAATGGCTCGGCGTTCCGGTCTATTATGCCGACGACCGCGCCAAACAACTCATGACGGAGGACGCGGCGCTGCGCTCCGAAATTCGCATACTTTTTGGCGACGAAGCCTACCTGCCAGACGGTTCGCTGAACCGGGCGCACATTGCCGGCATCGTCTTCTCCGACGCGGATATGCTCCGGCAACTCAACGCATTGGTTCACCCAGCCGTACACCGCGACGGAGCGGCATGGCACCTGCGACAAACGGCGCCCTACACCCTGCGCGAAGCGGCCCTGCTGTACGAGAGCGGCGGCTACCGGTTGTTGGACAAAATGGTGGCTGTGACGGCGCCCGCAGAATTGCGCATAGAGCGGGTGATGGCCCGCGACGGGGTAGATCGCAGCGCGGTAGAGGCGCGGCTGAACAAGCAATGGCCGGAAGAGAAAAAAGTGGAAATGGCTGATTTTGTGATTGTTAATGACGGAACAACGCCGTTGCTGCCGCAAATTTTGCAGGTGCATCGGGCGCTGTCTTTAGAAGCAGATAAGTAGCAGCATGTCAAATACACCAGAAGAAGCCCGCATCGAAGCGGAAGTTCAAAAGCGCCTGGCAGGCATCATGGCGGAGCAGCAACAGCAATGGGCTGCAGCGATGGAAGCTATGATGAAAAACTCAGTGGGAGGGGTTGAGCAAGCCAATACCGCCCTTGCCAAAGAGCAAAAAAAGCTCGAACGCGAACTCGACCGCGCCCGCGAACTCCACAGAAAAGCTGAATTGGAGGGCGAAAAAATGGCGATGGATGCCTACGAAAAACACCGCGCACAATACGACGAGTCGGCCAAAATAAAAGTGCTGCGCGACTTGACCAGGCTGCACATTGAAGCGGGCAAGACCGACGAGGAAATCATCGCGTGGATCGGCGTGGAGCAAGATTTTATAGAAAACATTCGCGTGGTGGTGCAGCGGGTACAAAAATTTCGTGCAGAAAACCAAGCCAAGCGCGTCATTCCCTCCGGCCGGCCTGTGGTTCGGTTTCAGGATTACGGGCGCAGCGGCACGGTGTATTTTGAGAGCGAGGAGGCCAAGTTTGATTTGTGGTGGGAAATGGGCGTTCATGCCCTGATCATTGTGGATGCGCCCACTCCCGATATGTGGGAAGACAAAACCGGATTGCCGCCTGAACGCCGCGCCGAAATTCTGAATTTCATCGGCGAGGAAATCGTGGCTACGCAAACCATCAGTGGCGGTTCCTTCATCGTGGGCGAAAACGTGCTGACGATTTATGTGGATTGATTTTGGGAGCATCCTATCTTTACCCCCGAAATATTCTTTTTTTCATTCAAAAACCACCCATCATCGCAGCAACGGCATCATACGACTTTCTCATCGTCGGAGGCGGACTCTTCGGCGTGTATGCAGCTCTGTATCTCTCCGGGCACGGCTGTTCCGTTGCTTTGGTGGAAATGGAAGACGAATTGCTCAAAAAAGCCTCCATCGTCAATCAGGCACGGCTGCACAGCGGCTATCACTACCCGCGCAGCGTGGCCACCGCGCGCATGAGCGACGATCACAAAGAGCGTTTCATCGCCGATCACCGGCCTTTCGTGCTGTTCGATTTTGAAAAATACTACGCCATTGACAAGTACGGCTCTTTCACCGACGCGGGGCAGTTTGAGCGATTTTGCGACTTTATCAACATTCGGCGCGACAAGGTGGAGGACACGCACCTCTGGTTCAATTTCGACCGCATCGAAGCGCTATATGCCACCACCGAATACACCTTTGATCCTGTACTGATAGCCGATCATTACCGGCAACGCATTGAAAAACAAAAGGGTGTGACGATTTTCAAAAGTACGGTGGTAAAGCAGGCGGGCGCGGCGGGCGCAGTTTGGGAGCTTGTTTTGGAAAACCGGCACACACAACAAACGACCGCTTTGCAGGCCGCTCAGGTCATCAACGCCACCTACGCGGGCAGCAATGCCGTGAACCGTACCTTCGGCGTGGACGACATCTCGCTGATGCACGAAATCTCGGAAATCGCCTTCGTCACCTCCCCGCAGATCGGGCGCATCGGCCTCACCGTGATGGACGGGCAGTTCGGCTCCATCATGCCGTACGGGCTTTCCGGCCTGCTGTCTTTGTCATCGGTGGCCTACACGCACCACAGGGTTTCTTACGACAACCTGCCCACGTTTCACTGCCAGTCGCAGGCGCCGAACTGTCGCCCGCAGCAGCCCGGCAATTGTAATTTCTGCCCGGCGCAGCCCCCCTCCAACGCCGCCAAAATGATGGCGCAGATCAAACATTACTTCCGACCGGAAGTGGAATTGCGCTACTATTTCAGTCTTTTTACCATCAAAAGCAAGCTGAAAGCCAGCTATATAGACGACGGAAGACCCACGGAAATCAGTTGCCTGAATGAGCATCCGCGATATTATTGCATCTTTGCAGGTAAGATCAATTCCATTTATGAGATAGAAAAGATCATTGTTTTTTAAACGCTCTGACCAATCATGCCAAACCAAGTAAACGTCTCTTCCGAAATCGGAAGGCTCAAACGGGTTATTGTACACCGGCCCGATTCCGGCATCTCCCGCATCTCGCCCAAACGCGCCGAAGAACTCCTTTTCGACGACATCGTTCACCTGCCCCGAATGCAGGCCGAACACGACACCTTCACCGCCGTGCTGGGCGCTTTTCTCGGCAAGGACAACGTGATGGAAACCCGGCAACTCATCCTCGAAGCACTGGATGCCGACGGAGATACCAAGCTGGAGCTTTTAGACCTCATTGTGAACTATGAGGAACTGCCCAAGTCCACCCACGACCTGCTCAAAGAACTGCCGCATGAGGCGCTCTCCGAAGTGCTCATCACCGGCTACCACGCAGAGGACGATCACATCCTGTTTGATCCCATCCCGAATTTCATTTTCACCCGCGATATTGCCGTGGTGGTCAACGACCATGTGGTGGTCACCAAAGCCGCCAAAGAGGCCCGTTTCCGGGAAAACTTCCTCACGCGGTTCATCTTCTGGTCGCACCCGGTATTTCAGGAAATGCGCAAGGCCGGCAGGGTCATCAACCTCAACAAAGTGGATATTTTTCCGCCTTCCAAACGCGGCGAATGGGTCTCGGTGGAGGGCGGCGATATGATGATTCTCAATCAGGACTACCTGCTCATCGGCCACAGCGAGCGCACCTCCGAACACGGCATCCGCTCCTTGGCGCATTACCTGCTGGAGCGCGGCATCGTCAACAATGTGGCGCAGATCAACATCCCTCACGACCGCTCCTGCATGCACATTGATACCATTTTTACTCAGATACACCACGATCATATCGTGTCGTTTAAACCCATTGTAAACGAGGGACTTAGCTCCAGTGTGGAAGTGTTGCGCAAGCATGGCAAACCGGGGTATTACCCTTCTGTGCAGGATTTTATTCTGGAAGAAATCAACCCATCCATGCGCTTCATCCTCAGCGGCAACGGAGAATCGCCCTACCAGGAACGCGAGCAATGGACCGACGGCTGCAACCTCGTGGCCATCCGTCCCGGTGTGGCGCTCACCTACGACCGCAACCCCAAAACCGAAGAGGCTTTTGAGGCGGCGGGATACAGCATCCTGCATGCGTATGATTTCCTCAAAGCGGTGGAGGCCGGCAGAATCCAGCCCGATCAGTTGCAAAACACCATCATTACGTTGCCTTCCAGCGAGTTATCGCGGGCCAGGGGCGGTTCGCATTGCATGACTTGTCCGATTGAGAGGGTGGGGGTGTGATGGGGTATCTAAGCACAGGCTACAAGCTGCTGGCTACAGGCCACAAGCCATAAGCTGCTTGATATCTTCGTCCGAATAAATATCCTCTTGTTCATTGGCCAGAAAACCCAGTGCGCCACTGTCTTGCACCATATTGGCAATTTCGATTGCGGAAATGTCATCATCCGGGGTATTGCTGTCTAAATACGGAAAAACGACGATCACTTCCTGCGTGGAATGGATGTTCACTTTTTCCAGCAATTGCAACTGATGCCCGTCGTATAATGCTCTTACGCTGACCATATATCGTTTTTGTCCTACAACAATACAGCCTTTGAAGTGGTTGACGCCAACCCTTCTTCGGTCGCCTTCCCAGTATCACTTTTTACACACATTTTACAGCCCCAAAGGCTGGGTGGGCGGGCAGACGCGGTAACTTTGCCCCACATTTTCGCTACACCAAAACCGCCTGCCATGCCGACGCTCACCTGGCGCTTTTTCTTCAGCGCCTTGTTCCAACCGCTTCCATTACAAGACATTGTGGACGAGTTGCGGGATTTCGACGCTCGCTTCGTGCTCATCATTCACAAGCACGCGGCCGTATTGGGCTGGTGGTGTATCCTGCATTTTCTGGCGGGCACTCCGGTGCTGCTTTGGGCATCTGGTTTTTGGCAGTACTTCATGCTCATGGGGCTGAGTTGGGCCGGTATCAATTTTGCCATTGTGTGGAAACTGTACGAGCACACTTACATGCGCCGGTTTGTGCGCGGCGATATTTTGAAACGCTTTGAAGTGCAGCGCCATGTGGAAAAAATGATGCTCTTCAATGTGGGTTTGGATGCGGCTTACTGCTTTGCCGGCCTTTATTTGCTCACCCTGGCTCGCGTGCCCGACATGGCGCGCCCGGAGTTGTGGTCGGGATTCGGCTGGGCGGTGTTGGTGCAGGGCGTGTTTTTGTTGGTGCAGGACAATGTGTTTCACTGGATGCACTGGCGCAATTTCCGGCAGTGCCGCCCCTTTTTGGAGCGCATGATGCAGACAGAGTCTCTGTTGGACCGGCACGGGTTGTGAGAAAAGGGCTTGTCTGAAATAAATCGAAATAACTGCTGAGGGGCCATACCTTTGTTGCCATCTTTGATGATAAAATAAACAGACATGACCAAAGAAGCAGCAACCGCCACAGACGCCGCCACTGCGCAAGCCCCCGGCCGCATCAACATCATCGGCGAGCATACCGACTACAACGACGGCTTTGTGCTGCCCGCCGCCATTGGCCACAAAATGACCGTGCAGGCACGCCGCAACGGCACACCCTCTACGGTGCATCTGACCGCCCGCGCCACACAGCAGTCTTTTTCATTCGACCTCCGCGACTTTTCACCCGTAGAAAAAGGCTGGCCCAACTACGTCATGGGCGTCGTTAGTGAATTGCAAAAATTGGGCGGCGTCATCAGCGGTTTCGACGCCGAATTTGAGAGCGATGTGCCCATCGGCAGCGGTATGAGTTCGTCGGCGGCATTGGAATGTAGTTTCGCCCTTGCCCTCAATGAATTGTTCGGACTTGGATTTGATCAATGGCAACTCATCAAGGCTTCGCAGCGGGCCGAGCACAATTTTGTCGGCAACAAATGCGGCATCATGGACCAGTTTGCCGGCGTCATGGGCAAGAAAGACCATGTGATGTTGTTGGACTGCCGCAGCCTTGATTTTCAGTACTTTCCGCTCGAATTGGGCGCTTATCAACTGCTGCTGCTCAACACCAATGTATCGCACTCGCTGGCCTCCTCCGAGTACAATACCCGCCGGGCAGAGTGCGAACAGGGCGTACATATTTTGCAACAGGAATACCCCGGCATCGCGAACCTGCGGGATGTCAATCTAAAACAAATTGCAGCTATGGAAGAGCAACTGCCGGAGCATGTTTTCCGCCGTTGTCGCCATGTCGTTTCTGAAAATCAGCGCGTGCTGGACGCCACGAAAGCCTTGTTGGCCGGCGACTTCAACGCAGTAGGCGAACTGATGTACCAATCCCATTTCAGCCTGCAAAACGACTACGAAGTAAGCTGCCCGGAACTCGATTTTTTGGTGCAGCAAACCCTCGACAAAGACTATGTACTCGGCAGCCGCATGATGGGCGGCGGCTTCGGAGGTTGTACCATCAGCATCGTTGAAAAAGAGAGGGTTGCGGAGCTTGTAGAGGAAGTTTCATCCGTTTACAGCCGGCATTTCGGGATAGATTTGACGCCGGTTGAGGTCGTTATCGGGGATGGGGCAAAAGTCATCCGACAATGAAATGGGCGGCTCGCCCAAAGACCAAGCTTTGAGTGAGCCGCCGGTTGTGTCTTCCATTACTCACACAACTCCGCATAAATCCGCGCAGCTTTCAGCAAGCCCTCCTGATCGTTGGTGATCTCGCCCTGCTCACACATGGCTTTGAGGTCGGCGCAATCGGAGAAGTACGTCGCCAGACCT
This sequence comes from Saprospiraceae bacterium UBA2329, assembly GCA_002344975.1. Lineage (GTDB taxonomy): Bacteria > Bacteroidota > Bacteroidia > Chitinophagales > Saprospiraceae > UBA2329. The sequence continues at coordinate 45,817 of DDUV01000008.1, read as the reverse complement.
TTTTTCAGAATGAGGAAACGCGTATCGTACAGCGAAATGGGGTCGGTATCGCTCGCTTTTTTGAACGCGAACTCCATTTTGGCATCGCTCAGCGCGCCGGCGGAAGGGTAGTATTTGTACAGTACAATTTTGTCGGAGGTGTAAATCTCTTCCAAAATGTGCGTCGTCGGCTCCACTTTGCCTTTGGCGCAGGGCGCAAAATTTTTCTTTACAAAATTGCGCGTACCGATGGAAAACGCCTCAATTTCTTTGGCCGAGTAGCTGTACTCTTTTTTCGAGGCATCCATGAATTTGGTATTGCCTTTGTCGCTGAAATCCAATTCTTCCACGCCTTTTTCGCTCACAACAGTGCCCTCAATGGTCTCCCCCTTGATGACGATCACACCGCGAAGCAGGTTGTTGTCACTTTCCAATTGCTCCTGTGCTTTTTCCAATGCCTTCATGGCGGCAGGCGGTATTGCATTGCTCAGGTCGCGGGCATAGTGCAGGGTATTGACGCCGTGCATGTCCATGAGTTGTTTGGTTTTCTGCACGCGTTCGATGAGGTCGGAAGATTTTCTGTGTTTGCCGCCTTCGGAAGCGATGACGCGATTGGCATAGCGCACGGCTTTTTCAAAATCGTCGAGGTAGAAATTGAGCAGGGCGGCATTGTAGTTGGCGGCTTCAAAGACTTTGAGCAGCTTCTTGTCGCCTTTGGCATCTATTTCAGCCTCTTTTTCGTAGAACGCCAGGGCCGGGCCGAATTTTGCTTTCAACTCGGAGGTCGGAACGGCAGAGTCAATTTTCTTCCATTCGGTATCCAGCAGCTCAAAATACTTTTGATAATCAGGCTCGGAGGGATAATTTTCGATGATGAAAAACTCAGGATTGTCGTGTCTTTTATCAAAATCGAATTGATCGGAAACGATGGGGACGACCTCCCTCATCAAATCGTTGATGACCTCCAGCGCCACCTCTTTCCTCATTCGGTTGATGTTGGCGTTGTAATTTTTCGATAAATCATCGGACTTGCTATATCTGGAAGTGGATTTTTTGCCTGCAAAATTTTTGCTGTAGGTCGTGAGTATATTGCCCGCCGGATCGTAAATATTGAATACGGCGCTGAGGTTCAGGGGCACCTCATACCAGTACTCCCAGGTGACGGTTTCAACGCCGGTTTTTTCGTCTTTTTTGGTGATTTTGTTCGACTTGTACTCTGCCCGACCCTGAGTAGTATATCCCATGTTCATCACGATGCGAAGGTGTCCGCCGCCTTCCTGATAGTTGACGCGCTTGAAGCCGTCCATCACGATTTTGTTTTCCAATGCCTGATTGGAATGGCCCGCATCTGTGACGGCGCTGCCGTAAACCTGCACGGAATAAGTCGTGTAGGAATCGGGAACCTTCTTCGTGGGCAAAGACACATAGTTGATCTGGGCGCGCTTGTCTTTGAGGCGTTGGCCGAAAAGGCTGCTGCTTGCCAAAATGCAGGCGACGAGGAGCAAAAGGTAGTTGTTCTTCATTTGTAGAAATTTATTTGTGAAATAATCAGGTTACAAAGGGCGAAATGGGCGGCGTTTTGCCTCCAGGGCATCGGGAGAAAAGGGCTTATCGCAGTGTTGGCAAGAAGAGTGTAATTCCGGCATGGAGGCTGGTTTTTTCGTCAGGATTTTTGTACTGTTTGATGGTGTAAAGATAGTCATTGCTCGCAAAACGGCATAGTTTTGGTATTAAAAAAATCAGATTTTTTGAAAAAAAAATGACTTGAAAATGGGGCTTTGTTTCAGACCCGGCGCGGGCCTGCGAGTGAATGTTCTGCGGGGTTGGCCCTGCAAAATAGCAAGCCGACCGGCTCAAAATACCGCCGCTTTCTTACCTTTGCCCCCTCGCTCAAAAGCGCTTTTACAATGGACATCATCAAAAACATACAACAGGCCGCAGCAGAGGGCGTAACAGCTCTGTTTGGACAAGCCGTTCAACCGCAGGACATTGCCCTGACGCCCACCCGCAAGGAGTTTGCCGGCGATTATACCATCGTCGTTTTTCCCTTCACCAAGTTTGTAAAAAAATCGCCCGACGCCATCGGGCAGGAACTCGGCGAGTACCTCAAAACGCACTTGCCCGCAGTGGCCGACTTCAACGTGGTCAAGGGGTTCCTCAATATAGTCCTGTCCGATACCGTGTGGAGCGGCTTTTTGGAGGAGCATTTCGCGCAGGCAGATTACGGTCGCCATGCCTCCAACGGCGAAAAAGTGATGGTGGAATATTGCTCGCCCAATACCAACAAGCCCCTGCACCTGGGCCATGTGCGCAACATCCTGCTCGGCGAATCCACCGCCCGCATCCTCGAAGCTGCCGGCTACGATGTGGTGCGCGTGCAGATCATCAACGACCGGGGCATCGCCATCTGCAAGAGTATGCTGGCCTGGCAAAAGTTTTCAGGCGGCGCCACGCCCGAATCTACAGGCATCAAGAGCGACCATTTCGTGGGCGATTATTATGTGGAATTTGAGAAGCGCTTTCGCGAAGAATACGCCGAATGGCAGCAGGGCGAAACGGCCGGCAGCGTGTATGAAGCCCAGAAAAAAGAGGGCCAATCGCCGGAACAGTTTTTTAAAGATTACAAAGACAAATACTTCAACGAGCACAGTGCGCTGGGGCGCGAAGCCTCCGAAATGTTGCGCAGTTGGGAATCCGGCGACCCGGAAACCGTAGCGCTCTGGAAAAAAATGAACGGCTGGGTGTATGCCGGTTTTGAGGAAACACTGGCCGCCATCGGAGCTTCTTTCGACAAATATTACTACGAATCCGAGACCTACCTGCTGGGCAAAGGCATGGTGGAAAAGGGCTTAGCCGAGGGCGTTTTTCACAAAAAAGACGACGGTTCCGTCTGGGTCAACCTCGAAGACGTGGGCATGGACCAAAAGGTGCTGCTCCGCCGCGACGGCACCTCGGTTTACATCACTCAAGACCTCGGAACGGCCCGCCTGCGCTACGACGATTTCGGCATTTCGCGCATGGCTTATGTGGTGGCCGACGAGCAGAATTACCATTTTCAGGCGCTGTTCGAGGTGCTGAAAAAATTGCAGGAACCCTATTCCGGCGGCCTGTACCACTTGGCTTACGGCATGGTCAATTTGCCTTCCGGCAGAATGAAATCGCGGGAAGGCACCGTGGTGGACGCCGACGATCTGATGGCGGAGGTCATTGCCGAGGCGCGGGCCGGTTCGCAGGAGCGCGGCGCTTTGGCCGATTTATCGCCCGAAGAGCAGGAATCCATTGTGCGGCGCATCGGATTGGCGGCCCTCAAGTTCCACATCATCAAGGTGACGCCCCGCAAGAGCATGGTGTTCGACCCTACTGAATCGGTTGATTTACAGGGGCAAACCGGTCCGTACATCCAAAATGCGTATGTGCGCATCCGCTCGGTATTGCGCAAAGCAGAAGAGGACGGCATGGGCGGCAGCGCCTCGCAGGAGTACGCCGTTTTGCAGGAGCAGGAGAAGGAGTTGATTCGCAGTTTGTACGAGTTTCCCGATCTGGTGGCCCGCGCCGCTGCCGAGTACGATCCTTCGCACATCGCGGGGTATGCGTACAATCTGGCCAAGGCGTTCCACAAGTTTTACCACGATCACTCCATCCTCCGCGCCGAAAGCGAGGCCGCCAAAGCCTTCCGCCTGAAACTCAGTCGCATGGTGGCGCAGGTGCTGCAAACGGCGATGGGTATGATTGGAATTGAGATGCCGGAGAAGATGTGAGGAGGCAGGGGTGAGAGGTGAGTGGGTGAGTGGTGCCAGAGGTGAGTGGGTGAGTGGTGAGTGGTGAGTGGGTGAGTGGTGAGTGGGTGAGGAGAATCGCCCCTGTTTTCATGCGAACCTTCCCGTCTCTGAGCAGGGTAGTGAAGGGGTGACTCAGCCGGCGATTCAGCCCCGTAGTCACCCCTTCACTAAGCATGCAAACGTAATTTACTTAGTTTTATGAAAAGAAGAACCTTTATCAGACAATCAGCCAAAGCGGCGGCGGCGATGTACCTGGCGCCGGGGCTGCTGACTGCCTGTGAAAAGGAGATTCGGCCCAACGGGAGATCGGTCATCGTCGTCGGGGCGGGCATTGCGGGATTGGCCGCCGGTGAAGCGCTCCGAAAAGAAGGTTTTGCCGTGACGGTGCTGGAAGCCCAGGAAAAAGTGGGCGGACGGCTGCGCAGCAATCGCTCGCTCGGCATTGCCTTTGACGAAGGCGCGAGCTGGATTCACGGGGTCAAGGGAAATCCCGTCACCAAATTGGCCCGGCAGGCCGGCATGGACACTTACGAGACCCGCGACGACAGCATCAAAGCCTACGATCTGGGCGGAACTGCTTATTCCGATGCCGTTTTCGGCAATACCGAAGACGCCCTGTACGAAACCCTGCGCACGCTGAGCAGCCGGGGCGCAGCCAATAAGAGTTTCGAGGAGGTCTTTTTTCAACAATACCCTGAGCGGGCAGACAGTCGGTTGTGGCGGTTTTTCCTTTCCACCTACATCACTTTCGATACCGGCGATTTGGACCAACTTTCGTCGCTGCTGTACGATGCCGGCGAGGAATACGGCGGTGCGGAGAAAATTGCCGTCAACGGCTACGATACCATTGCCGATCACTTGGCCAAAAACTTGGACATCCGCCTGAATCAGCGCGTTACCCGCATTGAATACAGTGCTGATAAAGTGCAGATTACGCACAACGGCAGCATATCGGAGGCCGATTTTGTACTCGTCACGGTTCCATTGGGCGTACTCAAAAACAACGCCATCGAGTTTGTGCCCGCCCTGCCCGCCAACAAGCAAACCGCCATCCAAAAAGTGGGCATGAACTGCGTCAACAAGTTTTTATTGATCTGGAATGCTACATTTTGGGAAGATGTGCAGTACATTTGCTACACGCCGGAAGCGAAGGACAAATTCAACTATTTTGTCAACGTCAACAAGTTTCATCCGGGCAGCCATGCGCTGATGACTTTCGCTTACGCCGATGATGCCCGCCAAACCGAAACCATGACCGATGCGCAAGTCATTGAACAGATACTGGCGCACCTGCGAGACGTGTATGGCTCGTCCGTTCCCGCTCCGCAGAATATGCTCAGAACCAAATGGGGCGGCAATCCCAACGCGTTCGGGGCTTATTCTTACACGGCAGTGGGTACGGAAATGCGGCATTTCGACGATCTGGCGGCAGCGGTCAACAACAAGGTGTTTTTTGCAGGAGAACATACAGAAGCCGACTATTTTTCAACCGTTCACGGCGCATATCTGAGCGGCATCAGAGAAGCCGAAAAAATGACAGCATTGCTGTAACATCATGGAAGACAAAAAAGAACCACTGAATTTCATTGAAGAGTTCATCGAGGAAGATATTCGGAACGGCAAGCACGCCGGGCGCATTCATACCCGTTTCCCGCCCGAACCCAACGGCTACCTCCACATCGGCCATTGCAAGGCGATCTGGATCAATTTTGAATTGGCCAAAAAATACGGCGGCAAAACCAATCTCCGTTTCGACGATACCAATCCGACGACCGAAGACACCGAATATGTGGACAGCATCAAGGGCGATATCCACTGGTTGGGCTACGACTGGGAGGGCCGCGAGTACTATGCTTCCGACTACTTTGGGCAGTTGTACGAATACGCTTTGGTGCTGATTCGCAAAGGTTTGGCTTATGTGGACGACAGCACGCAGGAGGAAATTGCCGCTCAAAAAGGCACGCCCTCGCAGCCCGGCACGGAAAGCCCCTACCGCTCGCGCAGCATCGAGGAAAACTTCGACCTGTTTGAGCGCATGAAGAACGGCGAATTCCCCGACGGCGCCCGCGTGCTGCGCGCCAAAGGCGACCTCACTTCGCCCAACATGCACATGCGCGACCCCATCCTCTACCGCATCAAACGCGACCATCACCACCGCACCGGCGACGACTGGCTGATCTATCCCATGTATGATTTTGCGCACGGGCAGTCAGACTCCATCGAGGGCATCACGCACTCTTTGTGTTCGCTGGAATTTATTCACCACCGGCCGCTGTACGACTGGTTCATTGAAAAATTGGAGATTTTCCCCTCCCGTCAGATCGAGTTTGCGCGCATGAACGTGTCGTACATGATTACCAGCAAGCGCCGCCTGCTCAAGTTGGTCAACGAGGGACACGTTTCCGGCTGGGACGACCCCCGCATGCCCACCATCGCGGGGATGCGCCGTCGCGGGTATCCGGCAGAGGCTTTGCGCGAGTTTTGCAAGCGCACCGGCGTGGCCAAGCGCGACAACCTCATCGAAATAGAACTGCTGGAACACTGCGTCCGCGAAGTACTCAATCGCGACGCCCTCCGCGTGATGGCCGTGCTCGATCCCGTCAAGTTGGTCATTACCAATTACCCGGCCGGCCAAACCGAACTGATGGAAGTGGAAAACAACCCCGAAGCTCCCGAAACGGGCAGCCGTCAGGTGCCGTTTTCCGGCGAGTTGTACATCGAGCGGGAGGATTTTATGGAAGAGCCGTCCAAGAAGTTTTTCCGCCTGGCGCCGGGCCAGATGGTGCGCCTCAAGAGTGCCTACATCATTCAGTGCGAGGACTTTGTGAAAGACCCCGCCACCGGACAGGTCACTGAAATTCATTGCACTTACTTCCCCGAAAGCCGCAGCGGCAACGATACTTCCGGCCTCAAAGCCAAAGGCACCCTGCATTGGGTATCGGCGGCTCAGGCCATAGATGCCGAGGTGCGCATGTACGAGCGCCTGTTCACCGATCCGGAACCGACGAGCCACGAGGGCAAGGATTTTATGGAGTTTGTCAATCCCGAATCGCTCCGGGTGATCTCTCATGCGCAGGTAGAACCGGGTTTGCGCGACGCCGTTTCGGGGCAGTCCTATCAGTTCATCCGCAAGGGCTATTTCTCTGCCGATGCTGATTCTACTCCCGAAAAGCCGGTGTTCAATCTGACGGCTACGCTGAAGGATTCGTGGAAGGGAGGGAATTGATTCGATTTATACCCGATGAAAAATGGTTTGCGAAAAAATATAAACCATTTTTCATCGGGATAACTGATAGCCAGTGGTTTGCAAAAACTAAAATTCGCAAACCACTGGCTATCGAGTATAATTGGCTATCTTTGTAAAAATCTTGGACAGCAATGAATGAAAATCTGATCATTATGGGCAGCGTCGCTTCCCGGCGTCATCAGGCCATCATTACTCAGTTGATTTATGGGCTGACGGGGTTGTACAAAAACGGGCATACGGGCTTGTTTCCTTATCCGGAGACGATGATTGACGAGGGACAGACCAGCCCCGTACCGGATGTAATGTTGGTGGACTTAGTATCAGATTTGACCAAGGTAATCATCGAAATTACACATACACAAGGCGTTAAGAAGGATGCGCAGAAACTCAGGGAGCTTATGCAGCTATATGATGTACCCGAAGGTTTCATTTATGACTACCGCCAAAACATTTGGTACAGATTCGATCTTTCTTCGCCGGAAGGCGAAATGGGCAATTCCTATTGCCGCGCCATAGATGAAAATTTATCCTCGTTTGTGGATTGATTTCCAATATACAGCGAAGGGGTGACTACGAGGCGGTATCTGCCGGAGGCGCCCCTTCGCCATACTGAACCCTTAGTATCTTCCTGATCTCTTCCGTCAATTGCAATCCCGAAGCGGCGTAGCGCTTGAGGGTGCCCTGCTTTACCGACACACCCGGCAGCGATGCGGGCTGCGGAAGGGCCAACCAGGCCACATACCTGCGCGCACGGCCGGCAGCGGCGGTACTGAACTCAATATCGGAACCGACGATGCCTGTGCCGAGTACCTGCTGTTGTGGCGACACGGCCGCCAATACATCGCCCACCCGCAGGCGAAGACAATAGGCCGACAGCGCCCGTATGCCGCGTGGCGCCTGCTGATCGGCCTGCCACCTGCGAAACTCGGCCTCATCCCATACCTGGCGATTGTACCAATATGCCTCCCAAAGTCGGACCGGCATCGGCGTCAAACTCTGCTCTCGTTGCCGGAGCTGCCATTCTGCCTCTGTGAGACCCGCCAGCCAAACCCGCCCTCCGGCCAGAATGCGCCGCCGGATATCGTCGGGCGAACACCATACAGGCTGGTGCAGATGATGAAACAACAAAGTCCGGGGCGGCACATCGCGCAGTGCAGAAATGGGGCGGGCGCGGTGCAGCGCTTCCTTAAAAGCCTGAAGAAAATCGCGGCACAAGGCATCGCTTTCCTGCCACAGCACATGGTCGCAGTGTACGGCCCGCGTCCAGTTGAAAGACCCCGACAACAGAAAGCGCTGATCGGCAACGGCGAATTTGTGATGCAACAAATCAGGTCCCGGATAAGCGAGCACCTTGGCTCCGGCCCGCTCCAGTGCGAAAAAATCCAATCCCTGCGGACGGAAATTCACCTCGTCATAATGGAGCAGCAGCGATACTTCCACGCCGGCGGCTACGCGCTTTTTGAGCGCCTCAAATATGCCGGGATGTGTGAACCAGCACACGGCAATGTGCAGCGATGCCTGCGCCAAGGCGATGAATTCGACGACCTGATCTTCGATGTTGGAGAAGACGGCCCGGGGCGTGTTGGAGGGAGTCATAGTTGTTGAACTGGTTGTTGTGTGATGGTTTTTGTAAGAGGCGAAGTTATTGGTTTTTGAGGGGATGGGAGGGTGAGGATCTGGATTTTTGTAAATAATAAAAGCCGTTCCCGAAAAGAAACAGCTTTTCTTGCAGATACGTCACTTGCTGCGCTACTTCGAATAAAACTTGGGCCGCCCGATGTACTGCACATACTGTATGAAGTTGAACTCCAGGATAAACGAATGGCGGCGCATGCTGATGCGCGTGTCGAAGGCAGCAAAGCGATACTGCATGAAGCGGTACGAAACGCCCACGTTGGCATCTATGCGCGCAAAGTGATACCCGAAGCTCACATCGGGCATGATGGTACCCCCCAGTGAGGCGGTTGGCTAATGCCTTCGCAGTCCTGCCCCTTTAGCACCTCTTCCGTTGAGTTGCTTCCCGCTCCACTCTCATCTTTTTACCAACCTTTTTACTACCCTCATACCGTCGCCGGCATACGTTTGTACAAAATACACGCCGCTTTTCAAATGGCTGACAGTGAAGGGGTTTTGGTCGGTTGTAAAAAGGAGCCGCCCCATGCTGTCATACAGTTCGATGCGGGCAGGGGCAATATCCGATTCAATTTGTACATAGCCGGAAGCCGGATTGGGAAACAGTGTTGTTGTGCGGTTTGTCGGCCAATCCTGCACAGAACTGACCACTCTGTAATCGCAGAGCAAGCCGCTGAAATGAATATCAACCTCGTCATCGCGATAGCACCTTATCGGCCCGTCGGCTTCCGGTATGACGGTGATGCCCAAAGGTAAGAACCACTCGTATCCGCCCACCTTTTCGAGATAAAAACCTCTGTTCCAACCAAAATGGTCCAACGATTCCAGCACATACTTCTTCAAGGGCACGCCGTCGTATAGCTCCGTCAAGACGCTGTCAATAACTACGCGGTAGGTCATGTCTGCAAAGCCGGACTGAGCTTCGTGAGGAATGTCGAGCGTCAGGGTGTCGCCGGGAATTGCGTTGAAAATGAATAGTTTATACAGTCGCTCCTCGCCGGGGCTGTACATCGAAACCGTGTCTCCGGCCTGATGCAGCCAATACGGAGCCACTTCCACAGAATCGCCCTGATAGCGGTAATGCGTCCTTTTTATTTTTCTGAGAGCATACCCGCTCATGACGCTGTCTTTTTCTGCCGTCATCAGGTAATATTCCGACCTCACAGGAGCGGCGCCATAAGCGCTTGAGCTGTAATACCATGTCGCTCCGATAGGTGCAAAATGCTGCCCGGACACTGGGCATATCTGTAGGATGCTGAGGAGAGAGGCGATGTAGAGCGTAGTTTTCATACGATTGTTGTTTTATTTTTTGTGTCAAGACAAAACTACTCATTTATTGTGTAAGAACCAAGCGCTTTTTCTCCTTCTGTCGTCTGAACGCACATTAACGCCGGGTACTTGCCCGTTTCCCCTTTCTGTTATACCTTTGCCTCGCAGTGGCACTCAGGCCGGTTGCAATATCTTTATGTCGCCCAATACATACATCGCCATCATGGCCGGCGGAGTAGGCAGCCGGTTTTGGCCTGCCAGCCGCGAAGCGCGCCCCAAGCAATTTTTAGACATCCTCGGTACAGGCAAGTCCTTGCTGCGACTCACATTCGAGCGCTTTTTGCAGATTTGCCCGCCGGATCGGATTTACATCGTCACCCATGCCGACTACCGCGAACAGGTACTCGAACACCTGCCCGAACTCAGCCCAGATCAGGTCATCGCCGAGCCGGCCCGCCGCAATACCGCGCCCTGCATTGCCTACACGGCCCTCAAAATCCATGCCCTCAACCCGGAGGCCAATATGGTAGTGGCGCCTTCCGACCACATCATCCTCCAGGAAACGGCCTTTGTGGAAACTATCCGCAAAGGGCTTGATTTCAGCGCTCGCCACAAGGCCCTGCTCACCCTCGGCATACGCCCCAGCCGCCCCGACACCGGCTACGGCTATATTCAGTACAGCTCGGAAGCAACAGAAGGCGAGGTGTATAAAGTGCTGAGATTCACCGAAAAACCGCCACTGGAAAAGGCGCAGGCCTTCATCGCCGAGGGCAACTACCTCTGGAACGCCGGCATCTTTATCTGGCGGGCTGCCGCTGTACTCGACGCCTTCCGCGCTGCATCGCCGGGCATTCTGGCGCCGCTCGAATCGGGTTGCGCGGTGTTGAACTCGCCTCAGGAAGAGGACTTTATCCTCCAAACCTACCCGCATTTGGAGAGCATTTCCATAGACTACGCCATCATGGAAAAGGCCGACAATGTTTACACCATTCCTTCCGATTTCGGCTGGTCCGATCTCGGCACCTGGGCCTCTCTGCACGCCGAATCGGGCCACGACGAGCATCACAATGTGGTACAGGGCAGCGAGGTATTGCTCTCCGATTGCAGCGATTGCTTGGTGCGTGTACCGGAGGGGAAATTGGCCGTATTGCGCGGATTGGAAGGTTATATCGTTGTAGATGAAGGAGATGTGCTGATGATTTATCCAAAATCCAAAGAACAGGAAATAAAAAATGTGACCAAAAGCGTGAAGGAAAATACCGGAGATCGTTACCTTTGAGTAACTGTCTGTCTCAGGCACGAGGTACTATTTCTTAATAACCCGATACCAGAATGATAGACTTGTTTGGAGAAACCAGCATCAGCAACTACAACAAGAACAAGTTGCTTTTTTCAGACCGTAGCTTTCATGATTGGTATAGGTTTGTATTGTCGTACCCGCCCCATTTAGTAAGAGACTATATAAAGTATTTTAATTTGGATAAAAGCGATTTGATACTCGATCCTTTTTGCGGTACGGGTACAACAATTGTTGAGGGCAAATTGCATGGAATCCCATCAATTGGAATTGAAGCCAATCCGTTTGCTCATTTTGCCAGCACTGTAAAAACCGATTGGGAGGTAGATGTAAATGAACTAAGAACTTGTGCTGTTCAAATCAGAGAGAAAGCGCTCTTGACCTTAAAATTGTCTGGTATTTCTGATGCTCCATCACTCAATAATTTGAATGTTTCTAATCTTTTTTCGATTCAGCCTGAAAAAAACAAACTTATTTTAAAGGATTCTATCAGCCCTGTGCCGCTTCATAAAGTAATGGTTTTATTTGACTGTATTAAAGCGTATAAAAATAAAAAGTCTTATCAGTATTTAATGCTTGCATTGGGCAATTCTATTGTTTACGAAATAAGTAACCTTAAATTTGGACCTGAGGTAGGAGTTGGAAAGATCAAACCGGATGTTTTTGTAGTAAAGACCTGGTATAATCAGGTGGTAAAAATTGCTTTGGATTTGGAAACATTAAATGGCGAGCAAAATACTTTTTCTGAAATCATTTTGGGAGATTCAAGGAATATTGCAGCCATTCTAAATGGTAAAAAAATATCTGCGGTGATCACTTCGCCGCCTTACCCTAATGAAAAAGATTATACCCGTACAACTCGACTTGAATCAGTTTTATTGGAGTTTATAAACTCTGATAAGGAGTTAAAATTATTGAAAAAAACATTGTTACGATCAAATACCAGAGGTGTTTATAAAGAAGATACCGACGATCATTTTGTGCAAAATATTTCCGAGGTACAGCGTATTGCAAAAGAAATTGAGGACAGAAGAATTGAATTGGGAAAAACATCCGGATTTGAAAAATTATACCATAAAGTAACTAAATTGTACTTTGGCGGAATGACTAGGCACCTGGAGGAAATGAAAACCGTACTCAGACAAGGAGCGAATCTGGCCTACGTTGTAGGCGATCAGGCCTCTTATTTGCGGGTTATGATTAGAACAGGGCATTTGTTGGGAGAAATAGCCGAATCTATGGGGTACGAATTGATGGACATAGTGCAGTTTCGCACCCGATTTTCAACGGCAACAAAAGACAACTTAAATGAAGAAGTAGTGATACTTCGCTGGAATGGATAAAATGGCAAAAAATAGATACATACAGATAATAGAACACTTATTTCAAAGCTCTTTTGAAGATACTTTGAATGAAATTGAATTTTCCCGATCAGATATCGAACAGGCTGCAAAGCAATTAGATATTGATTTACCTAAGAATTTAGGCGATGTCCTTTATTCATTCAGGTACCGGATTAATTTGCCTGAGTCCATCACTAAAACGGCCCCCGATGGCTTTGAGTGGATTATTCGCCCCGCAGGGCGGTCTCAGTACAAATTTGTGCTTAGCAATTTTACCCAAATTCAGCCGAATCCCCAATTGATCGAAACAAAAATACCAGATGCTACGCCAGGAATCATTCTCACTTATACCTCTGACGACGAACAAGGGCTGCTGGCAAAAGTGAGATATAACCGTTTGATCGATATTTTTACAGGTTTAACTTGCTATTCTTTACAGAATCATTTTCGGACAACCGTTCCTAATATAGGACAAGTAGAAACAGATGAGCTATATGTCGGCTTAGATAAAAGAGGCGTTCATTATATCATCCCTGTTCAGGCCAAGGGAGGCACGGATAAAATCGGGGTGGTTCAAATTGAACAAGATTTCGCAGTTTGTGCCGAAAAATACCCCCGGTTAATTTGCCGCCCAATTGCAGTACAGTTTATGCGGGATGATCTTATAGCGTTGTTTGAATTTGAAATAGGAGATAACGGAGTTGGCATTGCCGGAGAAAAGCACTATAGATTAGTTTTGCCGAATGAGCTTTCAAATGATGAGTTGGAACGATATAAAATGAGAGACGATTAGCGACAATTCTCGAATACTGCCGGAAACATCCGCTATTTTTACATACAACCGCATACATTGAGCAAACTCAAACCATCCAAAGGAAATGTCGCCGCCCGCAAAGCCCGGCGCATCGCACTGGTTTCCAATTCATCCTGGTACACCTGTAATTTCCGTTTGGGCCTGCTCCGCCGCCTCCGCGACATGGGCGCCGAGGTGTATGTCATCAGCCCGCACGACCACTCCAGTACCCGGCTCATCGCCGAAGGGTTTCACTTCGTCCAGCTTCCCATTGCCGTGTATGGCACCAACCCCCTGCGCGAGTGGCGCGGCATCCTTCGCCTCATTTCCATCTACCGCAAATACCGCTTCGATTTTGTGTTTCACTACACTGCCAAGCCCAATATTTACGGCTCTATGGCGACCTGGTGGTGCCGCATTCCGTCCATCGCCATCACCACTGGGCTGGGGCTGATGCGCGAAGAGGGCTGGAGTTTTTCCAAGTGGGTCGTCATACAACTGTACCGTTTGGCGGGTCTGTTCAGTCGTCAGGTTTGGTTTCTCAACCGGGACGACCAGCAATTTTTTGAACAACTTCGGATCGTGCCTGCCGATAAGTCCTTCCTGTTGCCCAGCGAAGGCGTGGACGTGCAATGGTACAAACCCGGCCACGAACGCCGCGAACACAAGCCCTTGCACTTTCTCTATGCGGGCAGGATTGTATGGAGCAAAGGGATGAAAGAGTTTTACGAAGCGGCACTGCATTTTCATCGCAAAGGCGCGCCCTGTAGCTTTCACCTCGTGGGGTTCATCGTTCCCGATCATCCCGACGCCGTCTCTTTCGATCTGGTGCAGGAGTGGCAGCAGCAGGGCATCGTGCGTTTTCATGGCGAAACGGATGACATACGGCCATTTTTGGCGGAAGCCGATTGTGTGCTTTTACCTTCCTTTTTTGGAGAGGGGGTTCCGCGCATTTTGCTCGAAGCTGCGGCCATGGCCAAACCCATCATCACCACCGATTCTGTTGGCTGCCGCGAGGTCGTCGAACATGGTGTGAACGGGCTGTTGTGCCGCCCCAAGGACACGGGCCATCTCATTCAAACCATCGAGACTTTTCTGGAACTGTCGCCTTCCGAACGTCGCCAAATGGGCTGGGAGGGCCGTAAAAAAGTACTGCGCGAGTTCGAAGAAGAAATCGTCATACGTCATTATCTGCACGCCCTCACGCGTTTTCTGGGCTGGCCGGCCAAGCGGAAAAAACATAAATCTGTGCGGGGGTAACTTTTTTAATACCATTACCTACTCCCCAAAACACTCCCGAATCATACCCTCCTTGAGGGAAAAATGCGAAACCGTCATGCGTTGAATACCGGCATGGCGCATCACGAAGTCTATGAGAATAAAGGCCACCACGATCATGTCGGCGCGCGGGTGCGGCAGTCCGGGCATGGCTAAGCGCTCGGCCAGAGTGGCGGCGATGATGCGTTGGTAAACTTCCGGGAAGCGCTCCAGCGGGATTTCGGCATTGGGCGAGGTCGGTATTTCGGGCAGGGTCATGCCTTCTACCACGTCAAAAGCGCCGGCAGCGCCGATGAGCCGTCGAACCGGATGCTGTTGCAAAGCGGTCAGGAGCGGTTGCAATTGTTGTTTTAAAAAAGACCTGACAGCCTCCGTTTCATCCTCGGTGATGGGATCGCTGTGGTGGAAATTGCGAAAGAGTACGGCCACGCCCACCATAAAACTTTGGTACCAAAGCGGCCCGTTTTTGTCGGCAATGATGAATTCTACGCTGCCGCCGCCGATGTCCATGATGAGTACCGGCTCGTCGTCTTCGATGGGGACGGCCCAACTGACGCCGCGATGGATGAGGCGCGCTTCTTCCCGGCCGCTGATGAGGGTGATGGGAATGCCCGTGCGCCGGAGTGCCTGCTCTATGAATTCCGGGGCGTTGGAGGCGGTGCGGAGCGCAGCAGTGCCAAATGCCTGCACCAACTCGGCGCCATATTCAACAATGGCCATTTGAAAAGCCTCTAAGGTTTCCAATCCGCGCTCAAACGATTCGGGTATGATGTACTCCACGCCGCCGATGCCGAGCTTGGCATACACCTGTTTTCGGAAAACCACGCGGAACGGCGCATCCTCTGTCCGCTCGACAATGAGCAGGTGGAAAGTATTGGTTCCCAGGTCAATAACAGCAATGCGTCTCATCAGAAAAGTGCGGTTTTATTGCTGCGGAGCGCCCTGCAATTGGCTGAGAATGTTGGCAAAAAAAGCTACGCCCTGTTGTGTCATGGCATTGGCGAAGGCGGGTTTGCCGTCCTGATAGAAGACCAAATAGCTGCCTTCATTGCGCAGGTAGAGGTCGGCTTCGAGGAGTGTCTGACCTTTGGCCTGATAAAAGATGTGGCCGGTGGCGGGATTGGCGGCATTGTGTACTGCGGGCACTTCAGAGATGTGCGAAAGAGTAGCCATGACGGCACTGCGCTCGTTTTGGCTCATGCTGAATTGCGGCTGGTACATGATGATGTCAATGTAATCGCACTCGGCTACCAGCGTCCTGATGGTTTCGATGGGCAGGGTAGGGAAGGCGGGGGCGGGCGCTGCCTGTTTGGAACTTGCGGCGGCGTCGGAGCCTGATTGGGAGGAGCAGGCCGAAAACAGCACGAGGAGCAGGAAAGGGATGGTTGAATATTTCATAAGTGGTTGATTTTTATTGTACAACGAAAATGGTCAATTCAGTAAGAACAGCAGGCGAAAGGAGACGAAATAACTGAGGAATTGATCTGTTTCGGCGCCTGAAAGTGAGGAATACACCTGAAGAGGAAACATAGCGCGGGTCCAGCGCACATCCAAGCCCCATTTTTCGGAGGGGAAATAAGTGCCGCCCAGCAACACGCTGACGTTGTTGCGATCTATGTCGAAATTGGAAGCAATGTTGCTCCCGCCGATGCCCCGGATGCGATAATTGATCAAACGACTGTAAGAAAGGCCCGCTGCTAATTGAATTTTCCATTCCGAAAACTGAATCATGGCAGGCACTTCTACCATGTTGAATCGAATTCTGTCATAGTTGGTCAGAAAAGGATCATCAGGCCCACGGTCTGAGCCTTGTTGTGAAAACAATAGCTCAAGCCCCAATTGCCATCTATCCGACAATTGTGCAGAGGTTCGCAGACCTGCATTGATGCCCGGCTGGCGGTACCCGGCCAGGTCGTCGCCGTCAATTTGAGCCATGTTCAGCCCTGCCACCACAGCAGTTTTGAAGCGTTGGGCCTGTACGGAAAAGGCGGCCAGGCAGAAGACCGTCATTAAGACAAAAAGGATCAATGAATATCGCATAGCAGGGTAATTTGCGCAAAAATAGAAAAATCGCGGCCCATGCACTACCTTTGTGCAAGACAAAACACCATTTCCGGCATGTTGAAATATACCGCGCACAATCTCAAAAAGATAGAAACGCTGCTCGAAGAGCTGGGCTACACGGTGCGTTATGAAAAAGGCAATTTCCAATCGGGCTACTGTGTGGTGGAAGACCGCAAGATGGCCGTTGTGAACAAGTTTTTCAATACCGAAGGCCGCATCACCTGCCTGCTCGACATCATTGCCGGAATAGAGGCCGGCGATGCGGGCATGTCGGAAAAATCGGCTAAGCTGTACAAAGAAATTCTCCAGAGTTCTTCCTCCGAACCCGCTCAATCCGAGACGCCATCCAACTGAAAGTTACACTCCTCGGCACCGGCACCTCTCAGGGTACGCCGGTCATTGGTTGCGGCTGCGAGGTGTGCCGGTCTTCCGATCCGCGCGATCACCGGCTGCGCACATCGGCGCTTTTGAGTATTGATAATCAAAACATTGCGATAGACTGCGGCCCTGATTTTCGGCAGCAAATGCTCCGGGCAGATGTAAGCTCATTGGATGCCATTCTCATCACCCACGAACACAACGACCATGTGGCGGGTATGGACGATGTGCGGCCGTTCAATTTTTTTCAGCGCCGCGATATGCCCGTGTATGCCACGGTGCGCGTGGCTGCCGAACTGCGCCGCCGCTTTGCCTACGCCTTTGGCCCCGATGCCTATCCCGGAGCGCCGCGCTTGCTATTGCAGGAAATTCAAAAAGATACGCCCATTCAAATCGGCAGCACTTCCATCGTACCCATCGAAGTAATGCACGGCAGTCTGCCGGTACTGGGTTTTCGCGTAGGCTCGTTTACCTACCTGACCGATGTGAAAACCATCAGCGAGGCGGAATTGGAGAAAGTGATGGGAACGGAAATACTGATTATTAATGCCT
Source organism: Saprospiraceae bacterium UBA2329 (assembly GCA_002344975.1). Lineage (GTDB taxonomy): Bacteria > Bacteroidota > Bacteroidia > Chitinophagales > Saprospiraceae > UBA2329. The sequence goes on along the minus strand of DDUV01000008.1, from coordinate 28,206 downwards.
TGTATCATACGCCACATCCCACGCACCTGCATTTGGAGGGCGCGCTGGAATTGATTGAGCGCATAGGGCCGCGCAAGGCTTACCTGACGCATATAGCCCACAGCATGGGGCGGCGCTGCGATGTGTCGCCTGCTTTACCGCCGGGGGTAGAATTGGGCTGGGACGGGCTGGAAATTGTGGTAGATTAGGATGAGGGTAGAACCTCGCGCGGGCAGGACTATACTTCTCCCGTGATGAATGTGGGCGGGTAGAACCCGCATGATAGTCCGCACAAGGTAGAACCTTGCGCGGGCGGAGAAATTGTGGTAGATTAGGAAAGCACAAAGGGCGCCGAACACTTCCGCATTCGACGCCCTTTGAATTGAATCATTTTAGCGACTCAGGGAAAGACCCCAAGCCATTAACCACTACATACGGCTCTTCACCACCCGCAGTACAGCCACGTTTTCGGCGCTGCGAATCTGCACGGTATAAACACCTTCCTCCAAGCGGCTGATGTCCAACTCAGCTTGTTGGAAACCGCTCCATTCCGGCAGGCGATACTGGTCGCGTACGCGGCCCGAAGCATCCATAATCAGTACGGTAGCAGAGGCCGACTTGACTTTTTCATCAGCCCATACGCGCAGGGTCACGCGGTCGGTAGCCGGGTTGGGCTGGGCCGTAGCGCGCAGAGAAGTAGCGTTGTCTTGCAGCGTCGGATCTACGATGGCCGCGATGGACACAAAGTTCTGAGAGAATGCTGCACAATCACCTGCGCCGATCAATTCTGAAGCCGGCACATCGGTGGCAGTGGGCGCTGCGCCGTGGTAGGAAAGTCCCCACACGCGCAGTTTCGGCTCGGTACGGCCTTCAAAATCGAAGCTATTGCCGTTGAGATAGCCCAAAACGATGTTGTTCTCATCGGTCAGAACGTACAGGTAAGGCAGGTTGGTCGCGCCGGTATTTTCAAATTCCAACACATCTGCCTCACCGTCCTGCATGTCCAATTCTACTTGCGTATCGCCATCGGTCGTACTCACTGTGCCGCCGTCGGCTACTGCGTTGAACACGCGGATGAAGTTGGACGACAAGGAGAAACAACCATCCGAAAGATCGGCAGTATTGAGATTGGTGCCCAGCCCCACCAAATAGTTGCCGGTGAACGCGATGCCGTAGATGCGGTATTCTCCAATGCCTGCGCCGTCAAAATCAATAGCATTGCCCATCAGGTCGGGAATGAAAACCATGCCGTTCTGATTGGCCACCACAAAGCGATAGTTGTCGGAAGGCGTGGGGCTGGTGGTACTCACTTCTACCAAGTCTTCCTGTCCGTCGTTGGGGCAGAAATAAACCGTCGTCAGGTCGCCGTTGGCAGAAAGTACGCCGCCTGCAATGATGTCGGTAACGATGACGGTGATGAAATTGCCAGACAGTTCGAGGCAACTACTGCCCAAATCCACGCTGAGGATATTTTCAACCGTAAGGTCGAGCGTGCCCGTGTAAGAAACGCCCCATATCCGATAAGTGCCGGCGCCGTATTGCGCAAAGTTGAAGTTGCCGCCATCCGAGAATGCCAGAATGTCGTTGAACTGCGTCGTAAGCGCAAAGGTATAGGCCACCAAAGACGCGCTGGTGCTCTGAGCCGTCACTACCGAAGGATCAATGCCGAGGCAAATCGTGAGTGCTGTTTCGCCCTGCGAAGTGGCTACTGTGCCGCCGGCGGGTACGTCGCGCACCACGGTGATGTAGTTGTTCGACAGATCATAGCACTGATCGGAAAGCGGCGTTGTAGCGGCGTTGTCTCCAAAATTGGCAATGAAATTACCGGTGTAAGAAACACCCCAAATCCGGGTAATGCCGATGCCGGCAATATCGAAGTTGAACGAATCCTGGAAGGTGAGGCCAATGATGACGTTGTTTTCATTGGTAAACAAGTAGGCGTAGTTGGCAGTAGCTGCGTTGGACGTATTGTTGAAATGCACCACGTCGGCTACGCCGTCGGCCGGACAAATGTAGAACACCGTTTGGTTGCCGGTGCTGAACAGGTTGCCTCCATTGACGCGCACATTGTTGATTTCTATGAAGTTATCCGAGAAATCGAAACAACCGCTGGCAGCCGGAATATCTCCGAAAATGCTGTCGCCGGGGAACAACTGGAACACGCCGGTGTAAGAAATCCCGCGAATGCGGAACACTCCCTGAATGGCGTTCTCAAAATCGAAACCAGGCTGGGTAGAAATGCCGATCAGGTAGTCGTTTTCGTCTGTAATGAGGAACAGATAGGGCGCATTGGATGCTCCGGTGACTGTGAAACTGATCGGATCGGGCGTGCCGTCGCCGGCGCAGCGCAGGTATTGCGTTTGGCCATCGGGAGTAATCAATGAACCGCCGACCGCATTGACGCGTACCACCGTGATGAAATTGTCGGACAGATCGTAGCAGTCGTCTGTAATGGTCGTGGTAGCTGCGTTGTCGCCAATCTGGGCCAGGATATTGCCGGTGTAAGCCAATCCCCACACGCGCACAGTGTCGTTGGTCAGGTCTGAGAAATCGTAGCTACTGCCGGCGGCTACATCCAGAATTACATTGCTTGTGCTGGTAATGACATAGATGTAGTTGCCTGCAAAATCAGAGGTATTGATGAAGGAAACAGGTCCCGTCAGCCCATCAGCGCAAGCTGAAATAAAGGTATTTCCATCAGAAAGACTGATGCTTGCGGCTTCCGGCTTTTGGCGCAACACGGTGAGGAAGTTGCTCAGTTCGGAACATTCAGAAGCCAGGTCCACCTCGGCTGCGTTGTCGCCCACTTGTACCAGCAAAGCGCCTGCAAAAGAAAGGCTCCAAACGCGGAGTTCCGGCTCGTCTGTCTGGTCAAAATCGTAGGTGGTATCTGTAAAGATGTCGAGCACCACGTTATCGGCATCAGTGAGCAGGAAAACAGAGGGCAGGTTTTGAGATAGGCCCGCTGCATTGAAGCTGATTTCGTCGGCTATGCCGTTGTCGGGGCAGATAAGGCGGGTATCGCCCGATCCTTCAAAAGACAACTCGCCTGCTTCCGGGAAACCGGACCAAAGCGGAATGAAGTTGGAGGAAAGCTGGAAACAGCCGTCTGAAAGCGATACATCGCCGGCATTGTCGCCGATTTGTGCGGTCAGATCGCCGGTGTAAGCCAAGCCCCAAACGCGGTAGCGCCCTTCGCCCAAGCCGTCGTCAAAGCTGATGACATCGTCATTGTAAACCCGCACGATGTTGTTTTCTTCATCCGTGATGACATACACATAAGTGCCTGTGCTTGAGCCTGTAGTGTTGAACGTGATGGGTTCCGACACGATGTCGTTGCCGGCGCAGATGGAGATGAAATGGCTGCCGTCTGCAACCGAAATTTCTCCTCCGAGCGCTGTTTCCACACTGACTTCTATATAATTGAGCGACAAGCCGAAACACTCGGATGCCAAAGAAACGGTGCCGGCAAACTGCCCCGGCGCCGCCGATAAGCTACCCGTGTAACCCAAACCCCAGATGCGGTAGGTACCCGGATCATAGTTGTCGAAGTTGAAATCAGCCGTAGAAGAAATGGCGAGAATTTGGTTGCCCTCATCGGTGAGCAGCCAGGTGTAGTTCGCTCCGGGTTCGTTGGCAGTGCTTTGTACCAGCGCTACATCTGCCGAGCCGTCATTGGCACAGGCCAGATAAGCATTGCCGCCGCCGTCAATAAGAGAAACCGTTCCTCCATCCACTGTATTCACTACGATGGTGAGGAAGTTGTCGGAAAGGTCGAAGCAACGATCTGAGAGCGTAGCGGAAGAAACGTTGTCGCCGGGTTGCAGCGTTGCGTTGCCGGTGTAGGAAAGCCCCCACACGCGGAAAGTACCCGCTCCGAAACTCTCAAAATCGGTAAAGTTGGAGGTGGTTTGTACCAAAAGGGTGTTATTGGCATCCGTGATGAGGAACGTAAAATTGCCGAATGCCTGCATGGTAGAGAAATACACCGCTTGATCGGGGAAGCCGTCGCCGCCGCAGAATTCCAATTGTGTTTGGCCGAAAGGCGTCATAATCATGCCTCCGTCAACGGTTTCTCTGTCCACCACTACATAGTTGTCCGACAGGTCGAAGCATTCGTCCGAAAGTGCCACAGCGGCTGCGTTGTCACCGGGAGCAACGAGGAGGTTGCCGGTATAAGCCACTCCCCACACGCGGACAATGCCGCTGCCGGAGCCTTCAAAATCAATCATTCCGGTAGTGGAAATGCTTTGTACTACATTGTTTTCATTGGTAACAATGTAGGCGTAGTTGGGTGCAAAGCCGGAGTTGTTGTTGAAACTCAGCACATCGGCTGCTCCATCATTGGCGCACACCGTAGCAAACACTGCGCCACCTGTAATGGACACATTGCCGCCATTGGTGCGGCGCAGGTCCACGGTGACGAAATTGTCGGAAAGGTCGTAGCAGCCGTCCGACAGCGTGGTTGAAGCTGCGTTGTCTCCCACTTGAGCCAGCAGGTTGCCGCTGTAAGACAGACCCCAAACGCGCACCACGCCTACTCCGCCGCCTTCAAAATCCACTACGCCGGAAGCTGAAAGCGCAATGATATTGTTGTTGCCGTCCGTCACTACATAGGCGTAGTTTTCGGAGGCGTCGGAAGTATTGGTGAAGCTCAACTCGTCGGATACGCCGTCGCCGGTGCAAACGTTGATGGAAGTTGCTCCGCCTGCAATGGTCACCTCGCCGCCGTTGGTACGGGTAAGGTGCAAGGCTACGGCGTTTTCAGACAAGTCAAAACATTCCAGACCTTGCAATGCTTCCGCAACGCTCTGTCCCGGCTGGGCATTCAAGGTTCCCGAATAAGCGAGGCCCCATACCAATACAGAGCCTGATGCAAAGCCTTCAAAATCAATGTCGTTGCTGGTGGAAACGGCCAACACTTGCTCGCCGTCTGCATCCGTCACTACCCAAATATAGGACGCTCCGGAACCGCCCGCAGCCGAGAAAGACACTACATCGGCATCGCCGTCGCCTACACAAAGCGCCTGATTGCCGCCTCCGGCAATAGAAATTTCACCGCCGTTGACATCTTGCAAGGCGACGGGAATGAAGTTGTCGGAAAGGTCGAAACAGGCATCGCTGAGCGCAACGGCAGCAGCATCGTCACCGGCTTGGGCCAAAATATTGCCGCTGTAAGAAAGCCCCCAAATCCGGTAATTGCCCAAAGGCAGGCCGGCGGGCTGGAAACTGTTGCCCGGCAGAATCGCAATGATCCGGTTGGCTGTATTGGTGAGTACATACGCATAACTTGCCGGGGCCGGCGACTGTACGGTGAGCGCCACAGCAACCGCGTCGGCAGCACGGCAGAACTTGATTTCGGAAGCTCCGCTGACGGTACTTACGGTTCCGCCGTCGGCATTTCCTCTTTGCACAGTTACAAAGTTGCTCGACAAGCCATAGCATTGGTTGGAGAGCACAGAGGTGGTAATGTTAGCGCCTATGGGGGCATTCAGCGGCCCTGCATGAGCCACACCCCACACGCGGTAATTGCCGGCAGGTACGGTTCCGAAATCAAACATATTACCGGTTGCCGCTCCCACGATGATGTTATTGGCATTGGTAACGACGTAGGAATAGTTGGAGCCTGTATTCGTAGTAGCAAAGGAAATGGCGTTGCTGCCTGAGTTGTTCACGCAGGCGAAGGCGCTGTTGGCGCCGGTGCTCGTTGTCACAGTACCTCCATCTGGATTGATACTGTTGACGGTTACAAAGTTGGAAGTCAGGGCAAAACAAATCTGCGCCAGCCCTCCATCTGCGGCGTTTTGTCCTACCTGTGCAGAAATACTGCCCAAATAAGCAAAAGCCCATACACGCAATGTGCCCACCGGATAGCCTTCCAAATTGATAATGTTGGAAGCGCTGACTCCCAAAATCACGTTGTTGACGTCGGTGATGAGATAGGCAAAAGGCATGGCCGCCGGGCTGGTTTTGAATCGGATAATGTCGGGCAGGCCATCGCCCTGACATATATCAACAGAGGTAGCGCCGGCACGCGTGGTGACTATTGCGCCTTCGATGCAGCCGGAACCGGACTGCGCGGTTGAGTTGCTCCATGCGGCTAATAACAGCCACACCAGCGGAAGTACTTTTTTCAGGATCATGGATAAAACGTTTTAAGGTTGGATTGATGTGTGGACATACCCATCAAGTGGAGCGTTGGATGGTTTTCGGGAAGAACGGGGGGACCGTCCTGTGTTTACACCTGACATATATGCTCATGTAAATTGCAGCAGCGAAATTAATATTAATTTTCTCTATGTGGCGCTATCTGCCGGTTTTTTTTTATTAAGCTCCATTCATACTGAAACGGTATGACTGAATTTGCCTACCTTTGAACCGAAACCTAAAGGAAGCCTTAGCAGCATTCTGCCATTCTCTTTCAACCAATTACAACATGATCGTGAGTTGGCGTATTTTGGCATGGATTTTTTTCAGCGCTGTGGGCAGTTTTCAGCTTACAGACTACTTTTTTATATCCCTGTCTCAGCAGTCTGCGCCCCACGAGGAGGTCTCGCTTCTGTCCGACCCGCTTGCCGTTTCCGGGCAATACAGCGCCAATCAGTTGGTGCGCGATATCTTTGCTCGCGGCATCTGCAACAGCATCAGCAATATTTCTACCATTGGCCCTGCAACGGGCATCGGCTATTTTGAAAATGGGCTGAGTTCAATTGGCTTAGACAAAGGCATTATTTTATCTACCGGCCCCATCACAAACGCTCCAGGTCCCAACAACCTCACCGACAAAAGCGGCGACTTTAATTACAATGGCGGCGACCCCGACCTCAACCTGCTGGCCAACACGGGCGTGAGAGATCGGGCGGGCTTGGAGTTCGACTTTGTGCCGCTGGATTCATTCGTCACATTCCGGTATGTGTTTGCCTCGGAAGAGTATTGTGAATTCGTCGGCAGCGACTACAACGACGTGTTCGGTTTTTTCATCAGTGGACCAGGCATTCAGGGCGCGTTTTCCAACAATTCCCGCAACATAGCCCTGATCCCCGGCAGCAATGATTTTGTGGCCATCAATACCGTCAACCATCTTCAAAATGCAGGTTATTTTATCCGCAACGAACTGCCTGCCGATGCCCTTCAGTGCGGTATCACTCCTCAAAGCTCGCCCTTTACTCCTCTCATTCAATACGATGGCTTCACCCGCAAACTCACGGCGAGTCTGAAACTCATTCCCTGCGAAACCTACCACATTCGTATGGTGGTGGCCGATGTAGGCGATAATTTTTACGATTCGGCGGTGTTTCTCGAAGCCGAAAGTTTCAATATTGGAGCAGCGGTGGCCATCGGCGGGCAATCGCAGAGCAACGCTTCGGGCATCGCCTACGAAGGCTGCAATGATGGGCATTTTCGTTTTCAACGGGCCGATCCTTCCTCTCGCGATCTGCCCGTCACGGTGCGTTATTCCATCATCGCCGCTGCCTCTACCGCTACTGAAGGAGTTGATTTTGCGCCGCTGCCCGGCATTGCCACCATTCCGGCGGGGCAGTCGGGCGTCAATGTGCCCGTTTCTTTTTTCAACGATCAAATACTGGAAGGCATCGAAGCATTAGTGATAGAACTCAACATCCCCTGCGCCTGCTACACCGATACTGCTACCTTATATGTGAATGATGCGCCTCCACTATTGGTACATTTGCCCGATGCGGGCATCTGCCGGAATATGCCCGCCCGACTACAGCCGAGGGCATCGCAGGGGCGGCCGCCTTATTCTTATTATTGGAGCAACGGCGCCACTTCGCCCACTATAGAAGTACTGCCCCCGATACCCACACAGTACAGCGTCACCATCACAGATGCCTGCGGCAGTACCGCCTCCGACACCGTCTGGGTGCAGATCACCGAACCGCCGGATGCGTGGATCAGTGGTCAGTCAGAAATATGCGCCGGCGATACGGCCTTTTTATCGGTAGTGCTCAGCGGCACGCCTCCCTGGGCGCTGTCTTATACCATCAACGGCACAGAGCAGGCGATCATCAGCGACATTCAAACGCCCATATTCGAGCTGCCGGCTACCCGGCAAGGCATTTACAGGATTTCAGAAGTGGAGGATGCCTTTTGCAGGAATGCAGGCCAGGGAACGGCTGAGGTACACGTCAACACCATAGACATTCAGTGGGAAGTGCGGCCTGTGTCTTGCTTCGGTTTTGCCGACGGGAGCATTCAGTGCGGCATCTCCGGCGGCACTCCGCCTTATTCTACGCGGTGGAGCAACGGCATTGAAAATGAATGGATTGTTCAGGGTGTAAGGGCCGGAATTTACAGCATAACTGTTTCAGATGCAGCGGGTTGCCTGCAAAGCGCAGCCATTGAAGTACCCTCGCCGACGCCTTTGGCGCCTGTGTCGTTCAGATGTGAAGACTTGTGGATGCCGGGATATACGTTCAGTGCCGCCGGTGGCAGGCCGCCTTACAGGTACGGGGTGTTCGGGCAGGCCAATTCCGACGCATCTCTGTTTAGAAGATTGGTAGAAGGCCAAAGCTACCATTTGGTCATTGAAGACGAGGCCGGCTGCCGCTTGGAACAAGATTGGATCATGCCGTCGTTGCGCCCCAAAGCTGCCGAAATAGCCTCTCCGCTCAAAGTCAGGGCCGGGGCTGTCGTCCAAATGCCCACCGTGCTGCTCATACCGGAACCACTCGTGGCTTCTGTTCGATGGATACCCGAAACCGGCTTGGATTGCAGTCACTGTTTGCAACCCTACCTCTCCGCCTTGCATTCGGATCAATATACGATTCGCATCATTGACATTTTTGGTTGTAGTACAGAAACGACGGTGAATGTGCAGGTAGAAGATGCGGTGGATGTGTTTGTTCCATCGGCATTTTCACCCAATGAAGACTTGGTCAATGACCGTTTGGTGGTGTACGCCCATCCTTTATTGGTAAAAAAAGTGCTCGTTTTCAGGGTGTTTGATCGCTGGGGGGCATTGATGTATCAGGCAACCGATTTTCCGCCCAACGACGAAGACTACGGCTGGAACGGCATGTTCAGGGGGCAGTTGCTCCAGCCGGGAATTTATACCTACATGACGCAGGTAGAATCCGTCAGCGGCATGGTGCATACGTTTTCGGGCGATGTGCTGTTGCTGAGGTAACTCTGTCTTTAATCTCAAAGACTTACCCTGATCTTCAGCGTCATTTCTAAAAAAATACGATCCTGTTCTTGTTTTTTCGCTACCTGCGCTTACCTTTGCATTTCCTATTATTAAGGTAGGATAAGTAGGTATGTCGTCAACAAGCAACGAATCTGTCTCAACACCTGTGCCGTCCGCCGCTGCTCCACGCACCATGACGGCGCCCAAAACCGGCTGGTCCTGGCGCAGTTTAGCCGGCTGGAGCCTTGGTATTTTCTGCTTTATCGTGTTCGCGATTCTATTGATCGGCAGCCAACAAGCGCTGAATTTCGACCAAATAAAGGAGCTTGTTTTTTCCATTGAATTTCTGGGATTTGTGCTCTGCGGATTCGCTGCCCAGATGATAGACGGGGCATTAGGCTTGGGCTACGGCCTCACCTGCACCACCGCTTTGTTGGGTTTTGGCGTGCCTCCCGCTATGGTCAGTTCCAGCATACATACCGCCGAGGTATTTGCTACCGGCATATCGGGGTATTCTCACTATCGGTTCGGCAATGTAAATAAGCGACTCGCCAAAGCGCTGTTGTGGCCTGCTTTGGCCGGGGCTGTTGCCGGCTCCTTGTTGCTTGTTGTGGCAGCCCGGAGCTATGCCGAGTGGACAAGCCTTGTATTGGGAGTGTATTGTTTGTTGCTGGCTGTCAGGATATTGCACAAAGCCATGCAGCACAGTGTCGAAAAAAAGAAAGTGAGACACCTGTCGAGGCTGGCGGCGGCAGGCGGTTTTTTGGATGCCTTCGGCGGCGGCGGCTGGGGACCATTGGTCACGTCCACACTCATTTCCAACGGCCGCAGTCCCCGCTTTGTCATCGGCACCGTGAGCTTGGTGGAGTTTTTCATCACGCTGGCTACGGCGCTCACTTTTTTGGCCACATTGGGCGTCACGCATTGGCACATCATTCTGGGCCTGATAGCCGGCAGCGCAGTGGCAGCGCCCATTGCAGCGAGGCTGGCAGGAAAACTCCCGCGCCGGGCCGGGCTGATACTCGTCGGCTCATTGGTCATGGTTTGGAGTATTTATCTGATTTTCAGAAAATTAATGATTTTGTTATAAAAATCGTGACTATTCAGTCGCCTGCAAAAAGCTGCGAGCCGCGAGCTGCGAGTCACGAGTTTGATTTTCCAAAATGAAAAGGGCCTTTTTTCAAGATGAGATTTTGAAATTTCCCCAAATGGAAAATCTAATTTCTGAACGAGAAAACAAGCTCATAGCTCGTGCCACGCCCCGGCGTGGTCGTAGCTTTGGGGGACCGGCTAAATAGTAACTAAAGATCTAAAGGCATGAATAAAGCACACACGCACCTCGATTGGTTGGAGGCAGAAGCCATTCACATCCTGCGCGAAACGGCCGGGCAATTTGAACGACCGGCGCTCATGTTTTCGGGCGGCAAAGACTCCATCACATTGGTTCATCTGGCGCTGAAGGCATTCCGGCCCGGAGCGGTTCCGTTCCCCTTACTCCATATTGATACGGGCCACAACTTTGTGGAAACGCTCGATTTCAGAGACCAATTGGCCGAACAAACCGGCATGAAACTGATCGTCAGGTATGTGGAAGACAGCATTCGGCAAGGCAAGGTGGCAGACCCCAAAGGCAAAAACGCCAGCCGAAACGCCCTCCAAAGCACTACCTTGCTGGATGCCATTGAGGAGTTCCGGTTTGATGCCTGCATTGGTGGCGCGCGCCGGGATGAGGAAAAAGCAAGGGCCAAAGAGCGCGTTTTTTCGGTGCGCAATGAGTTCGGCGAATGGGACCCTAAACGCCAAAGACCCGAACTTTGGAGCATCTACAACGGCAAAATCCATCCGGGTGAAAATGTGCGGGTGTTTCCCATCAGCAACTGGACCGAATTGGACGTTTGGCACTACATTCAGCGCGAAAACATTGCCCTGCCTTCGCTCTACTTTGCACATGAGCGGGAAGTGGTGCGCCGAAACGGCTCCTGGATGGCCGCCGAACCTTGCCTGAACTTGGACGCTCAGGATAAAATCGTCTCCAAGCTCATTCGATTCCGCACCATCGGCGATATTACCTGCACCGCCGCCGTAGAGTCCGGCGCTTCCACTGTTGAAGACATCGTTCAGGAATTGCGCGACGCCAGATTCAGCGAACGCGGCGCCCGCTTAGACGATCTCGTTTCGGAAGCCGCCATGGAAGACCGCAAAAAAGCAGGGTATTTCTAGCACAAACAAAACATTATGAACTTACTACGATTCATCACTGCCGGCAGCGTGGACGACGGAAAAAGCACCCTCATTGGCCGCCTTTTGTACGATTCCAACGCCATTTTTGAAGACCAGCTTCAGGCCATGCGCCGTGCTTCCCGGTTTTCAGACACAGATACTCCCGACCTCGCCATCCTCACCGACGGCCTCAAAGCCGAGCGCGAACAAGGCATCACCATAGATGTGGCGTACAAATATTTTTCAACGCCCCGCCGCAAGTTCATCATCGCCGATGCGCCCGGCCATGTGCAATACACCCGCAACATGGTGACCGGAGCCTCCAACTGCGATCTGGCCATTATTCTCGTGGATGCCCGCAATGGCGTGGTGGAACAAACCCGCCGGCACACCTACCTCACTTCGCTGCTGGGCATCCGGCATTTGGTGGTGGCCGTCAACAAAATGGACATGATCGGCTATGATGAGGAGGCGTTTTATCGCATCGCCGCAGCGTTCAAACAGTTTTCCAATCAACTGAATTTCAAAACCATACACTTCATTCCGGTCAGTGCCTTACACGGCGAAAACATTGTGCAGGGCAGCGTTCATTTTTCATGGTATCAGGGGCCTGCGCTGCTGCAATATCTGGAAGAAATCAATACGGAAGACGATCACTTTGCCGATGCCGCCCGCCTGCCTGTTCAGTGGGTCATTCGCCCGCAAAGCGACGATCTGCACGATTACAGAGGGTATGCAGGCCGCCTGACGAGCGGCACACTGCGCGTGGGCGATGCGGTGGGCGTTTATCCCGGCGGCCAAACCAGCCGCATTGAGCGCATTGAAATGTACGGCAAAGACCTGGCGGAAGCAGAGGCGCTTGACTCCATTGTGCTGCATCTGCAAGACGATATTGACGTGAGTAGAGGCGACATCATTGCGCCCCTGAGCGCCGCCCCGGTGATCGGTCAAGAACTGAAAGCGCGCATTTGCTGGATGGATGACGAAAAGCATCTGATTCCCGGCGGCAAATACCTGCTGCAACATCATGGTAAAAAAGTGCGCTGCGTGGTGCGGGACTTGGTTGATAAAATTCAGATAGACACGCTGCAATTCGTTGATGCACAAGATGTAAAACTCAACGACATCGCTACGGTGGGTATCAAAACAGCCTCGCCGCTGGCGCTGGATTTGTATGCCGACAACCGCAGCAACGGCGCTTTTATCCTCATTGATGAAATGACTTGCCGGACGGTGGCGGCGGGGATGGTGCTGGAGTGTTCTTAAAATTCCAACAAAAACTCCACTAAGTTTTCATCGTTGGGCAGGTTCATTTTTTGCCGCAGGCGGTAGCGTTTGTTCTCTACGCCCCGGATGGAAATGCCCAGCAGGGGCGCTATTTCTTTGGTACTCAGGTTCATTTTGAGGTAGGCGGCCAGCCGCAAATCTCCGGGCGTGAGTTCCGGGAAGCTGTGTTTCATTTTGCGCAAAAAGGCCTCATGCACCGAGTTGAAATTCTCTTCAAACACCTCCCAGTCGTTCTCGCTGCTCAGTTCCCGCTCTACCAAGCGATGCAATTGCTGCACCTGCGTTCCCAGTCGGGCGTCGCGGGGCAGCTCTGTGAGGCGTTGTCTGATCTCCAACAAGACTTCATTTTTCTTAATGAGGTGCATGGTAGAATTGGCTAAGTCTTTGGCTTTCTTGAGAATATCTTCCTGCAATTGATTGTTGCGCTCCTGTATGCGCTGCTGATGCAGTTCCCGTTCCCGCTCCAGCAAGAGGCGTCGGTGTTCACGCATGATTCTGCGGCGATACCATACCAGCGCAACTACGCCGCCGGCCATAGCCGCCAAAACGAACAGGGAGCGCATGTACCAGGTTTGATGCCAGCGCGGATTGATGCGAAAATCAACGCCTGCAATCGCCTCAGAATGATCGGATTGCACCTCGAAACGGTAATTGCCCGGCGGCAAAAAACCAAAATCCTGGCTGCTGTTTTCCTGCCAGTCCGACCAGTCTTCATTCAATCCTATGAGCCGCCACCTGTATGTGGGTTTTCGATCAAAAACAAAAGAAGCGAATTGAATAATCAAATGGTTTTCAGAAGCTTGTAGGGTGATTTCTCTTGTGTTGCCGGACAAAATGCCGAGGCTGTCTCCTGGGCCTTTGCGACCGGGAATCTGCACTTCCGTTATTCTTGGCCGCGCTTCCATTCGCGAGGCTGTTACGGCTTTACGGGCATCCCATTTGGCGTAGCCGTCTTCGAGGCAAAAAAGCCACACGTCTTTATCTATGGAAATGATGTTGGGCCGGTCGTCCACCAAACGCAGGTTAAAAACCGTTTGCCGCCCCTTGTCAACGTGTACCACGCGGTCGGAGAACACCACAAAAAACGCATCTCCTCCGGCGGCAACAACGGCCCTCTCGCCGCCGCCCGCACGAAAGCCGGGCAAGGCATAAGGCTGCCAGCTTTGGGCTGTTCGGTTCCACGAAAAAAAGCCGTCGGCAGCGTGCAGTATCACGTTTTCGGAGAGCCGGGTCAAAGATAAATTGAACTCAGAATTGACTCCCGCCGACGCGCTCATTTTGCGCACTTCCATCACGGCGGCCAGATCGTGGCCTATCTTGAGGCGATGCAACCCTTTGTATGGGTGCGCCGCCCAGAGGCTGCCGTCTTCGTCGAAAGCGATGTATTCGATGGGTTCTCCAAAGCCCTCTATGCGGTGCGAAAAGACGAGTTGGCCATCGCCGGCATTTTTTTTCAAAACAATCAAACCTGTATAAGTGCCTTGTATCCAGTGTGTTGAATCCCAGGGACAAAGCAGGGTCATCCAGCCGCCGGTCACTTTTGAAATCTTGCGTGCGGCGCCGTTTTGCACCACAAAAGTACCGTCGTTGTGACCGCATATCAGTTGGCCATTGATGGCCGATAGCTCCCAAACCTGCCCTTTGATGCCGGCTACCGGAGTCCAGAAGTCATTGGGCGCTTTGTAAAACAAACCCTGATTGGTGCCCAGATAGAGCGTGTTTTGAAATTCGCAGGCCGTGTAAACCGCGCCCAGATTGCCGCTCCGGTCTATGGAAAACCGCAGCGGAGCACTCAGCGCCAGCAGGTCCAAACCTTTGTCCAAACCGGCCCAGAGGTTGCCGTCCTGATCTTGAAACAAAGACAGCACCGTGTTATTCTGCAAGCCCCGCTCTTTGTGTACATGATAAACCACGCGCCCGCCGGCATCGGCAATGTACAGGCCGCCGCCGACCGAACCGAAAGCGATGCTGCCGTCGGAGAGGGAGAGCATTTTGTTCAGCCGGTCTTTGGTCATGGCGCTTTGCACCTGCGAGTTCCAGGGGCGGAGTTGGCCGTCTTTTAATAAAAAAAGCCCTTGCCGATCGGTGCCGATGAGCAGTTGGCCGTCGGGGAGCATGGCCATACCCACGACGATATGATCCAGCAATTGCTCGGTTCCCGGCAGGCGTTCGAATGCGTCGGTTTTGGTTTTTTGAAAAATTCCCTGCCCGATCACAGGCAGCAATACCCGTTCGCCAGCCTTTTGCATAAACATGACGTTGCCCGGCAGTGGAAGCTCCCGAACCGATTGATAATCATAGCAATACATGGCCGAAAACGACTGGAAATACACCTTGCCGCCGGTGATGAGGATGTGCCAGATTTCCTCGGTGCCTGCCCGCTCCGACCGCAGCCCCTTCGACAGCGAGGTGTAGTGCATTCCGCCCAAAGCGTCGGCTTTCCAGAAACCAAACTCACCAAAGCCGCCGCAAAACACATGGCCTTTGTCGTCGGCAGCTACCGCCCTGACAATCTGTCGGTTAGGCAATGGAAGCAACTGCCAGCGCGCGCCGTCGTACCGGGCCAATCCGGCGGTGTTGGCTGCATAAATAAAGCGGGACGGCGCCTGTGTGACCGACCAGTTTTGATTGGCGGCCTGCATGGTTTCCGGCAGGTGGTTTTTAATCAAAGGAATTTCCTGCGCCGGGGCCGGTGAAAGCAGCAGCGCTAAGCAAAAAAACAAAAATAGTTCTCTGATTATCTTCATTGTCGCTATGCAGTCGCCTGCTAAAAGCTGTGAGGCGCGAGCCACGAGTTTGCCTGCCGGCGAGGCAGTAATGTTTAATAGAAATCCGTCACCTGCCATTGGACAAAACGCTTGTTATTCACAGTACTTTTCCTGTTTATGCAAATAATTCAATTTGTCCCATTTGTATCGGTGTCATTTCGTTTATGAAGTCTCGCCAACAGCTCAACGTCAAGTCGAAATTATATGTTTTGTTTATATAATTTAGTTCTATTTGTAACTCTGATTTATCAATAGATTGAGCTAATTCCAAAAGGTCAATACGCATTAAAACATCTTTCGTGAAAGTTCTTTTTGCGTCTGCAAAAGTGATGGATTGCAGGAACTGTGTTGTCGTTTTACAATTTAAAAGTATGAACGAATAAACTGCAAATTCCAACTTATCAAAACCTAACATATAACAAGTATCGTCAAGCATTACAGGTTTTTCGTGTTGTGGTAGGATAAGTGTAAAATGAGACGTTTTGTAAAGTCCTGAAATGGCAACTTTATATGGCTTGAACGAATAATCGCCTATGCCGAAAATAGAAAATAGCGGTTTGTTGTTGTAAATGCTTGACTTTCTCGAATTAAAAATGTCTTGATGTCCGCTTAAATATTTGTAAGTTTTAGGGTAATTGTATTTGATGTAATTGGTTTCTTGCCCGACTTTCTTTTGCGTTATAATGGTATATTTTCTTGGCTCGTTGATAACTGTATTTTTTAAGTCTGAACTTTTTAAAATGCCATAAACCAAATCATTTTCCAATTGAACTTCTTCTTTCAGGCCGTTTACAAAATGTCCATTCATTTTGTCTAATTCCATAATGGCCGAACAATCGTGTTTTATGCCTTGCCGCCACTCAAACGGACATTTTCCGTCAATTCGTTCAGCATTGGAATAAGTGTCTATATTTGAAACAAATTTATCGGACAACCAACCAAAACTCGGCCTTGCTTTTGATTTGTTGTAAAAATCAAATTCTGCACAATGGAATGCAGGCTTTGAATTGAGTCGGCAGTAAAACAATGAAGCCTCAACCGAAACATTAAATTCCTTTTTGCTGTCAATGCAATGTTTCTCTATGTTATCAATAGGATATTTTTTTGTGAATTGGTCAAAAACAATGTTTTTGATTACCGTATTTTTAACCAACAAGGCTATATTCCCTTTTTGATGTTGAAAGTTTTTAATCATCATCAAAGTAATATATTCGGCAATATCAAAATTGCCTTTTCCTGTCATTGCATCTAACCCGTTGTGGTTTTTGAAGTTCGTTTTTTTCGGAAGATTAGACGAATTTAAACTACCCAATTTAGAGTTGGTGACCCAAGGCGGATTGCCGGTAATTAAAATTTCTTTTGTGCCGTTTTCTTTGGCAATAGTTTTGAAATCAAAGTCAAAAATACTACTGTGGATAATCGAAATTTCGGGTTTGTCTTCAGTTGGGTTACTCAAATAAAAATCAAGAATATTGAATTTACTTTCCCAAACGTAAGGTTTGTAAATTTCAATACCGAAAATTTTTTTTACGTTGCTGAAATGCTTCAAAGAAGCGGTAATAAAATTGCCTTTTCCACAAGTCGGCTCAATGATAATTTCAGGTAAGATATTTTTTGTTGTCAGATGAAAAGCAACTTTGTTTGCTAATTCTATATTGGTTTGAAAGTCGCCATATTCAGTTCTGTCGGGTTCTGAAACAATATTTTGAGGAATTGAAATAGCTTCTTTGAGTATTTGCAAGTCTTCTGCATTATCAAAAAAATACATAATACCGAAGGCGTCATATATTTTTTGATTAGCCTTTTCAACAGACACAACGTTTTTTAGATTATCATTTAAATAATCCGAAACTTGATGAGTAATATTTGCTTCAAATACTTTCATCATTGCGGGTTGTTGTAATTTACAATTTTTTCAATACCTTGAATGTCATTAGCTAAAGTAACAATTCGTTGATACTGCAATCGCCATTGTAAAGCATTGGAAATTGTCAAGTAGCCTTGTTCGGGTGGCGTCTGCAAAATCTGTTCAGCAACTTTTGCCAACGTGATTTCGTCCGCAGGAATATTTTTGTCTTGCAAATAAGCAACGATGTCGGCTTCATTTGCTCCGTCTTTTACCATTTCACGTAAACGGTAAGTTGTTGTATAATCAGATGTCCGTTCCTTATGAATAAACGAACAACTTACAAAATTCAGAGTTGCTGCCTGCGTAGTCGAATCGTCTGTTTTGTCGTAAACAAAAACAAGAAGATTGTAGCCAAGTCCGAATATCTTCTGTTTAGCATCTCGGAATGGACAAGACGATTGCGGTTGTTTTATAGATGTTACTTTTATATCGGTTTCTATGTCGTCTGACGGCAAGTCAATTCCTTTGGCAGAAGAACCTATCAAAACTTTGTATTTTTCATTTAAATGTGTTTGGAATTTGTGTTCAATGAGCGTTCCAACGGCTTTTCCGTCTGTTATGCCATAGAGTTCGCTATGTTGAATTTTTGATTGTTCAACACAGAAAAGTTGTGCTTCTTCTATCAGCTTCTCTATCGTCAGTTTTTCTTTTATTCCCATTCGACAAAGTTACAATTTATAGTAATAACACCCCCCAATCAGTTCCTCCCCAGTTCTTCGGCCCTGTTCAACGCTGCCATAGCGCCCTCTATGATGTCGGCCCTCACGGCATTGTTGAGGTAGGTATTCAGGGCCGCTTCGGTGGTGCCGCCCCGCGAGCAAACCCGTTCAATCCAGGTGTCGCAAGATACATTGGTGGCGTTGTACAACTCGGTGGCGCCCAGAAACGTCTGTCCTACAAGTAGTTCTGCCTCCGACATGGAGAAGCCCATCTCGCGGGCGGCCTCCATCAGCGAGCGCATAAAGAACCACACATACGCGGGGCCGCTGCCGGATATGGCGGTGGCGGCATCTATGAGCGATTCGTTGGCCACATAGAGGGTTTTGCCGGTGGTGTTCAGCAGGTTTTGCACCGTCACCAATTCGATGCGCGTCACTTCATCGCTGGAGCTGAAGGCCGTCATACCCATGCCTATCTGGGCCGGCAGGTTGGGCATGGCCCTGATGACTTTTTCTACGCCCAATCCTTTGGCAATGGACTCCATTTTGACGCCCGCCATGATGGAGAGAAACACCTGCTGGGGGTGTACCAAATGCCGGATGACGCCGAACAGGGCGGCCGAATCCTGTGGTTTTACTGCCAAAATGATGAGATCGGCTGTCGGTACACAATCTTCCGGCTTGCCGTAAACAGCGCCGATGTCTTTTTTGGAAAGCTCGTCCGCTTTTTCGGGCGACTTCTCCAAAATCATCATGTTTTCCTTTTCAGCAATGTGCGAGCGCAGGAAGCTCTGGGCGTAGGTCATGCCCATATTGCCGCCGCCGATGATGAGAATTTTCATGGTTGAATCCGATTTAAACGGCAAAATAAACAAATAGCCTGCACTTGTCCGGCCAATTTCTTCTGTACACGGCCCGGCAATACTACCTTTGCCCGCGTAAGCCGCGCCCCAAAACCCGCGCGCCGCCAATGCCATGCTCACTGCCATTTCGCCCATAGACGGCCGCTACCACAACCGCACCGAATCGCTGTCCGGTTATTTTTCGGAATATGCCCTGATGAAGTATCGCGTGCAGGTAGAGGTACTGTATTTCAAGGCTTTATGTGAAGTTCCGCTGCCGCACTTGGCCGGCGTACAACCCGAACACCTGCGCATTTTGGAGCAAAAAATGCAGGACTTCAGCTTGCAGGACGCCGAGCGCATCAAAGCCATAGAACGCAGCACCAACCACGACGTGAAGGCCGTAGAGTACTACCTGAAGGAGCTGATGGAAGAGGCCGGCATGTCGCAATGGAAGGAGTTTGTTCACTTTGGCCTCACCTCGCAAGACATCAACAATACGGCCATTCCCCTGTCGGTCAGGGATGCGCTGCATGCGGAATATCTGCCTGTATTAGAGGCACTTACCGGCACATTAAGGCAATTGGCCGCCGACTGGGCCGCCATCCCCATGTTGGCGCACACGCACGGGCAGCCGGCTTCTCCCACGCTGTTGGGCAAAGAAATGGAGGTGTTTGCAGCACGTTTGGAGGCCCAAATCGCACAACTCCGGGCCGTGCCCATGAGCGCCAAATTCGGCGGGGCCACCGGCAACCTCAATGCGCATTTTGTAGCTTATCCGCAGATCAACTGGCACGAATTCGCCCGGCAATTTGTAGAAAAAACGCTGGGCCTGAAACGCTCCTATCCCACTACTCAGATCGAACACTACGACAATCTGGCGGCGCTGTTTCATGCCATGATGCGCGTTCACACCATTCTCATTGACTTGTGCCGCGATATGTGGACCTACATTTCGATGGAATATTTCCGGCAGCGCACCGTGGCCGGCGAGGTAGGCTCATCGGCCATGCCGCACAAGGTAAATCCCATTGATTTTGAAAATGCGGAAGGCAACCTGGGGATGGCCAATGCCGTGCTGGGTTTTATGGCCGAAAAATTGCCGGTTTCCCGACTGCAACGCGACCTCACCGACAGCACCGTGTTGCGCAACCTGGGGGTGCCGATGGGCCATGCGCTCATTGCTTTTCATGCGGCGGCCAAGGGCCTGAGCAAGTTGCAACTCAATGAGGCTCAACTTAAAACCGACTTGGAAAGCAACTGGATGGTGACCGCCGAAGCCATACAAACCATCTTGCGCCGCGAGTGCTACCCCGAACCCTACGAAGCGCTCAAGGCCCTCACGCGAGGCAAGGCAGCCGTCCAAAAAGCTGATATACATGACTTTATAGACGGGCTGAACGTGTCGGAAGCGGTGAAATCGGAATTGA
This sequence comes from Saprospiraceae bacterium UBA2329, assembly GCA_002344975.1. Classification (GTDB taxonomy): domain Bacteria; phylum Bacteroidota; class Bacteroidia; order Chitinophagales; family Saprospiraceae; genus UBA2329. The sequence continues at coordinate 7,964 of DDUV01000008.1, read as the reverse complement.
AGCAGATTGAACCGGGCAATTATACCGGCAGAAGTTGAGCGTATTACAAATCAAACTCCTGCGCCAGTTCGGGTATTTCCACATCCCCGAAGCCGTGCTCAGCCAGATATTCTTTGAACTTCTGCTGGCGATCCAGCTCGCCGTGAACCAAGAAAATGTGTGGTTGGCGGCGCTTTTGGGAAGATAAAAACGCTACTATTTCGCGGCGGTCGGCATGTGCGGAGAAGGAGTCCATGATTTCTACTTTGGCATTGAGCGGTTTCACCTCTCCGAATAGTTTCAGTTCCCGCACGCCGTTGCGCAACATGCCGCCGGGCGTATCGGGCGAGCAATATCCCACAATGAGAATGGTGTTGCGCGGGTTGTCCATCGTATTGAACAAGTGATGCCGCGACCTGCCCGCATTCAACATACCGGCGGCGGCAATGATGATGCACGGCTCGTCGAGGGCATTGAGCATCTTGGATTCCTCAACGCCCCGAATGTATTGCAAACTTCTGAATCCGAACGGATTGGAATCCATTTGGAGGTAGTCGTGCAGATTTTCATCATAACATTCCGGGTGCGCGCCGAACACCGCCGTCACGTCCACCGCCAGCGGGCTATCCACAAAAACCGGAATGTGCGGCAGCCGGCCTGCGTGTTCCAACTGATCGAGGATGTAAACGATTTCCTGTGTGCGGCCCAGGCTGAAAGCGGGAATGAGTATTTTGCCTTTGCGCCTGACGCAGGTATCCTGAATGATGGAGAGGAAGCGCTCGGTTTCTTCGGGGCCTTCGAGGTGTTCTTTGTCGCCGTAGGTGGATTCGCAGATCAGGTAGTCCACTTCGGGCATGGGTTGCGGGTCGCGCAGGATGGGTCGGTCGGGGCGGCCAATATCGCCGGTGAAGCCGAGGTAAGTGGTTTTGCCGTTTTCAAAAATCTTGAGCGTCACGTTGGCGCTGCCCAGAATATGGCCTGCATCGCGGAACAGCACCTCTACGTCCTCGTGAATTTTGAACCAGCGGCCATAGTTGTAGCTGTTGAACAGTTCCATGGTAGCTTTCACGTCGTCGGGGGTGTAGAGCGGCGTGCGTTCGGCCTGACTTGCTTTGCGGCGCTTGTTAAAAAATTCGGCGTCGCGTTGTTGAATTTTGGCACTGTCCATGAGCATCAGCGCGCTGAGGCTGCGGGTGGCATGGGTGCAATGGATGGAGCCGGAAAAGCCGGATTTGACCAAATAAGGCACGCGCCCGGTGTGGTCAATGTGGGCATGAGAAAGTATAAGAACGTCTATTTCGCCGGGCTTAAACAGCCAGTTGGGGTTGAAATCGCTCATCATTTTGGCAGAACCCTGATACAGACCGCAATCCAACAGGATTTTGAAGCCGTTGTCCAATGTGAGCAGGTGAGAAGAACCGGTGACCTCGCGCGCTGCGCCGCAGAATTGTAGTTTCATATCGGATGTTATGGTTAATTGGGGAGCAAGATAGGAAATAAGGGGATAATGTTACACCCATAAGTCTAAAATTACCAATCCCCCAAAAACAACCCCGGCAATGCCGTTCGTAGTAAAAAAGGCTAAGTTGACCCGGCTGAGATCATTGGGTTTGACCAAAGTGTGTTGGTAAAACAACAAGCCGATGAACGCCAGCGCGCCGCCCCGGTGCAGCCATCCGAAATCCGGGTAATGCTGCTCCAATTGCCAGGCCGCAACGACGACGAGCGCGGCGCAAACAACATGCAACACAGACGACAGACGGAGCGCTCCGGCTTTGCCCAGAGCCACCGGCACGGAGCGGAGTTGCATGGAACGGTCAAACTCCTCATCCTGCAAGGCATAGATGATGTCGAAGCCGGAAACCCAAAGCAAAACAATGGCTGAATACAGCAAGGGCAAGACCTCGAAACTGCCCGTGACGGCCAGCCATGCGCCGATGGGCGCCAAAGACAGTCCCAAACCCAATACAAAATGGCAGAGAAAAGTGAAGCGCTTGGTGTAGCTGTAGCCGAGAATGACGGCCAGCGCTACCGGAGAAAGTGCAAAGCAAAGGGGATTGATGAACCAGGTGCAGGCCACAAACAGCGCGCTGCTGATGACGACAAAACTGAGGGCGGCGCTCGGCGATATGACACCGGCGGGAATCTCGCGGCTGCGGGTGCGGGGATTGCGCTCGTCCACGTCGCGGTCCAAATAGCGGTTGAAAGCCATGGCCGCGCTGCGGGCAAAGACCATACACAACAACACCAGCAAAAAAAGGCGAAACGGAATGCCCTGATCGGTGTGGCGCACGGCAAGAAAGAAGCCCAGCATGGCAAAGGGCAGCGCAAAGACCGTGTGACTGAACTTGATGAGCGAGAAATAACTCTTCATGGTTGGCCTGTATTTGGAGGGCGCAAAGGTAGGTTTTTACGTTTACGAAACCTTTGAGGTTTCGCAAACGAGTTCGGCGGGCGTTGCGCGGTCGGGTAGCCAATAGTTCACATACACGCCATTCGGGTCGTAGCGCTCGGCCTGCGTTTTAGGATTGAAATACCTGTTTTCGCGGGAATCGTTGCCCACGCCGGCCACATAGTTCCAGTTGCCCCAATTGCTGGCCGGATCGTAGTCGAGCAGGAGCGATTCGAAGTATTCGGCGCCCATTTGCCAGTTGATTTTCAAGTCATTAACCAAATAAGAGGCCACGTTTTGCCGCCCCCGGTTGGACATGAATCCCGTAGCCGCCAGTTCGCGCATGTTGGCATCTATGAAAGGCTGTCCGGTTTGGCCGTTGATCCACTTGCGGAGCGTTTTTATGTCGTCGCGCCATTGAGGATTGACTTCGCCTTTGATGCCGCCCCGAAGAAAAATGCGGTTGCCGTGTTTTTTGGCCGTGAGCCGGAAAAAATCCCGCCACAACAATTCAAAAAATAGCCAATAGGTGGAATCGTTGGCGCCGCGTTCGGCCTCATAGCGTTTCAGCTCGTGGTAAATCTGTTTGGGCGAGAGGCAGCCCTGTGCCAGCCAGGGCGAGAATTTGGAAGAATAATCGCCGCCCAGCAGTTCGTTGCGGGTTTCTTTGTAACACTTTACGAGGTTGGTATCCCAAAGGTAGTAGCGAAGCCGCTCCAGTGCATACGTCTCGCCGCCGTGAAAATGAAGCGCCGAGCGGGCGTCGTGGGCAAAGGTTTCGTGCTGCACGTCCTCCAATTCGGGGATGCTGCCTGACTCCAAATGTACGGTCAGAGGTTTGAAGGCGCCGGCTCCCGGCGATTTCAGCGGCTCGCGAATGGGCGTGAAGCGTTCTACTTCTTTGCGGAATTGGGTAAAAATATCGGGCGTATGCGTTACCGGAAACGGGAGATCGGAGGTGTGAAAGAGCATTTTGCCCCGGCAATACCAGATTTCACGCCCGGTTGACCAAAGCTTTTGTTCCAAAGCATCCTGCACTTCCACTTCTTCCTGCGTGCGCTCGCGGTTGCAAAACACCCAGCTCGATTGGGTCTGATTGGCCAGATGAAAGAGAATTTCTTCAGGTTGCCCGATGCGTACCATCAGATCGGATCCGAGCGCCCGCAGGTTGTTCCGCAGGTCTTTGATGCTTTCGATGATGAATTTGGCTCTGAAAGGCCCTGTTTTGCGGAAGCCGAAGCGGGTGTGCCCCAGAAATATTCTTTCGTCGAAGACATAAACTGGAATGATTTCATCGGCCATGCGGAGGGCTTCCGTAAGGGCCTCATTATCATGGATGCGCAGGTCGTTTCTGAACCATACAATAGCGCGGCGTGGGTGCATAATGCGTTTGTTTAGCCAACAATCGTTCATCGCAAGCTAAACAACAACTTGCAGGGTTGGTTGCGAAAATACACGCTGCATTAACAAACTATGAATTACATTTGTACGCTTTTCCAAAACAACGCGCCATGAGCAACCTCATTGTACGGCTCAACAATGCCAATATTTATCAACAACAACAGGCCGTGTTGCGCGGGGTCACCATGACCATTTCTCAGGGCGAATTCGCCTACCTCATCGGCAAAACGGGAAGCGGCAAATCCAGCCTGCTCAAAGTACTCTACGGCGCGCTGCCGCTCCGCGAAGGCAAAGGTGAGGTGGCCGGCTTTGACCTGCTTCAATTGGACCGCAAAAAAACGCCTTTTTTGCGCCGGAAATTAGGTGTTGTTTTTCAGGATTTCAACCTGCTCTCCGACCGAAACGTGGACCAAAACCTGCGCTTTGTACTCAGCGCCACCGGCTGGAAAAACGAGCAGGATATCCGCAACCGCATCGAAGAAGTATTGGCCAAAGTGAGCCTCTCCGACAAGCTGCACAGTATGCCTCACGAACTGTCGGGCGGCGAACAACAGCGCGTGGTCATCGCCAGAGCCTTGCTCAATCAGCCCGAACTCATCATCGCCGACGAACCTACCGGCAACCTCGATCCTGACACCTCCGACGAAATTCTGCAATTACTCCGTCGTCTGGCACAAGTCAACAACACGGCTGTATTGGTGGCAACACACGACTATCGCATCATCGAAAATTTTCCGGCGCGCATCATTCGGTGCATTCAGGGCCGCATTGTGGAAGAAGTTTGATGCAACCTTTTCCAACCCGGCCTGTCTTTTTTGCTGTCTATCGAAAGAAAATGCAATTTCAGCGAGCAAAACGGCCATTTCAATTGTTTACAGGCTACATTTGATTCGCTGAAAAACCGCCTGCTCAAAACATCTGTCATGAAAAAATCGAATGCTCAAATCACTTTGTTGGCAGTCTTGTTTCTAATCAGTCTTTGCAGCTACGCGTATCTGGCTACCCGCAACTCCGAAACGATTGTTCCTTCCGGGAATGATTCTTCCAATACCGTTCAGGTTGAAGAAGAAAATAAGGTGAAAAAATCGGCCAAATACTTCCTTCTCGACGTGGAAATCATTAAAAAACTTTCCGAAGCCGCGCGTCGCCTGCTTCCCGCTTCCTGAACTCGGTAGGCGGTTGGCGGTGCTAAGCGCGAGGTGTCCCGGTGGCCGCGCCGTGGCGCGGGGTGGGCGGTACTCAGCGCGGCTTGCAGCTTGTAGCCGGCAGCCGTTCCTACCCGAAACCTGAAACCCAAAACAAAACCCGTTCCTACCCGAACGCCCCTTCCCGCTTCTTCCAATACCTCATCAGCCCCGCCACGCTCATCCAGGCCGGATTGGCATTTTCATAAATTTCTATCTCCTCGGCGTTCAGATTGTACTTTTTCAATTGATTATGAACGTATTCTGCAAAGAGCGGAGTGATGATTTCGTGGCTTTCGCCCGCTTCAAAATACGGTCGCATCCAGTTGGCCCAATCGAGCAGGGTTTGTTCCAACACGTCCAAATGCTCGCCGATGTGGGTGATTTCGCCGTAGTGCGTGAGGTACAGGCGCTCGACCGGCAAGCTGCGAATGAGCGCGACGGACTCCTGCCACTGTTCTACGTTGATGTCGGGTGGAGGACAGGGCGGCACTACCGGCCCGCGATGAATCTTGACGCCGCCCACATCACCGGTAAACAGGCTGTCGCCCACCTGCCAGGCAATGTGATGCACCGCATGACCGGGCGTGTGCCAGGCTGTAAAATTTATCTCTCCCACGGTAAATACATCGCCATGCGCTGCAATTACCAAGTTCTGAGGATCAATAGGTTGTAAATCACCCCAGAGGGCGTCCATCTGATCTTTATAGATCATTTTGGCCGATTGAAGCAATTTCTCCGGGTTCACTACATGACGCTCGCCGGCAGGATGCAGGTATATTTTTGCACCCAACTGAGCCAAAGCCCAGGCCGCCCCCGCATGATCCAAGTGGATGTGCGAGATGAACACATGGCGCACATCTTCGGGCCGGTAGCCGTATCGCGCCAGGTTCTCCGCCAGGGACGGGAAGGTGGAATGTGGCCCGGTTTCTATGAGGGCAGGACCGTCGGAGGTTTCCACTAAAAAAGCGGCAATGGTATCGGGCAGCCCTTTGAAGCGGAGATCGAGGGTGTGGATCATGTCGTTCATATTTATTCTCAAATGTTCCAAAAAAGCTATGAGCTGCGAGTTTCGTCATCAATCCAAATGCTCGGAAGCAGTGCGCATCGTCACGCGTTCGGGGCTGCTCAGGCGCTGGTGCAGGCCCTTGGTTTTCGGCAGTTCATACTCTATGAAGTATTGTGCCGTCAGGATTTTGCCTTCATAAAAAGCCTTTTCCTGCTCGCCCGCAGCATCCGGCAGTGCGCGCTGAGCCGCCACCGCCATTCGCAGCCATTGCCAGGCAATGGTGACGATGCCGAAGTATTCCAAAAACAAAGTGGCATCGGCCAAAAATACCTCTGCTCTTTCGTTGCGGGCTATGCCGAACAGGTGCATGGTCACTTTTTGCAGATTGCCCGCCGCGTCGCCCAGCGCAATGGCCATGTTGCGCAGCGTGTCTGCCTGCATGGCCTGCCCCACCGTTTCGCTTATTTCCTGTGCAAAGAGTGCCGCCGCTTCGCCGTTTTCCATCATCACCTTCCGGCCCAGCAAATCGAGGCCGTGTATGCCGGTGGTGCCCTCGTAAATGGCGTTCACCCGTATGTCGCGGTAGTACTGCTCGATGGGAAAATCGTCGCAATAACCTGCCCCGCCGAGGCATTGCATGGCGTTGCTGACGGCCAGCGTACCCATTTCAGAGGGGTACGACTTGGCGATGGGCGTGAGGAGTTCCAACAACAAATGCGCCTTGCGTTGCTCCGGCCCCTGAGCGTGTTTTTCCAAATCTGCGTATAAACTGCATTGCAACAACAGCGCAAAACTGCCCTCAATGACGGCCTTTTGCAACAACAACATACGGCGCACGTCGGCATGTTCGATGATGAGTACCTGCGGCAAGCTCAGGTCTTTGTTCGACGGATGCCGCCCCTGCGGCCGCTGCCGGGCGTACTCCAATGCTGCATAATAAGCCCCCGATGCCGTAGCCGCTGCCATCAGCCCTGTGCCGATGCGCGCCTCGTTCATCATTTGGAACATGTAGGACAATCCGCGATTCGGTTCGCCTACCAACCAGCCCCGGCAGTTGTCGTTTTCGCCTATTTGCAGGTGCGCCGCCACATAACCCTTCTGGCCCATTTTGCCGTAAATACCCGCCGTGATGACGTCGTTGGAAACCAATTGGCCATCTTCATCGCGCAACTTGGGCACTGCAAACAGCGAAATGCCCTTGGCCCCCGCCGGTGCGCCTTCTATGCGGGCCAGCATGAGGTGTACCACGTTTTCCACCGCGTTGTGGTCGCCGCCGCTGATGAAAATTTTCTGTCCTTTGATCTGGAAGTATCCGTCGGGATGCGGCGTGGCTGTACTCACAATGTCCGACAGCGAACTGCCCGCCTGCGGCTCGGTCAGCGCCATGGTGCCCTGCCACTGGCCGGCGTACATGAGCGGCACAAAGCGCTCCTGCAACTCTGCCGATGCGAAACTGCGCAACAGATGGGCGGCGCCCTGCGTGAGGAAAGCGTGCGGCGGGGTATTGGAATTGGCGGCGTAAAAAATCATCAGCGCCGAGTTGAACAAGGTGAGCGGCATTTGCTGCCCGCCCGCATCAAAACTGTCGGTGGAACTGATCCAGCCGCCCTCGCCGAAAGCTTGTAAGGCCGGTCGCACGGAGGCATGTACTTTCACCTCGCCGTTTTCCACATGGGCTTTGTCTTTATCCATTGCCGTATAAAATGGGAAAAGGTAGGTATCGCCTATTTGTTTGGCGGCATCCAGCGTCATGTCGAAGGCATCGCGGTCGTAGGCTTCAAAATAAGGAAAACGTTGCAACGCCGGGGCATCGAGGACTTCGTGCAGCAAAAAGCGCAGGTGGCGGGTGCTGATGTATTGCGTGGCCATGTTGGTCAGGTTTTTTATGTGTGAATGGGGGGCAAATATAGGTTTTTCGAAACTACTTAGCATCTTTTTCAAGGCCACAAACTGCCGCCGGCGGCAAAGCGTTTGAGAAGCCTTACAGGATTCGTAAACG
>DDUV01000011.1 GCA_002344975.1 Saprospiraceae bacterium UBA2329 | reverse complement strand
GTACCGATAGCCGCCGACTGGTCTTCTTGTATGCCCATTCGGGGCACACACAACACAGGCCGTAAACCCTTTCAGCTTACGGCCTGCATCTGGCATAACAAAACAAGCGCCAGTGTATTTACATTGCATCTCGTAGCTCGCGGCTCGTGGCTCGCAGCTTTTGAGCGCTCACAGCACACCTGTTATTTATGTCAGGCTACTTTCTTCGAGCGATAGTAGGCCACGTCCTGCCAGGCGCCGCCGTTGTGAACATCGGCTACTCCCTGCGCTTTGAGGAAAGCTTCGGCCATACCGCTGCGGTTGCCCGACACGCAAAACAAAACCAACGGTTTCGACATGTTGCGGAATTCATCAATCCGTGCAAAAACCTGCCCCAGCGGAATGTTGATGGAGCCTTCTACATGGCCCATGCTGAATTCCCAGCTTTCGCGAACGTCCACCAGCGTGGCTTCAGGATGGTTGATCAAAGTGGCTAAACTCATTTGTGACAATCGTTTTTTTTAACTTGGTGATAAAATGATGGCGCAAAAGTAGGGCCGCCGCGTTCACCCCGTCAGTAATGATTGTCACAATCTGTTTTTTCTCAATTGCATCCCATCTGGAACCTCGAAAGCGGGTCGTTATTGGGGAAGCAAAGCCCCGACATGATCCGCTCCGGGACATAGCGCTGTAGATTCGGGTCGCGCAGACTGTAACGGATAAATGCCGTGAGGTCTGCCATTTCAGCCTGATCCATACCCAGCGGATGGAAAAATGCAGAGATTTGCCCCTGAGGCACGTTGCCGTTTTCAGGAACACCGGCGTTGAAGTAAGCTATCACCTCCTCCAGCGTTTCTTTGCTGCTGCCATGGAAATACGGCCCCGAATCGCCGAGATTGTACAACTGCGGCACTCTGAATTTGTACAGATCAGTCGGATTGCCCGTGAAACCACCCCTGCCGAGATTGCGCAGATCGGCCTCCGATGTTTTCAGTCCGCCGTTTTGGTACAAATCTTCCACGCCCAGCGCATGGAATGTCATAGAGCCGAGGTTGGGTTCATTGTGACAACGCACGCAGCCCGCCTTGCCGAAAAACAAAACCGCGCCGCGCTTCTGCTCCTCTGTCATGGCGCCTTTATCGCCTTTGAGCCAACGTTGGAACGGCGCCTGATTGGTCAATAAGGTGCGGAGGTAGGCCGAAATGGCAAAACTGGCGGTCTTGCGGGTATAGCGGTCTGCTTCCGGCACATCAGGGAAAGCCGCATCGAACATGGCTTTATAGCCGTTGGCTTCCACTAATTCTCTGTTGTAGAGCAAACGGTGTACCTTCAAGCCTTCTATGTTCTGGCCTTCCAACGCGCCCAGATGTTCGTGGTTGATGGCTGTACCCGGATCGGCTACGCCCCAGCGGTGTTCGGTGCCGGTATTGACTCCGCCCGCCCCGAACGAGCCGTTCCACATGGTGTTAGGCACAAATGCGACATTGAGCACACTGAGCGGGCGAGCGCCCTGTGCGTCAATCTCCGAAGCAGCATAGCCCGGATACTTATCGCGCGCTTCCCCCTTGAGGCCAAAGCCCACGCCTCCGTCGGCGATGCCCTGCATTCGGTTGGGCCTGAAACCCGCAGCCGGAATGTGGCAAGAGCCGCAGGAGAAGGTTTTAAACCCTTCGGCGTGCATAGACTCTACGCCGAACCCAGGCTCAAAAAAGAGCATCTTGCCCAGGTTTACTTTTTCCCGCGTCAAAGGGTTGACGGGTGACTGCGGAATGGCACTGTAGTCGTCGCTGTCGGGCAAGACATAGCGATTCTTATCGCCGATCAGTTCTTCCATTTCGTTGTCCAAAGAGAAAAAAGGTTCATGGGTGCAGGCAAACACCACTGTTGCCAACAATAAAAACACCCCAAAAGTCTTTCGCATAACAATTTGTTTTTCAGATGTTTATAGGATTAAAAAATGTCCAAATCCATTCCCCGGCTGCGGAAACACACACAGCGGGGAGCACGACAACCCAACAAAGCGGGCAGCAGAAAAAACGATATTGGTATGGAGATAACCGGGTTTTGCCAAATTGCTGATCAGCCTGAGCCGATCTTTGCACAAAAAATTCTCACAAAGCGTCGGCAAAGATACGCCAAAACTTTCAAAAAGTACAGGCTCAAATTTTTTTTCATTTTTTTTCCTTCATCACTTGCATATATGAAAACGGGTGCATTATCTTTGCACTCGCTTTCGGCAAACGAGCTGAATGTTGTTTAAAAAGGATCGGTAGTTCAGTCGGTTAGAATGCCGCCCTGTCACGGCGGAGGTCGCGGGTTCGAGTCCCGTCCGGTCCGCAAGAAAGAAGCCTCGGCAGCAGCCGGGGCTTCGTCATTTGTGACCGGAGGGGTCCCGCCTTGGATGAGATTAAGTGTAAAGTACTAACTTTCGGATTGTGGATAAGCGATCCGCAACTGAGCTTCCTCATGGTGCCTGAAGGCATTGGACACTTCCAGATGCTGCTTCATCGTTTCCACGTCTTCGCCGATGACGGTAGCGCTGAAATCCCGCGCACTCAGCAACATGCGCAGGTATGCATTGGGGTCCCGCTGACGGGTGAGCCTGCGAAGCGCGGTCATGTAATGGTCGCGAAAAACGGTTGGAATGATAATTTTTGCTTCATTTTGGCTGACCAACTCTGCATTCATCATCACCCGCGCAATGCGCCCGTTGCCGTCCAGAAAAGGATGTACTTCGCTGATAAGAAACATCATATAAGCCGCCCGTGCAAATGGGTGCGTCAGAGCTTGATAAAAATCAAACCCTCTGATCAGAGTACCCTTTACGAGGGTGTGATCTACAAAATAGGTTTCTCCGGCGCGGTTGTTTTGATCTTTAAATTGGCCGGGTTTCTTGGATGTCCGGGCACTCAGGAGCAGATTGTGCCGATGAAGCAGGATGTCCAAAAGTTCCTCCGGAGACCGGGGCGTTATTTGCATTTCCTCCCGACTGCTCACGATTTTCCAGGTGCCGAGTACGTCGTGTGAGTCTTCGCTGCGGGCAGGCATAGGCATTTGCATCTCAATGATGCGCATCGCATCTTCGATCTCGAATTCCGTGCCTTCGATAAAGTTCGAAAAATAGGCTTCAAAAAAAGCAAAATTCCTGAACGCCTGGGGAGAAATATTGGGTTCCGGCATATTGGAAAACTCCTCGCGTTTCAACGCAGACCACAATATCTCGAACAACTCCAACCTGCCCGCGTCGTATGGGTGGCCGAATGCCCTGGCCAAAGACAGCGGTGAGCGAAGCAATTTAGAAGGCCGGGAAACCAGCATCGCCCCAATGATGCTGTTCAGTCGAACAAATTCGGCCTCCATTCCTAATTGCGGGGCAATTTCCCGGGCGCGATCCCTCAACTCATTCAGCCCGGATTCTCCTCTCGTGCGGATGACTTGTTCCAACCGGTTTTCTATTTCTTCCTGTAAGCAAACTTTGGATTCCGGCCCCGGCCGTCTCGATGGTTGCAAATTCTCCAGCAAGGCCCTTTCCAATTGCGACGCATACAGCCCTCCCGACAAAGGGTTATCGCCGTTGATGTTGCCTGGCCCTTCCAACAGGCGAACCATTACGCCGGGGAGGGAGACTTTCTTTGTATAAGTATAGGTTAGAAAAATATGCCCCGCTGATGTGGGCTGAAATTCCAGTGCAGACCGATGGCTCAGAATGGCTCCGGGATACAGCTTGCCCAGAATGAGGTATAAATTTCGTCGAATGATGATCTCCGGCAGCTCGTCGAAATTCGATGTATAAATGCGCGGTGAGATTTTCCTCAGCTTGCCCGCTGCTACCAGCTTTGAAAGCTGCTTGCTGATGGCGGCATCTTTCGATGAGAAAACTACTTCTTGTAGATTGAGCAAGCTATTTTTTTCCATTATCGGTACACTTTGAAGCAAAAAAAGCAAATATTTTCCATCAAGTCTTATTTTTTGGAAAATATTTTCCATTAATAGATGCCCCACTCTTCCAGCCGCCTCCCACTCCAGATTCTCAACCATAACCGGAGACATCCTTTTGATGTAAAGCAACAGCGCGCTTTTTGAGAGGGAGACAAAAGCCCACCCACCCACAAAAATCACCCCCCCGCCCACAAAAGTCATTGCCCGCAAGGAATGGAGAAAAGTACATTTGCCAGATGTTGCCTTTTTGCGCATCGAACAAATCACAAGCCATGAAAAAGTCGCTTTACCCGTTGCTCCTTCTGGGCGCCGTTCTTTCTACGTTTCATACCGTTCATGCTCAATGTGACCGCACGGCGGATTCGTTGGAGCTGGTGCAGATGTACAATGCCTGGGCCGGCCCTGAATGGACAAATACCTGGGATTTGAGCGAGCCTTTAGATTCGTTTTATGGCACAACATTAAATGCTCAGGGTTGTGTAACAGGTCTTGATCTTTTTAAGAACAATCTTCAAGGTGAAATTTTTGATATCAATCTGCCTGCTCTTTCATCCCTGATTCTAAGCGCGAACTATGAACTTGGCGGATCCCTCCCCAATTTCTCTCAGATTCCACAGATTCATACGATTAAGTTATATGGAACCTTTGTAGGTGGATCGCTCCCTGATTTTACATACATTCCGAACCTCCGGGAGATTAATTTAGAATTCACCCAAGTGTCGGGGCAAATTCCGAATTTTTCCAACCTTCCTGCGCTTCAGAGTTTTTTCATTTCAAGTAACAACTTGACAGATACCATCCCGGACTTTACTAATTTGCCAAACCTCAGAAGTCTGAAAATTGGGGGAGGAAATTCTACGGGAACAATTCCAGACTTTGCTTACCTCCCTTTTTTGAGCACTATGAGTTTAGTTGGTAATTTTTCAGGTGATATTCCTGACTTTTCAAATATCCCCCTTTTGAACTCGTTGGAGATAGGAAGGGTGATTGGCAGTATTCCCGATTTTTCGTTCATACCCAATTTGAGAAAGCTAATTGTCACAGGTTCAGGGAATTTACCAGATTTTTCTCACATCCCCGAAGTCAGCGAATTGAGAATAGGAGGATTTTCCGGAAATCTGCCGGATTTTTCTCATCTGCCCCAATTAAAAACCATAGAAGTGTCCGACAGTGAAGTCTCCGGTAATCTGCCTTTGTTCCAGCATTGTCCTTTATTACGCCAAATCTTTTTTAGTTCCACACAACTTTCCGGAGAAATACCCAATTACCAACTTCCATATTTGGATGTATTGGAAATATCAAGCTCTCGAATTTTGGGTCAATTACCTAATTTTGATGGATTGCCGAACCTTAAATCTTTGTATTTATCCGACAATCACCTCATTGGGCGATTCCCAAAGATCGAAAACTGTCCCGGAGTTGAACATATTTATGCTCAAAACAACAACTTTTCTGGCCCTATTCCTTCTTTTGAGTTCCAAAATAATTTGACAAGCTTATACCTTTATGGAAATGATTTTACCGGCATTCTTCCTGACTTTTCAAACAAACCACAATTGCAAAGATTGGCGCTTGGTGAAAATAAGCTAACAGGTCTAATTCCTACTTTTACGGAAAACCCACTTTTACGAGAATTAAGCCTTGGGTCCAACCTTTTCGATTCATGCGCATTTATTGATCCATCCATCAGACTGGGATATGCCTTTTCTATAGGTTCTAACAGGTTGTCTTTGGACGACCTGTTATTAAACCTACCCTATGCTAGTGAGTATCAATATATGTTCCAGCAGCCAGTACCCAGCCCCAAACTCATTCCCGTTCCTTCCGGCGGCTACTACATCAATCTGGGCATTGATCAAGATGTGGTGGGCGGGCGTTTCCAGTGGTACAACAGAGGGTCTTTGCCCTACTTTATGGGGGAGACGGAAACGAACCAAATATTTGTAGAAACCTTTAACCCCCAGGATTCTTTCATCGTGTACATCTCGCACCCCGACCTGCCCGGCCTGACAGAAATGAGCACTCCGACTTTTTACATCCGGGATGCTTATCCGGTTGTAAAAGGACGGCTTGTTCACGATACGAATAGCAATTGTATTCCAGAGGAGTCCGAAGAGAGTCTGGCCAATTGGGATGTGCGAATGGTAGGGGCAAGTACTTACTATGGCAGGACAAATGCCCAGGGTGAATTCCATTTTGTAATGGACACCGGTCAATATCAGTTGGAAGTACTGCTACCCAACAATCAGTGGTCTTTATGCCCCGGCATTTACAATATACAGGTTACTTATCTGGACACCCTAGAGCTTTCCATCCCTGTTCAATCCTTCACGTTTTGCCCGGAACTTCAGGTCAATGTCGGTATTCAAAACCCTTTCTACAGAAGGTGTTTTTCCAATAAATATGCCATCGGATATTGCAACAAAGGAACCGCGCCTGAAGGAAATGCAAGGGTGGAGTTTTGGCTGGATGAATGGATTGTGCTGGATTCTGCCAGTGTGCCCATTGTCCATTTGGGCGGAGGACACTACGTCTCGGATATCGGGAATTTAGACGTTGGTCAATGCAAGACATTTTCAGTATATGTAAGTATTGATTGCGACGCTCCGCTAAACGCAGTCCAGTGTTTCAGAGCGCATATTTACCCAGATACCTTGTGCAATGCTCCGTCCGGCACATGGCCCGGCGCAACGATGGATGTTTCCGGCAGATGCGAGAACGACCAAGCCCACCTCCTCTTCCGCAACACCGGCCACCAAGCCCCCGCCGACTCTTTGGAATACCGCATCTACCAAAACGGAGTGCTCGTTGAAGCAGCGCGATACCGGCTCGCGGCGGGCGACAGCTTAGTCTTCCACAGGCCGGGCGGCAACAATGCCTGGCGATTGGAAACCGATCAGGCGCCGGGGCATCCTTGCAGCGTGTTGCCTTCCGTATTTGTCGAAGGATGCGGGCCAGGGCTGCCGGGACAGGCCGTTACGAGCTATGCCCTTCAGTTTCCGGATGATTCCAACTGCCCCTTTGAGGACAAAGTGTGTTTCCCCATCACGGGCAGCTACGACCCCAACGACAAAACCGCCTTTCCGGTGGGCTATGGACCCGATCACCTCATCGAACCCGGCACGGACATCGAATATCTGGTTCGTTTCCAGAATGTGGGCAACGACACGGCTTTTCACGTCTTTGTGCGCGATACCCTGTCGGCGTTTCTCGATCCGGCTACGGTGGAGGTCACCGGTTTCAGCCACCCGTATCAATTGAATGTGGACAGCACCGGGGCGCTGGAATTTGCTTTTTATCACATCCATCTCACCGATACGATCACCGATGAGCCGGGATCGCATGGGTACATCCGGTTCCGGGTATCGCAAAAGTCCGGCAATATCATCGGCGCCATCATCCGCAATCAGGCGGCCATTTATTTCGATTTCAATGCGCCGATCATTACCAACTTGGTTTTCCATACGCTGGGCGTTGATTTTGTCCCCGATGCCCTGGCGCCGGTATGGGAAACGCCGCCTGCCGATCTCGTTTTCAACTGCCATCGCAACATGGACGTGGATGCGCTCATTCAACAATGGCTGAACAACGCCGGCGGGGCTTTAGTGAGCGACCACAGCATGCCCATTACCCTCAGCAATGATTACACTGCGCTGAGCGGCGGTTGCAATGGATTCAGCGGCACGGCTACTGTGACTTTTACCGCCACCGACCGATGGGGCAACAGTAGTTCGAGCATTGCCACCCTGTCTGCTATGGATACCATTCCGCCCGTTTGGGAAATACTGCCTCAATCCGTTGAGATAGCGTGCAGCGAGGACCTGCCGACCAGATTGGCCGACTGGCTGTTGGACAACGGCGGCGGAGAGGTATCGGATGCCTGCGGAACGGTTGCCGTTACCTACGCGTACGAATTGTCGGGCGCCTGCACAGACTCCACCTTAGTAACCTTCATCGCTGTCGACGAGTGTGGCAATACCGCGCAGATACAGGCGTACTTCATCGTCAGCAACAGCCTGCCGCCCGCCATCACCGCGCCGGCCTCCGATCTGATTCTGCCCTGCGACGCGCCGGATTTGCCCGTCCGCATCCAGCAATGGCTGCTGGAACATGGCGGCGCACAGGCCGAGGGCGCTTGTTCTTCGGTGAGCTGGCGCCACGTTTTAGGCCAGCCGACGCCCGGTTGCGGCAATACGAGCGAAACAAGCGTCACCTTCATCGCGGAGGATGCCTGTGGTAATGCCGCCAGTCTGAGCGCCCGGATACGATTGGTGGACACCGTAGCGCCCGTGTGGACGGCGGCCCCGGAAAATCTGATATTGTACTGCGGCGCTGCGACGGAGGCCACCATTCAGGTATGGCTTCAGCAGGCCGGCGGCGGAGCGGCGACAGATGCTTGTTCTGCCATCGCCATGAGTTACAACTACAACGGTTTGAGCAATGGTTGTAATCCTCAAACCGGCACGGCTACGGTGGTCTTCACGGCTGAAGATGCCTGTGGAAACAGGAGTACCCGTTCGGCGATGATTGAGGTGAGAGATACTACCCCACCCGTTTGGACGCAGCTACCCACTCCGATTGTATTGCAATGCGGCGAAGACCTCTGGGGCGCGTTTCTGCCCTGGTTGGCCAACAGCGGCGGCGGCATGGTGGAAGATGATTGCGGAACGAGTTCCATTACTTATTTCTACACAGAACAGGTGGACTGTCTCGATCCGGACACCCTTCATGTGGTGTTCAGCGGCCGGGATGCCTGTGGGAATGTCAGTGAAATTACGATTCCGGTGGTCGTTTTGCGGCCTACGGACATCTACAATCCGGCATTTGAAATATCGTCCATTCGCGTATTCCCCAATCCGGCCCGGGAATCGGTGCAGATACAATGGCAGGGCGCTGAAAATGAGTCCTTCCGGCTACAGTTGTGGAACGCATCGGGCCATGTAATGACCACCGTAGAAGGTCGGGGACACGCCCTTGAATTGTCGGTAGCGGCGTACAGCAGCGGGGTGTATTTCTTTGCAATAGAAACAGCGGGAGGCAAAAAAGGCTACGGGAGGGTGGTGCGGATGTAGATTGCCAATAGATTACGAAGTTGGGCAAACCCTCAATGGCTCGATGACCGGCCGGCTGTGTTATTGAGATCGCAGAAAACAGCGAGTAATGGCACTTTTGGCCCCACCCTTCTCCCTCTTGCTCCTTTTCTCCTACATTTGCCCAAAAAATCGCCGCATGAAAAACCGCATCCTTCTCGCGCTTCTCTTTGGAGTGGTCCAACTCTCCGCTCAGCAAGACCTGAGCCAATCGCCCTGGCATATTCAGGCCCGCGACATTGACCCCGGCCGCTATTTCGGCATCACAGTGGCCAACGGCATGATCGGCCTGGTTTCCTCGCCCGAACCCATGCGCGTGCAGGATGTGGTGCTCAATGGCGCTTATGATTACTACCAAAGAGGCCGCGTGAGCAACATCCTCAAAACGTTCAACCATCTGAACATGAACTTGGACGTGGACGGCCGCCGCATCGGTCGCCGCGATATTGCCAACTACGCCCAGACTTTGAACATGCAAACCGCCACGCTGCTCACTACTTTTGACGTGGGCGATCAACTCAGCGTGCGGCACTCCACGATGGCCCTGCGGCACCTGCCTTACACGGCCCTGAGCGTGGTGGAAATCACCGCAAAAAAAGACGTAACCATCACGCCGATGAGCGTCATTGAAGCGCCCACTCACTTAGCCGATGTGCGCAATTATTACAGCGAAATTGACCGCCCGCACGTCCTCATTCCGCTGCTTACATCGGTGGGCAAAAGTCCTTCCGGGCGCTACACGGTGGCGGCTTCCACCAGTTTTATCTTCGAGGAGCCGCACGGACAGGAGCCGAAAATCATACACGAAGACTGGGATTACAACATGCACCTGGCGAAGTTTTACAAAAAACTGAAAGCCGGCGAAACCTACCGTTTCAGCTTGGTGGGCAGTACCGTGTCTTCCCACACCTACAACGACCCGCACAACGAGGCCGAACGCCTCACTATTTTTGCCAAATTGGAAGGCCGCGAACGCCTCCTGCGCCGCCACGAAGCCGAGTGGAACAAGCTCTGGCAAAGCGACATCGTGGTGGAAGGCGATCTGGAATCGCAGCGGGCCATTCGCTCGGCGTTGTACCACCTGTACTCCTTTGCCCGCGAAGGCACGGCCCTGAGCCTGTCGCCGATGGGCTTGTCGGGCTTGGGCTACAACGGCCACGTTTTTTGGGATACCGAACTGTGGATGTACCCGCCGCTGCTTTTATTGCAGCCGGAAATCGCCAAATCGCTGCTCGACTACCGCTTTGAACGCATGGAGGCCGCCCGGCAAAATGCCTTCTCGCATGGTTATCCGGGCGTGATGTTTCCCTGGGAATCCTCGGCAGAAGGCAGCGAGGATACGCCGGTATGGGCGCTCACCGGGCCTTTCCAACACCACATCACCGGCTGCGTGGGATGGTCGTTCTGGCAGTATTATTTGGTCACCAAAGACAAAGAATGGCTGCGCGAAAAAGGCTATCCCATGCTCAAAGAAGTGGCCGATTTCTGGGCCGGCAGGGTGGAGCGCAACGGTCCCGGCAAGTACGACATCAACAACGTCATCGGCGCCAACGAGTGGCAGGAAAACATAGACAACAACGCCTTCACCAACGGCATGGCCGTCACGGTGCTGCAATACGCCGCCGCCGCCGCGCAGGAACTCGGTCTGACGCCCAATCCCGATTGGCTGCACGTCGCCCAAAACATTCCCATTCTCAAATTCCCCGACGGTACTACCCGCGAAAATGCCACCTACGACGGCGTTACGATCAAACAGGCCGATGTAAACCTGCTGGCCTTTCCGCTCAAAATCGTGACCAAAGAGGCCGATGTTCGCAAAGACCTCGCTTACTACGAGCCGCGCATGGCCCCCGACGGTCCCGCGATGGGCCACTCTGTGTTGGCTGCCCTGCACGCCCGCCTCGGCAATTCAGAAAAAGCCTACCAGATGTTTGTAAAAAGCTACAAACCCAACGAGGTGCCGCCTTTTGGAGTGCTGGCGGAAACTGCAGGCGGAACCAATCCGTATTTCGCTACGGGCGCGGGCGGCATGTTGCAGGCCGTACTGATGGGCATCGGCGGCCTGGATATTTCCGAGCAGGGCATTGTACAGTTGAAAACCAAGTTGCCTTCCCAGTGGAAATCATTGACGATAAAAGGTGTAGGAAAAGAAAAAAAGACTTTTACCATCCGGTGAGGCAGTGCCGCGTTCTGCGGTTAGCCTGCAAGTCTGGGTTTTGTGAAGGGGTGATGTTGCCGCCATTTTTGGCACATCGCCTCACCTCTTCACCAACGGGCCGGGTGGCGGCTGTGTCGCTTCGTTTACCATACTTTTCTCGATAAGTGTTTTCATCTTTAAACAAAAATCAATGGTGGAAATGAAAAAGATTTTCCCTTTTTGCATCGTGTCATTCCTGTTTGCTCTGCAAACACCGGCACAAACACGGGCCGACTCCTTGCGAATAGCTGAAATAAACAGAACCTACTGGGCGGAGGTATCCAGATCGGTAAAAAAAGGTGATTTTGAAGGCTACAAAGCCACTTGCCAAAAAAATGCCGTGTTGGTGGCTACTGCCGGAAAAAACAAGCGTTCAGAACCCATGACCGCTGCACTGGCCCGCTGGAAGCGGGGGTTTATGGATACCAAAGAAGGAAAGCAAATAGATCATGTCTCGTTTCGCTTTTCACAAAGAATAGGCGGCGAAACCACAGCGTATGAAACCGGGATTTTCTATTTCACTTCTCATGATGCCACGGGCAAACTCCTTTCAGAAAGTTATACGCATTTAGAAGCATTGCTGGTGAAGAAGGGCCGCAAGTGGGTATGCCTGATGGAATATCAGAAATCTGCTGCCACCAAAGCGGAGTGGGATGCGTTGAAATGAACAAGGCCATTAAAATGTCTATCTTGCACAAAATTTCAATCTGAAGGAGTACTCATTTGCATCACCTAATGTACCTGACTCCATCAACCGTACAGATAAATCTTGTTCCAATGAAAAAAATCAATAAAGCAGATATCCGGCAGGAAGTGTTCGATCTTTATGACGATTATGCCCACAACCGGCTGGATCGAAGGGATTTTATGGAAAAGCTCAGTGTCTTCGCTGTGGGCGGTTTGACCGTGCCCGCACTTCTTGGTTTTATCATGCCCGACTATAAAGGAACGCTTCAGGTAGCGCCCAACGACCCGCGGCTCAACTCGGAATATGTGGAATATGATTCTCCCAAGGGCGGAGGCAAAATCAAGGCTCTGCTTTCCCGGCCCAAGGGGAACACGGGTAAATTGCCCGGCATCGTGGTAGTGCATGAAAACAGGGGCCTCAATCCGCATATAGAAGACGTGGCCCGCCGGGCAGCTCTGGAGGGCTTTATTTCCATTGGCCCGGATGCGCTGACACCTCTGGGTGGTTATCCCGGCACCGACGATGCAGGCCGTGAATTACAGGCCAAAAGGGACAGGGAGGAAATGTTGCAGGATTTTATCGCTGCATTTGAGTACCTGAAAACCCACCCCGAATGCAATGGCAAAGTAGGCGTAGTCGGTTTTTGCTTTGGCGGCTGGGTCTCCAATATGATGGCGGTGCGGATACCCGACCTGATGGCCGCAGTACCTTTTTATGGGGGACAGGCCCCTGCTGAGGAAGTGCCTTCCATCAAAGCGCCGCTGCTGCTGCACTTTGCGGGGCTTGATACGCGTGTCAATGAAGGCTGGCCCGCCTACGCCGCCGCGCTGCAGGCAAACGACAAAGAATACAGCGCCCACCTTTATCCCGGGGTCAATCACGGTTTTCACAACGATTCCACACCCCGCTATGATTTTGAAGCCGCCCAATTGGCATGGCAACGGACGGTGGCGTTTTTCAGGGAGAAGTTGAAGTAGGGAGGGATGGCGGTCGGCCGGGAGAGCGATGCCTGGCAGTATGTGGATAAGAGGGGGAATTTAAAAACAGTCAGGATTGAAAGAAAAACTTCAATTCATAAACACCACCGCCCCATTCACTTCCTGATTGGGGTTGATTCAAATTGAACCCGGCTGTAGAAAAAATAAAAAAAAGCAAAGAATTAGGTTGAATTTTGTAAATATTATATGAATATTTGCGAATATTTATCAAAAAATAAACTTATTTTGAAATGATACTTGAATTTTCAGTTGAAAATTTTCGCTCCATAAAGAACCGGCAAACGCTTTCGATGGTCGCGGAATCGTCAAAGGCCAAGGGTGACAATGTGTTTTCTATGGCGCTGCCCGGCAACGATACGGTTCGGCTGCTCAAGTCGGCGGTGATTTACGGGGCAAATGCATCTGGAAAAAGCAATTTGATTCGGGCATTGGGGGCAATGAAGGAGTTGGTAGTACTACGACGAGCATCCGCCGGTTCGTCCATCAGGCAATATGACCCGTTTGCATTCTCCCCAGAGACCCCAGATAAGCCTACTGTGTTTGAATTGGTCTTTGTATTGAACAACGTAAAATTCAAATACAGGATAGTTTTTGAAAAAATGCAAATAGTAGAGGAGGTAATGGAGCATTTCCCAAAAGGGCAGACCAAGCAGATTTTCAAAAGGATAGCACAATCTGATGGAGCTTTGCATAAAGTTAAATTGGCAAAAGATTATGGCAATAAAGAATTGAATGTTTTTTCAAATCACAGTGCTTTGTCAACGTTTGGTCGGGAGCACCCGCATGAATTGCTTACACAGGTATTCATTTATTTCAGAAATATAACCATCAGCTATTTTGACAGAAAGCTATCCACAAGTTCGGGCTACTATGAAAGATTGACCCAGGCCGAAGAGCAGCCTGCTTTTACCAAATTACAGAAATTGATCCGGGCGGCCGACACCCAAATAGAAAGTCTTGGAATTTTGAAGGAAGAAGTGCAAATGCCTGTTACCGCCCCTGATGAAGCCGGCAAAACGCTTGTTCCAATGCGGAAAGTCAGTTTTCTCAGCGTACACAATGTGTTTGATGCCTCCAGCCAAAAAACAGGTATAGCGGCCATAGACTTTGAGGAGGAATCCGAAGGCACCAAAGCGCTTCTTTGGCGAGGCAGCCTGATTTTAGAAAAGTTAGAAAAAGGCGGCGTACTCGTTGTAGATGAAATGGACAACAGCCTGCATCCCAAATTGGCAAAATTCCTCGTGATGCTGTTCACCAATCCGCAATCCAATCCGGGTAAAGCTCAGCTCATTTTTGCAACGCACGAGGTTACCTTGCTTGACCGCGATTTATTCCGTACCGACCAAATCTGGTTTGCAGAGAAGAACAAGTTGGGGGAAACCGAGCTGTACTCCGCCCAGGATTTTGAGGGTGTTCGGGAAGATGTGCCTTTTGACAAATGGTACATGGCTGGGAAATTCGGTGGTTTGCCTAATCTCAAGGACATAGAAACTATTTTCAGTCATGGCTAAAAAACTCCGCAGGAACCTATTGCTGGTCTGCGAGGGCAGTGTGACTGAACCAGACTATTTTGCTCTGCTGAAGCAAAAATCGCTCGAAATAGGTGTTTGGGATGCCATTACCATCGAGCCTAAACCCAGAAGCGAACAAGACGATGAACCGGTCAAAGCGTTCCCCGCTCATAAATCTCCACGTCCGCGCAGACAATTGAAAGCCGTCCCCGTAGAAGAAGATGCAGATGAAACGGAGCGTAGATTCAACCACAGACAAACGCCCGTCAATTTTGTAAAAGCCGCCCGAAACGGCCTGAAAGACAATGTATTTGAAGAGGTTTGGGCCGTTTTCGACCGAGATGGGCACCCGGGACATGAGGAAGCCTTTCAACTTGCCGAAGAACGTATTGAAGGTAAAAAAGTAAACATCGCTTTTTCAAGCATCGCCTTTGAACATTGGATTTTACTCCATTTTGAGAGAAATCTGACAGCATTTGTAAAATCAGAATGTAAAAGCGAGAATGGCCGCTACTTGAATTGCGGCTCCGACCAACACGACGGTGATTGTCGGGGCGAGCGCTGCGTGGCAGGCAGGTTGCGTATGAATGGGTATCTGGAAGGTTCAACTAAACATTTTGACGAATCAAATCGAGCATTTTTTAAAAACCTGATTGAACCGACCATGTTCCAAACGGCTTGCACCAACGCTGCATGGCTGAGAAACAAAGTTTCCCATGACCCCAGCAAACCATTTTTGACCAATCCGTTTACCAATGTGGATGATATTTGCAGAAGGCTTTTAGGAACCGACCATGAAACAGTGGAGTGGGCAAATCTGGGAGAACCCAAAATCTGGCGTACTTTGGTTTTGCTGCTGGAAATAGAAAATGATGTTTTGAAATGTTCCATTTCAAACGAGGGGCGCCATTCAAGGCTTTTTAACGGCACGGATATTTCAGCGTTTATGCTTCAAAATGGGGAGCAGATTGTTTTAACCCCAACACCCGAATCTTCTGTACTGATTTCAGTGGGCGAGACGAAAACCTTTCATTTCACAGGCAGGCCAGATTGGCAAAGCATACTTTTGGGATTCCAGACAGGCAGCCATTATTTGTTCATTGACCCCGCAGTCGAGTGATCTGGTTATCACTGCTCAGATAATCCCCCCCCCTCAAAACACCGCCCCTACGCTCGCCCTGCCCACATGCACCATCCGGCCCGCGCCGGTTTGTCGCCCCTCGTATTGAATGCTGAGTTGGAGATTTTTGGCCAATTGCCGGTCTAAGCCGATGTTCCACAACCAGTTGTTACCGCGTTGCAGGCCATTGAGGATGGCGAATCCCACCGGTGAATTGGCAGCCCCATCAAATGCCACCCGGATGTACGAAAACCGGCTGCGCAAAGCCCAGGCTCCCGCTTTGTTGAAGGCTGTTTCCGCGCTGAGGTCGTGCCGCTCCGACTGCTCGCCGCCGCCGGGCAGTTGGTTGAAATCTGTTTGAAACTTGTAGCGGGCCGTGAGCCGGAACTGCCGCGCGGGCTGCCAATTGAGTTGCGGTTCCAGTGCAAAACCGGCAATATCGAAATCGCGGTTGTTGAAAAACTCCGAATCGCTGCTGCGCCGGCTCCAGGTGGCTGTGGCCAAAGCGCTGAAGGGCTTCGACAGATTGAGGCGGCCCCTCAAAAACTGCTCCCGGTTGCGGCGGTCTTCAAATCCGGTGGTTTGCACGGTTTTGTTCCACACGTCTGAAATGCCTGCCTGCAAATCCCATTTGGGGTGCGCCCGATTGAAAAACAAGAGGTGCCGCGTGGCTGCATTACCTGCCACCAAAGCCGTGTCGGGGATGTTCCATTGCAGCGGGTTCCAGGTTTGTACGCCGGGAGCGGATCGGGTGCGCTGCCCCGTTTTGATGGAAGACTGGAGGGCAAATTTGCTCAAAAACTGCTTCCAACCTTTGGTATTAAACCATATTGCGCGCGGCTCCAACTGCCAGCTTTGCAGCAAATTTACATAATCGGCGCGAATGAATTCGTTGCTCACCGTGGGCACGCGCACAAAATCGGCCAGATCGGAAAACGGCGCAGGCTCCATTTCGTTGGGCTGTATGATGCCGTCGTTGTTGTTCAGCGAGTCGAGCCAGATGTGGGTGCCTTCGCCCTGCCGCACCCGAATGTAGGTAAACTCCAGGCGCGGTTCCTGCCCGGAGCCGATTTCGTAGGTCGTGTTGGAACGGAAGGCCCCTTTCCAGAGGGTGATGCCGAGGTCGGTGCGGGCCAGAAAAGTTTCAGCGGGCTGTTGGGTGGTTCTGGCAGGGTCTTGTACTTCCAAGCGGCGCCAGGTGAAATTGCCGGCCCATTGCAGCACCCTGCGAATATTGCGGCTGCCGTTGAGGTTGAGTTCGGTGGCGCGGGTATTGCGCACAAAATCGGCGCCGGCGGGCGCGTAATCTTGCCGCCGTTGAAAATGCGCACCGAGTACGAAGTTTTCTTTCCCGGCCGGGCTTTCGATAAATGCTTTTTGGAGATCGTAAAAAAAACTGTTGGCCTCCAGGGTGTCGGCGCTCAGCAGGCGGCGTTCGTTGCGCTCGCGTTCTGCATAAATGCCGGCCCGCCAGCCGCCTAATTTTTCAAAACTACGGCTCAAACGAAGGCGCGGCCGCACAAAGCTGTTGCGCTGCCCGGCATTGACGGCCTCTAACCAACTGCCCTCTGCTTTCATCTCCCAGCCCTTGCGCAGCAGGTCCAATTGCGCCGTGTGCCGCGATCCGCGATAGACGCTGCCGCGCAAAAAGGCCGCGAAACCATACTGCAAAACGCCCCAGCCGGAACGCCGAAACGCCAAATTGGCCCGCCCCAGATTTTCGGTAGCCGCCTGCACATTGCCCAAGCCCTGAATGTCGGTCAGGCTCCAGTCGCGCTGAAATTCCGGCGAACGGTAAGGGTTCAATGCCTTGAAATGGCGCTGCACCCACTCGTAATCGGCGGCCAGTTCGAGGCGGGTTCCGGAGGTGTCGGTAGCATTTTTGCCGAGGGGCAACTGATGCCGGAGCGAAGAAAACAGCGCCGTGCCGAGGTCGTCCTTGTTATCTAAATCGGAGAAGCGATTGAGGTCTTTGCGGCTGAGGGCCAATTCGGTGCGCCACAGGGATTGTTTGGAAAAGCGCTGCTCGGCGCCGAGGGTAAAGAGTTGCTGTTGTTGGGGCGCCGTGAGTTGTACCACCGGTTCGTAGTCGCCGCGCGGGAGGCAGTTGAGCGGGTCGGGTTCTACCCAGCGATACACGCGTTCGTTGGCGGTCAGGGTGGGATCAAGCACATAATTTCCGCGCCCCTGCCCCACAAATGAAAACCGCGCGGTGTATCGGGCCAATGCCGGATCGGTGCTGAAAACCAGCACAGTATCACGTTCCCCGCAGATGCTTAGGGTATCGGTCAGGCGGTATTGCGCCCGAAAGGGCAAAAACTCTGCAATGCTGTCTATGCCGGAACTGACGGCGGTGGTAAAATCGTCGCCGGCATTGCGGAGGACGCTGCGTTGTTCCGCGCTGAGCGGGCTGATGCCGGTGGAGGTGCGGCTGTCCTGCTGACTGAAAACATTGGCGTAAAGGCGACTTTTGGGGCGCACATATTCGGCGTTGAAAGCATACAGGCTGCGCAGGTAGCCCTGATCGGCGTACTCAAATTCCACAATGATGCGGCTGTCTTTGGTAATGAGGCGTTTGTTGGTGAAGGTGATCTCGCCGCGATTGTAGTCAATGACGTAATCCGTTTCAATGCCGCGCTCCATCAGGCGGCCGTCGAGCCATACCTTTTCGGTGCCCGCCAGCACGATGATGAACAGTTCGCCGGCATTGCCCCGCAGCCGGTACGGCCCCTGATTGCCTTCCTGTTGCGCAATCAGATTGCGGGCAAACTGCCCCCGCGAGATGGCCAGAGCCGCATCTCCGCGCCACAGCCCTTTGCCGGCATCCTGCGATTCTATGCGAAAGGACAAGCCCTGGAGCCGCTTGAAATAATTCATAAAATAACTCTGCGGTCGCAGCAGGTCGTAGTCGCCGGCCACAAGCTTGCCCTTGCCTTTGCTGAGTTGCACAAAAACGCGGTCGAATTCGCGCAGTTGTCGGGTGTTGCCTTCCGGTTGCAGGGGAATGTTTTCGTCGGTGATGGCGGCCACGATTTCCAACCCGTCGCCGAGGCGGCCTGCCATTTGCAGGTTGAAATTGGAATTGAGCACCAAATCCTGGCTGTTGCCGAAGGAAAGGCCGCGCGCAAAACTGCCGTTGTATTGCAAGCCCCCAAAACCCAACCCGGCCGGCCCCGATGCGGCATAAGGATTATACGTTGCGGTGCGAAGGATGCGGTCTTCGGGAGGTACTAAGCTGCTGCTGTCTATGCGAAACAGCGCCGCGCCCAGGCGGTAGGGCAGCACGCGAAAATCAATGCGAAGCGACAGCGCGGAAGTGTCGGAGCGGGAGAAGCAAATCTGGTTGTCGGCGATGCGATACAACAAGCTGCCAACGCGCTCTCCAGTGGCGGGATTTTTCAAAACCACCGAAGCAGGAATCACCGTGAGGCTGTCCAATTCATAACAGCCGTTTCTGATTTCCAGCAGTCGGCTGCGCTGATTCGACCAGACCGATTGCGCCTGCGCAGTACCGAGCAACATGCAGCATGTTGCAGATAATACGAGTCGGAATATCAGAAATTGGAGGCTCAACCCCGCCGCATGTTCTTTGGAAATAACTGAGATTTACCGCGTTTGGTAGAAAGTTCGCCTTTCCGGTTCGTATTAGGACGGGCGCTTTCGGTGACCGGGCAGCCCACTTTGGGCGAACAGGCAGCAGCGGCGGTTCCCAATAAAAACAAAACGAGCAAGAAATAAATGGTCTTTTTCATTATTGATAATCAATTGATTGTGTTGAAGATTGACAAGAATTAGACAGAACGAATCGCAAAATTAACTCGTTTTTCCCGGCTTTGCATCTCCCCTATCATGTACCTCACGGGCCGGAACCCCTGTAAATACAAGGGGTTTCATTTTTTTTCAGAAAAAAAAAGTTGACGGTACCAAAGTAAACGCTAATTTTGCGTCACCATTATTTCACAAAAACTCATTTTGAAATGAACAAAGGAGATTTGATCAGCAAAATCGCCGGCGATGCAGGTATCACTAAGGCCCAGGCAGGCGACGCTCTCAATGCCGTATTGGACGGTATCGCAGGCGCCCTCAAAGATGGCGACAAAGTAACCCTCATCGGCTTTGGCACTTTCTCGGTAAACAAGCGTGACGCTCGTACCGGTCGTAACCCGAAAACGAACGCTAAAATCGAAATCCCTGCCAAAACGGTTGTGAAGTTCAAACCGGGCAAAGAACTGGCCGACTCTATCGGCTAAGCCTGAGTCTCTCAAAAGACTTACAAAAGGGCAATCCGGGCGTGTTTCGGGTTGCTCTTTTTCGTTTCCAGATGGAAAACCAGCTCCTCACCGCCGCTATACTGGGCCTCGACCGGCAGGAATTGCCCGCCGAAGCCAAAGCCGTCGCATTGCCCCACGACGACGAAGCCTCCGCGCTACTGAGAGCCTGGGCGCGCCGACAACTGACCGACAAAGCCGCTGCACTGCTGCCGGATGCGCCTCCCATGCCCGCCCCTGACAATGCCGGGGAGCAGGCCGCCGGAGAAGAGGCCGCCCGTTTCGTACAACAAATCCTCAGCGGCCCCTACCGCGAGGCATGGGAAGAAATGCTGGACCTTTTGAGGAAAACAGGCCAGGTTTTGCCGGCCGCCTCCCTGCCCTTGGTGCTGGAATGGTTGGCCAAAGAAAAATCCCGGTTCGAGGAGGCGCGGCCTTTGCTCGGCGCCCGCGGGCGCTGGCTTATGGCACAATTGCCTGAATGGCAGCCTCTTTTAAAAGAAACTGACCCTAAATCCTGGCAAATTGCCTCTTTGGAAGAAAGAAAAAAAATCTTACTGCAAGTCCGAAAAACAAACCCGGAAGCGGGACTGCAACAACTCCGCTCCACCTGGGCCGAAGACGGCTGGAAAGAGCGTCACGAGTTGCTGAAAAGGCTGGAAACCGGCTTATCCCTGTCGGATGAATCCTTTCTGGAAACTTGTTTGGATGACAAACGGCGGGAGATTCGCCAAACCGCCGCCCGACTGCTGGCACTGCTGCCGGGTTCCGCCTTGTCGGAGCGCCTGCAAAGTTATGCCCGCTCCATGCTGAAATTTTCGCTCACAGGCGCCTGGCAATTATCGCCGCCGGAACAGCCGCCCGCAGCCTGGCAACGCGATGGTATAGACGGCGGCGGAGCAGGCACCGGTGGTCCCAAGGCCCTGTTGATACGAAAACTTTGGGGGCACATTGCACCGCAGCTTTGGGCGCCGTTGTTGGGCGTGAAGCCGACAGAGCTGCCGCGGCAAATTGAGCGCGGGGAGTGGTCGGGCGCACTGACGGAAGCGCTGACAGACGCCATTGTTCTTTTCCGAAGCAGCGAACAGGCAGATGCTTTAGTGCGGTACTGGCGCTACAAATTCACAGACGAACTGCCCGGCGGCTGGGAGCGCCTGATGCCCTTGTTGTCGGAAGGCGCTTTTGCCGACATCGTTCGGGAGGCACTGTCCGGCTCGGCCACGCTCCTACCCGACCGCAGTTTAGCCTATTATTTATTGCTCAACAAAACGCTTCCCTGGCCTGCCGACATAGCAGCCCAGACCATCGGAGGGCTGCGGCAATGGCTGGCGCAAAGCACCGCGCCCGACTGGAGCGCCATGCACTACCGGGCCTTGCTGAAAACGGCGGCCTACCGCTGCCCCGTTATTTTACTGCCCCAATTGGATAGAGACTGGCCCGCAGCCAACGGCAAGGTATGGTATTACTGGGAAAACGATGTGCGGCTTTTCCTGCGGGTACTGACTTTCAGAAAAGAAATGACGGATAGTTTTTTCTAAAAAAAAGCCCCGAACGGCTTGCAAAACCGGAAACTCCATTATCTTTATTGTCCATTGATTCAACTACCAATAATGGAACAGGAAGAGAGCTTCATCGCGCCCATATCGCATAAGTACAAGTTCAGAGAACTCAAGGTCTATGCCTCCACCGAATGGCTGGCCGACAACAAGAAGAAGTACCGGCAAGTGTTCGACCGGTACGAGACCAGCTATATATACGCAGAGTTGTCGTTGTACAACAAATACTTTGACCTGCAAGACTGGGAGGCCGATATCCAACTCAAGTGTTTTTCGCTCAAGCGCGGCCGGCGGGAAATCTGCACGCTCGATCTCAAAGGCAAAAAAATCAGCAAACTCGACCACATCGTTTACATCCGGGAAGGCTGGGGCAACAAAACCGAGGGCGCTTTCTGGAAGCGCGGCACCTATTTTTGGGAAGCCTGGGTGGACGGCCAGAAAGTGGGCGCCAAGTATTTTTATGTAGAAGATCCCGGCAAGGATTTCTACTCCATCAACGATGCCATGTATGCCGACGTACACTCGCTCCGGCTGTACGAGGGGCCTTACGATGATGTGGCCGAAGACGACCGCGTATATCTCAAAAAATTCAGCGCCGAGGAATCCCGCTACGTCTATCTCGAAATCTCGCTGCACAACGAACTCTACGGCCGCCCCTGGCAATGCGAGTTGTTTGTCAAATTTTACAACGATGCCCGCGAACTCAAGGGCCAGGTAGTGCGCTTGCAGCAAATAAGCAAGTCCGACGAATTCATCAAACTCACCGCAGGCTGGGGGTCCAACGTAAAAGGCTCCTGGCGCAAAGACCGCTATACCGCAGAACTGATCTTCATGGACCGGCTGCTGGCCGTAGTGCCTTTTGAGGTAGGCGATGAAATAGAACAAGGCGTAGCGCCCGCATTGCTGCCCGATCAGCAGGCCCCGATCATCATGGGCATAGAAGAAGACGACCCCAACGAGACCTTCGAGGACGTGATGACCAAGTTGGACATGCTCATCGGGCTGCGCGAAATCAAAACCCAAGTGCGCAACCATGCCCGCTACATCCAGTTTTTGCAACTCCGCAAAGAAAAAGGCTTTGAAGAAAACGAGGGCATCAATGTACACTCCGTTTTTATAGGCAATCCCGGCACCGGCAAAACCACCGTAGCCGGCATGATGGGCAAGCTGTACAAAAAAATGGGCCTCCTCACCAAAGGCCATGTGCATGAGGTGGACCGTGTGGACCTCGTGGGCGAGTACATCGGCCAAACGGCCCCCAAAGTACGCGAGGCCATCGAGCGGGCCAGAGGCGGCGTGCTGTTCATTGACGAAGCCTATTCATTGGCCCGTTCCAACGACGACAGCAAAGACTTCGGGCGCGAAGTGATTGAAATCTTAGTGCGCGAACTCTCCAACGGCCCCGGCGACCTGGCCGTCATCGTGGCGGGTTACCCCAAAGAAATGAAACATTTCCTCGCCTCCAATCCGGGCCTGAAATCGCGTTTCAACCATCATTTTGAATTCCGGGACTACCTCCCGCAGGAGCTTTCCGAAATTGCGGAATTTGCAGCCCGCGAAAAAGGCATCGAACTGACGCCGGAAGCCCGCAAAAAAATTGACGACGTCATCATTGATGCCTACCGACGCCGCGACCGCACTTTCGGCAATGCCCGTTTTGTGTTCGATACGCTCGAAAAAGCCAAAATCAATCTGGGACTGCGCGTCATGGCCATGCCCGACCCCCAACTGTTGGAGCAGGAACGCCTGGCCAGGGTGGAGCTGTACGATGTGGCCGGTATCGGCAACACAGAGCGCCGCGATCTGCCCAATATTCCTGTGGACGAGCAGCTTCTTCAGGAAAGCCTCGACGAGATGAACCGCCTCATCGGCATGGAAAAAGTGAAAGCGCAGATCAAAGAGTTGGTGTGGTTGGTGCGCTACTACCGCGAAACCGGCAAAGACGTGCTCAACAGTTTCTCGCTGCACACTGTGTTGGTGGGCAATCCCGGCACCGGCAAAACCACCGTGGCGCGCATCCTCACCAAAATATACAAAGCGCTGGGCATGCTCGAACGCGGCCATGTGGTAGAAACCGACCGCCAGGGTTTGGTGGCGGGCTATATGGGCCAAACCGCCATCAAAACCGCCGAAAAGGTGGAAGAATCTATGGGCGGCGTGCTGTTCATTGACGAAGCCTACGCCCTCACGGCGCGCATCGGCCCCAACGGCGACTTTGGCGATGAAGCCATCCAAACGCTGCTCAAGCGCATGGAGGACCATCGGGGGCAGTTTTTTGTGTTTGTGGCCGGTTACCCCGACAACATGGAGCAATTCCTCAAGGCCAATCCGGGCTTGAATTCCCGCTTCGACAAAGTGCTGAAATTCGAGGATTACGAACCCGAAGACCTCAGCCGGATTGCACACATCATGCTGGCCGAGCAAAACTTAGTGCCCACGCCCGAAGCGGAAGCACACCTCAAGGATTACCTCAATTTTGTGTATGAATACCGCGACAAGTATTTCGGCAATGCGCGTACCGTGCGCGGCGTCGTGCAGGAGGCTGTCAAAAACCAGCATCTGAGGCTCGCCGCTTTGCCTGCCGAAGAACGCGACGCCACCTCCATCAACATCCTCACGCTGGAAGATGTGGCCGGTTTCCGCACCGATAAAAGCGATGCGGTGTTCACGAAAAAAACCATTGGTTTCCGTCGGGCATCGGGCGAGGGAACCGTGGGCAGCGCGGCGGGGAGCTGAGTTTTTTCTCAAAAAAAACTTTCTCTCCGAATAGGGGTACCCGCCCCCTCCCTGCATCCTCCCAACAGCAAAGACGATATGGCAGATCAAAATATGAACGCTGAACAAATCGGTAAGTACCTGAGCGGTGAAGCGTCGCCGGCCGAGGTAGCCGAATTGATGGCCTGGGTAGAGCAATCTCAGGCCAATAAAGAGTTCTTTGACAATATGTTGCAACTGTGGGCCATCCCGGAGCCGCAGCCTGCAATGCCTCCATTGAACGCCTCCAAAGCCTGGGCAGCGCTGGAATCGGCCATAGACCAAAGAGCGCCCGCACCGAAAAATCGGGGCATCATTTCCATGAAAATGCTGCTGCGCGTGGCCGCCGTCCTGTTGCCCCTCGCCCTTGCGCTGTGGTGGACGCTGGGCCGAAATGACGCGCCGACAGAGGTGCTGATGGCCCAAACCATCGCGCAGGAGCGCAAAACCATCACCCTTCCCGACGGAAGTACGGTGCAGTTGAATGAAAACTCTGCATTGCACTACCGTCAGGATGCCGATGCGCGCTACGTCACCCTGAGCGGCGAAGCGTTCTTTGAAGTCAAACACCTTGATGGCAAGCCTTTTATCATCGAAAGTGGCGAGGCGCGTACTACGGTGCTGGGTACCTCCTTCAATGTGCGGGCCTACCCGAACGAGGAGCGCGTGGAAGTGAGCGTCAGTACCGGCAAAGTACAGGTGGAGGCCATTGCGGCGCCGCAACAGAAAGCAATGTTGGCCGCCGGCGAGGCCGTAGCCGTTCAGAAAAAAGACCTCCGATTGGCCGCAGCCGAGGAAATTGCGAACAATGCAACAGCCTGGAAAAACCGCCAATTCCGATTTGACGATACGCCGGTAGATGAGGTAGTTCTCACGTTGGAACGGTATTTCGGGGTGGACATAGCGTTGGAGCGGGCGGCGATAGGCGCTTGCCGATTCAGCGGACACTATGACAACCCGCAATTGGAAGAGGTTTTGGAGGCTCTGTCCTTCGCCATAGATGCGCAATGGGAACAGCGCGCCGAAGTGATTAGCCTGTCCGGCAACGGTTGCCGATGAAACAACGCCAAAAAACCAAATGAATCATTGTATTAAAATCCTGTTGTTTTGCTTGGCGCTGTTGTCGTGGCAGGGTCTCGGCGCCCAATTGCTCGATCAGCGCGTATCGGTGCAATACGCCGACGCCTCCATCTCCGACGTCTTGTCAGGCATCAGTCGCAACTACGGCACCCGGTTTGCATACAGCAGTGATTTCGTGCCGGTGTCGCGCCGCGTGAGTGTGGAAGCGCACAACGAACCGCTGCGCCGCGTATTGGATCGGGTGTTTGAAGATCAGCCTGTGCAATATGCCGCCATCAACGGGCAGGTAGTACTGAAGGTGGACCGCAACCGGCAACAGGAGGCTTTAGGGCGCATTGAAAAACCCAAAATCCGGCCCGTTCAGACCAGCCCGATTTACCCGCAAGAGGTCAGCAAGGATGAAATGGCCGCCATCCGCCGGCAGCGCGAACGTTGGGAGCATCTGGCCGATATAGAGCGGCGCAAGATGGAAAACATTGAGGGCGGCGTACAAGCCATGCCGCCTCCGCCTGTGCCGGTGATGAACGAACTACCCGACGACGATCCGGTGCGCCGTTTGGCCCAAATATCGCTGCTGCCCATGATCGGCACCAACGCCCTGCGCAGCGCGCAAATCACGAACGACCTGTCGCTCAATATTTTATGGGGCGTCAGCGGGGGCGTTTCCGGCATTGAAGTGGGCGGTTTCGGCAATACCGTGCTCGGCGATGTGACCGGTGTACAGGTGGCCG
Organism: Saprospiraceae bacterium UBA2329; assembly: GCA_002344975.1. Taxonomy (GTDB): domain Bacteria; phylum Bacteroidota; class Bacteroidia; order Chitinophagales; family Saprospiraceae; genus UBA2329. The sequence goes on along the minus strand of DDUV01000011.1, from coordinate 34,566 downwards.
GCGTAGGCAGTATTGTGGGCGGCGATGTGACCGGCACGCAGATAGGCGGCTTGTTCAACATCTGCGAAGGGCGCGTGACGGGCGTGCAGGCAGGAGGCGTTTTCAATATTTCCGGCGAGGCCGAAGCGGTGCAGGCGGCGGGGCTGTTCAACATTTCCCGAAACAACATGAGCGGCGTACAGGCGGCCGGGCTGTTCAATATAGCACATCAGGGCGCGAAAGGACTACAGGCCGGCACGCTCTTCAACATCAGCGGCGGGTACACGCATTTGCAAACCGCCCTGCTTTTCAACTCGACGCGCGGGGATGTGCGCGACGGACAGTATTCGCTGTTGTACAATCGCGCCCGCCAGGTAGAGGGCATCCAATTCGGCCTTGTCAACGTAGCCGACACAGTAGCCGGGATGCCCATCGGGCTGTTCAATTTTATAAAAAAAGGCTACAACCGGGTGGAAATTTCCGCTTCCGAAAGCCTGTACGGCAACATCGCCGTCAAGTTTGGAGCGCATGCCTTTTACAACATCATTCTGGGCGGCGCTCGCTGGGAATCGGGCAATCCCGAAGAAACGGCCTGGGGCTTAGGCTACGGGTTGGGGTCGGTCAACAAGTTGGGTTCCAATGTTTTGATCAATACCGAACTTACAGCCATGCACATCCACGAAGGCGGACAGTGGACGCGCCCGCTCAACCTGCTCAACCGTCTGCACCTGAGCTTAGATGTGCGTACCAAAAGCAACCTCAGCTTTTTTGCAGGGCCGACGCTCAATTTCATGCTCTCCAAACGCATTGATCCCGACACCGGCCTGCGCGGGTCCGGCCTGCCTCCACACACAATATGGGAGGGCAATGCGGGAAAAGCGCGGGCACAAGCCTGGATTGGATTTACTGCGGGAATTCGGGTGTGAAGCGGTTCTCGGTGGGCGGTTTTCAGGGGTGAGGGGTGAGTATGTGAGGAGTGAGCAACCCGGAACCTTGAACCATGAACCTGAAACCAGCAGCCGTTCCAACCCGAAACCTTGAACATTAAAACCTTTTTCCTTTCATCACAAAACTTCAAAAAATCATGAAACATCTGCTTTTTTCAACGGCACTGCTTTTGGCGGGCCTTTCACTACATGCACAACATGAGACTATTTTCGGGCGCGGTCGGCTCTCCGGCGCTTTCGGCGGGCCTATAGTGGAAATGGGATTGCGCGAAGGATTCGGCACCAGCATCGGCGGCGGCGGCGGCTTAGTACTCGGCAATGTCATTCTGGGTGCGTACGGCCTGGGCGCGGTTGACCTCAAGGAGGTGCTGCAAAACGACGACATTGACCGGCTCGAACTGGCCCACGGCGGCCTTTGGCTCGGATTTACCTATCCGTCTTACAAAGCCATTCACCTGTATGGCGGCGCAAGGCTCGGATGGGGCGGCATCAATATCGAATTGGATAATCCGCGGGTTACCGACTTTGATCAGATATTCGTGGCCACTCCCGAAATGGGCATCGAACTCAACCTCACCCGTTGGTTTCGCGTGGCCGGCACGGCAGGCTATCGCTTTGTCAATGGCTCCGCTCCTGGCGCGGCATATACCGACAAAGATTTTTCAGGGCCGGTAGCCGCACTGACTTTCCGCTTCGGGTGGTTCGGCAACGGGAGATTTTAATTAAAACAAAAACAACATCACCATGAAAAATTTCAAATGGATACTGGGCTTACTGGCTGTGACGGTACTGGCGCCCGGTTGCTTTTTCGACTTCGACGAAGACGATGATTTTCTCAGTTGCGTCAACGGCAGGGGGAGCATCGTCAACGAAAGTTTTGACCTGCCTGCCTTCGATGCCATTGTACTTGACATGAGTGCCGAGGTAATCATTCAGCAAGGCCCTCAGCAGGAAGTGACCATCGAAGCGCAGCAAAACATCATTGACCGCATTCGCCTCACCGTGCGCGACCGCGAATGGATCATCAAGCCCGATCGCTGTCTCCGCGATTTCAGCGATGTGCGCATTTTTATCACCATGCCCGATGTCAGGCGGCTCGAATTGGCCAGTTCCGGTCGTATTTTTGGTGAAAACACCTTCAATATAGACGACATCGAACTGCGGCTTTCCGGCTCCGGCTCCATTGACTTAGGGCTGAACTGCGACGATGTGACGGCTGCCCTGCCCGGCTCCGGCACCATTGCACTGGAAGGAACGGGAGATGAGTTGGACTTCAATCTCAGCGGCTCCGGCAAACTCAAAGCCTTTGGCATGCAAATGAATGAAGCCGATATTTCTATCAGCGGCAGCGGCGATGCAGAAGTTCGAGTGGCCAATCGCCTTAGTGCGCGCATCAGCGGCAGCGGCAACGTACTGTTCCGGGGCAATCCGGTAGTCAATTCTACCATCACCGGTTCGGGGCGTGTGATTGATTCGAATTAGCGGTTTCTCCGGCAACTCATGACGAACCTGTGGCGAAGTAAAGGTCGCAGGTTCGTTTTTGCAAGCCGTAAGTAGCCGATGGACGAAGTATTTGTATTGTGCCGATTCTCTGCGGTTTTTCTAACTTTACCACCAAAACAACAAGAACATGGCACAAGAATGGTCAAGACGCGATTTGCTCAAAACGATGGGCGCTCTTTCTGTGGGCGCAGCCATGAGCAACCAACTGTGGGCCGGCCCGATGCAGGAGGCTGACTACACCTGGGATTACACCCAACTGCCCAAAGCAGGCCGCAAGATCACCGCCATTACGCTGGGCGCGGGCAGCAGGGGCAATGTGTATGGCAACTACGCCCTGAAACATCCCGATGAGCTGGACATCATCGGCGTGGCCGAGCCTATTCCGCTGCGCAACGAACGCTATTCAAAAAACCACAACATCATAGACGCCAATCGCTTTGTGACCTGGGAGCACGTCTTCACCCGGCCCAAATTTGCCGACGCCGTCATCATCACCACGCCTGATGGCCTGCACTACGGCCCGGCCATGAAGGCGCTCGAAATGGGCTACGATCTATTGCTGGAAAAGCCCATTGCGCAAAGTTGGAAAGAATGTAACGACATCCTGCAACAGGCCAAAAAATACAAGCGCATTGTGGCCGTGTGCCATGTGTTGCGCTACTCGCCGTACTACCGCAAGGTGAAAGAGGTGATAGATTCGGGCGTGCTGGGGAGCATCGTCAGCGTGCAGCACTTGGAGCCGATACAGCATGTTCACATGTCGCACTCGTATGTGCGGGGCAACTGGCGCCGCGAGGAAGATACCAACCCCATCATCTTGGCCAAATCCTGCCACGATTTGGACATCCTGCGCTGGTGGCTCGGCAAGAACTGCCGCTACATCTCGTCTTTCGGTTCGCTCAAGTGGTTCAAAAGTGAAAATGCGCCCGCCGGCAGCACCGCCCGCTGTACCGACGGATGCGCCGTGGAGGCCCAGTGTCCCTACTCGGCATTGCGCATTTATCACAAAAACCGCACCTGGCTGCACCATTTCGATCTGCCCGCAGAAAAGGAACTTCAGGGCGACGCCATTATGAAGTACCTCAAAGAGGGGCAGTATGGCCGCTGTGTGTATCGCTGCGACAACAACGTGCCCGACCATCAGATCGTGTCTATGGAGTTTGAAGATCAGATCACCGTCAACTTCAGCATGGAGGCGTTCACCAATTATGCAGGCCGCCGCACCCGCATCATGGGCAGCATGGGCGATCTGGTGGGCGACGAAAACGAACTCTACATAGCTGATTTCCGCAACGGCGAGATCACGAAATGGAACGTACGCGACCATGCCGACATCAGCAGCGGACATGGCGGCGGCGACTGGGGACTGGCCCGCGACTGGGTGCGCGCGGTAGAACAACAAAACGCCTCCCTGCTCACTTCCTCCCTTGATGCTTCGATGGAAAGCCACCTGATGGGATTTTTGGCAGAAAAAAGTCGCAAAGAGCGGACGGTAGAGCGGGTGGATATGGGCTGATGCAAATGAACGAGGGAAATAATCGTGCTAAATACTTCTCGACGCTACCTCTGTTAGAAACCGTTTCACCTCGTCATTGCTCACCTCAAAGCTGGGCAGGAAGGTAACTTCTTCGGAGTAGTCAATAGATTGCCGGTGGCCTATTTGCAGAGCAATGGCAGTGCCTCCCACCAAGTAAAACTCGCGTTGCAAGCTACCCAGAATCGGCAGCAATTCCTTTTGGCCGTTAGAGAGGATATTCGGGTACATGCCTTGAAAAATAGATATCGAAAAAGTTGGCTACCTGTGGGAAGTAGTTGTTTCGAGGTCTGTTCTTATAGGTTTTTGAGAACAGGAGCGCTACCTGTTGCAATCCCATCAATGAAATCAGCTCCCGCACGTCTTCCAACGTGCCGTAGTTCAGGATGTTTTCCACCAACAATTCGTCGCTTATCTGATCGAGTTTTTCGTCGCCCACAGACCAAAAAAGCCCGCGGCGTTGCTCTATGTATCGACGTTTTTCAGAAGACATTACCCCAATATTATGAAGGTGATTATTAAGATAGCTAAATCAACAGATGAGGACAAAGTTAGCAATTTTTCAGGAAAAACGAAGGCTATTTTTGTCACGCAGCTATGGCAACGCAGCAGGTTTTGTACCTTCGGGAAAAATTTGAATCAATGAAATCGGCAAAGTACTTTTTTGTTGCCCTGTCTGTATTCATCGCAGCAGCCTGCGGCAACCCAGCACCCGACAACTCCGGCGCCACTACGACTACCGACACCACAGCGACCACTCCGCCGCCGCCGCGCGCTACCCATGATTGCAAAGTAGCCGGCAAAATGCTCGACGAAGGAGCTTCGATCTGGATTCGGTCTCAGGAAATTCTCGTGGCCGTCACCGCCGATTCCTCTACGTTTGACGCCGACTATGGCGACAGCTACCGCGTATTGGAAGTGTATGACACGCGCAATTGCAGTCTGCTGGAGCGCAAGGTGTTGCCCGTCAATGTCAGCCCCGATTTTCCGTACTATGTGGCCGAAATTAGCTACAATAAAGTACATGAAATGGCTGCCGTTCGGGGCTTCAACTCCATTTACCTGTACGATGCGGAAAACCGACGCTGGCTGCCCGAACTCAAGCCCAAATTCGCCTCCGCCCGCAGCGGCGCCGACGCGCAGTCGGGCATGATACAGCGCTTAGAGCTTTGGGAAGACTACCTCATCGGCTATGCGCAGGATTTCGGCGCCTTTGCTTTCACCCTCGCCGACAAAGCCAAACCCGCGCCGGTACTGGCCTTGGCCGAATACAAACCGGCATCGGGCGCTGCGCAATCGCTGTTTTTGCTGCCGGTACAGGGCGCTTTTCAGGCCATTTCGCCAAGTTACAATGCAGATGCGGGCACTTTTTCCGTCAATCCGATGCTGGATGCGCCCATCGCGCTCAAAACCGACATCCAGAAAAGCGCCGCCAACAACCGCTACATCGTGCTGCGCGAAAATACAAGCGCCAATACCGCCTACGCCTTCGATCTGGCTAAAAATGAGCGCGTGGCTCTGCCCGCCGAAGTGGCTGCCCAACCTACGCAGGAAGTGCTGGCCTGGATCAGAGCCAACAGGAAATAGTACCAACATGGAAGAAGAAGGCAGCGATCTGCAACAACTCACAGCATTGGTGGCGCAGGATTTCGACCCTGTGCCTTTGCAGGAAGCCGTTTCCGAAGAGCGCCTGCTGGAACTGCTCTCCGAACAGGTGGCCTGGCTCATCGAGCACCGCTTGGAGTATCTGATGAGCCTGATGTACCGTTTGGATGTGGACGAGCGCAAGGTAGATCGCGCGCTCTCTCCCGCCGCCGAAGAGCCGGCGCACACGGCATTGGCCAAGTTGATTTTGGACAGGCAGCGGCAGCGCGCATTTACCAAAAAACACTACCGGCAGCAGTTTCCCGAAAATTGGGATTGGGATGATTAAAACGGAATGTCCTCGTCGTCGTTCATGCGCGAAGGCCGGATGATGACATTGGCCGGGGTGGGGTCTTGAAAAACGCCGGAGGGCAGTGCATCGAAGTTGAACTCGTCCAAATCGGAGAAGCGGGCAAACTTGTCGGTAAACCTCAGTTTCACGGTCTCCAAGGCGCCGTTGCGGTGTTTGGCTATGATGATTTCAGCTACCCCCTTGAGGCTCTGGCCATTCTCATCTTCCATAATTTGGTAATAATCAGGACGATAGATAAAGGAGACAATGTCTGCGTCCTGTTCGATTGCGCCGGATTCCCTCAAGTCCGACAACTGCGGGCGCTTGGTGCCGCCGCGTGTTTCCACAGCACGACTGAGCTGCGACAGGGCAATGACCGGCACATTGAGTTCTTTGGCCAAGGCTTTGAGCGAGCGCGAAATGGAGCTGATCTCTTGTTCGCGGTTGCCTTTACCGCTGTCGGGGCCGCCGCTCATCAACTGGAGGTAGTCAATGATGATGAGCTGGATGTCGTGCTGGAGCTTCATACGGCGGGCTTTGGCCCTGAGTTCGAAGATGTTGATGCCGGCGGTATCGTCTATATAAATAGGCGCTTCGCTGATGCGTTCCACCGATTTGTGCAGGCGTTTCCACTCCTCCTCTTCGAGCTGGCCGTTGCGCAGTTTGCTGCCCGAAATCTCGGCCTCCATAGAAACCAAACGGAGTACCAATTGCAGGCTGGCCATTTCCAAAGAAAACAGCGCCACCGGTTTTTTGAAATCAATGGCTGCATTGCGGGTCATAGAAAGGACGAAGCCCGTTTTACCCATACCGGGGCGCGCCGCTACAATGATGAGGTCGGAGGGTTGCCAGCCGGAAGTGAGGCGGTCGAGGTCGGTGAAGCCGGTAGGAACGCCGGTGAGTCCATCCTTTTTACCTTTGAGTTCCTCTATTTGTTTGAGCATTTTGCCGGCCAGGGTACCCGTACTTTCGTAGCCGCGACTCATATTGTTTTGGGCGATGTTGTACAGGCCCTGTTCCGCTTCGTCCAGGAGTTCAAACACGTCGGAGGTGTCTTCAAAGGCGTCGCGGATGGTCTTGGTAGAAACCCGAATCAGTTCACGCTGTATGTACTTTTGGGAGATGATGCGCGCATGGTACTCAATGTTGGCGGCAGAGGCTACGCGGTGCGTGAGTTCGGCGAGGTAAGCAGGGCCGCCCACCGCCTCCAGGTCGCCCGATTTTTTGAGTTCCTCCATGACCGTCAGCAAATCAATGGGTTGCGAACGGTCGAACAGGCGGCGCATAGCGCGGTAGATGTGCTGGTTGGCTTCGAGGTAGAAGCTGTCGGGCTGCAGGATGTCAAGGATAACGGTGAGGGCATTTTTGTCGAGCATGACGGCGCCGAGTACGGCCTCTTCCAAAGGCAAAGCCTGAGGCTGTACCTTCCCGAACACATAGTTCGAGAGGTCTTCGCCTTTTCTTGGCACGCCGGGTCGTCGTTGTTGTGCGCCGGCCACGGGTTTGTTTGTCGAGTCTTTTTGCTCTGCCATAGTGTTTTAAGTCGCGGTTCTGTCTTAGGAACGGGTTCCGAATAACCTACACATCCTCAACGGCATCTGAGCCGCCTGCACTTCACATAAAAGCCTCGCCGCAGCACCACTGCGGCTACGTTTTTCTGCTCGTTCAGACGACCCATCTGCTCCCTGAAAATGTGTACTTTATTTCGACCCCGTTCCTTGCTCACACAAAGCTAAGCCAAAAACCTGAGAAGGGACGTTTGAAATTTTCGGGGTTTGTTTTCGGCCTTGTGCAAAACCGCCCGCAAACCTGTGGAAAAGCCTGTGGAAAAGTGATACGGGGTGTTGGGGATTGAGGGCATGCCGGCTCAAGTGATTCATTGCGAAGAGGTTTGAAATGGTAGCGGGAAGTAGAATAATGTGGAAAACGTTTGTATGATGGAGTGGGCTGTGTTCAATCATGTCATCCAGACTTGTTGAGTGTCAATGTGAAGGTACTTCCGGCGCCAAATTCGCTGTCAACAATAATTTGCCCTCCTTGTGCTTCAATAAACTCTTTACTGATGGCCAAGCCGAGTCCTGTGCCTTCTTTCTGGGTTCCCGGAACGCGAAAATAGCGGTCGAAAATTTTGTCTTTGTATTGTGGCGCAATACCTTGCCCAATATCTTTAACGGAGATCGCAACTTGATTTTCTGTTTCCCGGATCATCAAATAAACCGAAGAATGATCGTAAGAGTAGCGAATGGCATTGGAAATTAAATTGGTGATAACCCAAGCTGTTTTCTCACTGTCGGCAAGTATTGGGGGTATGGAATCGGGACAATCAATTTCAAAAATTATTTGTTTTTGTTCGGCCTGAGTTTTTGTGGCATTGATGGCATATTGCAAAATATCTTTCGGATTGACAGGTAGAATGGTAAGCTGAATATTGCCACTTTCTACCTGTGTCATATTCAGTAGTTCCCCTGTGATTTTCAGCAGCCTGGTTGCATCGTCCTTGATGCTTTCGAGCAGATTTTTTTGCTCCTCGTTGAGCTTGCCTATTTGCTCATTTTCCAATAGTTGTAAGCTCATTTTGATGGAGGAGATCGGGGTTTTAAATTCGTGAGAAATGGTAGCTATGAAGTTTGTTTTTGCGAAATCCAACTCTTTGTATTCGGTTACATTGCGGAGTAAAATAACGTGCCCGATGGTCTTAGGTCTCAATTCGCCTGTGGGAATGATGGTAATGTGCTGAACATCTCTTTCAAAGTAACTTTCTTTATCATTTGCGTATATTTTTATGGGCTTTATGGAGACAGCAGCCTCATCAACTGGATGAACGTCTTTAATCAGTTCACGCAATAAATCATTTTTTAAGGCTAAATCTTTTGAAGGGAACCCAATGAGTTCGGAATATGGAAGCCCTAAAATATTGGTAGCTTCTTCGTTGGCAAAAATGATCAACATATTTTCATCCAGACCTATCACGGGATCGTGCATTTTATCAATCAGTGTCTCTATTCTCTTTTTTTCCATCATCAGTTTGGCCAAGCTGCTGTTGTTGTATTCTTCGAGTTTTTCAGCCATGGCGTTAAAGGATTTTGCCAATTGCCCAAATTCGCTGTGACTTTCAAAATGAACACGTTCCGCATAATTTTTTGTGGCGATCTGTTGAATGCTTTGGGTCAGCTCTTTAATTGGATCGGCAATATTGGCAGGCAGATTAACCAATAAAACGAATGCAATGAGGAAACAAAGTGTTCCGGTGATGAAGATTCCCAACACGGCGCTATCGGCTGTTCTTTTCGCCAGTTCACTCTTGCGTTGAATGGCCTGCATATTCATATCCATTATTTTAAAAATATCTTTCCGGATTTTTGATTGGATAAACGCGTCAGATGGATTGGTTTGATAGGTTTTAAAATTGATTCTTAGTTCCTGGGTGATTTCTTTTTCATATATTTCAGTTATATTTTTTTCTGGTAGTGTCATATAACGAGTGACACTACCAAAATAAAACTACATGCAACATTCAGAACACAACAGTAAACACGTCGGCAGGTGGGGGATAAACGTCCTATCCGCAGAGGTGTTGTGCGGAGGACTCCCAGCGACAGGCGATGGTTGCCGCATTAAAGATTTTTTAATCCATTTCAATAACTTGTAATAACTTTGATTCCGGTGGTACACTTTTTGTGCTTTCTGATCAGTGGTAGTCCGTTTAGCGCGATACCGCTGACAGAAAATAAGTGAAATTTTGACTTTTAAATAACGACAATAAAATGAAAAAACTACAATTCAAAAAAGAGATAAACGCAATAGCTCAAAAAGTTTACGAAACAATGCTGGGCTTGAAAGACAAAAGCACCTATGAGCATTGGACATCCGTGTTCAATCCTACTTCTACTTACGAAGGAAGTTGGGAAAAAGGAAGTAAAATTCATTTTGTGGGCATGGACGAAAATGGCAAAAAGGGCGGAATGGTTTCTGAAATCGAAGAACACCAACCTGCCCAATTTGTATCCATAAGGCATTACGGCTTTTTGGATGGCGATATCGAAATAACAACCGGCGAACAAGTCGAAAAATGGGCGGGCGGACACGAAAATTATTCATATCATGAAGACAACGGTGTGACAACTGTAACTGTAGATTTGGATACGGTTGATGAATATCTGGATTATTTTGAAAGCACGTATCCGGCAGCATTAGATAAATTAAAAGAAATGTTGGAGCGATAGTTACTTGATACCCGATGAAAAATGGTTTGCGAAAAATATAAACCATTTTTCAAAGGAGGCGGCTTTATTGTTCCCCTTGCTCCAACCACCTCCTTGCATTCAAAAACGCCTCCACCCAGGGCGAAATATCGTCACTTTGCCGGTCGGCGGGGTAGTGCGCCCAATTCCAGCGGAACATCGAGCGCTCGAAGTGCGGCATGGTGGCTAGGTGCCGCCCGTCGGCGCTGCAAATCATAGCGGCGTTGTAGTCGCTGCCGTTCGGGTTGGCGGGGTAGGCGTCGTAGCCGTATTTGGCCACAATGTTGTACGCGCTTTCCGGCAGGGGCAGGTGGAATTTGCCCTCTCCGTGGCTCACCCAGATGCCGAGGCGGCAACCCGCCAGCGAGCGCAGCATCACGGAATTGTTTTTGGGAATGACCACAGAGGTGAAAATGCTCTCGTGTTTGTGCGAATCGTTGTGCAACATTCGGGGCGGCGTGGCGTGTTCGGGATGGATGAGATTCAGTTCTACGAAGAGTTGACAGCCGTTGCAAATGCCGACGGAGAGCACGTCGTCCCGCCGGAAGAAATTGTCAAGCGCCTGCCGCGCTTTTTCATTATAGAGCAATGCGCCCGCCCAGCCCTTGGCCGAGCCGAGCACGTCGGAATTGGAGAAACCACCCACAGCGCCGATAAAGCGCACATCTTCCAGCGTTTCCCGCCCGGAAATGAGATCGGTGGTATGCACGTCCTTCACATCGAAGCCGGCCAAGTACATGGCGTGCGCCATTTCCCGCTCCGAATTGCTGCCCTTTTCGCGGATGATGGCTGCTTTGATGCGGGGCTTCGACTCGTCTCGTACGGGGCGTTTTCCATCAAAACCTTGAGGGAAATTGTAGTGCAGCGGCTGTGTTTTGTAGTTGTCAAAACGAGTTTTGGCTAATTCGCCGGCAGTCTGATGGCTGTCGAGGAGGTAGGAGGTTTCGTACCAGACATCCCGCAATTCGGCGACATCGAAAGTGTGCGTTTCATCGCCGTTTTTCACGGATAACACTGCACTGGACGTGGCTTTCCCGATTTTGAAAAAGGAAATTCCAGCCTCGTTCAGCAGTTTTTCCACGGAATCATTTTGGGCCTGTATCACCACGCCGGCATTTTCTGCAAACAGCAATTTCACCGAATCAGACTCGCCCATCGGGGTCAAATCCAACTCCGCTCCCAGATCGAGGTCGGCAAAACACATTTCCAACAAACAGGTCAAAAGCCCACCGGAGGAAACATCGTGTCCGGCCAGTACAAGACCGCTTTTGATCAGGTTTTGCAGGGCGTCAAAAGCCTTTGCAAAATATGCCGCATCATTGACGGTCGGAGCTTTATCGCCTAAGCTGTTTCTGGTTTGGGCAAAGCTGGAGCCGCCGAGTTGGAAGTCGTCGCCGGAGAGATTGAGGTAGTATATCGGCCCGTCCGTTTTTTGCAAAACAGGCTCCACGATGCCGTAGCGGTCGTTGCAATGGCCCGCCGCCGACACGATGACCGTGCCGGGCGAAATGACCTCGTGGCCGTCGGGGTATTTTTGCTTCATCGAGAGCGAGTCCTTGCCCGTCGGGATGTTGATGCCCAGCGCAATGGCAAAGTCTGAAATGGCCTGCACTGCTTCGTACAGGCGGGCATCCTCGCCGGGGTTTTTGCAGGGCCACATCCAGTTGGCGGAAAGCGAAACGGAGCGCAGGCCTTTTTCCAAAGGCGCCCACACGATGTTGGTCAGCGCTTCGGCTACGGAGTTGCGACTGCCCGCTACGGGGTCAATCAGGCCGCTGATGGGGCTGTGGCCGATGGAGGTGGCGAGGCCGCTTTTGCCGTCGAAGTCGAGGGCCATCACGCCGCAGTTGTTGAGGGGGACTTGGAGCGGACCGGCGCATTGCTGCTTGGCCACGAGGCCGCCGACACAGCGGTCCACCTTGTTGGTCAGCCAGTCTTTGCTGGCCACGGCTTCGAGGCGCAGCACGTCCCGGATGTAAGTTTGCAGTTGCGAGGCGTGGCTGTCCACACCGGCATATTGGGTGCGCCGGTGGGTATCTGTCATAACGACCTTGGGCGAACTGCCGAACATATCGGACAGTGCCAGGTCCATCGGACGGCTGCCTTTGGAGGCCGATCGGAAGCTGAAGCGCAGGTCGCCCGTCACATCGCCGACTTCATACATCGGGGCGCGCTCCCGCTCGGCGATGTGGCGCAGCGTTTCCAAGTGTTTTTCTAAAACCACCAAGCCCATGCGCTCCTGTGATTCGTTGCCGATGATTTCTTTGGCCGACAGCGTGGGGTCGCCAACGGGCAGTTGGTCGAGGTCAATGCTGCCGCCGGTGGCTTCCACCAATTCGGAGAGGCAGTTGAGGTGGCCGCCCGCCCCGTGATCGTGGATGGAGACGATGAAATTCTCGTCGCTTTCCACAACGCCCCGAATGGCGTTGGCTACCCGTTTTTGCATTTCGGGGTTGGAGCGCTGTACTGCATTGAGCGTGATGGCGGTGTTGAATTCGCCTGTATCTGCTGAGGAAACGGCCGCTCCGCCCATACCGATGCGGTAGTTGTCGCCGCCCATCACCACGATTTTATCGCCGGTTTCGGGCGTGCCCTTGAGTGCCTGCGCCGCCTTGCCGTAGCCGATGCCGCCCGCCAGCATGATGACTTTGTCGTAGCCGAGTTGCCGTCCCGCTTCCTCGTGTTCGAAGGTGAACAGCGAGCCGGCGATGAGCGGTTGCCCGAATTTATTGCCGAAATCGGAGGCGCCGTTGCTGGCTTTGATCAAAATATCGAGCGGGGTTTGGTACAGCCATTTTCTTTCGGGCATGCCCTTTTCCCAGGGGCGATTGTCCAAAAGTCGCGAATAGGCCGTCATATAGACCGCCGTGCCCGCCAATGGAATGGAGCCTTGCCCGCCTGCCAGCCTGTCGCGGATTTCGCCGCCGGAACCAGTGGCCGCGCCGTTGAACGGCTCTACGGTGGTGGGAAAATTGTGCGTTTCGGCCTTCAGCGAGAGCACCGATTCGAAGCGCTTTTTTTCATAAAAATCAGGCCTGTCGGGGCGCTTGGGAGCAAACTGCGAAAGGACGGGACCTTTCAAAAATGCCACATTGTCTTTGTAAGCAGAAACGATGTCGTTGGGATTTTCTGCGGAGGTCTTTTTGATGAGTTGGAAAAGGGAGCGCGGTTTTTCCTCGCCGTCAATCACAAAGGCGCCGTTGAAAATCTTGTGGCGGCAATGCTCGCTGTTTACCTGCGAGAAGCCGAAGACCTCCGAGTCGGTGAGTTTGCGCCCGATGCGTTGCGCGAGGCCGTCGAGGTAGGCGATTTCTTCGGCGCTCAGGGCCAGTCCTTCCTGCTCGTTGAAAGCCGCGATGTTGTCTATTTCGAGGATGGGCGCCGGTTCGATGTGGATGGTGAAAATGTCCTGGTTCAGCTCCGCAAACTTCTGCGAAAGCATGGGGTCGTAATGGCCGCTTTCCTCTATTTTGAAAAACTCCTCCATGCGCACGATGCCCTGGATGGCCATGTTTTGGGTGATTTCCACTGCGTTGGTGCTCCAGGGCGAGATCATGGCGACGCGAGGTCCGACGAAAGGGCCGGGCACGCGCTCCGCTTTTATGAGCGGTTCGTTGCCGAAGAGCCAGCTGAGTTTTTGGAGGTCGTCGGCGTTCAAAGCTGTCTGCAACTTTGGGTCGAGCTGAACGGTGAAGATTTTGAGGAGCGGGTTGCCGAAAAACAGGATCATGGTGGCGCGCTGTTTGCTGTGAAAGGTTGAGGCGGCAAAGGTAGCGCATACCGGCACTAAATTCCAATTTCGATTCGGCTTGTGCTGAGATTCTATCTTCGTGTTTAGTCCACAGTACATGTCTGGTCGAAATAATCGCAAGGCATTTGACGGAATCCGCCTAAGTTTGCAGACAGATAAAAACACCACGCCATGAGCCTGCTCGCTTCCCGTTTCGATACGCTCAACTATTTGGCCAAAAGCCTGGCCGAGGGCCACAGTTTTGAGATTGATGCCCGCGCCTTTGCCGATCTCGTGCTGCAACTGCGCGACGACCTCTACGACTACACCTCGTCGCCGGCCATCTTAGACCGGGTAGATCAGATTCCCGACCTCGATCTGGCGCCCCATCAGCGCTCGTTTCTGGAACAACTCCTGCCTTCCGGTGCGCGCAGCATGGTGGGCGATTATCAGGTAAAACAGAAAATATTAGCTCAGGTCAACGACATCACCCGCGCTTTCAATCGCATCCGGGACATGCTGCCGATAGGGCCTTCGGAGGAGGATTTTGTGTAGCAGAGGGTCACTTCATATTCCGAAAGCACGCCTTATACTGAGCCAATTAACGTTAATTAGCTCAGTGAATAGAGTTAATTAACGTTAATTAGCTCAGTTGATGGTTTAAATTTCCGTACTTTTGCACAAAAACGAACGATGGAATATCTTAAGAGAAGCATCGAGCCGCTGATAAAAGAATACCTTTTGCCCAACAAAGTGTTGGTGTTGCTGGGGCCGAGACGAGTGGGTAAAACCGTCCTGCTTCGCCAGATTTTGTCAGAGATAACAGAGCCTTTCCTGCTGTTGAATGGTGAAGATATCAACACGAAAGAGTTGTTCAACAGAAGGAGCCTGCCCCATTTTTTACAACTGTTGGATGGAAAAAAATTATTGATCATAGACGAGGCGCAGAAGATACCGGACATCGGACATGCCCTGAAACTAATGATTGACGAAATAGTGGGACTTAGGATTTTGATTACCGGCTCCTCCGCCTTCGATGTGGAAAACTTTACCGGCGAACCTCTTACCGGCAGGAAATTTACATTCAAACTCTTTGCGCTCTCGGAGGCAGAGTACGATCAACGAGATTCGATTCTGATCAGAAAAGACAAATTGAGAGAACGTTTAGTATATGGCAATTATCCAGAACTGCTCCAATTACAAACTACCGAACAAAAAAACAGATACCTGAACGATCTGGTGAGTTCATATTTACTGAAGGACATCCTGACATTTGAAAGCATCAAAAATTCGGACAAAATACTGGCCTTGTTGCGTCTCCTGGCTTTTCAGACCGGAAGCGAGGTTTCTACCACCGAAATCGGCAAACAGCTGAGTATGAGCAGCAATACGGTAAGCAGGTACTTAGACCTGTTATCCAAAGTTTTCATCATACACAGGGTGGGGGGCTTCAGCAGGAACCTGCGAAAAGAAATTTCCAAAAGCAGCAAGTGGTATTTTTTCGACAATGGCATCAGGAACATTTTAGTGGCCAATCTAAATCCGATAGATCTCAGAAATGATGCCGGCCAACTATGGGAAAACTACATCATCAGCGAGCGAATCAAGTTTCAGCAAAATACGGGCATGATCGTCAATAATTACTTCTGGCGCACTTACGACCAACAGGAAATTGATTGGATAGAAGAACGGGGTGGCGACTTGCACGGGTATGAGTTTAAATGGAATGAGAAAAAACAACCCAAAGCGCCTGGCGGCTGGAAGGAGGGCTATCCTGACGCAAGCTATCAAGTATTGACGCCGGAAAATTATGCCGATTGGGTGAGAAACGACTTGCCTTATATTTCCACCTCAATCTGATTTCTCAAAATATCCTCCATCGTTTCCCGGCGGCGAACCAAATGCGCTTTTCCCTCATGGATGAGCACTTCGGCAGGACGGTAGCGGGAATTGTAGTTGGACGACATGACAAAGCCATAAGCACCCGCATTGTGTATGCAGAGGATATCGCCCTCCATGATTTCGGAAATGCGGCGGTTGATACCGAATGTATCCGTTTCGCAGATGTAGCCCACGATAGCGTAAAAGCGCGGCTTGGCGTCGGGGTTCGATACGTTGGTGATGTGGTGGTAGGCATTGTAAAACATAGGCCGCAGCAGGTGGTTCAGCCCCGAATCCACGCCGGCAAACACCGTTGAAGTCGTGTATTTGATGACGTTGACTTTGACAAAAAAGTAGCCCGCGGCGCTCACCAAAAACTTGCCCGGCTCGAACACCATCTCCAGATCGCGGCCATACTCGGCGCAAAATTCATTGAAGCGCTCCGAAATCTTTTCGCCCAACTCCTCTATGTCGGTCTCGATATCGCCGGGTTTGTACGGCACTTTGAACCCGCTCCCGAAATCCACATAATCCAGATCGGGAAACTCGCCGGCATATTTGAGCAACACATCGGCACCGGCTACAAATACATCGGGGTCGAGAATGTCCGAACCGGTGTGCATGTGAATGCCTTCCACGCGCAAGCCCGTAGCCTCGATGACGCGATGCACCATAGGAATCATGTGGATGGAAATGCCAAACTTGGAATCTATATGCCCCACGCTGGTTTTGAGGTTGCCGCCCGCCATGATGTGCGGGTTGATGCGGATACACACCGGCACATCGGGGCGCGCCTGGCCAAATTGTTCGAGGATGGAAATATTGTCAATATTGATGCGTACGCCGAGTTCTACGGCTTCCAGCAGCTCGTCCAAGCTCACACAATTGGGCGTAAACGTGATGTCGCGGGGGGCAAAACCGGCCTTGAGGCCCAGCATGACTTCCTGAATGGACACAGTGTCCAAGCCGGAGCCAAGGCTGCGGAATAGCTTGATCACGTTGATGTTGCTGAGCGCTTTGACGGCATAGTTGATGCGGAGTCGTTTCACACTGAACGCATTGGCCATGCGGCGATACTGGCGCTCCATCACGGCGGTGTCATACACATACAGCGGGCAGCCGAATTGTTGTACCAAATCGAGTGGATCAATATTGCCCGACAGGAGCAGGCGGTTGGAGGGTGATTCCATGTTGTTTTGATTAATCAGGGGCGCAAAGGTATGCAACGCGTTTGAAAAAAAAGCCTGCCTGCCCATACGCCAATTTCGGCGCGGCTTGCATCTTTACGTCGGAAACAAAAGACGCGTGACCGAGCAAACACTCATACAAGCCTGTATCAGGCAGGAGCGAAAGGCCCAGAAGATGCTGTATGAGCAGTACGCGCCTTTGGTAATGGGTATTTGCAGACGCTACCTCAAAAGTGAGGAAGACGCCGAGGACGTGCTGGTAGAAACGATGTATAAGGTGTTGTCGAAGTTGCCGGAGTTCAAAAGCGAAGGTAGTTTCGAGGGCTGGGTGCGGCGCATTGCCGTCAACGAATGCCTGATGAGCCTGCGAAAAAATCAACGCATGAGTTTTTCGGAAGACATTCAGGATTACGACATGCCGACTGCTGCTACTGTGACGGAACAACTCAACATGGAGGAAATTCTGCGCGTATTGGACTCGCTGCCCGCCGGCTATCGCACGGTTTTCAACCTCTACGCCATCGAGGGCTACAAACACCGCGAAATTGCCGACATGATGGGCATCAGTATCAATACCTCCAAGTCGCAGTTTGCCCTGGCCAAAGAACGGATGCAGGATATTTTGCAGAAGCGGGGGTTTGGGTGAGAGGGGTAATCTGCTGCGCAGTTTATCTTGTCGAGTGGAACCTTGAACCAGAAACCCGGAAACGCGAGTTTTAACGCGAATCTTGGCGAAGGGCGCGAATCCGCCCCGGCGGACAAGCTTTCGCGAAAACGAGAAAAAACGCGAATGATGCTCCCCGCACGGCTTGCGGCTTGCAGCCAGCAGCTTGAGGCCGGCAGCCAGCGGCCAGCAGCCGTTCCAACGCGAAACCTTTTTTGACAAACAAAATTCATGGCCGACAGCCGTGGAAAATATATCAGGAATCATGGAAGATCAATTGAAACATATCAAACAGCAGGCCGAATCATACCGGATGCAGCCCTCGCAGCAAGCATGGGAGCGCTTAGAACGTCGTCTCGGCGAGCAACCTAAAAGCGCGGTGGTACGTCGCCTGTCGCTCCGGCATTGGGCGGCAGCCGCCTCTGTGCTGGGCATGGCAGCCATAGCAGCGTTGCTGTTGTTGCGGCCCGACAACAGTGCGCAACCGGAGTCTGCCGCCGTGATGGAAATGCAACAGGCGCCCGAATTAGAAATGTTGGACATGACCAATACCGACGAGGTAGCGCTCATGGCAGTAAACTATACTCGCTTTTTGGAGCGCAACCACCCGGAGATGATGAGGGATTTTTAGGTTCAAATGCCTGATGGCAGGCAGATCAAAAAGAAGAACGTACATTTGGCGGACTTTGGAATTTGCATCACTTTTTTTTGAATCTCTGCCATGAAAAACACGCTCATTCTGCTCATTGCTGTTATAGCTGCCTTAGTGCTCACGGCCTGTTCCGGCCCCCAAAAGGACGCCGCTACCGAAACGACCAAAGAGGAAGTTCCAGAACTTTACGCCGGCTATGCCGCCGTGCCCCCCATCATAGACGGTATGCCCGGCGATTCCTGCTGGCGCAACCTGCCCTGGTACCCGATAGATCAAATTTGGATCGGAGATTCTATTGACCATCAGGATTTTAGCGGAAAATACAAAGTCGCATGGTCGGAAGATTACCTCTACATTTTGGCTGAAATCCGAGACGATACACTGATAGACATCCATCCCGACGGCCTGGCATTTTACTGGGACGACGACTGCCTCGAAATTTTTGTGGACGAAGACGCTTCCGGCGGCAACCACCAGTACAGCCACAATGCTTTTGCTTATCACATCGCCTTAGACGGTAAGGTGGCAGACATCGGCCCCGACAGCCTGCCGCACTACTACGATCACCATATCCAGCAGCGCCGCAGCACCATCGGCAACAGAAGCCGTTGGGAAGTAGCCATCGCCCTCTATCCGGATACCTACCGCGACGGCGCTTCCGACAACCACCCCGTAAAACTCCACAAAGGCAAAACCATCGGGTTTGCCCTGGCTTATTGCGACAACGACCGCAGCCCCGAACGCGAAAACTTCTTCGGCTCGGTTTTTGTGCCCGGCGAAGACAAAAACCGGGGCTGGATAGATGCGGGGATTTTTGCAAAATTGCCGCTGAGGTGATACCTACTTCACCACAAACCCCAGCCGCTGCTGTAGCTCCGCCGGCAAAACGGGCAGGCTCCTCCGTTCAATGAGGAAGGTTGTCAACGCAGCAATTTCATTAAAAATATAGTGCCGGTCTAAGGCCGCTTTCAGGTAGTCTTTGCCGGTGCTGCCGCCCGTTCCTGTGCGCAGGCCGATGATGCGGTTCACCATGTTGATGTGCCTGAAACGCCAGGTGGACATCATTTCGTCCATGTCCAACAGCAGGCTGAGGTATTGGTAATGCAGGTGAAACAGCGGAAAATCGCGGTATAGCATGATGAACAGCGCATTGCGGCGGGCCTCGAAACTGAGTTTGCCGAAAGGCGTCTCTTCGTCGTTGATAAAAAAGCGCTCAAACCGGGTGAGATTGCCGCGCTCATTGTCCAAAAGACTGAGGCCGTACAGTTGGAAATAATCCGACCAAAACGGATGCAACCCCTCCTGCACAGGAAAAGCCGGCGCATAACGCTCCCACAAACCGGCATCTTTGAAAAAAGGCATCCGTTCGAGCCACTCGTTGGTCAGTTCCAGCAGCGAGCGGCGCTCCTCGATTTTTTGGATGGCCGCCGCGTGTTCGGGGCGCAATTGCGAGATGTAGTATAGCTCTCCATGGCGGTCGGGCTGTTTGAGGCCCAGCGCCGCTTCCACCACTTTGAACTGCACGCTCTGGAACCCGGAGGCCGGCCGCAGGAGGTTGCGGAAGTCGAGAAAATCGAGCGGGGTCATGGTTTCCATGATGTCAATCTGTTTGACCAACAACTGCAAAATGGTCTTCACCCGGCTGAGGCGATGGAAAATGGTATAAAAATCGGGCGAGTTGTCGTGGATGACCGGCTGCTCGAACAGGCAGAGAATGGAGTCGATTTCGTAGATCACCTGCTTGAACCACAGTTCGTAAGCCTGATGCGTGACGATGAAAAGCATTTCGTCGTGGGCGGTTTTGCCGGCCTTTTCGCTTTCTAAGTCCTGCGCGTTCAGGATTTTATCCAATTGCAGATAGTCGCCGTAATAAATGCCTTGTTCAGAGAGGTGCATGGTTTTGATTTGGTTAGAATACGTTTGGAAAATGTATGGCCTGACTTTCAAATGCTTGCAACTCCTGATGGTGGAAAGCCGCATCTCAGACCGGAATGCAAAAATAATATTCTTCGCTTTTGGCGTACCTTTCGGGCCATATTCCACAATCCGCGACTTTATGAAAGTACACATCATTACCGTAGGAGATGAAATCCTCATCGGCCAGATCATTGATTCCAACTCGGCCTACATGGGCCGCCTGCTCAATCTCAACGGCGCTCGTGTAGAGCGCATCATTTCCATCGGCGACCGACATGAGGAAATCGTCCATACTCTGGCGCAGTCCGTTGCTCAGGCCGATGTGGTGCTGATGACCGGCGGCCTCGGTCCTACCAAAGACGATATTACCAAAAAAGCCTTAGCCGACTACTTCGGCGTAGAGATGGTCTTCAGCGAGGAGACCTACCGCCGCATATTGAAAATCTTTGAACAATTGGGCCGCCCGGCTACCGAGGCGCACCGCCACCAATGCTACATGCCCGCCAACGCTGCTCTGCTGTACAACAAAATGGGCACCGCTCCGGGTATGTGGATGCAGGCGGAAAGTGGCGCGGTCGTCGTCTCCATGCCCGGCGTACCTTACGAAATGGAGTACCTCATGGAGCATGAAGTGGCGCCCCGATTGCGCGCACACTTCCCCGGCAAACCCATCGGCCACCGCACCCTGCGCACTGCCGGCGAGGGCGAATCGCGCATTGCCGAGCGCTTGGATGCTTTTGAAGAAACCCTGCCGGAGGGCATGAAATTGGCCTACCTGCCCAATCCCGGACAGGTACGCCTGCGCCTGAGCTTCAGCGCCGATACGCAGCAGGAATTGGATGCCGCATTGGATACCAAAGCCGCCGAGTTGCACGCCTTGCTTCCCGACATCGTTTACGGCTTCGGCGAGGACGAATTGGAAACGGTGCTGGGGACGTTGCTGATGGAACGCAAGCTACACATCGGCACGGCGGAAAGCTGCACCGGAGGCTATCTGGCACATCGCATCACGGCGGTGCCCGGCGCGTCGCGGTATTTCAACGGCGCTATTGTATCGTACAGCAATGAGGTGAAAATGAAGAGTTTAGGCGTGAGTGAGACGACACTTCGGGAACACGGCGCCGTCAGTGAAGCCACCGTGCGGGAGATGGTGAAAGGAGCGTTGCAGGCGCTGCCGATAGATGTGGCGGTGGCCATTTCGGGCATTGCCGGCCCCGACGGCGGCACCCCCGATAAGCCGGTGGGTACCATCTGGATGGCGGTAGGCAATGCGGATCGGATAGAAACGCATCTCATCAAAGGAGGGAAACACCGGCTCAGGAATATACAGTACGCAGGTACGCTGGCGCTGGAAATGACGCGCCGCTTTTTGGTGGGCTTGCCTGGGGTATAATGAGTGAAGGGGCGACTCCGCCAAGACTTAGCCTCGTGTGGTCACCCCTTCACTGCCTCCGGCATGGGGTCAGGCCGTAACTTCGGGTACGCCCTGACTTGGCGGGATCATTCCGCCGACCCTACTTCCGGCGATCCGGTAGCCGGCTGTTTTTGTTGCGACAGGTTTTTGAAAGTAAACAGACCGCAGTCTAAGAAGTCGGCATATTTTTTCACCCCTTCCTCGAAGCCGCGCGCAGGGGCGAGTACCTCCTCATTGGGGCTGACGAGGACATACAAAGGCTGCGTATTTTGTACAAAGTTGACGATCTGGAAATCGGCCCACTTGTTGCCCACGTTGCGCAGTTTTTCACCTGGGCGGTGCTTGGAAAGCAACATTTCTTCGAGCCGCTCCCGGTCGTCGGTATAGAGCGAGATGAGCACATACTCGTCGTTGATTTTTTTCCAAACGCGCTCATCAATCCAAATATGTTCCTCCACCTTGCGGCAGTTCACGCAGCCATGACCGGTGAAGTCGAGCAGGATGGGTTTGTTCACTTCGCGGGCGTAGGCCAGACCTTCGTAGTAGTCTTTGAAGCAGTTGAGGTTGTTGGCTGATTTGGCGTAAGACGGATAACGGGACTTGATGTCCGGGTCGAGATCGTCGTTTAAGTCTTTGAGAAACAGGTTGTAGCGAGCCGGCGGGGCCAAACCGCTGAGTGCGCCCGGCGATTTGTACGACTGCAATCTTTCGTCAAACCTGAAACCGAGGGCCAGATATACGACGGCCAGTGCCATGAGGCTGCCCAACACCAAGCGATAGGCGGGCAACTTCTTCTCGCGGCTGTCGTGCGAGAACCGCAGGATACCAAAGAAATGCAGCGCCATCAGTGCGGCAATGAGTATCCACAGCCCCATGAACACCTCATAAGGCAGAATACCCCAGTGCATGGTCATATCGGCCACAGAGAGGAATTTGAGGGCCAGAGCCAATTCTAAAAAACCGAGTTGTACTTTCACCAAATTCATCCAGCCGCCCGATTTGGGAAGGCTGTTGAGCCAGCCGGGGAAAGCCGCAAACAGGGCGAAGGGCAGGGCCAATGCGGTAGAAAAACCGAGCATGACCACAAACGGCCCCAGTTTGTCGGTAGCCGATTGCACCAGCGCCGTGCCGATGATAGGGCCGGTGCAAGAAAACGAAACAATGGCCAGGGTAGCCGCCATAAAAAAGATACCGATGAGACCGCCTTTTTCGGCCATGGTGTCGCTCTTGGTACCCCAGCTGCTGGGCAGCGTTATTTCGTACAAACCAAAGAAAGACAGCGCAAAAGCTACAAAAATGACGAAGAACAGGGTATTGGCTATCCAGTTGGTGGACAATGCCTGAAGTGCCGTTTCGCCAAAGAACGCCGTGATAAACAAGCCGATGGCCACATAAATAACGATGATGGAAAGTCCATACAGCAATGCGTTGCGCAGGCCCGTTTTACGGTCTATGCTGCGCTTGGTGAAAAATGTAACGGTGAGCGGAATGAGTGGAAACACGCAGGGCGTGAGCAGCGCCAGCAGGCCGCCGAGGAAACCTCCCAGGAATATCCAAAGGAGGGAACTGCGGTCGCCGGTTTTTTCCTGGCCGCAATCGCTCAGCGGTTCTTTGTAGCCTGCCTGCAATGCCGGAACGACCTGATCTATCACATTGCCTTCCAACTTGGGGCCTACCATCGCAGAGGCGGCGGCTTCGCTGAGGTTGAAGCGGAAGTCTTTGGCGCCGGTGGTGCATTGCCCGTCGTCGCACACCATATATTCTGCAAAGCCGATGATGGGCTGCGTGGCGTCGGTGACTTTCACGCGCTGGGTGAACACAACGGGGCTTTCCGTGAATTTGACCACCAAGGCATTGGCAAACAAAGGATCGGGCGCCTGCTTTTTTTTGCCGGTTTCCTGCATTTTGCCTTCCAACGAGAAATGCTCGCCGGGCGTAAACGTGAAGGTGGTGGGCAGCGGGCCGTTGTTGGGATCGGTAAATTGAGAGTAGATGTTCCAGCCTTTGTCCAATGTAGCAGTCAGGATGAGATCGTACTCCGTATCGCTGATTTTTTTGTAGTCAAACTGCCATTTCGCAGGGTCGTACATCTTGGGCGCAGCGGGCGCCGGGGCGATGTCCGTTATGGTAGGGGCGGCGGGTACTTCCTGCTTTTGCTGACCGGGGGCGGGCGTTTTTTCAGTGCCTCCCGAAGCGCCTCCGCCTTGTTTGGCATCGGGCGGGGTGGTGCTGCCTGCGTTGGAATCTTTGAGCAGGAACTCAAAATCCACCGATTTGGGCGGCAGGCACTGCTCGTCGTCGCAGGTCATAAATTCGAGGTAGCCGGTGATGGGCTTGCTCAAATCGGTAGCTGTAACGCGCTGGGTGAAAACGCCTTTTTTGGTAATCTTGGTGAGGTTCATTTCAAAAACCTTGTCGTACACCGTTTTGATGTTACCCGACTCTGAGCATTTGCCTTTGAGCTGATAATGATCGCCTTTATCGAAATTGAAGGAAGTGGGTACCGGGCCGTCGTCGCTGTCGAGAAACTGCGAATAGACCGTCCAGCCGTCTTCAATCGTGGCGGTAAAAACGAGGTCGAACTCGGTGGCAGAGACCTGCTTGTAGGAGGTGGACCATTTTACAGGATTCTTCATTTGCCCCCAGGCGAGGGCGGAAATAAACAGCGCGAAAAGCGTGAGAGACCATCTCATATTTTGAATGATGTTTTTCAGTTAGAGCCGCAAAAATAACCCCTTTCGGGGGAACGAAGGGTAAACAATAAGTAAACATTAACAGTTGACGCCTTCCGTTCCGGCGCCGCAAAATTAGCAGGCGTTCAGGGGCTTGTGCTGTGATGCGGGTTACAAAAGCGGGCGGATGGCTGTGTAATACATTTAACATTGCCGTAACCACCCCCGGCTGAAAAAGACAATATCTTGCGTTGTGTTTTCGCCCGAAGCCAACGTCCAAGCCTTTGGCTCCGGTCTTATAAGTTCAAATTCTTTCACCCAAAAATTTTCTGCCATGAAAAAATTTATCCTTTTAGCCCTTCTCCTCTCAGCATGGAACACCCAGATATTCAGTGCAGTAGCTGCCGTGATGCCCGCGCTGGAAGCCGTTGTGGAAACGGAAGCCGCCCTTGCGCCTGCGCTCTCTTTGGGAGAGCTGACAGAAATGACGCCCCGCGAATGGGAGGCCCACAGCGGCGATAAGTTGTCTTTCGGCGAGCGGCTTGCCTTCAAAATGGTGCAAAAAAAGATCAAAAAACAAGCCGCCAAAGACAAACTTGACCTCTCCGCCCCGGCCGGGAGTGAAACGATGAGTACCCTGTCGCTTATCTTTTCAGTAGTGGGCCTGGCACTGCTGTTTGTGCCTCTTATCGGCATTCTGGGCTTTATACTCGGCATCTCAGGATTCGTGCTGGGCTTGGTAGCGTTCAAAAAAGAAGGAACCAACGTGAAAAACATTCTGGGCGTCGTGTTTGGAGGTCTGATGATTCTGTTCCTGCTGCTCGGTATTGTTTTTGTGGCGATAGCAATAGCAGCTGCGGCTTCTATTCGTTGAGAAAAAAACATCATCATCCATACTGATTCCGAATGAAAAACCATCTTTTACACCTCATCTGGGGCGCAGCCCTTTTCCTGCTCGCAGCCTGTACGCCCCGGCCTGCCAATATGCCTGCTATGAACCATCCCACCGCCTTCGACTGGCAGGGCCACCGCGGCGCGCGCGGCCTGGCGCCCGAAAACACCGTGCCTTCTTTTCTGAAAGCGCTGGAGTTTCCGCTCGTTTCCACCCTCGAATTAGACGTGGTCATTTCCAAAGACCGTCAAGTCATTGTATCGCATGAGCCGTGGATGTCGCATGAAATTTGCAGCCATGCCGGCGGAAAAGCCGTGCAAAAAAGCGAAGAGGAAACGCTCATTATCCTGCAACTGACGGCTGCCGAAATAGCCGCCTTCGACTGTGGCAGCAGGGGCCATACCCGTTTCCCGGAACAGGAGGCCATGCAGGCCGCCAAACCGACGCTGGAACAGGTGGTGCAAGCCGTAGCGGAATACTGCGCGGCCCACAACCGCCCCCTGCCGCAGTACAACATCGAAATCAAAAGCCAACCGGCATGGGATGAAGTCAAAACGCCCGCTCCGGCCCTTTTTGCCCGTCTTGTGGTGGATGAAATCCGCCGATTGAGCATTGCCGGCCACACTTGCGTGCAATCGTTCGACCCCCGCAGCCTGCGCGAAGTACACCGTTTAGCGCCCGATATGGTTACGGCTTTGTTGGTAGAAAATGTACGCGGTCTGGAGCAAAACGTCAAAGAATTGGGGTATGTGCCGACGGTTTACAGCCCGTATTTCAAACTCGTCAATGCGGAAACGGTCAAAAATGCGCACGCTCAAAAAATGCGCATCATTCCCTGGACGGTGAACGAAACCGCCGATATGCAGGCGCTCATCCGCCTCGGCGTGGACGGCATCATCACGGATTATCCGAATCGGATTCCGGGAAACTGAAACTTCAGTCAGGGCCCCCTTATGTACTCAAAACTCCGGGTCGTGCCAGTGCGCGGGGTTTTGCATGTAGTGCCGGATGAAGCCGGTGAGTACAGCCAGGCCATTGTCGAAGCCCTCGTTGTTGGTAATGATGAGGTCGGCGTCTTCCATATAAGGTCGGATGTAGCGCTCGAAGGTGGGCAAGACGTGGTGCTGGTAGCGATAAAGCACGTCTTCGAGCGGGTAGTTGCGTTCCACCTGGTCGCGTTTGATGCGCCGGATGACCTTGAGGTTTTCTTTGGCGTGTAAAAACACTTTGAGGTTGAGCAGTTCGCGCACTTTTTTGAAATGAAACACAAAGATGCCTTCTACCACAATGACCGGCGCGGGCCGAAAGACGAGCGTGCGGGGTTTGGCCTGTTCGTTGTTGAACACATACTCCTGCCGCGACACCGATTCGCCGGAGATGAGCTTGAGCAGGTCCTTCACAAATGCCTTGCGGTCAATGGATTTAGGGCGGTCGAAGTTGTTGACGCCCATCGCATCGGTTTTTTGTTTGGCGCGCGGGTAGTAGTAATCGTCTAAAGACAATACGCACAATTCGCTTTCCGAAAACCGGGCTTTCAAGTGCCGTATGAGGGTGGTTTTGCCCGCTCCGCTGCCGCCGCAAATGCCGATGATGAGAGGTTTCATAGATGGTTATTTCACTTCGGCGGCAAATATAGGCGCAATATGTGAACGGTTTTTCCTTACTTTGGCCTGTTTTCACAAAATAACCGGACTTGGTATGGAACTACTCAACAACATTCTTCGCGGCACGCTGGGCATTGCCTTCCTTTTGGTCATAGCCTGGCTGCTGAGCAACAACCGCCGCGCCATCAATTGGAGGCTCGTGGGCGCAGGTATGGCCCTGCAATTGGTCTTTGCCTTCGGCGTACTCAAAGTGCCCCTTGTCAATAAAGCCTTCGATGCCATTGCCTCCTTTTTTGTGGTGGTGTTGGATTTCACCAAAGCCGGTTCGGCCTTTATTTTCGGCAGCATCATAGAGCGTACCGATACCTTCGGCTACATCTTCGCCTTTCAGGTATTGCCCACAGTGGTGTTTTTTTCGGCACTGTCGGCAGCACTGTATTACTTCGGCATTTTGCAGCGCATCATTTACGCCATATCCTGGGTGATGACGCGCACCATGGGCTTGTCGGGGCCTGAGAGCTTAGCGGCGGCTGCCAATGTGTTCATCGGGCAAACCGAGGCGCCGTTGGTCATTCGGCCGTATTTGGAAAAAATGACCCGCTCCGAACTGCTCTGTCTCATGACCGGCGGTATGGCCACCATTGCCGGCGGCGTGTTTGCAGCGTATGTGGGCTTCCTCGGCGGCGACGACCCCGAACGCCAGCTCTACTTTGCGCGGCACCTGCTCACGGCCTCCATCATGTCGGCGCCGGCAGCCATTGTAGCCTCCAAAATGCTCTTCCCGGAAACGGAGCGCCAACACACCGACGAAGAAGTAAAAATGGAAATAGATAGCGGCTCCAACCTCCTTGATGCCATCTCTCGCGGCACCACCGACGGACTGAAATTGGCCGTCAATGTGGGCGCTATGTTGCTGGTTTTCACGGCTTTGGTGGCAATGGTAAACTATATCCTTGAAAATTTCGTAGGCAGTTGGACCGGCCTCAATGACTGGGCCTCGGCCATGACCGGAGGCAGGGCCGGCGGCTTCAACTTTACCTATTTGCTGGGCCTCATTTTTGCACCCATTGCCTGGTTGTTGGGAGTGCCGTCTGCCGACATACTCACGGTAGGCGAGCTGCTGGGGCAAAAAACCGTGATCAACGAGTTTGTTGCTTATGCAGCCCTGGGCGATATGCAAAACGCCGGCGTGCAGTTGCAGCCCAAATCCTTGCTCATCACCTTGTATGCCCTCTGTGGTTTTGCCAATTTTGCTTCCATCGGTATCCAGATCGGCGGCATCAGCGCCATAGCGCCGGGGCAGCGGCGGGCGCTCACGGAGTTGGGCGTCAAGGCTCTCATCGGCGGCACCATTGCCTGTTTCCTCACGGCGGCGCTGGCGGGGATGATTGCGTCCTGATTATTTTCTGTGTTTAGTGAAGGGGTGACTACGAAGTGTATCCGGCCGAGTCGCCCCTTCACTATCCGGCAAAACTCGCAGCTTTTCCGCGCCTTTAATATTAAAGGAATAATTCTCCATAATCCTTAATTTTGCCCCCATTGAGTCGTTGCCCACCCGGCCGGCACCATCAAACCAACATACCATGTGGCAAACCATCACTGATTTTTTGTTCCAAACCGAGCGGTCCTCTTATCGCAACTGGGCTGTATGGATGTGGCGGCTGCTGTTTATCGGCATTGGCGCCGTTGTTTTGATTTTTGTATTGTTGTCGTTTACCAATCTTCCTTCTGTCAGTCAGTTGGAAAACCCCAAGAGCGAATTGGCCTCGGTGGTTTATGGCTCCTCCGGCACAGAAATAGGGCGTTATTATATAGAAAACCGCGTACCGGTGGGTTATGAAGACCTCTCTCCGCACTTGGTCAATGCGCTCATTGCCACCGAAGACGAGCGCTATTACTCACACACCGGCATAGATTTCCAGGCATTGGGGCGCGTAGCGGTCAAAACCATTGCATTGCAGAAAAAAGGTTCCGGCGGGGCCAGCACCATCACGCAGCAATTGGCCAAACTTTTGTTCACCGGCCAGAAAGCCGAAGGGTGGGGGCGCGTATTGCAAAAACTGCGCGAGTGGATCATCGCCGTGCGCTTAGAACGCAGCTACACCAAAGAAGAGATATTGGCCATGTATCTCAATAAATTCAACTTCATCAATGGCGCTTACGGCATCAAGGCAGCCTCCGAAATCTACTTCGACCGCCCACAGGACTCGCTCGAAGTACAGGAGGCCGCCATGCTCATCGGTATGCTCAAAAACCCCTCGCTGTTCAATCCGCTGCGCCGCCCGGAGCAGGTGCAACAACGCCGCAATGTCGTTTTTCTTCAAATGTACAAAAACGGCCTCTTGCGCAAAGATGAACTGGAGTCTCTCAAAAAACTGCCTTTGGGCCTCCGCTTCACCCGCCAAACGCACATAGACGGCCTGGCTCCGTATTTCCGTATGGAACTCGGCAAGTATGTCAAAGAGGAAATCTTGGCCAAAGAACAATACTACAAACCCGACGGCACGCCCTACGATATTTATCGCGACGGCCTCAAAATTTATACCACCATAGACCCGCAAATGCAAAAAATTGCAGAGGAGGTCATGGCCCGCCACATGGCCAAGGTGCAGGATGCTTTTTTCAAAACCTGGAACAAACGCGATCCCTGGAAGTACTCGCAGGGGTCTGAAACCGAAATTCCGGTAGCCGTACGAGCACAAAGACTCAAGGGGCTTGTCCGCGCCTCCGAGCGCTATCAGGCCCTGCGCGATAAATACCTGCTGGAAGTGGCCGAAAAAGTGCGCGCCGAAATGGGCGACGACAAGCTGCTGAACGATGACTGGGAAGTGGAACTCGTGATGGCCGAAGCTGCCCGGCCCGATTCATTGGCCCGTTTGGTGAAAGCCAAAAAACTGAGCGAGGAAACCGCCCGAAGACTCAAAAATGTACTCCGCAGCAGTCACCTGTCTCAACTTCAGACCGCCTGGAGCAAACTACAGGACGCCTCCGACCGTGAGTTCAGTACGCCGGTAGCCATGCGCGTATTCGCCTACAACGAGGAAATGGAAAAAGACACCGTGATGTCTCCATTGGATTCCATTCGCTACCACCGTATGTTTTTACAAACGGGCATTCTGGCCGTTGATCCCGCTACCGGCTATGTAAAAGTGTGGGTAGGCGGCATCAATCACAAGTATTTCCAATACGACCACGCCACCATCAACCGGCAGGTAGGCTCTACTTTCAAGCCTTTTGTATATGCCACCGCCATAGAGATATATCGTTTCTCGCCCTGTTATACCGTGGCCGATGTGGCCAAAACCATATCGCCCGGAGAGGGCAATTTCGGCTTGTTCCAGTCTTGGACGCCCGCCAATGCTTCAGGCGGTTATTCGGGAAAGACTTTCAACCTGCGCGACGGTTTGCGCAATTCCGTCAACACGGTCTCTGTGCATCTCGTCAAAGAAATCGGCGATGTAGAACCCATTCGCGGTTTGGTACACATGATGGGCATAGACAGCACTACGCGCTACCCCAACGGGCGGCATCGGGTGCCCAAGTCTCCGGCTATCTGCCTGGGCGCCACAGACTTATCTGTGATGGAAATGACGGGCGCCTACACTACGTTTGCCAACAACGGGATGTATGTGAAGCCGGTTTTTGTCACCCGCATCGAAGACCGCAACGGCAGGGTCATTTACAGCGCCATGCCGGAAGAGAAGCAGGCCCTGTCGCCCAGCGCCAACTACGCCATGCTCGATTTGCTCAAGTACTCCGCCACCAATATGGGCGGCATCAAAAGCGAAGTGGGCGGTAAAACGGGTACCACCAACGACTACGTGGACGGCTGGTTCATGGGGGTCACGCCGCGTTTGGTAGTGGGTACCTGGGTAGGCGGAGAAGACCGCTGGATTCGCTTCCTGTCTATAGCCAATGGGCAAGGCTCGTACATGTCCAAGCCATTCTTTTCAGCTTTCATCAAGGCCCTCGAAGAAGCGCCCGGCATAGATTACGATGCTTCTGTGCGCTTTGCCCGCCCGCCGGGAGATATGGACATCGAGTTGGACTGCTCCAAATACTCCTCCGGGCGCCCGGCATTTAAAGACTTGGACGACGAATTTTCCAATGACATTTTCGGCGATGAAAAGCCGGAGGGGGAAGATGAATAAATTTGCCATTCAATACTTAAAAAACATGCTCAGAACTGCCTTCTGGTCGGCTCTCTTTTTCCTTTTGGCCCTGGCCGCCTGCCGTCCTTACCAAAAAGACGATACGTTCACCGATGTGGATATTGACCTGAAAGACCCTGTGTTCAGGCAAATTTATGACTTGCAGGACCGCCGCCAATCCGACAGCCTCTACCAATGGTTGGCCAACGATAACCCTAACTATCGCTATGCCGCGGCCCTGGCATTTGCTTCCATCAAAGATACTGCCGCCGTACCGAAATTGACCGAATTGCTGGCCGACCCTGTGGACGAGGTACGCGCTGCAGTAGCGTATGCCATCGGCCAAACCGGCGCTGCTGCCGGCGAGGCGCCTCTCATTGCCGCTTTCGATCAAACCGATACGCTGGGGGCATATCGCAAAAGCAACCGGGCCATCCTCGAAGCGGTGGGCAAGTGCGGCAGCCTCAATACCCTGCGCCAACTCAGTACTGTGAGCACCTATCTGCCCTCGGATACCGCCCTGCTGGAAGGCCTTACGCGCGGTATCTATCGCTTTGCTTTGCGCAACATCATTGCCGATGAAGGCACCGCCCGCATGATTCAGATTGCCGCCGGCACAGAATACCCGCCGAGCGCCCGTTTGGTAGCTGCCAACTACCTCAGCCGAGCCAAAGATTTGGTCATTGACAGTACCGCGTTTATGCCCGTCGTCAAAATTACAGGCTCCGAAACCGACCCTGCCATCCGCATGGCTTTAGTGATGGGATTGGGCAAAGCCAAAAATCAGGCGGCATTGGCCACCCTCCTCGAAATGCTGCCCAAAGAGCAGGACTATCGCGTGAAAGTCAACATCTTGCGCGCGCTGGGCAGCTATGACTATGCAGCCGTGCAGTCGGCGGTCATTCTGGCGCTCAAAGACCCCAATCCGCATGTGGCGGCGCGGGCAGCCCAGTTTTTTGTAGAAAACGGACAGGCCCAGGATGCCGCATTTTACTGGCGCAGCTCTAAAGACTCCATCCACTGGAGCGCCCAATTGCAACTTTACACTGCCGCTCAGAGACACCTGCCCTCTTATCAGGCAGAAACCCGCAACATCATCAACTGGGAACTCCGGCAGCGTTTCAGCGGGGCCGCCAGCGCCTATCAGAAAGCAGTGGCGCTGCGCGCTTTGGCCGAGTTTCCCTGGAACATGCGCTACATACAGCGCGAGAGTTTCGCTTCGCCCGATGCCGCCGTGCGTACTGCCGGTGTGGAATCTTTGGACGGGATAGCCCGCCGCGCCGATTTTGCCAAAGTATTCGGAGCCAATGCCCGCCGTACCTCCATCGAACTGGCGCTGTATTTCAAACAGGCCATTCAATCGGGCGATCCCGGCATGATGGCCGCCGCCGCTTCGGCCCTGCGCAATCCTGACCGCAACTTCAAGGCTGCACTCGATTCCGTCGGCACAAGTTTCCTCGATTCGGCATTGGTGAAACTGCCTCTGCCCAGAGAGATCGAGACCTACAACGAAGTACAGCGCACCATTGATTTCTTTGCAGGCAAACCGGAATCGCCGGCCCGCAAACCCGATTATTCGCACCCCATTGATTGGAAGGTGTTAGACGAGTTTGAAATAGAACCCACCGCCATCATCCGAACCACCAAAGGCAATATCCGCATCCGGCTGCTGCCCACCGTGGCGCCCGGTTCGGTGGTGAACTTCATAGAATTGGCCCGCGATAAATTCTACGACGGCAAGTTTTTTCATCGCGTGGTACCCAATTTCGTCATTCAGGGCGGCTGCCCGCGCGGCGATGGCTATGGTTCATTAGATTATGCCATCCGCTCCGAATTGCCGCCCATTTCCTACGACCGCGAAGGTTGGGTGGGCATGGCCTCAGCCGGCAACGACACAGAAGGCACACAGTTTTTCATCACCCATTCGCCGGCCCTGCATCTGGATGGCAACTACACCATTTTCGCCCGCGTCATAGACGGCATGGATGTGGTGCATCAGATTCAGCCCGGCAGCAAAATTGAAAGTATTATCATTCAATAATTCCTAACTATGAAAAATACTCCGCTTACCGATATTCACCTCGCGCTCGGCGCCCGCATGGCCGAATTTGCCGGCTACAACATGCCCATTTCTTACGCAGGCATCCAGGACGAACACCACGCGGTGCGCAAGGGCGTGGGCATGTTCGATGTTTCGCACATGGGCGAGTTCATTGTGCGCGGCAGGCAGGCGCTCGATCTGGTGCAATACGTCACCTCCAACGATGCCTCCAAACTCTCCATCGGCGAGGTGCAATATTCTTGCCTGCCCAACGGTCGCGGCGGTATCGTGGACGACCTGCTGGTGTATCGCCTGCCGGAAGAAATGTGTTCCGAGGGAGAGCAAGCCTTCATGCTGGTCGTCAATGCCTCCAACATGGAAAAAGACTGGAACTGGATCAGCGGCCACAACCGTTTCGACACCCGCCTCATCAATATTTCGGAACAAACGGCACTGATGGCTGTGCAAGGTCCCAAAGCTGCGGAAGCCCTGCAATCGTTGACCGACATAGACTTGTCGGCCATGAAATACTACACCTTTGCCAAGGGCCGTTTCGCCGGATTGGACAACGTGCTGGTATCGGCTACGGGCTACACCGGCGCGGGCGGTTTTGAAATATATGTGGCCGCCGAACACGCCGTACAAATCTGGAACGCCATCATGGAGGCAGGTCAGGCTTTTGACATCAAACCCATCGGCTTGGGCGCGCGCGATACCCTGCGTTTAGAAATGGGTTACTGCCTGTACGGCAACGATATAGACGACAACACCTCGCCCTTGGAGGCCGGTTTAGGTTGGATTACCAAGCTGCAAAAAGGCGATTTTATAGATGCAGAATTTCTGCGCAAGCAAAAAGCAGCAGGCGTTCAGCGCAAACTCGTGGGCTTCAAGGTGGAAGACCGCCGTGTACCCCGTCATGGCTATGTGATAGAAGATGCGGAGGGCAATGTCGTGGGCGAGGTCACTTCCGGCACGCAATCACCGACGCTGGGCTACCCCGTTGGGATGGGCTATGTGCCGACAGGGATGGCTGCCGAAGGTACACAAATAGCCATTGTGGCGGGAGGTAAGAAATTGCAGGCAGTGGTGATGAGGGCGCCGTTTGTGAAGTAGAAGGGCGTACACCCTTCGTAAAAGCATGTTGATGACCATTATTAAATTTACAACAACATGACTGACCATGCACTGCGAAAAGTATTAGTCATAGACGATGAGGAAAAGCTACGACGACGGCGCACAGGCTTGGCAAGGTATCCGGCAATATTTGGAGTTCTACAACAACCAACGGCCTAACACCCATCTCAATGGGCATACTCCCGCCGATGTTTTTTTCGGGAAGGTAAAAGTTCCTTCCATTCAACTTTGAAATGTCAAAACGTGGGGCTAACTTTGTCCTGCCAACAAAATAGGATCAGGACGGAGAGCAGCCCAACGGGCTGTTCTTTGTTCCGATCAGGATTGTTTCCATGCGTCGGCTCTCACCTTATTGAACCCGTTTTTTTGTCCAATGAATGGGGAGTACCTCACAATTAAGTATTCAACTTTATACATCTTGTTATTTTTCATTTTTTATCGCAGAACGATAGTGCAGACGTAGTGCCGATATTTAGGAGGCATTGCA
>DDUV01000057.1:126465-127029 GCA_002344975.1 Saprospiraceae bacterium UBA2329 | reverse complement strand
ATCAAGGTTCCTTCCGGTAGCCCTTACGAATACGAAAGGGCTACCGGCATTGTATCACATTTAAAAAGTGATTGCCATGAAACATGCCGCGGTTCTGTTTCTCCTTTTTATATTTTCAATATCCCTTCCGGCTCAGGATAAATATGATTATACATGGCCTAACGGGTATGTAACTGATATTTCACTCAATGACTCAATTCAGCTACAGGGAGGCTCCCTGATTCACTTCGGCCCTCATGTCGAACGGATTTCGTATTTCCGAATCCCTCTTTATTTATCCAGCTACACCTTCCTGTGCGACCAAGCCGGAAATCTGTTGTTTTACGCCACCGGCTGCAAGGTGATCAACGCGCGCCACGAACTGATGGAAAACGGTGACGGGCTGTATGGCGGGGATAACCCTAATAATAATTGCCAAACATCTGCCTATGTAACTTTACAGGGCGAGATAGCGCTGCCTTCTTTTCCTTCGCAGCCCGACATGTATTACATCCTGCACCTCAATACCCTGCAAGATGATCCGCCTTACTACCTCTCGCGCGATCTGCAGCTCACCACGGTGGA
>DDUV01000057.1:125615-126105 GCA_002344975.1 Saprospiraceae bacterium UBA2329 | reverse complement strand
GGAATACAAGGCCCTAAAGAACAGGACATCGGGCCTGAATGGACTTGGCGCGATTGGGGCGGGCAGGCTACCTTTTCGCCGGACGGCAGCAAGTACGCCCGCTGCAACTACGACAATGGCCTGCTCCTCATGGATTTTGACCGCTGTGCGGGCGTTTTTTCCAACCCCCTGCACCTGCCGGCCACTCTGCTGCCTCCCAACATCGGCGGCCCCTCCGGCACCGGGTTCAGCGCATCTTCAAAATACTTGTACCTGTCATGGCTTGGAANNCGATCTGCAGCTCACCACGGTGGACATGAGCGCGGCCCAGGGATTAGGCAGGGTAGTGGAAAAAAACAGGGTGTTGTATCACAACTTCATGACCGACCAACTCATGGCTGTTCGCCATGCCAATGGCCGCGACTGGTGGGTGGTAGTGCCAAAGTTGCGCTCCAACACCTACTACATCTGGCTGTTCAGCCCTGCAGGAATACAAGGCCCTAAAGAACAG
>DDUV01000057.1:109107-125216 GCA_002344975.1 Saprospiraceae bacterium UBA2329 | reverse complement strand
ACTTGTACCTGTCATGGCTTGGAACGCTTTACCAGTTCGACATACAATCTCAGGAGGTACTCGCTTCACGTCAGTTGGTGGGCCAGTCACTTACCTATTCAATGTTTCAGCAGCGCTTAGCGCCCGACGGGAAAATATACATGAGCTCGTCCGTTGGTATGAATTACCTCCACGTCATCCACGAGCCGGAAAAAGCCGGTACGGAATCCCGCTTTGAAGAAACCGGCCTGCAACTGCCGGCTCGTCGCAGTTGGAACATGCCCAACCTGCCCTGGCTGCGGCTGTACGAACTGCCGGGCAGCCCCTGCGATACCCTGCGCCCACCCAACCCGCAGCCGGGGCAAATCCTGCTGGCGCCCAACCCAAGCCCCGATGAAATTCGCGTCACCCTGCCCGAAGAATTGTACGACGAAAACAATCCGGCGCATTTCAGGCTGTACGATGCGCTGGGGCGTTTGGTGTATCATTCGCGCTGGGAGCGCGGCGCTCGTACACTCATAGCCGATCTGAGCCGCTTGCCTGCTGCCATGTATTTCTGGGAGGTGCAATCGGGCAAAGAACGCAAGGGGCAGGGGAAATTGGTGCTGGCGAGGTGAAGTGCTTAACCTTCGTGGTGCGGGGGCGACTACGGAACGGCGATCTTGGCGAATCACTCCTGTATCAACCTGCCGCTTCCTTAATTTACGATGTACCAAAGGTGGTGAAGCGGTAGTTCCTACTCCCCCAACAACACCTCCAATATCTGCCCCGCGGCTTTGGCAATGCGCGTGCCCGGTCCGAAAATGCCCGCCACGCCGGCCTCGTAGAGGAAGTCGTAGTCTTGTGCCGGGATGACGCCTCCCACCACCACGAGGATGTCTTCGCGGCCCAGTTTTTTCAATTCGGCGATGGTTTGCGGCACGAGGGTTTTGTGGCCGGCAGCCAGCGAAGAGATGCCCAGAATGTGTACGTCGTTTTCGGCGGCCTGACGGGCGGCTTCTGCGGGCGTTTGGAACAGCGGCCCGATGTCCACGTCGAAACCAAGATCGGCAAAGCTGGTGGCGATGACTTTGGCGCCGCGGTCGTGTCCGTCCTGCCCCAATTTGGCCACCATGATGCGCGGCCTGCGCCCTTCGGCGACGGCGAAGCGGTCGGCTAAAGCGAGCGCCTGCCGGAACTCCTCGTCGTTGCTGATTTCGCCGGCATATACGCCCGACACGGCGCGGGTTTGGGCGGTGAACCTGCCGAATACGCGCTCCAGTGCATACGAAATTTCGCCCAACGAGGCCCGCAGGCGAGCCGCCTCTACGGCGTATTCCAACAGATTGCCTTCGCCGCTGCGGGCGCATTGGTACAGCGTTTCGAGCGCCTGCTGCACGGCGGCTTCATCGCGGGAGGCTTTGATGTGTTGCAAACGGCGTACCTGCGATTCCCGCACCGCCGTGTTGTCCACTTCCAGAATGTCTATTTTCTGAGAATCCTGCACCCGGAAGATGTTGACGCCCACGATCTTGTCTTTGCCGCCGTCAATGCGGGCCTGCTTGCGGGCGGCAGCCTCCTCGATGCGGAGCTTGGGCAGGCCGTTTTCGATGGCTTTGGCCATGCCGCCCAGTTCTTCTACTTCCTGAATCAATTCCCAGGCGCGGCGGGCGAGTTGATCCGTGAGGCGTTCGAGGTAGTACGAGCCGCCCCAGGGGTCCACCACGCGGGTGATCTCTGTTTCGCGCTGTAGGTAGAGCTGGGTGTCGCGGGCTATTTTGGCACTGAAATCCGTGGGCAGGGCAATGGCCTCGTCCAAGGCGTTGGTGTGCAGCGATTGGGTGCCGCCCAGAGCCGCTGCGAGTGCCTCCACACAGGTGCGGGCTACATTGTTGAAAGGGTCTTGCTCAGTGAGACTCCAGCCGGAAGTCTGGCAGTGCGTGCGCAAGGCCATAGACTGCGCGTTTTGCGGGTCGAACTGTTTGACCAATTTGGCCCAGAGCATTCGCCCGGCGCGCATTTTGGCAATTTCCATAAAATGATTCATACCAATGGCCCAGAAGAACGAGAGGCGCGGCGCAAACTCGTCAATTTTAAGTCCGGCTTTCAACCCGGCGCGAATATACTCTAAGCCGTCGGCCAGCGTGTAGGCCAGCTCGATGTCGGCAGGCGCACCGGCCTCGTGAATATGGTAACCGCTGATGCTGATGGAGTTGAACTTGGGCATGTGCCGGGCCGTGTAGGCGAAAATATCGGCGATAATGCGAATGGACGGCCCCGGCGGGTAGATGTAGGTATTGCGCACCATGAACTCCTTGAGAATGTCGTTCTGGATGGTGCCGCTCAGTTGGTCCAATGCGACGCTCTGCTCCTGCGCCGCCACAATGTAAAACGCCATGATGGGCAGTACCGCGCCGTTCATGGTCATGGAAACCGACATTTCGCCCAGCGGAATCTGA
Organism: Saprospiraceae bacterium UBA2329; assembly: GCA_002344975.1. GTDB lineage: Bacteria > Bacteroidota > Bacteroidia > Chitinophagales > Saprospiraceae > UBA2329. The sequence goes on along the minus strand of DDUV01000057.1, from coordinate 122,799 downwards.
TCGAAGAGGATTTTCATATCTTCCACAGAATCAATGGCTACGCCGGCCTTGCCCACATCGCCGGTCACGCGCTCGTGGTCGGAATCGTAGCCCCGGTGCGTGGCGAGGTCGAAGGCCACGGAGAGTCCTTTTTGGCCCTGAGCCAGATTGCGGCGATAAAAGGCGTTGCTGGCTTCGGCAGTAGAGAACCCCGCGTATTGGCGCACCGTCCAGGGCCGCACGGTGTACATGGAGGCATACGGGCCGCGCAGGTAGGGCGGCAGTCCGGCGGCAAAGTGCAGATGGGAAAGCCCCTGCCGGTCTTCAGGCGTATAGGCCGATTTGACGGGAATGTGCTCGGCGGTGGGCCATTCCTGCGATGCAGACGGTTGTTGGAGGCTCTCCGGCCGGCGGCAGTTTATCTGGCTGAAATCAGGGCGTTTCATATAGATGTTGCTTTTGAAAATGGAATCGTAAAGTTAGCGATTCGGCCTTATTGCAGTGTAAATTAAATATGTTTATTTGGGTAGTTTAGTGAAGGGGTGACTCAGCCTGGGTCGCAACCCGTAGTCACCTCTTCACTACGCACAGAAATTTAACTTTATTGCCGCGCCAATTTTTCCAAAAAACCGCGCAGTTCTTTGAGCCTGCCGACAACGGCGTCGCGCTCCCGGCGGTACTCGCGGCGCTCTTTCAGTTCCTGCCGGGCGCCGGCAATGGTGAAGCCTCGCTCTTTGACCAATTCATACACTAATCGGATTTGCTCGATATTGGCCTTGGTGTAGCGCCGTTCGCCCCGGGCATTTTTTTGCGGACGGATGTTGTCGAACTCAGCCTCCCAATAGCGGATGAGCGAGCGCGAAACATCGAACAGTTCGGCCACCTCCCCGATGGAGTAGTAGCGCTTCAGATCGTCCTGGTTTTCAAACATCATGACGCGTCGAGTTTTTGCAACAACAATGGAGTAGCGGCTTTCGGGTCGGCTTTGCCTTTCGAGAGCCGCATGATTTCGCCCATAAAAAATCCCTGCAAGCCTTTTTTGCCCTTGCGGTATTCGGCCACTTTGTTCGGGTTGGCGGCCAATGCCTGATCTATGATTTCCGAAAGGAAACTTTCGTCGTTCGTTTGCAGCAAGCCCAGCATTTGCGCCAGTTCCGGCGCGCCCGATTCCGGTTTTTCCATCATGGCGGGCAACAGGTTTTGCCAGGCTGCCGTGTTGCTCACCTGCCCTCCTGCCACCAACTCCAACATCCCTGCGAGGCGCTCCTGCGAGACCGGGTACGCCTCTATGCCTGCTTTATGTTCGTCGCGCCAGGGCATTATTTTATTGATAATGAGATTGGCGGCGGCCTTGACATGCGGCGTATGGCGACACAATTCAATAAAATACAAAGCTACCGGTTTTTCCTCGGTGAGCAGGGCGGCATCGTACTCGCTCAGATTGTATTGCTGTGTAAATTGCTCAAAAAGTTGCTGCGGCAGGGGCGGCATTTGGGCGCGCACCCCTTCGATATAAGCCTCATCCAAAACCACCGGCGGCAGGTCGGGATCGGGGAAATAGCGATAATCGTGAGCGTCTTCTTTGCTACGCAGGGGCGAAGTGATGCCGGTAGCGGGGTCAAAATGCAGGGTGTTTTGCTCCACCTGACCGCCCGATTCGATGAGGTTTACCTGCCTTTGTGTCTCATAATCAATGGCTTGACGGGCAAATTTCATCGAGTTGAGATTCTTGACCTCGCAGCGGGTGCCGAAGCGGGTTTCGCCCTGTGGCCGCACCGAAACGTTGACATCGCAGCGCATGGAACCCTGCTCCATATTGCCGTCGCTGATTTCCAAATACCGCACCAATCGGCGCATGGCGGTCATAAACGCATCCACTTCTTCGCCGGAACGGAGGTCGGGTTCGGTCACGATTTCCAACAGCGGCACACCGGCCCGGTTGAGGTCTATGAGCGAGTTGTGCGCGTCCTGATCGTGCATACTTTTCCCGGCGTCTTCCTCGATATGGATATGGTGGATGCGCACCGATTTGGACTGATGGCCGACGCGTATTTCCAAAGCCCCGCCGATGCAAACGGGCTGCCGGTCTTGTGTAATTTGGTAGCCTTTCGGCAAATCGGCGTAGAAGTAGTTTTTGCGGTCGAAGGCATTGCGCGGGTTGATGCGGCTGCCCAGCGCCAGGCCGAGCCGCACGGCAAATTCCACCTGACGCCGGTTGAGCATGGGCAAAGTACCCGGATGCCCCAGTGAGATGGCTCCGACGTGGGTGTTGGGGCCTCCCCCGAATGAAGCGTCGTCGCCACAAAAGGCTTTGCTGTGCGTGGCGAGCTGAACGTGTACCTCCAAGCCGATGACGGTTTCGTAAGATGCTGTTGCTGCGGTCATTCGTTGTGTATCAAAATCAGGAACTCCCGCAAATGTCGGAATAATTACTGAGACCTGCCGAATGGAGAGGGCGCTTTTCGCAAGAGTATCCCACGACTCGGCTCCAGCGCGGGCAAACCGAAACTTGTACTTACCTTTGCGGCCCGACACATTCTCTGAAACTTATATGAAAACAACACTCGCCAGACTGTTTGACCACGAATACCTGAGCCGGGATGAAGCCGCTGCGGTACTCACCGAAATCGCTGCCGGCGCGCACAATGAGGTGCAGGTAGCCGCTTTCATCACCGTGTATCAGATGCGCCCCCCATCAGTGCATGAACTGCTCGGCTTCCGGGATGCGCTGCTGCATTTGGCCGTTCCGTTTCATCTGGACGGCTTGCAAAGTATAGATATTGTGGGTACCGGCGGCGACCATAAAAACACGTTCAACATCTCCACGCTTTCGGCGGTGGTAGTGGCCGGCGCGGGTTACAAAGTGACCAAACACGGCAGCTACGGCGTATCCTCGGCGGTGGGTTCTTCCAATGTGCTCAGCGCGCTGGGCTACCAATTTACCAATGACACCAATGTGCTGAGGCGGCAATTGGACGAGGCGGGGCTTTGCTTTTTACATGCGCCCTTGTTCCATCCTGCACTCAAAGAGGTGGCGCCCGTGCGCAGGCAAATGGGTATGAAAACCATCTTCAATCTGCTGGGGCCATTGGTCAATCCGGTGCAGCCCACGCACAACTTGTTCGGCACTTCGGGGCTGGAAATTGCCCGCCTGTATCAGTACGTCATGCAGGAAACCGGGCGCCGCTTCATCATCATTTACGCATTGGACGGCTACGACGAAATCTCGCTCACCGGCCCCTTCAAAGTGTATCGCAATACAGGCGAGCAAACCTTGGCCCCCGAAGACATCGGCGCTGCCGGCGTAGCGCCCGAAGACTTGTTTGGAGGGGATACCGAAGCGGAAGCGGCTGAAATTTTTCTGGCGGTGTTGGACAACCGGGCCACGCCGGCTCAGACAGAAGTGGTGTGTGCCAACGCCGGCATGGCCATTCACTGTTTTCACCCCGAACGCTCCGTAGAGGATTGTATGGCGGAGGCCAGGGAGAGTATTGTGAGCGGGCAGGCTAAAAAGACATTAGAGCGGCTTATAGTATCCGGACTGTAAAAAGGCTCAAGGCGAAAAAGAAGAGCGCAGCTCCGCAGCGTTCGGAACATCTGTAGCCACAACCTCACTCGCCCCGCCCCGAAACCTCCCGAATCGGGATTTTGATCTCCACACGAGTGCCGGCAGCTTCGCCGGTGCTTTCGTCCCGAAGGTCAATGATGCGCACAAAAATGCCCTTGTTTTGCTTCGACTGGTGCAGTAGTTGCAGCCTCTTGCGAGTGATGCTGGTACCCCGCGAGCGGTGATCGTTGAAGTAGCCGCTGGCCTTCTGCATTTGCCGGGCCTTTTCCCGCCCGATGCCGTTGTCTTCTACGGTGCAAAGAATGGTGTCTTCGTCAAACAATGAAAAACGCACCTCCACCGTGCCGTGCTCTTTGATGCGCAAGCCGTGTTCGAGGGCGTTTTCCACATAAGGCTGCACAATCATGGCCGGCACGCCGCTGATGTCCTCTTCGATGTCGTCGTCCACACTGATGCGATACTGAAGACGCCCCTCGAAGCGCAGTTTTTCGTTGAGGAAGAGGTAGTCTTCCAAAAACTCAATTTCTTTTTCTAAGGCAATGAATTCCAGATCAGAATACTCCAGACTGCGGCGCATGAGCTGGGCAAAACGGGCCAGATATTTGGATGCCGCAGCGGTTTCGTTGGAGGTGATAAAATGCTGAATGGCATTGAGCGCATTGTACATGAAGTGGGGGTTCATCTGGGCGCGCAGGGCCTTGAGTTGTAGTTTGGAGGCCTGCAATTTGAGCATTTCAGCCTCCTGTTTTTTCTTTTCGGCCTCATAGCGCACTTCAAGCTCCATGAGGCGTTGCTGGTTGATCTGCTCCCGGTAGCGCTCGGCCATTTGATCGTAAATCAACTGAAATTCGTAGGCATTTTTATAATCCCGGCGGGCGGCATAAAACGCGGCCACATCGCGACAGATGCTCGAAATCTGTTTGTAGTCTTCATTCTGACGGGCAAATTCGACCGCTTTGGCAAAGTGTTCTTTGGCTTTGCGGGTTTGCCCGGTTTCGGCATACAAACGGCCCCGCCAGCCCTCAATGATGGAAAAATTGTACGCGGCGGCATCGGCGGGTTTGGTTTTAAAAAGGTCTTCGGCCTGCTGAAACAGATCGAGGGCTTCATCAAAACGCTTGCGCTGAAACCGGCAATACCCCAGATTGCCCAGCGCCCCGGCTCTTGCAGATGCTCCGGCCTGACTGCCCAAGTGCAGCACTTTTTCAAAAAATGACTCCGCCTCTTCGTACTCGCTCAGGGCCATCAGCCCGGCGCCGAGCTTGAGGTAGTGCCAGTCCATCCGCGCCTGGATGCCGGTAGTCTCGCAGGTTTTCACCACCTTCCGGTAAGCCTCCACACTGCGCTCCATGTCGCCGCTGCGCTCATACACGGTACCTAATCCACTGTAAATCAAGGAGAGAAAAAAATGATCCTTGAGTTGAAGCGGCGAAAGTCTGAGGATAGATTTGTCGGCATCCAAGAGCAGTTCGGTAGCTGCGCTCAGGTCGCCGTAATGCAATTGCAGGAAGCCCTCCCGGCATTTGTAGCGCGAGGAGAGGCGCTCGTCGGGCCACTGTCGCAGCATTTTTTGCGCTTTGTCCAACCAGTCGGCAGCGTCTGCAAAGCGATTGAGGTTCATTTGTATGCCTGCAAAATCAATGTACAGCTCTACCCTGCGATAAGTGTCGCCCTGCTCTTCGGCCAGAATCAAGGCATCGAGGCAATGCTGGGCGGCCTCCTGAAAATGGTACAACTGGTTTTCCACCACCGCCCGATGATAGTGGTAGTTCAATTGTAAATCGAGTTGAGGCCATTCCTGCAAAATCTGCTCCAACTCGGCAAGATACTCCAATGCTCCTTCTGTATAAGTATAAATGTAATGTGCGGTGATTTTATCCAACAACTCCATTCTGCGCAAGGGATGGGGTTCCTTGGCCAATTTTTTTTCCAACTGCTTGGCAGGTATCGGTTTGGCTGTTGCTGTCGTCATTGTTTTCGGTGTGATGCTGTGTGAACTCGGTACATGAAACAACAAAGGGACTGCCCGTGTTTGGAGCAGTCCCTTTGGATGGCCGGACAAAAAAGCGGGTCTTTACTGAGGCACAATACCTCCCAGACCGCTGTCCCATTTTCTTTTATCTTTATCTTTTTCCTTGTCGGAACTGCCGCCTCGTACCTTTTCCTGATCGCGTTTGTTGATCGTTTTCAGGTCGTCCTTGAGTTCGTCCAAGGTTTTTTTATCCTTTCCCATAGTAAAAGATTGAGTCTTGTGTGTAAATGATTACCTGCTCCTCAAATTTTCGTTGCCAAAGGTACGCACAAAGATGCGTTCAAGCAAGCGTGCAGGTCTGAGTACAATACATTTTTTTATTCATAATAGCTCAATAGACCTGCTGGAGCTTGCGCATTTGCTCAACAAAAGCAGGCCTTCTGCGCCTCGATACTTCAATTTTTGCAGTATCTTCCATGACGATATAGCCGTCGGTGCGCACAAATTTTCGCATAAAGTTGAGGTTGATGATGTGGCGTTTATGCACCCTGAAAAAGTTCATAGGCGTGAGCAGGTCTTCGTAAGATTTGATGGTTTTGGAGGCCGTGATGCGCTCGCCTGTGTGCATAAAAATATGCGTGTAGTTGTCTTCCGCTTCTAAGCGAATGACATCTTTGATGTTGACGAAGTAGATGCCGTCCAATCCGAAAACGCTGAGTTTGGTGAAGGCATTGGGGTTGTTGTAGGCATGAGAAAAAACGTCCAAACGCGATTCGATCTGGTTGTTCTGACGCGGGCGAATGCGCGCTACGGCATCCTTGAGCCGGTCGGGGTCAATCGGTTTGAGGATGTAGCCGATGGAGCTGTACTCGCAGGCCCGAATGGCGTATTGATCGAAAGCCGTGACGAAAATAACCTCAAAATCAACGGGTTTTACCTGGTTTAGCAGTTGAAAAACCAAGCCGTCCGGCAGGCGGATGTCTAAAAACGCCACATCGGGTTTGATGGCCGGATCGCTCAACAAATCCACAGCTTCTTCTACCTTGCGGGCTTCTCCGATGATTTCTACCTGCGGGCACTCCTTGGCCAGCATGTTGCGGAGGTTGATGAGGCTTTTCTCCTCATCTTCTACGATGACAGCTTTGATCACGACGAAATTGGATTGATTAAAAAAATGCAAATATATAACTACTTACACTCCCCTGACCCTCGCAGTGGCAAAAATTCTTTTAATGGCCCAGGCGCCGGTTCCATTGGCCATCACCATGAGCAGGCCGCCGGCAATGGCTATGTTTTGCATGAATTTCATGGCCTCCCAGCGGTATGTATCGCCGGGCGGGTGTTTCCAGAAGGCATGAACGATGACCGTCACGGGCAACCAATAGAGCAACAGCAAAAAAGCGCCCAGCTTGGCCCGATAGCCGCTCAGGATCATCAGGCCGCCGACAGACAAAAAAGTGATGGCGCCGTAAATCAGCAGTTCCTGCCTCCACACAATGCCGTATTGCATCATCACGCCTTTGGTATGATGCACATAACTCGCTATATCGTAGGCTTCATACAGGAATATGAACGAAAGCAGCATTCTGCCTAATAAGTCTGTAAGGTTTTTCATTCCGACACGGTTTCTATCCCGAAAGGCGCAAGTTAGGAAAAATGTAGTTGACGGGGTAGCTAAAGTAGTATCTAAAACGGTCATTATTTGAAAAATGGCGTCGGCAAAGCCTCTTTTGTTCAAGCTTGGTTATGCCTTGCCCGGCCGATATGGGGCGTACGGGCAGGGAAATTGGGGAGATAAAAACTAAACCGCCCGCTCGCATCGTTATGCCTGCCGGGTATAGCAACCGCATCTTCTCATCTCCATGTTTCGGCAACTGCTTTGGAATTCTTTTTCAAGGCCGCAGGCTACGAGCCGCAAGCTACAAGCCAGAGGCCGGCAGCCAGCAGCCATTCCAACAGGCAACAGTCGTTCCAATAAGTATTTTTGACAAAAACCATCCTTGCTCATGCGTCCATTTTTTACCCAAACAAGCTCAGTTTTTCTTACTTTTTTGTTCCTGTTTGCCGGTATTTCGGCGGCCCGTGCCCAAGTCACCGTCAGCGTGGTCATCAACAGCGGAAACGCTACTACCACCTGCACCGACCTCCTCTCCCCGCCCGACCCTATGTGGCGCGTCAACATCGAAAACCAGGGCTGGAGTACCTACCCGCGCATCGGCAACTGCTGGACGGCCCTGCCCAATACCCAATATACCGCCACTTACAACTGCCCCGCTGATGTGCCGGCCCAGTTGAACCTCTGTTTCCGCGCTTTTGAAAACGACGGCTTGCCTTTCACCTGCCTCATCACCGAGGAATGTGCCGAAACCATCTGCCAAGACTTCGCCATACCCGCATCCGGCAGCGCCAATTATACCCTCGCCCTGCCCGCAGGCCTCAGTTCCGGCGGCAGCGTCAGTTTTACCATCACCACCACGCCCTCGCCTTTGGTGGCTTACGACAATATCTGCACCCCCATCCATCTCGGCACGCTCAATTTCGGGCAGCAATTGGGCGACGCTTCCCTCGGCGGCTACCACAACCGCTGTGCTACCAATGCCAACGAACCCAATCCGCTGCTCTTCGTGCCGGGCTGGAACAACGAGTACGGCGTCTGGTTTACCTTCACCACCGGCCCAGACCCCGGTTCGCTCATCATCCTCGAAGCCCGCGACGACCCCCAAAATACCGGCGACAATATGGACACCCAGATCGCCGTGTATCGCTCCACCAACAATACCTGCAACGGCGCCATGCTCTTTACCCGCGCCGTAGCCGACTGGAACAATCCCGACAGCCGCTTGGACCTCTGGTGCCCACTGCCCAATACCACCTACTTTGTACTCATTGACGGCGACTTCATCGTGCCGGGCGGGTTCCAGGGCGATTTCGGGTTTCAGGTGCGCAGCGTAGCCGTTCCCGAAGCTGCCGACGCTCCCTGTGGCGCTGAAAACCTCGGCGCGGTGCCGCCCGGAGGTTCGGTGGAAACGCCCGGCCAGCGGGCCAGTTTTTGCGCCACCAGTGTCAATGATCCTTTCGTGCCGGCATTTTCGGTGCAGGCCTCCGTGTGGTTTCAGTTCACCGCGCCGCCCTCCGGCCACGTCCTCATCGAAGGCATCAGCGATGTGACCATTGCACCCTGGACCATCCAGTTGGCGGTATTTGCGTCGTCCAATAATACTTGTTCGGGCCAGTTACTGCACGTTGCCAGCCGGTTTGACGGCAGCACCAACGACGAGAGCATTCAGGTCAGTTGTCTCTATCCCGGCCAACCCTACTGGGTCATGTTTGACGGGTTCGGAGCAGGCGGGCGCGGCATTTTTTCCTTGCGCGTCAGCGATGCAGGGGACATTACGCCTATCACCAGCCAAAATGTGAGTATTTGCGCGGGTACCAGCCTTCAGGTGGGCAATTCCATTTATACCCAATCGGGCCTGTATGCCGATACCATACAAGTTTTTGCCGGTTGCGACAGCATCGTCAACACCTCGCTCACCGTGTTGCCGCCCATCACTTTGCTACTGAGCCAAAACCTGCCTGCTTTCGGCGCGGGTTCCAACAACGGCGTGGCTACGGCAAGCGCATCGGGCGGAACGGGCGGTTTTACCTACCAATGGTGCAACGGCGAAACCGGCCCTCAGGCAGTTGCTCTACCCGGCAATCAGACCTGCTCGGTAACGGTGACCGACGGCTTCGGCTGCTCGCAGGTGGAAGACATTTTTATAGATGAAATACTGCCGCTGCAACCCACCGCTTCGGGCAATCTCCTGCTTTGTGCCGGCGATGCGGACGGCGTCGTTACGCTGTCGGTGCAGGAAGGCTGGGCGCCCTACCAGTATATCTGGCAGCAGGTGGGCGGCAGTGCTTCGGGCAACGGAACCATCGGCGCCGAGGGGCAGGCAGTGACCATACCGGGGCTGCGGGCGGGCGATTACCGCATCACGGTGAGCGATGTTTTTGCACAGGCCACCGTCATAGCTACGGTGTCGGAACCACCGGCTTTGGCCATTGCGGTGTTGCAGGCCGACAGCGCATCGTGCTTCAGTTTTTGCGATGGAATGATGAATGTGGCGGTCACCGGCGGAACGGGCGCCTACCTGTACGCCTGGAGCGGGCCGCAAGCCGCAGGCCCACAAATCAGCGGACTGTGCGCGGGCAGCTATCGCCTGAGCGTGACGGATGCCAACAATTGCCGCACTTCGCAGGTCATAGAAATCGGAGAGCCGGCGGAATTCATCGCTGCGGCTTCGGTGCTGCAAAGCGTGACCTGTTTTGGCGGCAACGATGGGCGCGCCACGGTGAGTACCAACGGAAACCCCATCGGCTATGCCTGGAGCAACGGCGATGCCGCGCAAGAGGCCATGCAACTCGCCACCGGTTTTTACGATGTGACCGTGACCAACGCGGACGGCTGCGAAGATGTGTCGAGCATTTTTGTGCAGCAACCTGCCGCTCCGGTGACAGTGAGTATTACCGAAGACAGACCCGTTACTTGTTTCGGCGATTCCGACGGCGTGTTGGCTGCACAGCCCATGGGCCCCGGCACGGTCTTCTCATATAGATGGAGCAATGGCGCTGCTGCCCGCGAGAACACAGGGCTGAACGCTGGTCTGTACTCGGTGACGGTGAGCAATGAATTGGGTTGCGAAGGTTCAGGCAGCTACGCCCTCGCTCAGCCCGATCTCATCACGGCAAGCTTGGAGATAGAGCACGTCAACTGTCGCAACATCGCGCAGGGCGGCGCTATTTTTATTGAAAATGTGCGGGGCGGCACCGGCGCGTACAGCTACTCGAAAGACGGCGCGGGTTTTGGCTCGGCGCCTTTGTTTACAGGCCTGTTGCCGGGCAGCTACGATGTGCGCATACGCGATGAGCGCGGCTGCACTTATCCTTTTCCGGCCACGGTAGACGCTCCGCCGGTACTCACGGTATCGCTGGGCGAAGACCTCTTATTGCCTCTGGGCGATTCGGTGTTGCTGAGCGCGGAGACCAACAGTCCGGCCCCGGTGTTCAGTTGGACCTCCTCCGAGGGCGATTTGCCGGGCACGGCGCAAGAACTGAGCGTGCGGCCATTGGTGGGCGCGGCTTATACGGTGACGGTTTTTGATACGCTCTCGTTTTGCAGTGTTTCGGATGTGGTGTGGATCATGGTGGACAAGACGCGGCGGGTATTTGTCCCCAATGCTTTTTCGCCCAATGAGGACGGCTACAACGACCGCTTTCTGGTTTTCAGCGGCTCGGATGTGAGCATAGTGCGCAGTTTCAGCGTGTTTGACCGCAGCGGGGGCATGGTGTTCCGGCAAACGGACTTGTCGCCCAATGATCCGGCGGCAGGCTGGGACGGCACAGTACGGGGCCGCCATTTGAATCCCGGAATTTTTGTGTGGGTGGCGGAGATTGAATTTGTGGATGGGGAGGTGGAGGTGTTTCGGGGGGATGTGATGGTGCTGAGATAGGGAACGGGGTAGGAGCGGGGCTGCAGGCCGTAAGCTGCGGGCTGCAAGCTCTTGGCGGGATGGAACGGCTGGTGGCTGGGAACAAGGTAAGAACGGCTGCAGGCCGTAAGCTGCAGGCTGCAAGCTCTTGGCGGGATGGAACGGTTGCAATCTTTAAGCCTTAAATATAGGATGGATGAAAAAGATAGCCAAGTTTACCGTCAACATGCACATCAGCCCGATGGCGGAAGCAGTCGTATTGTTTTCAATGACATATACCCGATGGTAGCGATGTGGAGTAGTAGGGTTGAGTATTTTAATTTTAACACAAAAAATTTAAAAAATCAACTAAAATGTTTGGCCCTTGAAAACAAAGACTTAGTTTTGCGAAGATTTTAAAACAATTTTTAACAAAAAACATCCAAAATCATGGCCAACGTCAGCATTTACCTCAATTTCCCCCGGCACACAGAAGCCGCTTTTTTGTATTACCAATCCATTTTCGGAGGCGAGTTTGATGGAGGAATCAGCCGTTTCGGAGATATGCCGCCGCAGGAAGGGATGCCGCCCATGCCGGAGACCGACCGGAACCTTGTCATGCATGTATCCTTGCCGATATTGGGCGGTGCATTTATGTTGATGGGGTCTGATGCGCCGGAGTCTATGGGCTTTGAAGTAAAAATCGGCAATAATGTATATATCAATCTCTCACCGGACACCCGCGAGGAAACCCGCCGCTTGTTTGGCGCGCTGTCGGATGGCGGCGTAGTGGAAATGGAGTTGCAGGATACGTTTTGGGGCGCTTATTATGGCAGTTGCACCGACCGGTTCGGGATTCGCTGGATGTTTAATTGCGAGGAGAAACAGTAGGGGGACGGGGTAGGAACGGCTACAGGCCGTAAGCGGCAAGCCTCAAGCTCTTGGCGGGGTAGAAGTTTGTAGCTTTTAGATAATCTATAGTCTTGTATCATGAAGAATGTCAGTACAATAGACGCCTACATTGCCGGGTTTCCGGTAGAAGTGCAGGTCGTGTTACAGCAAGTAAGAGCCGCCATCCGAAACATCGTGCCCGATGCCGAAGAAACCATCCGGTATGCCATTCCTACTTTCAGGTACAAGGGGCGAAATCTGGTGCATTTTGCGGGTTTTAAAAACCACATCGGATTGTACGCCACACCGAGCGGGCATACGGCTTTCGAGGCGGAACTATCGAAATACAAGCAGGGCAAAGGCTCCGTGCAATTCCCCCTCGACCAACCGATGCCCTTGGATTTGATTGAGCGCATCGTGCGTTTTCGGGTAGAGGAGGAGCGTGGTAAATCTGCCTAAACATGTCACAAAAGCTACGAGCCGCGCACTCAGAACATTTCATCCACCTAAGCATCCCTCACCATGGCCAAAAAGCAGAAAATAACGCCGTTTCTCTGGTACGATCATCAGGCAGAGGAGGCCGCCGGGTTTTATACTTCGGTGTTCAAAAAATCGAAAATTTTGGAAGTCGTCAGGCATACCGGCGGCGTCCAAATCGTTCGTTTTTCTTTGATGGGATATGAAATCAACGCCCTCAACGGAGGCCCTGCGTTCCGTTTCAATCCCTCCATTTCGTTCACCGTCACCTGCAAAACAACAGCAGAAACCAAGCGCATCTGGAAGCAGCTTGCCAAAGACGGCGCCGAACTGATGCCGCTGCAAAAATACCCCTGGAGCGCCTTGTATGGCTGGGTGCAGGATCGTTTCGGCCTCACCTGGCAAGTCACGATGAGCAGCCCCGACAGCGCCCGGCCTGGTATAGTGCCGTCCTTTTTGTTCACGGGGCCGCAACGCCTACGGGCCGAGGCTGCCATTCAACGGTATTGCGAAGTTTTCGGCGATGATTCCTCCATCAAAATGTTATCGCGGTACGAAGCGGGCGGCGCGGGGCCGGAAGATTCGCTGCAATACGCCGAGTTTAGCTTAGCCGGTCAGACTTTCATTGCTATGGACAACCCCATGCCCGATCAGAAATACAGTTTCAACGAGGCGTTTTCGTTCGTGGTGACTTGCAAAAACCAACGCGAGGTGGACTATTTCTGGGAGCAACTCACGGCCGGCGGAGGCGAAGAAAGTATGTGCGCCTGGCTCAAAGACCCCTTTGGCGTGTCGTGGCAGGTGGTACCCACCGCGCTCACCAAAGCCCTGGCCGACCCTGATCCTGAGAAAGCCCGCCGCGCTGCCGCCAATATGATGCAAATGAAAAAGATCATCATCCGGCAACTTCGGCGACCGCTGAAAAAGACGAAAATAGAGGTGAGGACGACTGTAAAAGCACCGATAGACAAGGTATGGAAATACTGGACCTCGCCGGCCAACATCATGCAATGGAATCACGCCTCCGACGACTGGCATTGCCCGGCAGCTTCCAACGACTTGCGCTCCGGAGGCCGGTTCAGCTACACGATGGCCGCCAAAGATGGCAGTGCCAAGTTTGATTTTGAAGGCGAATACGAAAAAATTGTCCACAACAGAAGCATTGAATACGTTGTTGCAGACGGCAGAAAAGTAAAAATCACCTTCAAAGGAAAGGGCAAGCGGACGGAAATAGTGGAGGTTTTTGAAGCGGAAGGCATACATCCGCACGACATGCAGCGCGCCGGCTGGCAGGCCATTTTGGACAATTTTGCCCGGCATGTAGAGGCTATGTAGTGGGGCAAAAATAAATG
>DDUV01000057.1:82277-108837 GCA_002344975.1 Saprospiraceae bacterium UBA2329 | reverse complement strand
CTTATCTAATCCTTTGGCGAAAATGATCACTTTATTTTTTTCTCGCCCCTATGTAATCTTTTCCGTCATTTCGTCCGCGGGTGCGCTTTCCCAACAAAATCAAGCATGAGTATCCTGAAAATTGCCATCCAAAAGAGCGGACGGCTCAGTGAAAAATCGCTGCAACTACTGAAAGAGTGCGGTATTCATCTGCCTTCGGGCGACCGCAAACTCAAAACCGAGGCTTCCAATTTTCCCGTCGAGGTGCTGTACCTCCGCGATGACGACATTCCGCAGTATGTGGAACAGGGTGTGGTCGATGTGGGCATTCTGGGCGAAAACGAAGTGTGGGAAAAAGGCAAAAATGTGGTAGAAGTACAAAAGCTCGGTTTTGCCGGATGCCGCCTGTCGCTGGCCATTCCCAAAGACGAGCACTATGCCGGGCCGGAATATTTTCAGCACAAAAGAGTGGCGACCAGTTATCCGCGCATTCTGAGTCGTTTTTTTGAAGAACGGGGCATTTCGGCAACGGTGGAAGAAATTGGCGGCAGTGTGGAAATAGCGCCGGGTATCGGTCTGGCCGACGGCATTTTCGACATCGTGAGTACGGGCAGCACTCTGCTGATGAACGGCCTCAAAGAAGTGGAAGTGGTGGTGCGCAGCCAGGCGGTGCTCATCAGTCACCCGGAACTGAGCGAAGACAAAAGGCTCATTCTGAACAAATTACTTTTCAGAGTCCATGCCGTACAAAACGCCTCGGCCAATAAGTACATCCTCCTCAATGCGCCCAACAGCGCCATCCCCGACATAGCGCGGGTGCTGCCGGGCATGAAAAGCCCCACTGTGCTGCCATTGGTGGATGAGGGCTGGAGCAGCGTGCATTCGGTCATCCCGGAAGAGGCATTTTGGGAAGTGATTGATGAACTGAAGCGATTGGGCGCACAGGGTATTTTGGTGATCCCGATAGAGAAGATGGTGCTGTGAGGGAGGGTGGAGTCTCCGCGATCCAATGAGCGTTATCGGTTTGCATGCGTGAGGGGGCCGAAGGGAGCGACCCGAGGAGCGACTGAGGCACCCGACGGCGCCACCTGACGTTGCCCGGACATTGCAGGCAGTCAGAGCGCCGGCACGCCCCAGTCAAAAAAAATTATAATATTCCCGGAATCACCGCTTTGCGTTCTGACGGATAATCGTCGAAATGCGAACGATACCAACGGTGGTGGGCCAATGCGCGCGGAATGAGGTTGGCCGCCGTCCAGATGGCGAAACTGAGTGCGGGCAGATTCCAGGCCATGAGCGCAAAGCCGCACCATTCTAATATCTCGCCGAAGTGGTTGGGGCATGAAATGTAGCGAAACAGCCAACCCTGTGGTATGTAGTAGCCGCTGTCGCCCGGTTTTCGGAGGGCGATGAGGAGGGCATCGGCCCGGTGATTGATATATGCGCCGATGACAAACAGTGCCGCGCCGATCATAAATCGGGGGTCTGTTACCCATTCAGGAGGGTAAGGCGGCGCGAAATGCCCCCACCAATAGCCGTTGAGAAAGCCGTTGACGGAGTTGAAAAATGCCGCCGACAGCACGATGGAAATCGGGATGCGTTTGCCTGCGGTGTGCAGCCGCAGCGGAAAAATGATGCTCCGGTTGAGGTAATGCAGCCCCCAGAGGCTCATCAGAAAGTACAACATGCCGGATGCCGCCGGCGCGCCGCTCCACATCCAGCCCAGCATGGCTAAGGGAGACACGATTTCCATGATCATCCAGCCTAAGCGGTTGTTGATGAGCGGCCCCCAGGTAGATTTGACGTGCCGCCCGTACGGCGCCGCGATGAATAATTGAATGGGCACCAAAAGGAGGGCGAGGGCCGTCCAGATGAAACACAGCAGGTAAAACGTTTTTGCTTCCATTGGCGAAAGGTAAAATGTTTTCCTATCATTCATTATGTATTTGCATTTCGCCGTATCTTTGCGCCCTATGAAGAATATCAGAAATTTTTGCGTCATCGCACACATTGACCACGGGAAGAGCACCCTGTCAGACAGGCTTTTGGAAACAACCAAAACGCTCTCGCACCGCGACATGAAGGAACAAACCTTGGACGACATGGATCTGGAACGCGAGCGCGGCATCACCATCAAGAGCCACGCCATCCAGATGTCTTACCTGCACACCGACGGCGAGCGCTATACGCTCAACATGATAGACACCCCCGGCCACGTGGACTTTTCCTACGAAGTGTCGCGCTCCATTGCTGCCTGCGAGGGCGCTTTGTTGCTGGTGGATGCGTCGCAAGGCATTCAGGCTCAGACCATTTCCAACCTGTATCTCGCCATCGAACACGATTTGGAGATCATTCCGGTGCTCAACAAAATTGACATGGAGAGCGCCATGGTGGACGAGGTTTCGGACCAGATCATAGACCTCATTGGTTGCAAGCGGGAGGAAATTCTGCTGGCGAGCGGTCGTACCGGGCAGGGCGTGGAAGATGTTTTGGCAGCCATTGTAGCGCGCATTCCGGCGCCCAAAGGCGATCCCGAAGCGCCGCTTCAGGCATTGATTTTCGACTCCATTTTCAACTCGTTTCGGGGCGTCATTGCCAACATCCGCATCATGAACGGCACCCTGCGCCATGGCGACAAGATTCAGTTTATGAACACCGGCCGCAATTATCAGGCCGATGAGGTGGGCATTTTGCAAATGGATTATGTGGCCGGTAAAGAATTAGCCGCCGGCAACGTGGGCTACGTCATCACCGGCATCAAGGTGTCGAAAGAGATCAAAGTAGGCGACACCATCACGCACCTCCAGGCGCCGGCAGCCGAGCCGATCAAAGGTTTTGAGGATGTAAAACCGATGGTGTTTGCAGGCATCTTCCCCTTGGACAACGACGATTTTGAAGACCTCCGCGACAGCTTGGAGAAACTGCAACTCAACGACGCTTCTTTGGTGTTTGAACCCGAATCCTCGGCAGCGCTGGGCTTTGGTTTCCGCTGCGGCTTCCTCGGTATGTTGCACCTCGAAATCGTGCAGGAGCGCCTCTCGCGCGAGTTCAATCAGGACGTGATCACCACCGTACCCAACGTATCCTACAATGCCTTCACCCGCCGTGGCGAAAGCCTTATAGTACGCAACCCGATGGACATGCCCGATCCGACGGTACTGGACTACGCCGAGGAGCCGTTCATTCAGGCACAAATCATCACCAAACCGGAGTACATCGGCACCATCATGACGCTGTGCATGGACAAGCGCGGCATCCTGACCAAGCAGAACTACCTGACGGAAACCCGCGTGGAAATGACCTTTGAGATGCCGCTGGCCGAAATCGTGTTTGACTTTTACGACCGCCTCAAGTCCATCTCCCGCGGCTATGCTTCCTTCGACTACCAACCCATAGACTACCGCCTCACCGACTTGGTCAAACTCGACATCAAGCTCAACGGCGAAAATGTGGATGCCCTCTCTGCGCTCGTTCACCGCTCCAAAGCGGAGAGTTTCGGCAGGGGTATTTGCTCCCGGCTCAAGGAATTGCTGCCCCGCCAGCAGTTTGTCATCGCCATACAGGCTGCCGTGGGCGCCAAGATCATTGCCCGCGAAACCATTTCGGCCATGCGCAAAGACGTGACGGCCAAGTGCTACGGCGGCGACATCAGCCGCAAGCGCAAACTGTTAGAAAAACAAAAAGAGGGCAAAAAGAAAATGCGCCAGTTCGGCAAAGTAGAAGTGCCGCAAAAGGCGTTTTTGGAGGTGTTGAAGTTGAATTAATTTCCTGCTATGACAAGACAACTGTTTTTCCTCCTCTTCCTCCTCCTCAGCCTTTCCGCCTTCGGGCAACAGCGGCGCGTGATGCACCAGACTTACGATCTGAACGGCATTGCCTCCGTGCTGTTCGACATCAAAGACAACTACGAGGTGGAACTATGGGCGGGCACTGCGCTGCTCATCGAAACCACCGTGGAAATGTGGGAAATCAACGCCAAGGGCAAAGTGGACGCCCCGGAATCCATCTTCAAGCATTTTGTGGACAAAGGCCGTTACCAGACTGCCGGCGCCCTGCTCAACGGCAACCAACTCCGCGTTCAGTCTAAAGACATGCAGCGCGCCGCCATCAGAACCAAAACCGGCGAATGTTCTGAGGAAGTCTTGGTCAAAATCATGCTGCCCGACAGTTTTCAAAAAACCGGCGATCATATCTGGACGCGCTCCGGCAAAGAATAAGTGCGCGCCATGATCCGCGAACTCGAAATCAAACTGCTGCCCGCCGAAGCTGCCGATCCGGCGGTGATCCGCCAACGGGCCATCCAAAAGTCAGGGCTGAACCCCTCCCGAATCAAAGACGTGCGCGTACTGCGCCGCTCCATAGATGCGCGCGGCAGCCGCCCCATCGTCATTTTGCGCGTGGACGTGTTTGCCGACGAGCCTTACACGCCCGAACCCGCGCTGCTGGGCCTTTTGCGCCCGGTGGATACGGCCCCGGCGGTCATCATTGTAGGAACCGGACCGGGCGGGTACTTTGCCGCGCTGGAGTTGATCGAGGCGGGCATCAAGCCCATCCTGTTTGATCGTGGCAAGGACGTGCGCGCCCGCCGCCGCGATTTGAGGGCCATTCAGCAAGACGGCGTGGTGCATCCCCATTCCAACTACTGCTTTGGCGAGGGCGGCGCCGGCACCTATTCCGACGGCAAGCTCTACACCCGCTCGCACAAGCGCGGCGATATTCATAAAGCACTGACATTGTTGGTAGAACACGGCGCTACTTCGGAGATTCTCGTTGAAGCGCATCCGCACATCGGCTCCAACAAGCTGCCCCAGATTGTGGCCAATATCCGCGAAACCATCCTCCACTACGGCGGCGAAGTGCATTTCGACAGTTGGGTCACCGATCTGATCCTGCATCAGGGCCGGGCTGTGGGCGTGGTGGTCAACGACCGCGACGAGCATCTGGCGGAAGCCGTCATTCTGGCTACCGGCCACTCTGCGCGCGATGTGTATGCCATGCTGCACCGGCGCGGCGTCCGCTTAGAGGCCAAGCCCTTTGCACTGGGCGTTCGCATCGAACATTCGCAAGCCTTTGTGGATGAGATGCAGTACCGGCAGTCGCCCCGCGAGGAGCACCTGCCTGCCGCCAGTTACAAACTCATTACGCAGGTGAACGGGCGCGGCGTGTTTTCGTTTTGCATGTGCCCTGGCGGCTTGGTGGTGCCGGCAGCTACGGCCCCCGGCGAGATCGTGGTGAACGGCATGTCCATGTCGCGGCGCGATTCTCCGTATGCCAATTCCGGCGTGGTGGTGGCGGTAGAGTTGGAAGACTTAGCCGTGTACAGCCGGCATGGCGTGTTTGCGGGTCTGGAATTTCAAAAAGAAGTAGAACAGGCCATGTTTGCCTGGGGCGACGGCAGCCAGCGCGCTCCGGCCCAGCGGCTCACCGACTTTGCTGAGGGCCGCCTGTCGAAATACCTGCCGGCGGGTTCGTACATTCCCGGCTTGACGCCTGCGCCCCTGCATGAGCTTCTGCCCGCGTTCATTTACCAAAGATTGCAACAGGGCGTACGGGATTTCGGGCGAAAAATGCGCGGCTACTACACCTCCGAGGCCAATGTAATCGGCACAGAGAGCCGCACCAGTTCGCCGGTGCGCATTCCGCGCCGCCCCGATACGCTGATGCACGATCAGGTGGCGGGCTTGTTTCCCTGCGGCGAGGGAGCGGGCTTTGCGGGCGGCATCATCTCGGCAGCGATGGACGGGCAAAATGTGGCGCGGGCAGTGAGGAAATATTTGGAAGGAAGGGGCTAAACGGGGCTGCTGACTATGCCTGTGCAAAATTCCATCTGACGGTATGTGGCGGATTCACGTCCGCATAATACTTATACCCGATGAAAAATGGTTTGCGAAAAAATATAAACCATTTTTCATCGGGATAACTGATAGCCAGTGGTTTGCAAAAACTAAAATTCGCAAACCACTGGCTATCGAGTATAACTTGCACCATGATCGCTTTTTTCTGTTTCATACATACAAAAAATAAGTGGCTGCACTACACCTCACGGCCAATATGGTTGCTCTTGCTTCTGCTGCTCGTGGCCTGCTCCGGCTCTGATCGCCATCTCGTAGTGGTGAAAAACGATAAGCCGGTAGATTTGAGTCGGTTAGAGGAGGTGCGCAAGCATCTCAACGGGTTCTGGGTGCCGGAAGACGCAAGGGATGAGTTTTGGAAAGAAAACATCCTCTGGTGGTCCTTTCACAAGGACTCGAATTACGCGCTCGAATATTTTCTTCCTTACAACGACGAAATCAAAAGGACTGAAACGGTGCCGATCCACACCGACCCTATCCATATAGAACCGATGCGCAGGAACGGCCAAACGTATCTGGCGCGCGTCGGCCTGGGCGGCTCGGATACGGTGCAGTTGGAACTGCTGACCCGGACCAAGTGCGTCATTGGCGGCTATACTTACCGCAGGCATAAGGGCTATGCGTTTTTGCAACCGAAGTAAATGAGGGATGTGCAAGGCGGGTAGAACCCGCCGGATAGTCGCACGAGATGGAATCTCGCGCGAGCGGGGCTGCTGGCTATGCCGGTGCGAGCGCTATGCGTTTTTTGAAAAACAGGGGCGTGCAAGGCGGTATAAAGTCATCTTTTCTTTTTTTTCTTCTGCTTTTTCAATTCATCCACATCAACTAAATCTTTTCGCCGACCAGCAAGAAGTTTGCTTTCAATAAGGTCGTCAAGGTCAATAAAATGAAGGGAGATTCCTTCAAAAGTAACTTCCCTCCGATGTTCGTAACATTCGGCGAAGTCCATGCCTTCCAATTCCATGATCAAATCTATTCGATTGGGCGCTTGGCCGATTTGAATCACATTGGTAGTGTCTAAAAAATCATCCTCTGTCAAGCCGAGTGAGCCGAAGCCAAAGTCCCGAATCGTTTGCAACACTCGGGTCGCATTATCAGGCGAGGCCCATATCCAAAAGTCAATGTCTTTTGTGTACCGGGGATAGCCATGATAAGCAACCGCAAAACCGCCAATAACGAGATACTTAACCCCGTTTGCGTTTAACGATTGTATAAACTCTTTGAAATTCGAGTCCAGTACCATATTTCCAGTCGTTGTATTGTTTGCGTATTTCCTCCAAAGCGCAGATGCGTTCAATGGGCGGGCGAGACAGCCAATAAAAAATGTCGTCAGGTTCTTCGCCTTTTTTGAAGATACGGACGAGTGGAGCCGTCTGTTGAATGGATTCATTTACAGCCATATCCTGATCAATTTACTTGACAAAGATAGCTTTTTTTCAGCATTTTGAAATGTTGTATTTTACTCGCCGACATGAGCAGCCCGCGGAGTCGGTACGGATTCCCGCTGCCTGTGCGCCTTATGGTTTATTTTATCCCCAAAATCTCCTACCTTTACGCCCCACAACCGCAAGCCTGCACCACTCATGGCCCAAGCCGTACAAATATTCATCGCCTACGCCCGCAAGGACAGCGCCCTGCTGGACGAGTTCCGCGTACACCTCCGGCCTTTGGAGCGCGCCGACAAGCTGCGGATATGGTACGACGGCCTCATAGAACCCGGCGCCGAGTGGGAGGCGAGCATCAAAAAAAACCTGCACGCCGCCGACATCATCCTGCTCTTGGTGAGCGCCGACGCCATTGCCTCCGATTATTTCTACGACAAAGAAGTGGCCGATGCCTTGGACCGCCACCGCAAAGGCAGCGCCCGCGTAGTGCCCATGATTGTGCGCCCCTGCGCCTGGAGAACGACGCCATTGGCCGAGCTGCAGGCCCTGCCCAAAGACGGCAAACCCGTTACCTCCTGGAGCGACCGCGACGAGGCTTTTACCTACGCCGCCGAAGCTCTGTGGGACATGGCACACAGCATAGAGCAGCAGCGGGAGGAAAAGACGGAACAAGCCCGCCGCGAAAAAGAGGCCACCGAAGAGACCCGCCACGCCGCCCAACAAGCCAAAGAGGAACAGGCGCGCCGCGCAGAGCAGGAGCGACGGCAACGTGCCGAAGAAGAAAAACGCCGCAAGGAAGAAGAAAAACGCCGCGAAAAAGAGGCCGCCGTAGGCATGGTGCTGGTAAAAGGCGGAGCCTTTGACATGGGCGGCACTCCGGAGCAAAAAGACTGCCGAGACGACGAAAAACCCGTGACCCGCGTGACGGTGGATGATTTTTATATGGGGAAATATGCTGTGACGTTTGACGAATACGATGCCTTTTGTGCAGCCACGGGCAGAGAAAAGCCCTCCGACAGCGGCTGGGGGCGCGGCCAACGACCTGTCATCAACGTAAGCTGGTATGACGCCGCAGCCTACTGCAACTGGCTCAGCGAACAGCAGAACCTCACCAAAGTTTATACAATCAATGGTGACCAAGTGAGCGCCGACTGGAGCGCTACGGGCTACCGCCTGCCCACCGAGGCGGAGTGGGAATACGCGGCCCGCGGCGGCGGCAAGGCCGTGCTGTTCGGCAATGGGAAAAATGTGGCCGACCCCCAAGAGATCAATTTCGACGGAAGCGCAGCTTATAAAAAAGCCTACTCCGTAGCCGGCGAATACCGCGGCAAAACCGTACCCGTGGGCAGCCTGAACAGTCCCAATGCGCTGGGGCTGCACGATATGAGCGGCAATGTGTGGGAATGGTGCTGGGACTGGAAGGCGGCCTACCCCGGCGGCCACGAAAACAACTACCGCGGGCCGGCTTCGGGCTCCCTCCGTGTGCTACGCGGCGGGTCGTGGTACAACTACCCGCGGCTCGTTCGGGTGGCGTATCGCGGCAGCGTCACTCCCGACGATCGCAACTACGGCATAGGGTTCCGTCTTTCCAGGACCCCTTAGATTATGGCATTTTTACCTTCTTACCTTTTGAAAAAACCTGAAAAGGGAGCGAGTTGCATCGTTCCCTTTTTCATTTCCGTATATCGGAAAAAAGAGCGCCTATATATGGCCTATATATGCACGCGAAGCGTCCAAGTGTCGCCGCTGAATGTATATATACGAAATCGGGGGCGTATATATATGAGTGTGGTGGTTTCCATTGGTGCAGGTGTAGAGCTGTTAGCTTTTCGGGGCAATAGCGGGTGAAAGCTAACAGATATTGACCATTGCGAATGGTTGCAAGGCGGGTAGAACCCGCATAATACTCGCGCGAGATTCCATCTCGTGCGAGCGGTACTTGGAGAACTGTTAGCTTTACCGGAGCAACAGCAGGTAAAAGCTAACAGCTCTTGCCCGTTGCGAATGGTTGCAAGGCGGGTAGAACCCGCATAATACTCGCACGAGATGGAATCTCGCGCGAGCGGTGTAAATGAGGGATGTGCAAGGCGGGTAGAACCCGCCGGATAGTCCGCACCCCGCCGTGCGGGGTAAACATGAAGGTAGAACCTCGCGCGGGCAGGTGGCCTCTCGTTAATACAGGAAGCATTTCCCAAGGTTTTCAGATAACACCTTCCGTCGCGCTCAGGCGCTCCGTTAGATGTCACCTGAAAACCTTCGCGCCATTTCCGCCAAAACTCCTACTTTCATGGCCTCAAACTGAGTATGTATGAAAGAGCCGGCCAAACGCATAGTGGGCCTTGTATTGTTGGCGGCAGCCTTGTGGCCTTTGTTTTACAAATTGGGCGATGCGCCGCTGCGCGCCTGGGACGAGTCGCTGTTTGCCATGCGCGCCTACTACGCAGTGGAGGAAGGCGGCTACCTGCCCAATTTCGACTACTACCCCGGCATCACGTTTTATCGCAACCTCAAACCGCCCTTCGGCACCTGGTGGCAGGCCCTGTCGTACCGCGCTTTTGGGTACGATGAGTGGACCTTGCGGCTGCCTATAGCCCTGTTTTCGGCCTTGCTGGTGGGTATGCTCTGGTTTTGGCGGCGGGCTGTGCCTGACCTGCCCTATTCGGGTGTGGCGGCGGGTTGGATACTCGTGTTGTCGCCGGGTTTCCTGCGCGATCATGTGGCCCGCACCGGCGATCACGACGCCATTTTGTTGTTTTTGATGACGGCCGGTTTGCTGTTGGTGTATCTGACGGAAAGAACTTATGCGGCCGGACAGGTGCAACGGCGGCGGTGGTATCTGGGGCTGCTTGGTCTTACTTTGCTGGCCGGATTTCTGACCAAGAGCTTTTTTGCGTTTGCGCTGCTGCCGGCTTTTGCGCTGTGGTTTTTATGGCGAAAGCGGCTCGTATCGCTGCTGCGCGAACCCATGCTGTGGGCGGCGGCGGCACTGGTGATGGGCGGCGTGGTTTTGTATTATGCGCTGATGGAGCGGGCCTTTCCGGGCTTTATGTCTTTTGAACAGGATACTGTGCTGGGCAGGTATGTGAAAGTGCAGGACGGGCATCAGTTGAGTTGGAATTACTACATCTCCGAGTTTTTCAGTCGGCGTTTTTGGCCCTGGTGGGGGGTGTTGCTGCTGCATGGGGGTTTGATGTTTCGGATTCAAAATTTCGGATTTCGGATTCCGGATTCCGGATTGCACAGCCGACCGCCGACTGATTCCGGATTTCGGATTCCTGATTCCGGATTGCACCGGCGACCGCCGACTGATTCCGGATTTCGGACGTTTGGCGCGCTGCTGTGGCTGAGTTTACTCGTTCATTTTGTGATGATTACGTTTTCCGTTACCAAGTTATCGTGGTACGATGCGCCCCTGTACCCCATTGCGGCGCTGATGGCGGGCAGTGCGGTGCAGGCTTTGGCGGAGGAGTTTCCCGATTGGAAAAAAATGATCTGGATTGTTTTGGCGCTGCTGTTGGCGGGTTTTTCGGTGCGGGCGCTGAGAGACATTTCGCAGACCGGTCCGGCCTCCGATGATGAGCGCTATCAGCCGTTTATGGAGTATTTGCAACAAAAGCGACCGGACATCAAGGCGTACAAAGTCTATTGTCACGAATACAGCGGCCAAACGGGCTTCACGGCGCGCCTGCTGAACGACCAACACGGCTACAACATCTCGGTGGCGGCGTACTACCCGGAGGAGCGGTTTGCCGGCGGGGATTACATCTTGGTTTGCAGCGCCGAGAAGGAGGAGCGCATTTATAAGGAACACGTTGTGGAGGTGATGGAAGAAAGCGGGGGGTGTAAGTTGTTGTTGTTGAAGTAATTGTCACTCCTTATACTCCTCCTCCAGCATCCGGTGCAAACTCTCCAACTGTTCCTCGCTCCCCAAAACGATGAAGCTCTCGTCCGGCGCCAGGATGGTTTCCGGCACGGGATTGACGTGGTAGCTCCCGTTTTTGTCGCGGTGGCCAATGACATTGACGCCGGTGCGGGCGCGCAGGTGCAGGTCGCTCATGGCGATGTGGCGGTAAGGCTCAGGCAGGTCTGCGAACTGGATTTCCTCGAACCGAATATCCGATTGATACTCTCTGGTGATGAATGAAAAGAACTCCACAGCGCCGGGTTTGCTGACCAAAGTGGCCATGTAAAAGCCACCGATTTGCTCCGGCATGACCACATGGTTGGCGCCGGCCATCATCAGTTTTTTCTCCGAGCGGGGGTCCATGGCCCGGCTGATGATGTTGATTTTGGGGGCCAACTGACGGGCCGACAGCACAATAAACAGATTGTCGGAATCATCGGCCAGGGCGCAGATGATGGCTTTGGCGCGTTGAATGCCGGCCTCGATGAGCAGTTCGTCGCGGGTGGCATCGCCTTCCAGCCAGAGCAGGGGCGGGTCGTTGCTTTGTATCTTTTCAATTTTGTCGAGGGCTTTTTCCAGAATGACAAAAGGCAGGTCGTGATGGAGCAAATTGAGCGAAATTTCTTTGCCGTACTTGCCGAACCCGCACAGGATGACATGACCCTGCAAAGCGTCTATTGATTTTTTCATGCGTCGGAGATACCATTTTTTGAAGCCCTCGCCTTCTACCAGATAATATGAAATGACCGCCAGCAGATAGGCAAAGATGCCGATGTTGAACAAGATAAGCATGGAGGTAAAAATACGCCCCAGAGGATGCAGCGGCTCTACCTCGGTGAATCCCACCGTGGAAATGGTGATGATGACCATGTAAAAAGCCTCAATCGGGTCGTATCCCTCCAGAATCATAAAACCCACTGTGCCGATGAGAATTTCCGACACTAACAGCCATAAAGCGATATGGAGTTTGAGCCGGCGCTGCGGTAAGCGGAGCCGGAAACGGCGTTTGTTTTGGCGTCGGTCGGTTGGCCTCAGTGGCATGGAATTGTTGCTTATCCTTTTGCCTGCAAAAATAACTCATTGAACCAAAGTAAACGAGGGGAAGTTACCACAACTGAAAAACAGGCTGAATATGCTTGTTTTATTACCTTTACGCACTCATTCATCATCTCATATCCAATGCGCAACAATACCATCAGAAACATTTCCATTTTCGCTGCTCTGGCCGTACTCGTCGGCGGAGGGCTGCTGTATCGTTCGGGCTTCTTCGGCGGCGAACAGGAGTTGGAAACGGCCGCGGCTCCGGCCAAACCCGGCGGACCCGGCGGCATGGGCGGTTCCGGAGGACCGGGCGGACCCGGCGGCGCGCCCCTGAGTGTCAGTGCTTTAAAAATAAAAACCGACATCCTGCGCGATGAAATTTCCGTCAACGGCTCCACCGCTTCGCCCGAAGAGGTGCTCGTTTCGGCAGAAGTGGCCGGCAAGATCACCCGCATTTTGTTTTCCGAAGGCAATTATGTCAACAAGGGCGCTCTACTGGTACAATTGGACGACGAGGAACTCCAGGCCCAGCGCAAACGCCTGTTGGTGCGCAAAGAACTGACGCAGCGCATTGCCGAACGTCTTAAAAACCTCTACGACCGCGAGGGCGTGAGTTTGCAGGAATACGAAATTGCCCGCGCCGAGGCCGACCAGGTGCTGGCCGAAATCACCCTCATTGACGTGCAGATCAGCAAGCGCAGCATCCGGGCGCCGTTCAGCGGGCTGCTGGGCCTGAAAATGGTGAGCGAGGGCAGCTATGTATCGCCGGGCATGGCCATCGTCAAATTGGTGAGTACCAACCCGATACACCTGTCGTTTACGGTGCCGGAGCGCTACAATACGGTGGTGCAAAAAGGCACGGTGGTACGATTCCGCATGGACGGCTCCGACAAAACCTACACCGCCTCCGTGTTGGCCCGCGAGCCACAAATAGACCCCGCCACGCGCACGCTGCGGGTCAAAGCATCGGCGCCCAACTCCGACGGGCGCATCCTGCCGGGCGCATTTGCCGCCGTATCGGTAGGACTGAAAGATTACGACCGCACCATCATGATTCCTACCGAAGCCGTCATCCCGGAAGAGGGCGCACAGAAAGTATTTGTGTATCGCAACGGCATGGCGGAGTCTGTCAAAATAGAAACCGGCATTCGGAAAAACACCGAAATTCAGGTATTGCACGGTTTGCAGGAAGGCGACACGCTCATCACCTCCGGCGTGATGCTCATTCGGCCCGGCGCACCTGTGAAGATTGAGAGTTTGAGGGATTAAGCGGAATCGCATCTCCCAATAAATCATTCATTGTCACGCTTTTGAGATTAACCGATCAACCTGATAATCCAACACCATGAGTTTAGCATCCATCAGTATTCAGCGCCCGGTATTGGCCATCGTTATGTCGGTGGTCATTGTATTGTTCGGCGTCATCGGTATGCAATCCCTCGGCATTCGGGAGTTTCCCAGCGTAGAGCCGCCCATTATCACGGTATCCTGCGGGTATGTGGGCGCCAATGCCGACATCATTGAATCGCAGATCACGGAGCCGATAGAGGAGGCGGTCAACGGTATTGCCGGCATTCGCAGCATCACGTCCACCAGCAGCAATGGCCGCAGCAACATCACCATTGAATTTACGCTGGGAGAAGACCTCGAAACGGCGGCCAACGACGTGCGCGACAAGGTATCGCAGGTGGTGCGGCAACTCCCGGTGGATGCCGACCCGCCGGTGGTTTCCAAAGCCGATGCCGATGCGTCGCCTATTGTATTTATTACGGTTTTCAGCGAAGAGCGGTCTTTGCTGGAATTGAGCGAGTTTGCAGAAAACGTGTTTAAAGAACGCATGCAAACCATCCCCGGCGTGAGCACCGTCAACATCTGGGGGCAAAAAAAATACTCCATGCGCCTTTGGATGGACCCCGATAAAATGGCGGCTTACCAGCTCACGCCCTTGGATGTCCGCTCGGCATTGCTACGCGAAAACATAGAGCTGCCCTCCGGCATGGTGGAAGGCGCCAATACCGAGTTGACCGTGCGCACACAAGGCCGACTAAGCAGCCCGGAAGAATTTAATCAGCTCATTATCAAACAACAAGACGGAAGCCTCATCCGCTTCCGCGATCTGGGCTATGCAGAATTGGCGCCCGAAAACCTGCGCACCCTCCTCCGCCGCGATGGAAAGTCTATGGTAGGCTGCGCCGTCACGCCACAACCGGGCACCAACCACATCGAAATAGCCGACGAGGTGTATAAACGCCTGACTCAGATTCAGAAAGACCTCCCCAAAGACATCACCGCGTCCATGGGATTTGACACCACCAAGTTTATCCGCAACTCCATCAAAGAGGTGCAGGAAACCATCTATTTGGCTTTCGGTCTGGTGGTACTCATCATCTTCCTGTTTTTGCGCGACTGGCGCACTACGCTCATACCGGTATTGGCCATTCCCATCTCGCTCATCGGGGCATTTTTTGTGATGTACCTCGCCGGTTTCTCCATCAATGTGCTCACGCTTTTGGGCATCGTTTTGGCCATCGGCTTGGTAGTGGACGACGCCATTGTGGTACTCGAAAATATTTATGCCAAAATTGAAGCCGGCAAAGCCCCCTTGCAGGCGGCCCTCACCGGTTCGCGCGAGATTTTCTTTGCTGTGATTTCCACCACCGTAACGCTGGTGGCCGTGTTCCTGCCCGTGATTTTCCTTCAGGGCCTCACCGGGCGCTTGTTCCGCGAGTTTGGAGCCGTTATCGCCGGCGCGGTCATCATATCCTCTTTTGTAGCGCTTACGCTGACGCCGATGTTGTCGGGGCGGATATTGAAAAAACGGGCCGTAGAGCCTCTGTTTTACAGGCTGACTGAACCTTTTTTTCAATGGCTCAACAACCTTTACCGGCGCTCGCTCGAAGGCTTTTTCCGCGTTCGTTGGATGGCGCTTCCCATCATGGCGGCAGCCGTGGGCATGATTTTTTATTTTGGGAAACAGGTGCCGTCCGAGCTGGCGCCCAATGAAGACCGCAGCCGTTTGCGCGCTATGGTCTCTACTGCGGAAGGTTCGACGTTTGAATACACCGACTCTGTGGTCATGGACTTATACAAAATTGTAAGCAAGGAAGTACCTGAAAGAGACGGAATTACATCTGTAACAGCGCCCGGCTTCGGCGCTACCTCGGCGGCCAATGCCGGCTTCGTCAACCTCATCCTCAAAGAACCCACGGAACGCAAACGCAGCCAACAGCAGATCATGGACGAGCTGATGCCGAAAATCAGCGGTCTCAGTCGCGCGCGCATCTTCATCACGCAAGAACCCACCATCAGCGTAGGCGGCAACCGCCGGGGCGGCCTTCCGGTGCAAATGGTTATTCAGGCGCCCAACTTCGACAAGCTGAAATCCATCATGCCGGCCTTTTTAGCGGAAGCCCGCCAGAATCCTACTTTCACCATTGTGGACGTTGATTTGAAATTCAACAAACCGGAAATCGAAATCACCATTGACCGCCAAAAAGCCCAAGACCTCGGCGTTTCCATGCTCGACGTGGCGCAAACGCTCCAGTTGGCATTCAGCGGTTCGCGCTTTGGCTATTTCATTCTCAACGGAAAACAGTATCAGGTTATCGGGCAAGTGGCCCGCAGCGACCGCAACAAACCCGCCGATCTGCGTCGTCTTTATGTGCGCAACAATCGGGGCCAAATGGTGCAGTTGGACAATCTCATCAACACCACCGAAAGCAGTGCTCCGCCGGCCTTGTATCGCTACAATCGCTTCATTTCGGCCACTGTTTCGGCAGGCCTGGCGCCCGGCAAAACCCTCGGCGAGGGCATAGACGCCATGCAGGCTGTAGCCGATAAAGTATTGGACGACACATACACCACCGCATTGGCCGGGCAGTCGAAAGACTTCAAAGAAAGCTCTTCCAGTTTGTTGTTTGCCTTTGGTCTGGCGCTCATCCTCATCTTTTTGGTATTGGCGGCGCAGTTCGAGAGTTTTCGCGATCCGTTCATCATCCTCTTTACGGTACCTTTGGCCGTAGCCGGCGCGGTGACAGCGTTGTGGTATTTCGACGCTACGCTCAACATCTTCAGCCAGATCGGCATCATCATGCTGGTGGGTTTGGTGGCCAAAAACGGCATCCTCATCGTAGAGTTTGCCAACCAGCGCAAAGAGCAGGGACTGAGCCGTTTAGACGCTATCAAAGACGCATCGGTGTCTCGTTTCCGGCCCATTTTGATGACCAGCCTTTCTACCATTTTGGGTACGCTGCCCATTGCACTGGCGCTGGGTTCAGGCTCGGGCAGCCGCATTTCGATGGGTATCGTGGTGGTGGCAGGTATGGCATTTTCTACGCTGCTGACCTTGTATGTGATTCCGGCCATTTATTCTTATCTGTCCAGCAAGGAGCCAAATAAGATCGTGATCATTGAGGAAGAGGCGGAGGTGATGGTAGCTTGATTGCAAGAATGAAACAGGATTTTGATACTAATGAGTCAATAATTTCCAAAGAAGTATCAACATTAAGGTATCAGCTACTTGCATAAAATGAGACTGAAAAAACACTATCTCTACAGCATCGCTTTGGTGGCGAGCATCATAGGGATGATCGCATTTATTTTGGATTTTGGATTTGTTCAATCAGAATTCGAGCAGCAACTTATAGACGGGTTTTACTTTTTGGTTATCGCCATCGGCCTGTTGTCAACCTTTGCGAGGTACTTCAAGAAACCGGATTTCTCCCGCAAGAAGGTATTTATCTTCGATTTACTGTCGGTACTCTACACTCTGTATATTTTTTACATGTATTTATTTGTAGGAGAGGCTTTTACGACCGACCTGATCCTCGAAAACCCTCTATGGGTAATTATGGCCGTCATCCTGACTTTTTTTCGCGAGTTTTTCGACCGAAAAATCAATTTCAGCAGGGCATTTCTCAATCCGGCCCAGTTGTTCATTTTGAGTTTTTTTCTTGTCATTCTGTTCGGCAGTTTTCTGTTGATGCTGCCCAATGCCGCCAATGAAAAAATATCCTTTCTTGACGCCCTGTTTACTTCTACCAGTGCGGTGTGCGTTACTGGTTTGATCGTCGTGGATACAGCCACCTACTTTACCACTTTCGGCAAAGTTATCATATTGTTTTTGATACAAATAGGCGGCTTGGGCATTTTGACATTTGCCAGCTATTTCAGCTACTTTTTCAAAGGAGTTTCCACCTATGAAAGCCAGTTGACGCTGAGCGAAATGACCAATTCCGGAAAAATAGGGGAAGTGTTTAAAACGCTGAAATACATCATTCTGATTACCCTGACCATTGAGGGAATATCGGCATTGATGATTTTTCTCACCCTCAGGAGCGCACCTTTTGAAACATTTACAGACAGGGTGTTTTTCTCGGTTTTTCACGCTGTTTCCGCCTTTTGCAATGCCGGTTTTTCCACGCTGACGAACAATCTGTATGAAGACGGATTCAGGTTCAATTATGCACTACAGTTGATTGTGATTATTACTTTGGTTTTCGGCGGCCTGGGGTTCCCGATAGTGGCCAACATGTTGGAGTTTGTTAAACACAAAGTTCGTTTAATTCTTTCAAACACCCCCAATACCAAAACCCACCGCCCCTGGGTACTCAATATCAACAGCAGAATCACACTCATCACCACCATCGTATTGATTGTGACAGGCTTCGTTTTATACTTCCTTTTCGAGTACAACCATACGCTTTCCAATCATACGTCCCTTTGGGGTAAGATAGTGACCGCACTTTTCGGCTCAACGACGCCGCGAACCGCCGGGTTCAATACGGTGGATATGACTGCATTGAGTTTTCCTACGGTCATGATTACTTTTTTGCTCATGTGGATAGGCGCCTCTCCGGCATCCACAGGCGGAGGTATCAAAACGAGTACATTTGCTATTGCCACGCTCAATATATTAAGTTTGGCCAAAGGGAAAAACCGCATAGAGATTTACAGACGGGAAATCTCCGACATATCTGTCAGAAGGGCGTTTGCAACCATTGCGCTGTCATTGATGGTGATCGGAGCGGGAATTACCATTATTACGGTCTCTGATCCCGAAAAAGGGCTTTTGAATATTGGTTTTGAATGCTTTTCGGCCTACAGCACGGTAGGCTTGAGCCTGGGCATCACGGCAGGTCTGAGCAATACAGGCAAATTGATTATTATTGCTATTATGTTTATCGGCAGGGTCAGTATGTTATCTATTGTTATTGCTTTTTTCAAAAAAGTGAAACACAAAAATTACAGATACCCCACCGAAGAAATCACTATCAATTAATGAGAAGAACATGAAATACATCATTGTCGGGCTTGGAAATTTTGGCGCTTCCCTCGCCGAAAAACTGACGCTGCAAGGTCATGAAGTGATTGGCATTGATCACAGTATGTCAAAAGTGGATATGTACAAAGAAAAGGTATCACATACCATTTGCTTGGACGCCATGGACGAGTTTACTGTATCAGGTTTACCTTTGAAAGATACAGATGTAGTCATTGTTGCTATTGGTGAAGATCAAGGCGCCAACGTGATGACCACAGCGGTATTCAAAAACTTGCAGGTAAAACGCCTCATCAGCAGAGCCATCAACCCGCTTCACGAAAAAGTGCTGCGGGCTATTGGTGTGGATGAAATTGTTCATCCCGAAGAGGAAACAGCCGAGCGCTGGGCAAAAAAACTGTGTTTGTCCAATGTGGTGGATTCCTTTGAACTCAGCGATGATTACAGTATTATTGAGGTCAGCGTACCACCGGTTTTTATAGGGAAAACGATTCAGGAGATCGGCCTCCGAAGAAAGTACAACCTTTTGGCGCTCACTACCATTAAAAACAGAGAAGTGAAAAGCACAGTGGGCAGGATTCAAAACAAATCTGTTGTTCAAGGCGTCGCATCGCCGGACACTGTTCTTGAGAAGGGAGATATTCTTGTCATTTACGGATCCAAGAGAGATTTGCAAACATTTACGAACCAATAAGCCGCCGGGACCGCAAAATACAGCTATGGAAATCACCGAAGTATTTTACCCTGCCCACCGGGCCGAATGGCGTGCCTGGCTCGAAGCGCATCATACCGTCAAAAACGAGATATGGCTGCGCACCTTCCTCAAGGCAAGCGGAAAGCCATCTCTGCCGTATGACGATATGGTGGAAGAGTGCCTTTGTTTCGGCTGGATTGACGGCATTGCTAAAAAATACGACGAAGAAAGCGCGGTACGGCGCATCACACCGCGCAGAAAAAAGAGTTTTTTGTCAGAACTCAACCGGCAGCGAATATGGAAACTGCAAGATCAGGGCCTGATGACGCCCGCCGGCGTAGCCCCCATTGCCGATCAACTCGGCTCGCCCGACGACCCGTTTGAAATCCCCGGCTGGGTGGAAGAACAACTCCGGGCCGATCCTGCCGTATGGCATACTTTCCAAAACTTCCCGCGCCTGTACCGCCGCCTGAAAATAGGCTGGATAGCAGAAGTCAGAGGCAACAGCCGCCGCGCCGAGGCGCAAAAACGATTGAACTACCTCATCAAAATGACGGCGCAGGGAAAAATGTACGGCACTGTTCCGATCAAAGAATAACTTTGCGCCGTGAAATCACCAATCAAACAAATCGCTTCCTTTTCGTTGGCATTGCTCTACGTCTTTGTGGCATTGCCCGCAAGCAGCGCAGCCTTGCGCGCCGAGCAGCCGCCGTTGGGCGATACCGGCCACACGAGGGGGATGCAGTTTTCGGTGGTTTCGGGCGACTGGCTGTACAGCCTCCCACAATCAAGCACCTTCACCCTGCCGGCCCGGCAAAGCGATGCTCCTGCAAGCACCAAATTGCTGCTGCATGGCTTGTCTGCCGTGGAGCAGTCGGAAGCATTGGCCGGCGCAGTTTTACTGGCCTGTTACCTTCGCCAGACTGCCGGCTTTCCGGTGCATTTGCGAAAATCCGACCTCATTTTCCCTTTCCATTATTTTTGGTAATGCTCTTCAGCAACAGCGATTTTGTATAGCATCCTCAAAATCTCGCTGTTCGTACCCGCCTGGCGCCTCCGTCGGGCCGATGCTGATTATTGAGCATATTCCATCCAAAAAAAATCATCATCATGGAAATGGGAACCATCATCACCGGGGTTATCATCATCATTCTTTGTATCCTACCTTTTGTATTATTAGGCAGCGGCCGGCGCAAACGCCAGAAACAACTTTTGCAATCGCTCCAGGCGGCAGCAGCACAGCAGGGCGGCAAGATCGCCCGCCACGATTGTATGCGCGATGCCGCCATCGGGATAGACGATGAAGCGCGTGTTTTGTATTTTATAAAAAATGATGCTGCTCAGCACATCCGCCTGCAAAGCATCAAATCTTGCCGCTCCGTCAACAATGCCCGTACTGTGGACAACAACCGGGTCATAGATCAGCTTGCGTTGGCGCTCCTGCCTGCCGGCAACGGACAACCGGAAATACAACTGGAATTTTATAATCAGGAAACCGATGTCCAGCTCACTGGAGAGCTTCAACTCTTGGAGAAATGGGCGCAGATCGTGGGGGCAGCCTTGAAATAACTCCCAAATACAACCAAAGACGAGCCTCGCAGATCACCTGCGGGGCTTTTTGGTATTCAGATGTGTATAGTTTATCTTTGGCCACTACATAGATAATTATTGATTCTTTTGTGCCGGATGAATACAAAAAAGAGATGAATCTGACGATTGAGAATATCCTATTGGTGGGGTCTATTCTGCTCTTGGTGAGCATCATAGCGGGCAAGACATCCTATAAATTCGGGGTGCCTACCTTGATCCTTTTTTTGGGCATAGGTATGTTGGCCGGTTCTGATGGTATTGGCGGCATTCAATTCAATGACCCTAAAATTGCCCAGTTCATCGGGGTGGTATCATTGAATTTCATTTTGTTTTCAGGCGGCTTAGATACCAACTGGAACTCCGTAAAGCCCATATTGCGGGAGGGCGTCATTCTTTCTACGCTTGGAGTGATTATGACGGCGGTTTCGCTGGGTATGTTTGTTTGGTTTATAACAGACTTCACTTTTTACGAAAGTATGTTACTCGGCTCCATTGTGTCTTCTACCGACGCCGCTGCGGTTTTTTCCGTATTGCGTTCTAAAAGCCTGGCACTCAAGCACAACATTCGCCCCACCTTGGAACTCGAAAGCGGCAGCAACGACCCCGTGGCGTATGTGCTCACGATCTCGTTTCTCAGCCTCGTGGTCCACCAGGATATGAGCGCCTGGTCTATCATTCCTTTATTTCTCCGCCAGATGGTGATAGGCACTTTACTGGGTTTTGCATTCGGGCATTTGAGTAAAATTGTGATCAATAAAATCAAACTCGATTTTGAAGGCTTGTACCCTGTTTTGGTAATCGCTTTGATGTTCATTACTTTTTCAGCAACCGATTTCATCGGAGGCAATGGATTCCTGGCCATTTACATCTGTTCTGTGTATTTGGGCAATCAAAACCTGATACACAAAAAATCCATTCTGAAAATGTTCGACGGTTTGGCCTGGCTCATGCAGATTGTATTGTTCCTTACTTTGGGATTGCTGGTATTCCCTACCCAAATGACGCCATACATCGGCATAGGGCTACTCATTTCTCTGTTTTTAATGTTGGTGGCGCGGCCTTTAGGAGTACTATTGAGCTTGTCGCCCATACGGATGAAAATGCGGAAACGATTGTACATCTCCTGGGTAGGCCTGCGGGGCGCCGTTCCCATCGTTTTTGCAACGTACCCTATGTTGGCAGGCATCGAAAAAGCCGACATGATTTTCAACATTGTATTTTTCGTTTCCGTCACTTCCGTATTGATTCAGGGCACTACCCTGACGGCGGTGGCAAAGTGGCTGCATGTAGGGCTGCCTGAAAAGGTGAAACCGCAAAGCCCAACCGATGCGTTTCTGGCAGAAATGCCCAAAGCCATCATGAAAGAAATCAGACTGAGTGATACTTGCACTGCCGTCGGGAAAAAAATTGTAGAGTTGAATTTTCCAAAATCTGCGATCATTGCCATGATCCAAAGAGAGGGGAAGTATATTACGCCCAATGGGGCTACCGAACTGGAAACCGAAGATGTACTCATCGTGCTTTCCGATACGCAGGAAGGGATCAGCAAGGTGTTCGACATCTTCCAGCCGGAAGCGGGTTCAAATTAGAATATTCCACAACTCAGCATTTGTAAAAACTGCCCACCCGCCTCAGGCATCCAGATTCACCTGATACCCGGTGCTTCTTCCCGCACCAGCATATCAAGTATGGACTGCTCTTGCCCGGCCGCCTCCGTTCCATCCAGAACGCCCTGTGCATAAGCGGATTTTTGGATAAAAACGGATGCTGCCTGCTCGAACTTTGAGGCATCGTAGGAAAAATGCGGCCAGTCTGCCTGTTGCCAATTGTAAGCCATGAGCCGATTTTTTGTATTAATCGGCTCAAATATACTCCTTTTTTGAGCCGATTAGCATGAGTAATCGGCTCAGGTGGTTCAACTTTTTCTACTTTTATGCAAATCGAAAATTGAATTTTATATTTGCATAAGAGTGGTCGTAGCTGTGTTTGTACACTAAACCTCTTTTTTCAAAAACATGCGCCCGCCGGCACACCCGTTCACGCCCGGCTTATCTACGGAGGCCGGGATGCCCGGATTCGGAGCGCCGCTACGGTCAGTCCATGGAATATGTTGGAGGGGATTTTTTTCCCTACCTTTGCCTGATGCAAAAGTTGAACGCTTCCCGTCTGCTCCTCCTCTGCCTCGCCCTCTGGTGCTGCTCCGGATGCCGCACCACGGCCCAAAATGCTGCATTGCCTTACCACTTGGACAAGCCCGAACGCCGCACGGAACTCGCGCCCGAACTGCTGGAAATCTCCGGTTTGGAGTGGGCGCCCGGCGAGAAATACCTCTTGGCCGTACAGGATGAGCAGGGCATCATCTACCGCCTTGACCCTGCAACCGGCGGCATACTGCAACGCATAAATTTTGCCGACGACGGCGACTTTGAAGGAGTGGCCGCAGTGGGCGACACGGTGTACGCCATCAAGAGTACGGGCACTTTGCATCGCATCACATTTGCCCCCGATGGTACGGCAACTGCGCTCAAGTTCAAAAGCCATATTGACAAAACCTACGACGTGGAGGGCCTCACCGCCGTTTCCCAAAACCGACAATTGCTCATGGCCTGCAAAGCTGCGCCGCCTCAGTTGCCGCAAGGCGAAAAGCATGTGTATGCCTGGAATTTGGGAAATATGACTATGTCCGAACAGCCAGCCCTCGTTCTCCGGCTCAGCGATATGCTCGACTTCCTCCAACGCAACCCAGCCACGCCCCGCCAAGAGAAAATACTCGAATACCTGAACCGCGCCGAGCCTCCGGGCAGCCTGCGTTTCAGTCCATCGGGCATTGCCGTACATCCC
Source organism: Saprospiraceae bacterium UBA2329 (assembly GCA_002344975.1). Lineage (GTDB taxonomy): Bacteria > Bacteroidota > Bacteroidia > Chitinophagales > Saprospiraceae > UBA2329. The sequence continues at coordinate 85,271 of DDUV01000057.1, read as the reverse complement.
TCGCTGGAGCACTGGTACATCCTTTCCGGGCCGGGTCGCCTGCTGGCCGTGTATTCCCCGAAAGGGCAATTGCTGGCGCTGCATCGCTTCGATAAAGACCTGCTGGAGCAGCCCGAAGGCATTTGTTTCGACCCACAGGGCAATCTCTACATCGCAAGCGAGGGCAAAGAAGGTCCCGCCGTATTGTGCATCTGGAAAATGAGGTAAGTGGTCATTCTTCGCCCGAAGGCAGTCGTATATATAGAAAAAACAGCCCTCCATCAGAAAATCGGGCCGGCCAGGCGATGGCTTTTGTTACTTTAGCAACCAAAATCACAACTCAGGGACGATTATGGCAGAAAACATTCTAGAATTAGACGGCGTGCTGAAAACCTACGGCAATTACACTGCCGTCAATCGCGTCAGTTTCGAGGTGCCCAAAGGCAGTATTTTTGGCCTTTTAGGCCCCAACGGCGCCGGCAAAACCTCGCTCATCCGCATCATCACCACCATTACCAGAGCCGATGCCGGTTCAGTGAGATTAGACGGAGTGCCACTCAACAGCCGCCACCCGGACTACATCGGCTACATGCCGGAAGAGCGCGGCCTCTACAAAAAAATGAAGGTGGGCGAGCATTTGCTCTACCTCGGTCAACTGAAAGGCTTGGACAAAGCCGCCGCTCAAAAGGAACTGGCTTACTGGTTTGAGAAGTTTGAAATCCGCGACTGGTGGAATAAAAAAGTGGAAGAGCTGTCGAAGGGGATGCAACAAAAAATACAGTTTATCGCCACTGTATTGCACCGGCCCAAATTGCTCATTCTGGATGAACCATTTTCCGGCCTCGACCCCATCAATACCAACCTCATCAAAGACGAAATTGAGGAATTGCGCCAAAAGGGCGTGAGCATCCTCTTTTCGACGCACCGCATGGAGCAGGTGGAGGAAATTTGTGAAAACATCGTCCTCATCAACAAAGGCTCGGTAATTCTCAACGGCTCCGTGAAAGACATTAAAAATCAGTTCAAAGAAAATCTCTTTCGCATTGATTTTGAAGGCGAGCTGCCCTCTGATTTCGCATCGCAGGCCGCCGTCACCGACTTCAAGCCCGGCTATGTGACCGTAAAAATGGCGGAGGGCCAGTCGCCCAATGCCCTGCTCAAATTCTTTTTGGACAAAGGCCTCGAAATTCACGCTTTCAACGAAATCCTGCCCTCCCTCAACGAAATCTTCATCGGCAGAGTGGGCGCCTCAAACGAAGCAGCACAATGAAAAAACTCGGCATCATCATCCGGCGCGAATACCTTACCCGCGTTACGCGCCGCTCCTTCATCATCGCTACTTTTCTCACGCCACTTGGTTTCGCCCTGCTTTTTGTGGTAGTGGGCGTCATTTTTTCTTACAAAAGCGACGATGTGAGCAAGGTGGCCATTCTGGACCACGACAACATCCTCGGCGGCAGCATTAAAGACGAGCAAAACTTGTTTTTCAAATTTGAAGACAAATCCCTCGACGAAATGCGCAACACCCTGCCCGACACCGACTACGATGGCATCCTCGTATTGCCGCCGCTCAAGGACGTGCTTGCAGGCCGCTATACCGGGTTTTACTATTCAGAAAAACAGCCCGCGCCCGACATCGAAATGGCCATTAAAAACCGTCTTGGCGAGGCGATACGCGATTACAAAATCAAAAGTCTGCAATTGGATCCCAAACAATTGGCAGCCTTGGATACCCGCATTGAACTCGACCCCGAGCCGCTGAAGCAGGGCGGGCAAGACGCCTCGGTGATGACCAGCGCCATTGCATCGGGTATTGGTTTTATCATGGGCATCATCATGTACATGGCTGTATTTATTTATGGTATGATGATTATGCGCAGTGTGATGGAGGAAAAAACCACCCGCATTGTAGAGGTGATGATTTCCTCCGTGCGGCCCTTTGAACTCATGCTGGGCAAGATCATCGGCGTGGGTGCGGTGGGGCTTACGCAATTTGCCATCTGGGCCATTCTCATTCCGCTCATCAGTATGGGCGCCAGCCTTGCATTCGGCATGGATGCATCTGCTATGAACGCCTCGGCCAACATGAACGCCGCTGAAATAAACCCCGACGACATGCAAGCCATGATCGGGTTGGCCATGCACGAGATCAACAGCATCAACTGGTGGTTTATGATACCTGCATTTGTATTTTACTTCCTCGGCGGGTACTTTTTGTACGCCTCCTTGTTTGCTGCCGTCGGCTCTGCCATGGGCGACGACCTCGGCGAAGGGCAATCGCTCACTATTCCCATCACCATACCGGTATTGCTGGCATTTTACATCATGATGGCTGCCGTGCAGGCCCCCAATTCGAGTATGGCGGTGTGGTCGTCTATCTTCCCCCTGTTTTCGCCCATCGTCATGCCGGCGCGTTTGGCGTTCGGGCCGCCGCTATGGGAAATCGCCTTGTCTATGGTATTGCTGGCTGCCGCATCGGTGTTCTTTGTGTGGTTGTCGGGGCGCATTTACCGTGTAGGCATCCTGATGTATGGCAAAAAGGTGACGCTGAAGGAACTGGGCAAGTGGATGTTTTATAAGGAGTAATCTGCTGCGCAGTTTATCTGCCTTCGGCAGTAAGCTGCTGCGCAGTTTATCCGCTGCGCAGTAATCTGCTTCCCGCGCGAGGCGCGGTTCGTAGTTCATCTACTTCGTAGTAATCTGCTTCGCAGTTGTTTATCTGCAAGCCGAAAACCGGAACGCGAAAACCACGCTTTGTTTTTTGACGCTGATCTTTATGGTTTTTATGATTTCCGCTGCTCGGAGAGGGGGCACAAACGATCATAAGAATCCGCGTCTTTCAGCGTCGGAGTCAGGCCGTAACTTCCGGTTGCGCCCTGACTTGCGGGGGCGGTTTTCTCCAGCTTAGGGAAGGGGTGACTGCGGGGCTAAAACATGCAGAGTCGCCTTTTCACTACCCCCGAAATTCGAAATCGGGAATTCGAAATCGGGAATCCGAAATCAGGAATCCGAAAT
>DDUV01000057.1:0-82012 GCA_002344975.1 Saprospiraceae bacterium UBA2329 | reverse complement strand
TCCGAAATCAGGAATCCGAAATCACTCCTACCTCCCTGGGCATTTTTTGCAGCGTTTGCTTTCCTTGTATTTTTTGCAGCACTTCTTCTTTCTGCCTTCTTTTTCCAAACGGACAGAACAGCGGGCGCAATCGCCGGCGCAGGTTTTCAGCAAAGGTGTGTGGTCCTTATCGGGTTGCATGAATCGTTTATTTGCGGCGCAAGGTATAGCGCCGGGCACTCGGTCAATATGACAAATCTCACGCGGTGCAATGATTTTTTGCAATATCGTCTAAAAATTGGTCAATAGGGTAATTTTATAAATTAAAAAACTGATAATCATTTATTTAACACAAACAATTATTATTTTTTAAAAAAGCGTCAACCGCCAGATTGTACATCCCGGCCCATCAAAAAACAAGCCGCTTGCTAATTTCGTCCTGCCGAATAAATTTAAGCGTTATTTAGCCCGTGGCATGAAAAAGCGCCAAAATTTAATTGCAGCCCAATATTTATTCCAATTAAAACAGTTTTGACATGAAAAAAACACTTCTACTTCTTCTGCTGATGCTGGGCCTCGGAGCTGCCTATGCACAGCGCGCAACGGTGTCGGGCAAAGTGACCGACGCCCAAACCAAAGAAGCCGTTATCGGCGCCAACGTTTACTTGGAGGGTACTACCTCCGGCACCGTCACCGATGAGGATGGCATGTACAGCTTCACGGCTGCACCGGGCGATTATACCCTCATCATTTCTTACGTCGGCTATGGCAACCAATCTCAAAAAATCTCCCTCATGGCCGGCAAAGACATCACTGTAGATGTGATGCTGGAAACGACCAACCTCGTAGGTCAGGAGGTGGTGGTGTCGGCTTCGCGCTCGGCGGAGAAAATCACCAACGCGCCTGCTACCATCTCGGTCATCAATGCTCGTTCCATTGCGGAGTTGCCCTCCTTCAACGTGGCAGAATTGCTGGGCCGTCAGCGCGGTTTGGACTATGTTCGCTCAGGCGTTCTTGGCATCGGCGTCAATGCGCGCGGTTTCAACAGCGCCTTTAATCCCAAAAACTTACAGGTGAACGACGGCCGCTTCTCTACGCTCATCGCCACCGGCCTGCCGCTGGGCGCGCTCAGCACCACCGTCAAAGAAGATGTTGAACGCATTGAAGTAGTGCTTGGCCCCTCTTCGGCCCTGTATGGCCCCAACGCGCACAACGGTCTTATCAACACCATCACTAAGAATCCGCGCACCAGCCAGGGTACTACCGTAGCCATGGGCTTCACCAGCTCGCTACAGGACGGCCTCTTTGGCGAAACGCCGCACGCCATGAGCTACCGCCTGCGCCACGCCATGAAACTTGGCGAAAAGCTCTCTTTCAAAGTGAGTGGAGAATATACGCAGGGGCAGGAGTTCAATTTTATTGATTCCGTGTATATCGGCGTTGTCGGGTTCAACGAATTGGGTTCCGATTTCGACAATGAAGGATTGCAACAACCCGATTTCGGCTTCAACTCGCTCCGTGGCGAGGCTCAGGTTTACTATGCCGTAACGCCCAAATCTGACATCATCGCTTCTTATGGCGGCAGCAAGAGCAACAACATCGGCAACACCAACGCAGGTCGCAATCAAATCAAAGACTGGCTCGTCAACTGGGCGCAACTTCGCTATGTGTCGCCCCGCTTCTTCGCACAGGTTTACAACACCTGGAGCAGCACCGACTCTACCTTCGCTATGAACCAGCGTACGGTGAATTACTGGACTTTCCGCAACAACGGCTTCAGCGCCGAAGATGCCCGCGTCAAATCCTTCACCAAGCAGTGGTTTCCGATTGCCGGTTTCCCCGGCGGCGGTTTGGAACTCAATCGAGGTTCCATTTTCCAGGACAGATCGCAGCGCTTCAATGCAGAAGCACAGTACAACAACCGTCTCGGCAACGTCCTGAGCTACATCGTAGGCGTTCAGTATCAGCGCGATGCAGCCAACAGCAACGGTACTTACTTGTTGGATAAAAACGCGGATGGTGAAATTGAAGACATCGTCATTGGTCAGTTGGGCGGTTATTTGCAGGCCGATCTCAAATTTGGCACCAACTTCAAAGCCGTGCTCGCTGCCCGCGCCGATCAGCACGATCTGTATGGGTTCAACTTCATTCCTAAAGCAGCTTTGGTGTATTACAACGACAAAGGCTCCTTCCGCCTCACCTTCGGCCAGGGCATTGCAGCGCCGACCATCCTCAACCTCGAAGCCAATATCTTCGGAGGCGTACTGTTGGGCAATGGTGCAGGATTTACCCTCTCTGACGGCAGTAAAATAAACCCGCTCAAAGTGGAAACCATCAGCACATTGGAGGCCGGCTACAAAGGCCAGCTTTCCAATAAGTTGTTTGTGGATGCCAATGCTTACTACAACTGGTCGAAAGACTTCCTCAGCCCGGCGCTCAACATCGCTACCAACGGACGCACCGTTACCCATCGCGGCGATGTGCCGATGTCGCAAGTAGTTCCGGGTACACCCGCTACGGGTTCGACATTAGTGCTTACTTACCTCAATTTTGGTGATGTAAACACTTACGGCTTCGATGCATCGGTGAGCTACAGCCTTTCTTCCAGCTTGCTTGCCACACTCAACTACTCTTATTTCGGCTACGCCATTGATACCACCGACCTGGCCAACGACGGCAACCGCAACGGCAAAGTGGACGAAAACGACCTGCCCATCAACACGCCGACCCACAAACTCGGCTTGGGCCTGAACTATACGAGCGGCAAGTTCTTCGGCTCGCTGTTTGGCCGTTGGGTAGATCAGTACGACTTCTTCTCCGGCATCAACGTGGCGGCAGCTACCAATACCAGCCTGATTTACAGTGGCTCGCCGGTCGTAGAAAATGCCCGCGTAGGTCGCTCCTTCAACAACGGCCCGCTGGGCGGCTTTTTCAACCTCGACCTCTCCGCCGGTTACCGCATCAGCGACATCTTCACCGTGTCGGGCCAGGTGACCAACCTGCTCAACGCCGAGGTGCGTGAGTTCGTAGCTTCTCCGGCCATCGCGCCGCTGTACTCGCTGGAACTCAAAGTGAATTTGCCCGCAATAGGCAAGTAATTTTTATCATCTGAGAGCTAAAATGAGCCTGCCGACAAGGTAGGCAGGGCTGTGAGCCGCGAGCTGAGACTCGTGGCTCGCAGCTCATAGCTCGCAGCTACCAACCTCATCTTCCCATGCGCAACGCCGTTATCCTCTCCTCCGGGGCTTATGCTCCTGACCGCGTTTTGCCCAACGCATACTTCAACGAACTATTGGGCGAAGACGTGGACGCCTGGCTTCGTACCAACGTAGAAATTTACGAACGCCGCTGGTGCCGCCCCGACGAAAGCACCGCCGACCTCTGCGAAAAGGCAGCCCTGCAAGCCCTCGAACGCGCCGGCATCACCGCCGACCAACTCCAACTGCTCATCATCGCCACCGATACGCCGGAGTATGTTTCGCCCTCAACCGCTTCGGTGGTGCAAGACCGCATCGGCGCCGTCAACGCAGGTACTTTTGATGTAAATACCGCTTGCGCGGGATTTGTCACCGCCTTGGACATTGCCTCCAAATACATCCTTTCTGATGAACAGTACCAGCATGTGCTCGTCATCGGCGCGTATGCCATGAGCAAGTATCTGAACATGGCCGACAAAAAAACCGTGACGCTTTTTGCCGACGGCGCGGGCGCGGTGGTGATGGCGGCAGAAGGAGGGGAGCAAAAACGGGGTTTCCTCAGCAGTCAGCTCATTTCGCGGGGGCAATACTGCGAGTGGATGGGGATTTATGGCGGCGGTACCAAGTATCCCGTCAGCGAGCAGGTGCTGGCCGACAAAACGCATTTGCTGCAATTTGTCAAAAAATTTCCCAAAGAACTGAATCCTGAAATCTGGTCGGCCATGACGCGCACCCTCTGCGAGCGCATCGGTGCTACACCCGACGACATTGACCATTTTTTCATCACCCAGATCAATGTACATAGTCTGCGCGAAACGATGGACCTGCTGGGGCAGCCGCACGAAAAAGCGCACACGGCCATGCACTACCTCGGCTACACCGGCTCGGCCTGCATACCGATGGCCTTCAATCTGGCTATGGAAGCCGGCAAAGTGAAACCGGGCCAATTGGGCTTTTTCATTGGTTCGGGAGGCGGACTGGCGTTTGCGGCGGCGGCGGTGAGGTTTTAGTTATAAGTCATACCCCGCCACTACCTGCTTCAGTTGTTCTAAATACACTTGCTTGCGAGGTGCGCGGCGGCGTTGGTTGGTGGGGGTAAAAAAGGCATGTTTTTCCAAAAAAGATACTTGGAGGCGGTTCCAGTCTTCTTCGCGCTGAAGCACTTGGTAGGTTTTCAGTTCTTGAAACAAAGTAGAGCCGATGTCGAAAAAATCTTCCCGGCCGAGGTAGTCCAGATCCGCATCGCAGAGGATGGCTTCGAGGAAGTTGGCGGGGCTTTGCGGAATTTTGGTGGCCATAATCATGCTGCAAATGCGCTCTATTTCCAATGGCGTGTAATCGTAGCGCGGCAGGTGTTCGCGGGCAATGGCACAGCCCAGCGTTTCGTGGTCTTTGTTGTTCTTAATAAAACCGGAATCGTGAAACAAGGCGGCCGTTTTGAGCAACATGGACTCATAGACTCCAATGGACTCCATCAGGCACAACTCCTCTGTGATGTGCAGCACATCCAATGTATGGTGCAGCCCGTGGTAGGTCAGATCGGCTGAAAGCTCGCGTTCCAGCTTCTCAACGATGAATGCTTTGGCAGCGTGGTAATTCATGGTTCGCGTAGTTTCTCATAGTATATCTGCGCTCATAACGCTGGGGAAATCTGAGATAGTACGTTAACGGGTTGGGGCAGGAGGTAACTTGTGATTTACCTCCTGACTTTGCCCGCCGGAGACTGTCTCTCTCCTTACTTAGCCTTGTCCAAGAGCAATACGCCCGAGGCCATAAACATGAGTTTTTTGCTCGGCTCGGTGATGAGGGCAATTTCCTCTTTGGTTTTGCCCGCATCTTCAGCATAGTGGCGCAGTTCGTCCACAGAGGTCACTTCATAAAAAGCGTAGCCGTCGAGAATGACTTCCCGGCCGGCAATGTCCTTAGGCATAAAGAAACCATAGTCTTTAAACTTGACCATCATTTTTTCCTTGCCGTCCTGTGTAGAAACGATGTTCATCCAGCAGCCTTTTACCTGGCAAACATTGTCCACGGTGCCGCGCACTTTCACGGGCAGTTTTTCCTTGCCCGCCATGCGGTTCAACATTTGGTCATAAGGCATAGCGCCTTTGGCTTTGAAAGCCTCTCCAAAAACGGAGCCTTGAGGGTTGCCTTTGGCGGCTTTTGCGCCCGATTGCGCCACTACTGCCACAGGCAGCAGCATGAGTGCAAACAACAGATACTTTAACATGGTACTAACGTATGTTAAGTGAAAGAATAAAGCAACAGGAACGCCCGTTTAGATCAGCATCTTGGTTTTTTCCTGCCCTGCAAAGGTATGGATTTTTTTAAATCTCGCCGAAAGCGCAACAATAGGCCGCAACGGCAGTTATTACATTCAAATAAAAAAAAAATCTATATAACCAAAGCCGATTTCTATTCGATCAACCGCTACAAATTCATGAGCAGTCTCCCTCGCTGAACGTTAACACCGAATGGCCTTCCGCCGCGGGTGCTGCACGCTATCTACAGTCAAACACCTTATGATGAGAGCGATGTTGAGTTTGTTGGCGGCTTTGGCCTGCCTCACGCCCTCCGCGGCACAATTCAAATGCCTGAGCGGCAATTGTTTCAATGGTTTCAGCGAATGCGTTTACCCCAGCGGCGCGCGCTTCGCCGGTTATTTTGAAGACGGCCGTATTCATGGTCAGGGCACCATTCTTTTCAGTAATGGCGACCGTTATACCGGCGAATGGAAAAACCACCAACGCGAGGGCAAAGGCGAGTTTGTGTTTGCAGACGGGCGCAAATACACGGGCGATTTTCTCCGCAATCGCCAACACGGTACCGGCACATTGCTGTATCCCAACGGCGACCGCTACGAGGGGCAGTTTGCCGATGGCGTGCGTCAGGGCAGAGGTATTTTGTACCACGCCGACGGCAGTACCTTGAGCGGTATGTGGGAAATGGATCAATACCGCCCGGAATGGGGCAAAACGGTGGTACTGGGCGATACGGCCAACCTCCGCAATTGCAATGCAGTGCCCTGCCCGGAAGGCGTGGGCAAATATAGCTACCGCGATGGCTCGCGCTATTACGGCCAGTTCATCAAAGGCAATCCCGAAGGCAACGGCTCAGTCTATTATCCCGGTGGCGACCGATACGAAGGCGAATGGAAAAACCACGCTCCCAATGGACAAGGCGTGATGTATTACAAAAGCGGCAAAGTGCTGGGCGCTGTGTGGAACGCAGGAAAACCCGCTCGAGAGCTGTTTTATGAAAGTGAACATTTTGACCGGGGCGGCATCAAAATAGAACGCAGCTCTGAGGTAAAAATATGGGCCATTGTAGTGGGCGTGGCGCAATACAACCACATGCCTACCCTACGCTACACCGATGACGATGCCTACCAACTCTACGCTTTTCTGAAAAGCCCGGAAGGCGGCGCTCTCCCCGACCAGCAAATCCAAATCTTAGTGGACGAAGACGCCACCCGCGTCAACATCCTCAATGCCATGAAGGCCGTGCTGCTGCGCGCCGACGAGAATGATGTGGTGCTGTTTTATTTCTCCGGTCACGGCTTGCAAGGCTGCTTTCTCCCCGCTGATTATGACGGCCACAACAACAAGCTTTACCACCAGGAAGTGCGCGAGGTTTTGCTGGCCAGCCGCGCCAAACACAAATTGGTACTGGCGGATGCCTGCCATGCAGGGTCTTTGATGGCCATGCGCAACGGCGTGGTAGGCTCTGCGCTGCAAACCTACTATGAAGCGTTCGACAAGTCGGAAGGCGGCCTGGCACTGCTCCTCTCATCCAAAGGCGAAGAGTACTCGCTGGAAGACGGCGGCCTGCGTTCGGGGGTGTTCAGCCATTTTCTCATTCGGGGCCTCAAGGGCGAAGCGGATGTGGATCGCAACAAAATTGTGACGGTGCAGGAATTGCACGATTTCACCTACGAACGCGTACGCCGTTATACCGCCGGGGTGCAATCGCCGGTGCTCAGCGGACTGTTTGACAAACACATGCCGGTGGCTATTGTGCGCTGATAATCTCTTACCGGGGTCCTAAAAATCTGTCTCCATTGAAATGTATCAAGTGGCCGGGCATTTCGCTGAGCCAAACCTCTGTGTCCCAGGCAATGTCGGCAGAGTGCTTTTTGAATTCTTTAAAATCTGGAAATGCTGTCACATACACCTTTCCAGCGGGGCAGTGTTGAAACAGCGCTTCTAATTCAATAATTCGTTTGGGAGACACAGGCCCGTGAGAAGTAACTGCTTCTATCAAAAACAGCCAATTTCTCTTTTGGTCGTAAAGTATAACATCCGGTAGTTTGCCATGTTCGTCTATAGGAATGCAGAGGTTTTTTAGTCCACTTTCGTCAATAAAAAGGTACTTCCTGGCTGTATCGCCCACATAAAGCAACGAACTGCCGGGCGCAAAACGAGGAGCGAAGTCCTCCAAAATGGCGACCTGTAGCTGGTTGTGTTTCCCCGGCGAGAAATTCAGTTCCAATCCGTCTCTCAGCTTTACCGGTATTTGTTGCAGTACCCGCTCCCGGTTGTACTTATCCCGTAACAAGCCGACATTTTTTCTAAACCGCGCCACCTCTTTACTCCAATTTTCCCCGCCGTAAGTCTTTACCACTTTCAGAGCTACCGGTGACAGCTTGTAGTGGTTGTCTTTGCTGTTGGTCGGCAGTTCCGGGTTATCCGGGTTGTGAAGTACGATGCCGGCTTGTACAAATTGGTGGAGTGTTTGTCGTCGAATGGTTTCCCTCGAATTTTCTGCATATTGCTTATGGTAATGCCGGGCGATGAAACGCATGATGCCTTCGTACCGCGCATTTTCTTTATTGCCCACCACCGACATGCTCACAGCTTTGGCGCTGCTCCATGCGTCTTCTTCTTTCAAATGACACAAAGCGAGCAGCGTTAATGCCGAGCGTTCGTTTTGCTGTTCTTTTGGAAGTCCCAACGCTTCCAATATTTGTCTGGCTTCGGCTATTTTGCTCATAAGCTATATTCGGCGGGTTCAAAATATTGCGCTACGATCCGGTCGGCATGTTCCACAGAAATATCATCGGACTGCAACAAAGCGTCTCCAATGGCTCGAATCATTGAAATGGGAGGCAGGGGCATTTCCCGCAACTCCGTGGCACTGACATTCACATTGCCGTTGAAAATGCGAAAGTAGGCATCAAACAGCCGGCTGTTGAGGAGCGCGCAAAAACCCATCACTTCATTGGCTTCCAGTTCCCCCTCTGCCCGGTAGATATAATTTACTTTATTCTCAACGCCTATCCAATCCGACTGTACATCATTGGCAAAATACGGCGCTGCTATCAGGCGGCTTTTGTCGTCTTTACTGCTGAAACGCCTGAGCAGCACATAGTTTTTATTGGGAATGAGCAACGAAGCCGGCACTCCCTCTATATGGATGTATTGTCCTTTGTTGGGTTTGGTCACAGGCCACTCCAATTGCATGGGGCGAACATTGTGGAGCCAGAATAACGGCGCCAAGCGTACGGTTTCAGGCGCTGCTGCCCCGCTGATGTATTGTACAGCTCGGAAGGCCACTACCGGTCCCGTTGAAATTCGGATATGGTATTTGGACAAGCTGCCAGTCCAGTACTTGAAGACTTCCAATATCGCCTCCTCCTTGTCGGAAACGGGCAGGTACAGAATTTTCTCTTTGGAGTTTATGTCTATAATGTCTTTTTGGGGAAATACTTTCACCGATGGATATGCCAGGTCTTTCACACCGCAGGATGAAGAAATGACCACCTCCGGCCCCGAAATATTCCGCCTCACAGCCTTGATGATGACGGTTTCCTGAAGCACTTTGTCGCGACTGAACGTTTCTTTTCTTGATACAAAAAGGTGCGCCCGCTCTAAGTCCACCAATCGAAAAAAATACTCCCTGAACGTTTTGAAGTAGCTGCCGGCGGCATAACTGCGCGGGGTAATAAAAATCAACTCGCCTTCTTCCTGGAGCAATTTTGCCGACAAGGCCATGAAAATGGCATAGATATTGGGATGGCCGTTGACGATGATTTTTGCAGCTACGGCTCTTTTGTCATCAATGGGAAGTTTGAAATACGGCGGATTGGACAGCACCACATCAAATAATTCCGGCTGCGGTGAAAACAACCCGGGCGCAGCTTCGAGCGCATCGGCATTACGCATCACGAAATCGTCGGTGTATAAGGTGGTTGAGATTCGGACGCCTCTTTCTGCACACCATTTTTCAAGATAATCGAGGGATTGGCGGGTGTAGGGTGTCAGGTCGGTATCGGTTTCGTAGGCGGTCAGTTCCACTTGGCGCAAGGTTCCGGCCAGAACCATGCGCTCTACCCAGGCACACGACAACACCGCCGTGCCGCAGCCGGGATCGAGAACGCGGGCCTTGGATGACCGGTAATCCGAACACGAAGCCATGAACTCCGCTATGCCGATGGGCGTAAAAAACTGCCCATTTTCTTTTTTGTGCTGCGAAGATACAGACGAAGCATACGCAAGCCCCAGCCGTTCGGCGACACGGCTCGGCAGTTCCGACGCGATGTTGGGTATGGCAATGCTGTTGTCCATGTTGCAGTTGGGTAAAGGAATAGCGCAAAGTTAAGTTTTTTATCCATTCATCCTGCGCAGCTTCCGCCGCACTTCGGCGATCTCCATTTCGAGGGCTTCTATTTGTTTTTCGTATTTAAACTTTGCTGAGGGATCGTTCTCAATAGCGAATGCCTCCCGGATGCGATTGAGTTTTTGAATCATAAGATGTAGCGACTCCTCCAACCCCTGCCGCTCCAGCGCCCCCGGCGAGGCCACCTCCCTCATGCGCAGCGGCCGGCCCACTTCCAGGCTGTCGAACACAAACAAAGCTCCCAGCAATTCCAGCAGATTCAGCTCCTCCAGCGATTTGTCGCACTCCACCACGCGGCGGCCTTTTTCGAGGCGGTTTTGCAGGTTTTCGTAGTCAAAATAATGCTGCCGGTTCTTGCCCGACCTACACCCGGAACAAGGACAAGGGATGATCTCGTGCGGCCGGATGCCCCGGTACTCATCGTGCAGGTCGCGCAGGGTGTTCCGGATGGCCGTGAGCAGGCCCTTGCCGCCTTTGCCCTGCACCCGAATGAGGAAGGCGTCGCGGCCCTGCGACTTGGACTTCACCACTTCGGCCAGCGCATCGGGCCAGCGCAGCGCCACGCCGTTGCGCCATACCTGCGTGCGCCCCTCGGCAATGTCCATGTAGCGGCTCACGATGAACTGCGTCATCAGCAGTTTGGGCATGAACTCGTACTCCACATACATTGCAAGCGATTCGCCGGCAGGGCATTCCCAGTTGGCGGGCGGCGCGGGCGACAACAACGGTGGGGCCACATACTCCTTGCCGTTGGGCAGCGGGTACGCCATTTTGAACTGTTGCATCAGTTCCAATAGTTGGGGCTGCATGTCGCAGTAAGCCGCGTCGTGCCAGATGCGGCGCAGGTCGTTCCAGTCGAAGAAGCCGCGTTTTTCCTCGGCCACTACAGGGTCTTCGAGGATTTGGTACACCGCGCCGGTGGCCCACTCGTTGTTGAGGATGACGTATTGTCGCAGCAGTTCGCTCTTTTGGTAGTGCAGGCACACGCCTATTTTGTGCAATACCGAACTGAGGATGAGCGCGCTGTCGCGTTCCGGCAGTTGGTTCTCCCGGCAGATGCGGAGGTACTCTTGCAGCGATATGAAGTGCTCGCTGCGGCGACTTTCGAGTTCGCGGCGCACGGCGGCCCAGTTTTTGGGAAACTCATAGCGCGTGTGCGGCAACGTCTGGGCCAGCAGGTGAATGTGTTGCCGCAGTTCCTCCATGCCGCGCTGCGTGCCGAGGTTGACGGAGAACACCTCTTTGAGCAGGCTGGGAAAGCGCTTTTTCCAGCGTTCCACATCAAAAGAGCCGAGGCCCGTGCCGTCGCGGAACTCATTGAGCGCCAGCAGCAGCGGACTGCCCTCGCCAAACAGTTCCGCCGTTTGGAACCAGTCGTCGTAGTCGGTGCCGCTGTTGCCGCTTTCGGCCACCATCACATACAGGCTGCTTTCGGTGTAGAAAAACTGATGCAGGGGCTTGTACTTGTCCTGCCCGGCGAAGTCCCAGATATTGAGTTGGAAGGTACCGCCCCCGGCCACCGGAAACTCATACTCCCCAATGATGATGTCCACCCCTTGCGTGCGGTCGGCCTCGGCGGGCAAGTTCTTGCCTAAGAGGCGATTGGCCAAGGAGGTTTTGCCGGCCCGCCCGTCGCCGAGGAGGATGAGCTTGGCCTCTAAGAGCAGCTCCGCGCCGGTTTTTTCTTTTTGGCGGAAGTATTCGAGGATGGCGGCGTTGCCTTGGCGGACGATGTAGAGAGGAGGTTTGGAGATGGGATTCTGGTAAAGCATGACCTCCCCGTCGCTTTGTCCTTTTACGGCCAATCTTAAGCCTCTCTTTATTAATCGATGTAATGGTGTAATACACTCAATATTGTTATTTCCCAAATGCAGCCATTTTAAACTGGTGAGCATTTCCAAGGGCTTAATGTCTCTTATTCTGTTTTTTCGCAAATCAAGATAAGCTAGTTGTACCAATTGTTCTAAAGGTTTAATGTCGGTAATATCATTGCGACTTATATCCACAAAGGTCAAACTATTAATGTGTCTGAGAGAGCTAATATCATTAACTTGATTGCCCTCCAAATCAAGCTGCTCCAAATTCGTCAACTGACCCAGCGCTTCAATATTGACAATTTTATTGTTCTTGAGGTTGAGTTCGGTCAGCTTCGCCAAGCTGTTAATAGGTGATATATCTTTAATCTGATTAAATTGCAAATCAAGCACTGTTAAATTATCGAGACCTACTAAAAATTGCAAATCATCAGTAGGCCAGGGATCACGCCATTGGCCATCCCATTTTAACCGCTTGAGTCCCATAGGTAAATACCCGGTTGGCGGAGATCCAAGTCTGTTTTTTGCGCCGTTATTTTGGCTCTTCACCCATTCCCCATTTTCTTCATCCACCCACCCATTCGACACCACCAGCGTCTCCAACCACTCCAACTCCGACAAGTCCGGCAGTTCCGTCAATCCGCAATTGCCGAGGTCCAAATACCCGGTGCGGAGTTCTTTTTCGCGTTCGATGAGTTGTTGGGCAAGTTCCGACATGGCGTTTGTTTAAGGTGTGCAAGATAGGGAGTTTTTTTAGTAGTACAGACCTTGCAAGGTTTGCCAAACCTTGCAAGGTCTGTACTACAGCAAGTCTTTGCAAGCTCTGTACAAATCCTTCCACTCGCTGCGCTCCTTCACTACCACCTCCAAATATTCCTTCCAAACAATAGCATCCTGCGTGGGGTCTTTGATGATGGCGCCCGTTAGACCGGCAGCCACATCGGCCGCTTTGATGACGCCGTCGCCGAAATGCACGGCCAGCGCCTGTCCGTTGGTGACCACCGAAATGGCCTCTGCCGCGCTCAGGGTGCTGCCCGGAGATTTGACGCGGGTGCGCCCGTCCTCGGTTTTGCCGCTGCGCAGTTCGCGGAAGATGGTCACCACGCGGCGTATTTCCTGTAAGGGCGCCGATTCAACCGGCAGTTGGAGCGCCCGACCGGTTTTTTCCACCCGATTTTGCACAATGGCCACCTCCTCTTCCAAGGAAGCGGGCAGCGGCATCACCACTGTATTGAAGCGGCGTTTGAGCGCGCTCGACAGTTCGTTCACGCCTTTGTCGCGGTCGTTGGCGGTGGCAATGACATTGAACCCCTGACGCGCCTGCACGGCGGTGTTTAGCTCCGGTACCGGCAGCGTTTTTTCAGAAAGAATGGTGATGAGCGTGTCCTGCACATCCGAGGGGATGCGGCTGAGTTCCTCCACGCGGGCTATTTTGCCGTGCTGCATAGCGTGCATCACGGGGCTGGGCACTAAGGCGGCTTCGGAGGGGCCGTCGGACAGTAGGCGGGCGTAGTTCCAGCCATAGCGCAGCAGGTCTTCACTCATGCCGGCGCTGCCTTGTACCAGGAGGGTGGAATCGCCGCTCACGGCAGCCGCCAGATGTTCGGCTACCCAGGTTTTGGCGGTGCCGGGAATGCCCAGCAAGAGCAATGCCCGATCTGTGGCCAAGGTGGCAACGGCGATTTCGATGAGGCGGCGGTCGCCGAAGTATTTCGGTTCAATTTCCTGCCCGTCGGGCAAAGCGCCCCCCATAATATAGGTGACTACCGCCCAGGGCGAAAGGCGCCACCCTGCCGGTCGGGGATGCGTATCGGCGGCGGCTAAGGCGTTCAGTTCGGCAGCATAAGCGGCTTCTGCCGGAGGTCTCAGTATTTGTAATGCTTCGTTCATGTCGGTTGGAAGATTGAAGGGCGAAAGTTCCAAAACTTTTAAAAATAATTTTCATCTTTGCGGCCATCAACAACAAGTATAATAACAAACAGCGAGAAGCCATGTCCGAAATAGACAACGTAGGAAAAAAAGGATATTGCATGCTTTATTTTTTCCTGTTCCTCATCCTCTTCATCTTTTTGGTCGTTTGGATTTACAACAGGAACTCCGAATTGTTGCAATAATATCCGCTGCGCGTTCCGTGGCTCCTTTCAGGAACGCGCTCCTCATTTGTAAAGCGCCGTCAGGTCTTTTTCGTATTGCCGCAGTATCACACTTCTGCGCAGTTTCATCGTGGGCGTGAGATGGCCCGAAAACTCCGACCAGGGTTCGTGTACCAAGACAAAACTTTTTACCCGCTGGTAATGCGCCAGCGTCTCATTACAGCGCTCCACTTCTGCTTCCATCCATTTTATCACTTTGGGGTGAATGGCCATGAACTGCGGGGCCGTCCAATGTACGCCGTTGGTCTCGCACCAGTTTTTCAATAGTTCAAAATCGGGCAGAATGAGCGCGGTCACATACGGACGATCAGCGCCGAAAACCATACAATTTTCGATGTATGGAGACTCCAGCATGGCCTTTTCTACCAACTGTGGCGCCACATATCGCCCGCCGCTTACTTTGAACAAGTCTTTCTGGCGGTCGGTGATTTGTAAAAAACGCTTGTGAACGAACTTCCCCACGTCGCCGGTTCTGAACCAGCCCTCTTCATTCAGCACCTCGGCAGTTTCCTTTGGCCGTCGGTAGTAGCCCATCATCACGCCGGGGCCGCGCACGCATATTTCGCCTTCGCCGTTTTCGTCGGGCTGCTCAATTTTTACCTCCACACCCGGAATCGGAATGCCCACCGTGCCGAAACGCACGCCGCCCGGATCGAACCGATTGAACGAGATAACTGGCGAAGTTTCCGTCAGGCCATAGCCTTCGCGTATCTGAATGCCGGCTGCCGAAAACAGGCGCCCCAATTGTGGTCTGAGCGCCGCCGCCCCCGTCATAATGCCCTGCACATGGCCGCCGAGCGCATTGCGCCAATGCCGGAATACCAGCAGATCGGCAAGGAACAGTTGAACCCAATAGGCCGGCGGGAATTTTTTGCCTTTTTTGTACGCATGGCCGATGCCGATGGCCCAGCGGGAAATGCGCCGTACCCAGGAAGGGCGTTTGGCTACCGCCGCCTGAATGCCGGAGTAAAATTTTTCCAATACCCTGGGCACTGCCGTAAAATAGTGTGGCCGGGCCTCGCGAATGTCGCGCATCAGCGTCCCCGACTGCTCGGCGTAATAAATAGTAGCGCCGGCTGCCATGTAAGACCATGTGACCATGCGCTCGAAAACATGACTCAAAGGAAGGAAACTGAACACCCGATGGGTAAAATCCACCGGCACCAATGCAATGACGCCTTTGATGTTGCTCACCATATTTTGGTGCGACAACATGACGCCTTTTGGCTCGCCGGTAGAACCGGATGTATAGATAATGGTGGCCAAATCCGCCTCGCCGATGCTTGCCCGAACCGCCTCCAATTGCCTCTGCTCTTCCTCTCCGACCGGCTGAAGCGGCAATGCTTCGGGGCCTTCAAACAGCCATACCTTTTCCAGCGTTTCAGGGGCGTTTTCCTGGACACGGGCCGCTAGGTACTCGTTGGATGCAAAACAAAAACGCAGTTCGGTATCGCGCAAAATATAGGCTACTTCGGCATCGGTAGCTACCGCGTGTATGGGCACCGGCACGCCGCCGGCCTGCTGCACCGCAAAATCATAAAAGTGCCACCAGGGCGTATTGTCGGCAGCAATCAGTCCGACGCGCTCGCCGCGATTCAGCCCGGCGCGCAACAAGGCAACGGAAATGTCGTCCACCAAGCGCAGGGCGTCGGCGGTGGACCAATGCTCTTGCCCCTGTGAGGTACGCAAAGAAAAAGCCGTCGGTTTGGCATACCGCGCCTGCTGGTAGGTCAAAATATCGAAAATGCGGTGGAAATCCATAACGAATCGTATTACAAGCGGAATTTCCCCAAAGGTAGTAAAAGATTAGTAACTATTCAGCGAGTCTCCAAAAGCTACGAGCTATGAGTCACGAGCTATGAGTTTGTTTTCTCGTTCATAAATTAGATTTTCCATTTGGGAAAATTTCAAAATCTCATTTTGAAAAAAGACCCTATTTCATTTTGGAAAATCAAACTCGTAGCCCGTACCACGCCTGTGGCGTGGTCGCAGCTTTTTGCAGGGCGACTGAATAGTAACGATTGTAAGAAAACAGCAAAGGCGACCTCCCAACGGAAAGTCGCCTGCTTGTGCAAAATCATGCTCATGAATGTTGTACATCAGGCCAGTTCTACTGCCTCAATGGCGCGGATCAGCGCTTGCGGATCGCGTTCCAATTGGCCCATCAGCTCCAGCACTTTTTCGCTAAAACCGGCGATGGCAAACACTTTCGATTCTGGGAACTGCAGCGAGCCGTAGCCTTGCAGGTCGAACGAATACACGAAAGGATCGGCGTTGTAGCGAGCCTTGTAGTCGGCGAAAGCCTTCGTAGGTGCGCCGCCGCCCACCCAGCCTTGCATGTCGGACAAGATAATGATGCGGTCGTACGCACGCTTGGCCTTCTCGAAGATGGCGTTGAAGTTCGTGCCGGCCATGTAGGCATTTTTTACCAATGCCTCTGCGATGGTCATTACCGGATTGTCCGGGTTTTGACGCAGGTAGGAGGCGCTGTCTGAGAAACGCATCAGGTCGGCGTCGTTGCTGCGGTACAGCACGGCTGCAAACATAGATCCGACTTGGATCGGACGACCCATCATAGAGCCGGAGTCATCCAAAACCACCAGTGTGCGGCCCGGCAATACCGGCACGTTGGCCAATGAGAGGTCCACGGCGCGGTTCAGGGCCTTGACCAAAGAACGCTTGTCGGCGATGTTGGCAGTTTCCAGCGCTTCCAATGCCGTGCTGAAACGGAACGGCAACACCAGCGATTTGCGGATGAGTCGTTCGTCGGTCAGCAATTCGCAAGCCGTCGGAACGAGTTCCGGCGCTTGTTCGGCGATGTTGCGGAGGTTGCGCAGGAGCGCGAAGTAGCCGATTTTGCGCGTGCGCAACAATTCTGCCCAAGCCTCGGCTTTCAGTTCTGCCTTTTCGGCATCTGTTTCAGCAGTTGCGCCAGCTTTCGTCAGCTTGGCTTCCCAGGTATCGGTGTTGCGCAGTTCGCCTGCCGTCAATTGACGCAGCGCTTCGGCATTGCGGGCCACCGGCACCGGGCGCACGAGGTTGACCAAGTCCACCAATTTCACGGCCTTGCCTTCGGCGCGGTATTTGGCCAATTGGTAGCCGTCGAACTTGTCGAAAGCTTTGGCAAAACCCTTGCGCAGGGCGTTGGGCAGTTTAGCGCCATTTTCCGCCAGCATCAGCGACGCGATTTCGGTCATGTCGTCGGGGCGCAGTACTATTTTTTCGTAGAACGCCTTGCCCCAGGCCTTGCCCGATGCGTACATGCCCAGCTCGGCAGCCAGTATGTGCGTGATGCTGCGCATACCGAATTCGGTGCGGGCATACACGGCGGCCTTAGCGGCGAACTCAGGGTTCACCTTGGCCAGCAAAGCGCTCAGATCGCTGAACGTTTGCTTCGTGTCGCGGTAGAACTGGTCTTGCGCAAAGGAAGTGAGCAGCAAAGAAGCCAGTTGCATTTCGGGCGATTGCACAAAGGCATTTCCGCCGGCGCGGTTGACCGTCTTGTTTTTTTTGCCGACAGAAAAGTTGAAACGTGCCATGATTGCAAGTTTTTAAAATGGTTTTAAAAAAAAGGCGAACGAAGTCCGGAAGTGATGTGAAAGTACCTTTCGGTTCTCTCGGCGGGATTTGAACCCGCTACCATTTGTACCCTAAACAAATGCTCTAACCTGGATGAGCTACGAAGTATCACTTGTCGTCAGTATCGCCTGATCTTACTGGTAGGGAAGGCGGGATTCGAACCCACAGCCCCGCGCTTCCAAAGCGCTCATGCTTCCTATTGCACCTCTTCCCTGTGTGTATGCCCGCGCGAGGTTCTACCTCGTGCGGACTATCCTGCGGGTTCTACCCGCTATCGAAAACATTTTTTTGAGTGAAGAAAACCGTCCCGGGCATTGTTTAACCCCTTTGTTCAAGGGATTTGGGACTCGAACCCTTGTGTTGACCGAAGTAACCCGAAAACTCACTATCACTCAAAGAGGCCCCGGTGGGATTTGAACCCACATACAACAGTTTTGCAAACTGCCCCCATTACCGGTCGGGCACAGAGCCTGGAAAAATTGCCTCGTGGAGACGGATGGACTTGAACCACCACTACCCCGATTTCACCGGGGCGCTCTACCATTGAGCTACACCTCCTGTAAACTGTGTAAAGGGAGGGATTTGAACCCACAACTCCCGGTTTAAAAGACCGGTACTCTGCCGGTTGAGTTACCTTTACAAGTGGTTGCGCAGGCGGGATTCACACCCGCATCTACGGCCTTATGAGAGCCGTGTGTTGCTTGTTACACCACCGCGCAAAATACAGAGCGAAAGAGGAGAATCGAACTCCTGTCTCCGGCTTGGCATACCGGCGTTCTGCCATTAAACCACTCTCACTGCTACGAAGCCAGGGAAGGAGTCGAACCTTCGTTTGGGGATTCGTATTCCCCCGTCCTGCCATTGAACGACCGGGCTATTACAAGCGGTGACAATGGGATTTGAACCCACAACCTTCCGATAGACAGTCGGGTGCGCTTGCCGTTGCGCCATGTCACCATATACAGGTAGCCCCTTTCGGATTCGAACCGAAACTGAATGGCTTCTGAAACCATTGCCTCTGCCGGTTGGGCTAAAGGGCTGTTTTTCAAATCACTGAACAACAGGAACAGCAAGGACAAAAATTCGAGGCGTGTTTTTCTGATTCGGATGCGAAGTAACGCCTTCGATCAGTACCAGTGCTGTTCGCGCTGCATAGTGCAAGAAAAAAGAGAAGAAGTTTTTGAGGAGGCGCCGTTTTCAGCCGGCTCCGAGGGGGCGTAACTTTTTACGCAACCCATCCACCTGCTGCCCGTCGCGGGGGCAACACTTCCGAAACGGTCGGAACCCGCAGCAATCTGAGGGGTCGCACGGCCGGACGAAGTGCGTGGTGATGGAAATGTGGTTGCGCAACATGGTTGGAAGATTTTGTTGTTTTTCCGAAAAAGTGTTTTTGATGTTTCGTTCCTGCGGCATTTCAGATGCAAGAACGGGGCAATAACAGGAGGCTATGCCCTGAAAGTTTCCGGGCATTTAAATTTTTTCAAAAAAACTTTCAGGAGCGAAAAAAAACGAGAGACTGTTCATTAAAGTGAGTCCACTACCTGAGCAGTTTTTTACTCGCCCGCCTCACGAATACACACCGCTGCCGGCCAATTCCCGCTCTACATAGTACATATCTATGGCGCCTTTATTTTTGGCCTCTACTTTACCCCGGTAAGTGCATTCAAATGAGTAGCGCACGAGGTTGTAGGTAGTTTCTGAAATATTGATGCGGCCCTCTTCGCATTGGGCCTCCATGCGGGCGGCAATGTTCACCGTGTCGCCCCAGATGTCGTAGGCAAATTTATTGACGCCCACCACGCCGGCCACCACCGGGCCTGTATGCAGGCCGATGCGGGCCTCGAAGTAGGGTTTGCCCAAGCGTTGGCGCTCTACCTTTTGCTCATCCAAAAATTCTTGCATTTCTAAGGCTGCGCGCAGCAGGTTGTCGGGCGAACTGCCCCCTTCGTTCAAACCTGAGGCACACATATAAGCGTCGCCGATGGTCTTTATTTTTTCAATGTCGGGATACTGCGAGATGATAAAATCGAAACCTTTGAAACAGCGGTCAATTTCGGCCACGAGGTCTTCCGGACTGAGGGTTTCCGATATTTTAGTGAAGTTTTTGAAATCGGTGAACAGCACCGTAGCCTGCTCGAACTTGCGGGCGCGGGCCTTGCCGAATTCCTTCAATTCCTCGCCGATAGACTTGGGCAAGATGTTGAACAACAGTTCATCGGAGCGCTCGCGTTCCATCTCAATGAGTTTATTTTTGCGCTGTAGACTGGACTTGGCCCTGCGGCTCGACAGGTACAGCAGGGTCATAAAAAACAGGATCAAAGCGCCTATTGCGCCACCCAGCAATGCCTGGAGGAGCGTTTTTTCGCGGAGGCTTTTCTCCTGCTCGCGGAGGCTTTTCTCCTGTTGCACAGCTAGTTCGGCTTCTGCGCTTTCTTTTTTGGCAGCGTTGAGGGCAGCTTCCTGTATGAGTTTCTCGCGGGAGAGATTTTTCAGGGCAGCTTCTTTTTGCTGTGCCACTTCTTCCACTTTGCGCTTTTCTTCGGCTACTGAAACCAGCGCCTGTTCCTTTTCAGAAATCTGCTCTTCCACTTTGGCCTTTTGCTGTACCAATTCCTGCTGCCGCGACTCTAAATGTGTTTTGTCGGTACTGAGTTGGTCGCGTTCTGCGGCCATAGAGGCAATTTCGCGCTCCAGCCGGTTTTTCTCTTCTACGAGCACCCGTTTTTCGCGATCCAGAATGACCTTTTGATTTTCGTACTTGCCTTCCAGATCGGAAATGCTGGTGCCTTTACCGCTGAAAAAATCGAAGGCTTCCTGATTGATTTCGTAGGCGCGGCGGTAGTTGCCGTCTTTGGTGGCAATTTTGCTGCGTTTTTTCACACTCTGTACGATGAGGTCGAAGTCGCCGGCAGTTTTGGCAAAATTGAGACAGGTTTTGTACCAGGTTTCGGCGTTTCGGTCGTTGCGCAGGCGCTCGTAAGCATCGCCGATGAGGTAGGCCGAGCGGGCTGCCATGCCGTTGTTGCTTTGCTCTATGGAAGACTGATGGGCGGTTCTGGCAAAATCAATGGCTTTTTCCCGGTCTCCGCCGCGCATGTAGGTCTCAGCAATCTGAAAATTAATGAGCATTTTTTCTTTGGCGGTGGTGGCCTGTTGCAAGTCGCGGAGCAGCTCGTCGGCTGTTTGTGAAAACAGTAAGCCACAGAACAGGCTGAATGTCAGTGTGAAAATGATTCGTGTCATGAAAATTTTATTTATTACCGCCTCTTCAAATCCTCCAAAAACCGGTTCAACTCCATCTCGTCGTAAATGAGCACCTCGCGGGCCTTGCTGCCGTCGGCGGCGCCTACGATGCCGGCCGATTCGAGTTGGTCCATGAGGCGACCTGCGCGGTTATAACCCAATTTGAGCCTGCGCTGAATCATGGAGGTAGAGCCGTGCTGCGTTTGGATGATGAGGCGGGCGGCATCTTCAAACATTTCGTCGAGATCGGAATAGCGCAAGGGGCCGTTGCTACCGGCTAAGCCTTCGCCCTCTTCGCCGTGGAATTCGGGCAGGAGGTACGGCTCGGCATAGCCCGGCTGCTGATTGATGAACTCTACCACGCGCTCCACTTCGGGCGTGTCCACAAAGGCGCACTGCACGCGAATCATGTCGCCGCCTACGGACAGCAGCATGTCGCCCCGACCGATGAGCTGGTCGGCGCCGCTGGCGTCGAGGATGGTGCGGGAGTCCACTTTGGCCGATACTTTGAACGCGACGCGGGCCGGGAAGTTGGCCTTGATAACGCCCGTGATGATGTTGACCGAGGGGCGCTGTGTAGCAATGATGATGTGGATGCCGATGGCGCGGGCCAATTGAGCAAGGCGGCCCAGGGGCAGTTCTACTTCCTTGCCGGCGGTCATGATGAGGTCGGCAAATTCGTCTATCACCAGCACGATGAAAGGCATGAATTTGTGGCCCTTTTGCGGGTTGAGCTGGCGTTGCACAAACTTCTCATTGTACTCGCGGATGTTGCGCGCGCCGGCTTTTTTGAGCAGGTTGTAGCGCGTGTCCATTTCGATGCACAGGGAGTTGAGCGTATGGATGACCTTGTTGGTTTCGGTCACAATGGGTTCTTCCTGGCCGGGCAGAATGGCCAAATAGTGGTTTTCGAGTTTGCCGTAAGGCGAAAGCTCCACTTTTTTGGGGTCAATGAGTACGAGCTTGACCTGCGAAGGGTGCTTTTTGTACAACAGCGACATGAGTACTGCGTTGATACCCACCGATTTACCCTGCCCCGTAGCACCGGCCATGAGCAGGTGAGGCATCTTGGCAAGGTCGGTCACTACGATTTCGTTGGAGATGGTTTTGCCCAAGGCGATGGGCAGGTCCATTTTGGCGCGGCGGAATTTTTCGTGCTGCAGCACCTCCTTCATGGACACAACCTGCTTGTTTTTGTTGGGCACTTCAATACCGATGGTGCCCTTGCCGGGGATGGGCGCAATGATGCGGATGCCCAACGCGGCCAGGCTCAGCGCGATGTCGTCTTCGAGGTTTTTGATGCGACTGATGCGCACGCCGGGCGCCGGCACAATTTCGTACAGCGTGACTGTTGGCCCGATGGTGGCGCGTATTTTGGTGATCTCGATTTTGTAATTGAGCAGGGTTTCGATGATCTGGTCTTTGTTGGCCTCCAATTCGGCGCGGTCCACTTCTACTTTTTGATCGGAATAATCTTCCAGCAAAGACAACACCGGATTTTCGTACGAAGACAACTCCAGCGTGGGATCATACGGCTCGCTGTGGTCAACATTTTCCTGCGAAATGCCGGCGATGTTGTCGGATGGTTGCATCGGCGGCGGCGCAGCACTGGTGGCAATCGGCTCAGGTTCAGGCGCTATGGGCGTTTGGATTTCCAACTCGGCGCCTTCCGGACGAAGCGAGGGGGAGGTAGGACGCAGACGCTGATCAAGATCGAGCGAGAGTTGGGATTCTTCTTCCCCGGCCGGTAATGGCCGCGGGCGTGGCTGTGCTTTTTCTTCAGCGGCAGCATTGGCGGCGGCTTGTTCGGCTGCCCTTTGACGCCGGTAGAGCCTGCCGGTGAAAAAATCGCGGATGTATTCCGTCACGCTCTCCACCGCGCTGCGGAAGGTCATGTCGTTGTAGTTGGGATTGAATACCCAGGTGATGACGCCGATGATGACGAGCAGAAACAGCGTGCCGAGACCTACCACTCCCAACAGATTTTGCAGCCAGGTAGCAATGGATTCGCCAATGGCGCCGCCCCAGGGAAAGGCTGCATTGCCGAAGATAAACTCTAAAAATACCGCAAACAACAACATCAAAACAGACGTGATGCGTAGTTTATCTATCCACACAGAAGCGTCCAAGCGCTTCATCAAAGACCTGCCGCCGGCCATGAGCAGATACACAAAGCCAAAGGACGGAAGCCCCAGTCCCCAATAAAAAAACATGTTGGAAATAATGGCTCCCAAACGGCCCAACCAATTGGACATACTCACGTCTGCGGTCAGCAAACTCCATGAAAAACGGAGCACTTCGTCCTGATCAGTCTTCCAGGTGAAGAGATAGGAAAAGAAGGCTATGAAGAGGTAAAATGCCAGAAACCAGCATATTACACCTAACAGCTTCGGGATGCGCTCGTCATTTACGCCAAGTTTGAGCGCCAACTGGTTTTTATTTCGCGGTTTCGTCGCCATGTACTAAAAGGTCGTAAGCACGATGTTGTTGGTGCAGACGATGGGCAAAAATAGACAATATCGCGGAGGTATGGTAGTATTTTGGCGGGGAAGTGTTTTTGCCCTATACCAGTTCCATATCTATCACCCGCCGGCTGAGGTCGGTACGTACCACTTTTACGCGGATCGCATCGCCGGTTTTCAGCTCGCGACCAGAGTACATTCCCTTGACTCTCAACTTACTATTGAGTTCGCGGAACGGCTCGCCCATCGAATCGAAACTCACCATGCCTTCGCACAGCGTTTCGGTGAGGGTAACGAAAATGCCCCGCTCCGACATGCCCGAAATGACGCCGTCGAACTCCTGCCCCAGGTGTTTTTCCATGTATTCGGCCTGCTTGTACTTCACCGATTCCCGCTCGGCCTCCATGGCCTTGCGTTCCTGCATGGAGATGTGCTTGCACTGCTCTTCGAGCTTCTCTTTTTTGACGCGGTAATAGACATCGGGCAGCAGGTTTTGCTCTAAAATCCTGTGTGCCAGCACGTCGGAGTAGCGGCGTATGGGCGAGGTGAAGTGCGAATAATACTGGAATGCCAGCCCGTAGTGGCCTATGTTGCCGGTGGAGTACACGGCTTTGGCCATGGTGCGGATAGCGGGCTGTTCGAGGAGCTTGAGCGCGGGTTCGTGACGAGCCGCTTCTACCAAGCGATTGAGCGAACTGGAAATACCTTTGGGCGAACCCAAATCCATATCGAAACCGAACTCGCGGGCGAAACGGGCAAATTCTTCCAGCTTTTCAGGATTCGGCTCGTCGTGGATGCGGTACACGAAGGGGATTTCGCTGCCTTTGCCTTTTTCATGAATGAACGTGGCCACTTCGCGATTGGCCAGCAACATGAAATCTTCTATGAGCAGGTGTGCGTCTTTGCGCTCTTTTACAAAGGCTTCGATGGGCGTGCCGTCGGGGGCCAGGCGGAACTGTACCTCCGGGGTTTCAAAATTGATGGAACCCTTTTTGAAGCGGTCTTTGCGCAGCTTTTCGGCTATTTTGTTCAGGTGTTTCAACTCCTTTACATGCTCGCCCTGGCCTGCATCCAAAATTTCCTGCACTTCTTCATAAGTGAAGCGGCGATCGGAATGAATGACGGTTTTGCCAAACCAGCGCTCTATGATTTTGCTGTTTTTATCAAATACAAAAACGGCCGAAAACGTGAGTTTGTCTTCGTTGGGCCGCAGCGAGCACAGTTCGTTGGAGAGCTTTTCGGGCAGCATGGGCAGCACGCGATCCACCAAATACACCGAGGTAGAACGGCGGTAGGCGTCTTTATCCAAGGCGCCGTCGGGCTTGAGGTAGTGCGTCACATCGGCAATATGCACGCCCACTTCGCAGAGGCCGTCGTCTAAGTAGCGCAGCGAGAGTGCATCGTCAAAGTCTTTGGCGTTGAAGGGGTCAATGGTGATGGTGAAGGTGTCGCGCATGTCCCGGCGGCGGGCAATTTCTTCTGTTTCAATGCTTTCTGAAATGCCGGCGGCTTCTTCGAGGGCGGTTTCCGAAAATTCCAGATCAAAACCATTGTTGATGAGGATGGCCTGCATTTCAATATCGTGGCTGCCTGCCTGGCCGAGTACGGTGGTCACTACGCCTTCCATCGTGGTGAAGCGGCCGGTGTCGTACTTCGTTATTTTTACCACCACTTTATCGCCGTCTTTGGCGCCTTTGGTGTTGGCGAGTTCCACATAAATATCGAGCGGCACCTTCATTTCGGGCGATACCACAGCATAGCGATGGTGCAGCCAGATGGTGCCCACAAAATGGGTGGAGGCGCGTTCGAGTACTTCCAGCACCTCTCCTTCCGGGCGTTGGCGGCCGCGGGGTTTCCACACGTTGAGGCGCACGCGGTCGCCGTGCATGGCGCCGTTCATGTACCGTGCAGCAACGTGAACGTCCTCTTCCACTTTGTCGCAGGTGACGTAGGCCGAGCCGGTGCGGGTCATGTCAATGTAGCCCTCGTAAGAGCCGATTTTGGAGGTCGGGGGTCCTTCAGACCGCAGTTTGAACTTAAAATCTTCGAGCGGCGCCAGCAGGCGGGCTTCCACCAATGTGTGGAGGGCGTGCTGCACAGAGTCTTTGTTGTTGTCTATCCGAAGGTGCTGAATGACTTGTTTAGGGTTGAATCGCTTTTTAGGATTGTTCTGAAACAGTTGTAAAACAGCTTGTTGTAGTTGGGCTGCGCTGAGTTTTCTGCCCTGTGAGGTTTTGCCTCGTCCGGCAGGTTTTTCGCGCGGTTTGCGTTGTTTGGTCATGGGTAAGTTGTGTGAATACATTTAATTATTGACAATCAGGCCGTCGGGCAGCAATTCCAATTCATAAGCGGTACTGGACGCGGGGTCGTAGGTTTCGTCTTGAGCATCGGACTGCCCGGAGGCCACAAAAATTTCGTTTTCTTCATTGATGGTGGCTACTGACTGCGTAATCATTTGGCCGTTCACAAAAGTTCCGGCTATTACCCGGCGGTCTATCAGTTGGCCTTTTTTAGCAAAGGTGACCAGCACATACTGGTAGTTCATCAGGCCGGCCCGCCAGTAAACGACGGCATGAAATCCTTCTGTTTTGGGCAGTTTGAAGCAAGGTACAAACTCGGTCATTTCGTCAGCTTCTTCCGGTTCAGCGGGCAGGATGTACTGCGCGATCATGGCCTCGGCCAACGGGCTGTTTTCGGTGCTGAAGGTGTGGTGCGCTTCGTCGTTGAGCACGACAGGCAATTCGATTTCGGGAAATTTGGCTAAGAATTGCGCAAAAGTTACGGTTGTTTGACTCATGTTGGTTGGTTCGTAATGCAAAAGGGGCTGCTTTTTTCAGATTACATAACAGCGCAAAGGAGGGAAAAGATTCCTCACCCCAGCAACAACAAAAACTGCATCGTATCCACGCCGTCGGCATAGTCCCAGAGTTCCGGTTCCTGCGCACGCCCGAAGGCAATCACCTCTGTATGAGCCAATAAACCGGGGCGTCCGATCACGCACTGAATGGCGTCCCGGTGCGCAGACAATTGTTGCTCTAATGCCGCTACCTTGTCATAGCGCTCGTAGTGCAGAGCCGCTATGCGCGAACTGAAGCCCGCATTTTCGGTGAGCATAACGCTGCCGGCCATGTAAAAGGGCGTTTTATTGAGGGTGTAGAGCGCAAAATTGTAGTCGAAATTATTTTTGTATTTATCGTGCAAAACGATTTCCCGGTATTCATGCAGCGCATTCAGCAAGGGCATAAAGTCATAATCCTGAGGCACATATATTTTGGAAACATTTCGGCAGCCCAGCCCGAAAAACCGAAAAACATCGTCGCCGAGGGCCGCCAATGCTTCTGCCGATTCCGAACCGTCGAGAACGGCAACGGCATTCCGGTTGCGCCGAATGATGTGGGGCACATGCGCGAAATAAGACTCGAAATAGCGCGAGGTGTTGTTGCTGCCCGTAGCGATGACGGCGTCGAAATCCCGCAACTGATGCACCATCTCAAAGTAAGCTGCCGTGCGGGCATCTATCTGTTCCAACATCCTCAGCAGGCAAGGCAGCAGGTACTGATCTTTGTCCGACAGCTTGATCTGTGCGCGGTGCCCCGCAGTAAACACGCACTGCACATCGTGCCAGCCCACGAGAGGGATATTGCCAGCCATGACCAAGCCCACCGTTTTGAGGGCGGGCGCATCGGGCAAAAAATAGCGGCCTGCCCAAGCGTGCAACTTGTCCGCATCCAGCATACGCGTGGCGATGGCCTGTATCGCTTTGCGCTGATTTTCAGGCGTAAACCAGCCGTTATTGAAAGCCGTGCGGTGAATCACAGCGTCCAGATAGTCGTCGGGCAGTTGCAGCCGGCGTCCCAGTTCGCTCAGTGCTGATAGTCGTTCTTGTAAGGTCATGTTGTGTCGTTTGCGGGGCCAAAGTTCAGAAATTTCTACCTCCGAAACCTCAAAAACACCCCCAAAGGCAGCCTCGGCCCGGCAGTGGAAGGAATGAACAGTTCGCCGAATTCGTATTGGCGCGCCTGTGGAAAATAGCTGCGCACCAAGTTTTCCAATACCAAAGCAGAGAAACCCATCGAGTACAGGTTGATGACAAAAAAGTGCTGTTCGGGGTCCAACAGGCGGCAGCAAATCTCCAACAGTTCCCCCAAATGCTTCTCCAACAGCCATTTCTCACCGTCGGGGCCGCGCCCGTAAGCCGGCGGATCGAGGATGATGCCCTGATAGCGGCGTCCGCGACGGTCTTCGCGTTGGGCAAACTTGAGCGCGTCTTCCACCACCCAGCGGATATTGTCCAAACCGGAGGCCTCCATGTTTTGCCGTGCCCAGGTGATGACGGGTTTCACTGCATCCACATGCACGACCTCTGCGCCGGCAGCCCGGGCAGCCAAAGAAGCGGCGCCTGTGTAAGCAAAAAGATTGAGCACCGCCGGCGCCGGCGACATGCCGGAAACCGCATCGTAAATATAGTTCCAGTTATCGGCTTGTTCCGGGAACACGCCAACGTGCTTGAAGGAGGTCAGCCCCAGCCGCAGCTTGAGTTGGAGCGCCTCGTGCCGGTACGAAATATGCCATTGTTCGGGCATGCCGGAGCGCAGTTGCCAGTTGCCCTCGTCGCCGGAATCGTTGCCTTTGCCGCCGCGCCGCTCAAACGTGGCGTGCGCCAGGCCTTGCCATTCTGCGTCCGACAGGGCCGGTTTCCAGATGGCCTGTGGTTCGGGCCGGGAAAGGTAGTACGCTCCGAATCGCTCCAATTTTCTGAAGTTGCCGGAGTCGGCGAGTTCGTAATCCGAAAACGGCGGAAGACCTGTGAGTTGAAACATGCCGCAAAGGTAGGGTTTCAGGATGGATTTCGCAACGAGCGGCGGGCGGTATGCACGACCATTCGTCCGCCACGCGAAAATCACGAAAAATTAAGGCAAGTTTAATCTGTATGATGAAGATCAACCTTATTTTTACGATTCAATTGAAAACCAATGCGTATGAAAACCACGATACTGTTCATAGCCATGTTGTTCAGCGGGCTGACCTGCCTCGCACAACAGACCATATCAGGATATGTCTATGAAGACCTCAATGTTAACAACAAGAAAGACAAGCGGGAAAAAGGCATTGCCGGGGTATCGGTTACCAATGGCGTGGATGTGGTTCAGACGGATGCTTTGGGGCGCTATACCCTGCCCCTTCAAGCAGATCAGATACTGGCGGTGATTAAACCTGCCGATTATGACTTGCCCAAAAACGTACTCCACCTGCCGCAGTTTTATCACATTCACAAACCGGTGGGCGCCCCTGAATTGAAATACAAAGGCGTGGCCCCTACCGGCGAACTGCCCGAAGAAATCAACTTTGCTTTGCTGCCGGCCAAAGTGGAAGCTACTTTTACGGCTCTGGTGTTTGGCGATCCTCAGCCCTACAATTTGATGGAAATGGCCTTTTTTGAAAAAGGAATAGTCCATGAAGTCGAGGGGATCGCGAATGTCAGTTTGGGAATATCGCTGGGTGACCTCGTGGGCGACGACCTGAGCCTTTTCAAATCCTATCAGGAGGCCGTCGCCAAAGTGGGCATACCCTGGTACAATGTCATGGGCAATCACGATCTGAATCTGGATGTAACACGAGACGAACTTGCCGATGAAACCTTCGAGGCGCATTTTGGCCCATCTCACTACGCCTTCAATTACGGAAAGGTGCATTTTATCGTTCTGGACGACATTCTCTACCCTGATCCGCGGGATGGAACGGGTTATTGGGGAGGTTTCAGGGAAGATCAGTTGGCTTTTATCAAAAACGATCTGGCTTTTGTGCCCAAAGATCGCCTGATCGTATTGGCCATGCACATACCGCTCTTCGATGAAGACTATGGCGATTCATTCCGCGACAGCGACAGAACGGCGCTTTTTGAATTGCTGGAGGAATTTCCGCACACGCTTTCGCTGTCGGCCCACACCCATTTACAGCGCCAGTACTTCTTCGATGAGGATGACGGGTGGAAACAGCCCAAGCCCCACCACCACTACAATGTGGGCACCACCTCCGGCGACTGGTACAAGGGAAAACTGAACAAAAATGGCGTGCCCGTTTCTACCATGCGAGACGGTACTCCCAAAGGGTATGCTTTCATAGATTTCGATGGCAACAGCTATGCCTTGCGCTACAAAGTCGCCAATGAGGAGCCTTCGTATCAAATGGAGATTTTTGCCCCCAAAGTGATCGAAAAAGATAAGCGAACTTCGGCGGGGATATATGTCAACTTTTTTATCGGCAATGAAAAATCCACCCTGCGTTTTCGTATAGATGAGGGAACCTGGCAAAACATGCACTATTTGGAAGAATATGACCCGGCCTACCTTTTAGAAATGTTTGATTGGGATACCACCACTGAACTAATGGACGGGAAACGCCCCTCCAATCCTGAAAAATGCAGACACCTCTGGCGGGCCAATATCCCCAACAGGTTGCCGGTGGGTAAACACGTCATAGAAGTGGAGGCCGTTGACATGTTTGGCAAGCGCTATACCGGTCAAACGCATTACGAAATAAAAACAGCCGAATAGTAGCGCTAAAAGATCGCCCGAACAGGAATAGCATACCAGATAAAACCATGAAGTGGGCAATTATTCTATTTCCGGCTAATCTAAGACAGCAAACCACACATTACCGGCTATGACTTTACGAGGGTTGTATATATTGATGCTTTCATATTTTGATTTTTATGGTACAGCCTTGGACAGGGAGGTTTCGGTGATGATTGTAAGTCGGGGTAAAATAACCAAACTCGACTGGAATGAGAATCACAGTCGCTAACCCCACCCTGCCCATTTCCACTATCTTCGCACCTGCACCGGCGCCAGACCTTCTGAAAAATCGCGGGCGTCTATGTATTTTGCCGGCAGCGTTTGGAAGCCCTCGCTATTGATGAAAGCGATGCCCCCGTAAACAGCCACCCGCGCCAGACCTTCGTTGAAACCCCAGGCCAGTCCGAAAATCGGCTCTGTGACGATGCGGCCCTCGCGGTCTAAATACCCCCACAATTCATTCCATTGGTATGGGGCCAGGCCCTCGGTAAAGCCGTACAACTGAGGAAATTGCGGCGCAACGATTTCATTGCCCTCCCCGTCAATAATGCCGAAAAGACCGTCCTGCTCCACGCCCCAACGCCCCTCGCCGGCATACCATATTCTGTCGAAGCCCGGCTGCACCTGCCATTTTCCTTTGGTATCTATGAGTCCGAAGCCTGCTTCGTTCTGCGCCGGCGCCAGGCCTTCCTCAAAATCTCCGGCAAACAAAAACTTTGCATCAAATGCAGGCTTCCCGTTCAGGAGATAAAACCGGTAGGCTTCGTCTTTTTTAGCGCGGGCCAGGCCCTCCGGCGAAAAAGGAAAAACCTGGTCGAAAACCAAAGGCAGCACCAGCGTTCCATTGGTGTCAATGAGGCCGTACAACTCGCTCAGCCCCACTTTTGCATAGCCGTTTTTGAAAGCCGGCGCAGCCTCCTCGTACCGGGCCGGAATGACCCAACGGCCTTGTGTATCAATATATCCGTAGCGGTCGCCGTCCATAGCGCGCGCACGTCCGAAACGAAAATCTCCGGCATCGGCATAAGTCGGCTGTATGGCCCAGTCCCCGTTTGTATCAATAAATCCGGCTTTGTCTTCAAAAGTCGTCACGCGGGCCAGCCCTTCCGAAAACGACCAGGCCGCCCGAAACTGAGGCTCTGCAATCCACCGGGCGCGGTTATCAATGTAGCCCCAGCGCCCTTTTTTGCGCACAGCGGCACGGCCCTGCACAAAACCGCGCACCTCGTCGTAATTGCCCTTGATGGACAGGCGCCCGTTGCGATCCATAAAACCCCATTTTTCCCGCGAGGGGCCGTAGTCTTCCTCGGTGGGAATGGTCGGGGTTGTGTTTTCAGCATCACTGCCGGCAGCCGAATCACTCCGGCACGAAGAGGCGAACAAAGCGACCACGCTGAATAGCACCGGGTACAGCAGACGATGATGATGGAACGAAATCGAAAAGGGCATAGAAATGCAGTGTTTATGGTAGTTTGAAAAACGTGCTGCGACCAACATTTGCTGCTTTTGCGATGATCCAAAAATGAAAATTTGTTATTAACGACAGTTACCGACAATATTTCAAAATAAAAATTGACTTTTCCCCAAAAAAGTTGTAACTTATGCCCGAATTGATTTCAGATGGTTTTTGCTCATTTATTAAATTTTGAAACCTATGAGGACAACATCTCTACACATTCCCACCCTCATACTGATGCTTTGCGCCGCTGCGCTTCCTGCCCAGACGGTTCAGAAAACGCTCGTGCGGGCCTTCGACAAAGGCGATGCGCAGGAGTTGACGCTTGATCTGGGTTATCCTGCAACCATTCAGCATTGGGACGCCGCCACCGTGCGGGTACAAATGCAAATCGGTCTGGACAATGTACACGAAAGCATGCTCCAAACCTTGATTTCCGGTGGCCGTTACAATCTGAAAGGAGAAGATCAGGGCCAGGCATTTGCCATCAGTGCGCCCGGCTTGCGCAAAAACGTACGCATCGGCGAAAAGCTGCTCACCGAGCGCGTTGCCTTTTCTGTGTTTGTTCCGCAAGGACTGACCGTCAGGATTGTAGAAACCAAAACGACGGAAGGCGTTGTGGAAGGCATTTCTGCCCTCAAGCCAATGAGGTGATTCTCGGTTTTGTGCGGTCGGCACATCCTTATCGCAATTCCGCCTACCGCACCAGCGTCACATCGCCCATTTCATTCAGTTCCATGATCTGGCCGCAGTGCTGCACGGTAGCTTTGAGGTGCCACACGAACACTGCCGGGTCCATCTGGCGCTCGCGCAATTGCCCGTTCCAGCCCTCTGCCGGATTTTGGGTTCTGAACATGAGATTGCCCCAGCGGTCGGCTACCATCAGGTCGAAACTGAGTACCCGCACTTCCGTAGAAGCGAAGGCCCGGAACAAGTCGTTGATGCCGTCATCGTTGGGACTGAAGGCATTGGGTACAAATATCGGCGTCAAATCTGGCCGTTCGGTGTAGCGCACCTGCACCGTTTGGCGCAGGGTATCGCAGGAATTGATGACGGTCAGGCGGTAGTCGCCGGGCTGAGTGATGAGGCGTTGAGCCGCTGTCGAGCCATCGTCCCACAGGAGTTGCACCTGCCCGTCGTCGCCCGATGCAATGACAGCTTCCACCATCACAGAATCGGCATCGCAGGAGAGTTCGGCGTTCAAAACCTGCGCCTGCAAGGCTGCCAAACCCGTCACCGTAGCCCGCGATTCGGCACTGCAACCATTCCCATCCTGCACCAGCAGATTGTACGTTCCTGAAGCAAGATTCCCGAAAAGGGCCTCTGCCTGCGCCGCGCCGCCATTGATGCGATAGCTGAACGGCCCTTGCCCCGTGGCTGCAACCGTGATGCTCCCCGATGGGCGATTGGGGCAACTCTCCACTGCCGTAGCCTGTACTTGCAAAGCGGGGAATTCCACCACCGTCACCGTCACCGTAGAATCACAACCTGCCGCATTGACCAACGTGAAACTGCGCACCTCGCCCGCCGTCAGCGTGGTTCCGTTGTAAGTCACTGTTTGGCCGGGACAAGCCTGGAGCATCACCGTGCCCGTACTCGCAGGCAAGGTATTGACCGTCACCGTCACGGTCGAATCGCAGCCCGCCGCATTGACGAGTTGGAAACTGCGCACCTCGCCTGCTCCCAGAGTGGTTCCGTTGTAAGTCACTGTTTGGCCGGGACAAGCCTGGAGCATCACCGTGCCCGTACTCGCAGGCAAGGTATTGACCGTCACCGTCACGGTCGAATCACAGCCCGCCGCATTGACCAACGTGAAACTGCGCACCTCACCTGCCGTCAGCGTATTTCCATTGTACGTCGCCGTTCCGCCGGGACAAGCCTGGAGCGTTACCGATCCCGTACCGGTCGGCAGGGTGTTGACCGTCACCGTCACTGTAGAATCGCAACCTGCCGCATTGACCAACGTGAAACTGCGCACCTCACCTGCCGTCAGCGTATTTCCATTATAAGACACCGTTCTGCCGGGACAAGCCTGGAGCGTCACTTCCTCTGTTGTGTTCACGCAGCGTACACGCCAATTGACCAACACCTCCACATCGCAGCCCACCAATGCCGTATCAATGCGCACCGTGTCCGGCACGAGACCGAAAGGCAAGGCGGCGGTATCTAATTGCAGACCGTAGCCGGTGGAGAGGATATTGGCAAACCCGTATTGCCCGCCGGTTTGCGACAGCACAGTATCCAACGGCGTATTGCCCGACAACAAGATGAGCGGCACGCCCGTGAGCAGCGAATCGGCCGGGTCGTAGCTCCCGTTGTCGTTTCTATCCCAATAAACAATGCCCCGCAAACTGCCGTAGCCGTCGAACAGGTCCACCGTCAGAGGTTCGGAATCCAAAACACAGCCGTCTGTGGTGGTCATGCGCATGTAGTAGGCACCGCTTTGGGTAATGACAATCTGCGGCACGCTGCCCGATGCAGACCCTTGCGCCGCGCCGTTGAAAAACCATTGGTAAGCATTGACGCCCGGCACAGCGGGGAAGCACAAAGTATCGGGATTGCAGCGGCTGTGGCAACCGGAGGGAATGCGTGCAATATCGGGGCCGGCCAGCACGGTTTGCGGCGCGCTTTCATTGGCGCAGCCCCATTCGTTGGTTGCTATGGCGCGGTATTGGCCGGGGCGTTCGGTGGTCCATGTATTGCCATTGGCACCCGACGACCAGGAGTAATTCACGCCGGCTTGCGAGTTGGTTATATTAAAACTCACGGGCGTACCTTCGCACACCACGCCGGCGGGTGAGGCGCTCACCAAAGGCACATTGGGCAGGGGGCGCACCCAAATTCGGAACGGCCCGATGACATTGGTACAATTGGTGGCTGTTTCGCGGATCGTCACAAAAATATCTTGCTGACCCACAGGCAGTTGGTTGCCTCTGTTTTCAGAAAATTCGATGTTCGTGCCGGG
This sequence comes from Saprospiraceae bacterium UBA2329, assembly GCA_002344975.1. Classification (GTDB taxonomy): domain Bacteria; phylum Bacteroidota; class Bacteroidia; order Chitinophagales; family Saprospiraceae; genus UBA2329. The sequence goes on along the minus strand of DDUV01000057.1, from coordinate 47,971 downwards.
CTGCCCGGTGCTCCATTGATAAGTCTGTCCGGTTTGGGCAATGACTTCCAAAAACACATCCTCGCCGACGCAGACCGAAAGTGAATCGTAGGTATAACTTTCCGGCAGGCCCAGCGCATTGTAGCGCACGCCGCGTATGGCCGTCACTGGCGGAGGCAGCACGTTCACTACGGCAGCGGCGGGTTGGTACTCGCATCCGTCGGCATTGGTCAGCAGCAGGGTGTAAATGCCCGCGTCGCGTACCCATACCGTAGAGGTGGTGTCGCCGGTACTCCATTGCCAACGCACACCACCGGAAGGCGCCGTGAGCAAGGTGCTGTCGCCGGTGCAGATGGGAGAAGTGAAGGTGATGCTGCCGCTCAGTCCATTGGGGAGGATGGTAATGCTGCGCAAGGTGTCGGCGGTGCAGCCGTAAATATTGGTCGCTTCGAGTCGGACGGAGTAACTGCCGGGGTTTTCGTAGCGATGGAAAGGCTGCTCCAAAGAGGAGGCATTAGCGTCGCCGGAAGCGGGATCGCCGAAATTCCAGCCAAATTCTATTGCATCGGCACTCACATTGGCGATGAACGGCGTGGCGGTAGCGGCGCACAAAACGCTTGGATCGGGAAAAGCTGCCGTCGGCGGAGCTACCACCTCTATGGTTTTGGAAATGACCGCCGTGCAACCATTGGCTGCCGTCACGGTGAGGGTGATGGTGTAAATGCCGGGCGTGGCAAAAACGTGGGTAGGATGCGTGGCCGCGCTGTTGTTGTCGGCCCCGGAAGCGGGATCGCCAAAGTCCCAGGCCCGCGATGCGATGCTCTCTCCGGGCAGAAACGTGGAGGCGTCGGTAAAGGCAGCCGGCGCGCCGGCACAGGCTATATCTGCATAAAAACCGGCAGCTACGGGCACCGTGTCCACGCGAATGGCGTAACAGTTTTCAGGCGTCGGATTCAAAACCTGTCCGAACAAAGCCACCCTGAAAAATCCTGCCCGACTGAAGGTGTGCGTCGGATTTTCCAGAGTAGAGACGTTATCGGCCCCGGAACCCGGATCGCCGAAATTCCAACTCAAAGTGCCGGGAATGAAGGCCGGCGTGGTGTTGGTAAAATTGGAAACGTTGCAGTTGGCCGTAGCCTGTATATTGAATTGAATCAGCGTGTTGGGATCGCAATTGGAGGGATTGCCGCCACCGCCGCCCGGAAATCCGCCGCCGGGGAATCCACCACCGCCGCCGGGAGCGCAGTAGAAAAAGAGCGTGAGCGGATTGGACAATGCCCGGCAACCGTTCGCATTCGTGGCCTCCACCTGATACACGCCCAGCACATCGGTGGAAAAAGTGGAGGCATTGGCGCCTGCTATCGGGCTGCCGTCGCGGAGCCAGACGTACGAAAAACCGGCCTCCGATTCGGTGGCGTACAAAGTGGAAGGCGGATCGCCGGGGCACAGACCTGCATTGTCGGGCGTGGTGAGCGAAACATACGGCGCGGGCAGTTCCGACATGTTGAATCGGGCCGAGCCGGCGCAGCCGAAATTGTCGGTCACGATGAGTTGGTAATACCCCGCCGGGAGATTGGCTGCGGCCACATTGGAAACCAACTGATCTGTCGCGTTGCGCCACTCGTAAGCAGCATAAGCGCCGCCCACGCTCACCATCGCCGTTGTGCCCTCGCACACCGATGCAGGCGCTGCGACCATCGGAACCGGGCGGGCGTGTACCGTCACGGACCGGGAAATGTTTTGGCCGCACACGTTGAGTTGCAGCGTTGCCGCACCGGGCCGATGCCACAGAATCTCAACCGAGGCACTGTTGCCCACCTGATAAATGCTGCCCGCGCCGGCCGGTACCACAGACCATTGGTAATCCAATTGCGGAAAGGACGTAGCTGTGTAAGTAGCACGCTCATCCTCGCAGGCATCTGTCGGGCCGGAAACAGCAATGGCCGGCAACACGGAAGCGCCAAAACCCAGCGGAGGCGAAACGCAACCCTGCGGACTTACCTGCCTGACCGACAAGGTATAAGACCCGGCAGCCGCCCATTGCACCGTCACGGGATTGCCGCTGAGAGTAGCCGGTCCGACATTGCCGGCAAGGCTCCAATTCAGCGTATGAGCCGGCAATGCGCCGCCACCGCTGTATTGGTAAGCCTGGCCGGGGCAAATCACATTTTCTCCGTTAATAATGGCCAATGCAGGCGGCAAATCGAGTACCCTGACCGTTATCTCATACAAGGGGATACAAAAATCCGTCGGAACCGCCGGCCGGGCGATCAAACGATACGAACCCAGCCCGAAATTCCAGGTGAGCGACGGCGCAGCAGTAGCGGCCACGGAAGTCCAGACCACAGAGCCGTCGCCGGCTACTGCCTCCCAGTTACAGGGTACGTTGGCGCCGTTGTCGGTGCGTCGGGCGGTATAATTTTGGGTACTGTTCAGGCAGGCTTCCACCGGGCCGGAGACAGCAAATTCGGGGCGTATGTTCACCATGATGGTATCCCGGCCGCCGCATTCCAAATAGCAATTGTAATATTCCACGGCCACCCACTGCGGCTGTGTGCTCAGCAGGCCCGACCATTGCACTACTACTTCGTGCGTGCCCTGCCCACTTTGGATATTGCCCATGCCCGATACCGACCAGGTGAATTCCGAACCTTCAAAACGGGTGATGCTGTATTTGGCTGATTGCGCCCGGCACACCTGCTCCGGCCCGCTGATCTGTGCGCTTTCGCTGATGACCGGTACATGCAGTTCGTTGGGCGCCGGGCAGTACGTTGCATTGTTGCAATTGGAAACCTGCAAGGTGATGATGCCTTCCTGGCCGCCCGCCCAATCAATGGTGATGAAATGATCCGCGGGGCCGCCGCCGTTGGTGATGGTTCCGTTGGCGCTGACCGTCCAGATGAAAGTGCCGCAATCGGCGTCGGTGGTGTAGGTCACGGCTGTGCCTTCGCAAACAGTACCCCGGCAGGTGACTTGCGGCGCGATGGCGGGGTCCACCTGCACCATCACAAAGGCCGTATCGCTGCAAAGGCAGGCATTGTAGGCAATGAGCGCCACGCGGTACAGCCCGGCGTCTTCAAACTGATGAACGGGGTTCAACTCAGTACTCGAAGTGCCGTCGCCGAACACCCAGCGATGGCTTTCCGCTCCGACGGTCGTGTTGGTAAACGCCAGAGATTGCCCCCGGCACAGACGAACCGTGTCGTTCACCGTGGGCGGATTGGTGGTAAAACCGGCCTCCGGAATGGCCAGAATGTCAACGCAAATTTGAGCAGTATTGTCATAAACGGCTGCAGTGACCGACCCCGATCCCGCGGTGCCCCACACTACCTCCACGCCGTAGCCGAAATTGTTGACGGTGTAGCTTTGAGCGCCCTGCACGGACCAGGTTACAGGATGGATGGCGCCCGTAGGTATGTCCACATTGTATTGAACTACAGCGCCTTCGCAAACTTTTTCGCAGCATGATGCTGAATTGGGATCGCTCCCCATTGAACTATTAGAGATTTGTACCCGGCCCGAACGGCTATTGAAAGACACAATTTCACCGCTGCCTCTTAATATTCTGATGGGCGCCGGCTCATTCGTAAACACCACATCGGTGGTACAGCCACTGCCGGGCAGCACAAAAAAACAAAGGCGAAACAGAACAGTGCCGTTGTTGAGTGTGATGGACTGATCGGGCGACGACCAGCTTACGGTGATGGCGCCGGGGTCGGTAGTTCCTGAATTGGGCGGGCTGGGCAGCCCGAACAGAGTGCTTCCCGGCAGCCCGACATTGGTCATGGAAGCAAACAGCAAGCGGGCAGGGTCGTACTGCATACTGAAAGACATGCCGGACATATTGAAAAAATTCTGCGCCTGAATGTCCATGCAAATTTGTTGGCCGGGTACCGCTCCGTTAATGTCGGAGAGGAGCAAGGCAAAACCTGTGGGCGGCGGCGATACCGGCTGCGGAGGCAGGTTGGCGGCGCACAGAGAGGAGGCGTTGGAGGTAATTTGGAAAGGGATGTTGAATCCGCAGGTTTCCAGAACTTGCACAGTATATGGCTGGGTTTGAAATGTAAAGGGCGCCCCATTGACGCTGGCCAGGCCCGTCGCGAAAAGGAGATAAGTCGCACCAGGAATATCGAAACAAAACAAAGCTGGATTGCCCTGTGCCGTCAGCCCATTTGAAACAGTCCAGGTCACATTGGTAACGACTACATTGCTACCCCCTGGATTGGGCATGGAACTCACCACCCTGAAGGTGTCGCAGGTGCCGGGGCATACAACTTCCGGGCCTTGAATGAAAAATGTAATATTGCTGACCTGGGCTTGGGCGGTTCCCAACATAAGTGTAAAGACGAGGCAGGCCCACAGGCGTTTTTGGGAGAACTGATTCATGGTGATTGTATTTTGTTTAAGAGATACTCAGAATGTGGTTGTCCGCTGCCTGTCGGGTGGAAATAATTCTTATGTTATGTGGTAAGCTGTTGGCCGCAAGCCCTTAGCTGCAAGCCACCAGCCGATCGTAGTTCGCAGCTTGAGGCTTGCAGCTAAATCTAAAAAATTACCTTTGCGCCATTACTCACATTTTAATCTCAAATACTACCATGAAAAAATTTTTGAGCATTGCCGTATTTGCGTTGTTCGGCTTAGTCGGATACGCCCAAACCACCCAACTGACGGTGTATTACGAGTTCCGCAACATCGAAGACGGGTATGACCACGAAACCAAAACGCAGGTCGTCATTGATGGAAAATCGGTTGGAGAATCCATGCCGCACAAGCAGAGCAAAAAAGGTATCCTGACCGTAAATGTGCCTACAGGTGCGCACAAACTCCGCGTGATGAACTGGGCCAAGTACGAAGGCACCTGGGAAGAGCATACCGTGACCAACAACTACAGCATTGACTGTATGCACGAAGAGAGCCATTCCTTCAGCAAGCCGGAAAAACTGTATTTGGTGTTCGATCTGAACAGCAGCGGCACCATCGCTTCGTGGAAGAAGCCGGTGAAAATGAAGAAGGGGAAGAAGTAAAAAGCCGAGAGCAAAGTGCATCGTGTGCTTAGCTATTCTGCAAGAATCCTGATTTCGACGCCTGCATAATCCGTGGGCGTCGAAATCTGTTTCATAAATCAACGATCCGACCAATGCCCACCCAATTCCTTCCCGCCGCCATCCAACAATTCGAGTACTACAAGCTCATCGGCGAAAGGGCTATGGCCCAATTGCCCGACGAGGCACTGCTGTTCCAGCCCACGCCGGAGAGCAACAGCATTGCTGTGATTGTCAAACACTTGTGGGGCAATATGTTGTCACGTTGGACGGACTTCCTCACCACCGATGGCGAAAAAGAATGGCGGCAACGCGATGCCGAATTTGAATCGGAGCATGCCTCCCGCGATGAAATTCTGGCCCGCTGGAACGAAGGCTGGGCCTGCCTGTTCACCGCTCTGAACGGCTTGTCGGAGGCCGATTTGGGCGCCGTCGTTTACATCCGCAACGAAGGCCATACCGTACTGGAGGCCATCAGCCGGCAATTGGCGCACTATCCCTACCACATCGGTCAGATCGTTTTTATTGGAAAAATGGTGCAGGATTCCGATTGGACCTCGCTCTCCATTCCCAAGCGCGCCTCGGATGCGTACAATGCCGGGAAATTTGCACAGCCCCAGAGCATCCGGCATTTTACAGAAGAGTGGAAGGAAACTGCAAGCACATCCAAAGAATAAAGTGAGGCGCAGTTTTCGGACAGTGTCCAATTTGACAAATCTTCGAGATTTGTCAAATTTTCCCCGCCCGGTTCTACCTTTAGCGGACTATACAGAAGAGTGGAAGGAAACCGCCCAACCGAAAAATATCAAGTGATAAATGTAAAACCCGCTCGCGACGCCCTCTCCGAGCAGCGAAAATCATAAAAACCATAAAAAATTAGCGTCAAAAAACAAGCCGACTCTATTGGCCTGACATGCGAAAATCACAGGCATCCAATCCAAAATCTACTTTTTCCCTAACTTGCACCCCTGAAAAATGGCGGCTACTCGACTGCCGCATCAGCACACTCTTATGAGCAAAAGAAACAAATTGATGAAGTTTGCCGAAATGGCAGCGTTTCCCAACGTATATGAAAATTTCGACGTGGGGCGGCCCGTACTGCACACCGCCGGCAAAGAAGTGGAAATGGCCGGCCGCTGGGCCGAAGGGCATTTTGGAAACAACAATCCCATCACATTGGAATTGGCCTGCGGGCGCGGCGAATACACGCTGGGACTGGCGCGCATGTATCCCGACAGAAACTTCATCGGCGTGGACATCAAAGGCGCGCGCATCTGGAAAGGCGCACACATCGCGCTGGAGGAGGGGCTGCCCAATGCCGCCTTCCTGCGCACCCGCATCGAACTGTTGGAACAGTTTTTCCAAGCCGGCGAAATTGCTGAAATCTGGATCACCTTCCCCGATCCGTTTTTGCGCAACAGCAAGTCCAACCGACGCCTCACGAGTCCGAAATTTTTAGAAACATACCAACGCCTCTTGCCTTCAGGCGGCAAAGTGCATCTCAAAACCGACTCGCCGGAGTTGTACGAGTTTTCGCTCGAAACCCTGGAGGCGGTGCCGGAAATACAGATTTTGGCACAAAACAGCGATATTTACGCCGGCGATCTGCCGCTGCCCGAACTGGCGCTGAAAACGTACTACGAAAACATGCACTTAGCAGATGGGAAAACCATCAAATATCTCTGTTTTCGTTGGGCCGGGGAGTAAAGTTGCCTTTAAATCACCAATCATCTAAAACATGGCTGCCAAATCTGGTTTTTTAAAAACTGCTATCAAAGACTTCAAAACCATTGGAGCCATAGCGGGCAGTTCGCCTCATCTCATTGAAGAAATGCTGGAACCCGTGCCATTCAGCTCGGCCCGCAGCATCGTGGAAATGGGCGCCGGCGACGGCCGCATCACCGATGCCATCATCCGGCACATGTCGCCGGAGAGCCAATTATTGGTATTTGAACTGAACGATGTTTTTTTCGCCGGTTTGGCCCGTATTCAGGATGCCCGTGTGCAATGCCTGAACCAAAATGCCGCCGATCTTTTGCAATGGGTGCAGCCCGATTCGGTGGACGCCGTCATCTCTGCGCTGCCGCTGGCCTTTATTCCCAAAGCAGAAAAGAATCGCATCCTCCGCGCCGCTGCCGAATCGTTGAAACCCGGCGGCTTGTTTGTACAGTTTCAGTATTCCCTCACAGATTATGGTTTGCTGCGCCGGCATTTCGGCAAAGTGGGCGTTCGGTTTGAATTGCTCAACATCCCTCCGGCTTTCATTTATGTGTGTACCAAGTGATGCCTACAGATGCGCATTTCCGGCAACGCGGCCGCATGATCCGTTGGAAACACTGGGAGTACTGGCCCTCTTGGGCGTACTATTTTCCCATGTTGGCGTATTACCCCTGGCTGGCGCTCAAGGCCCGGCATCTCTGCTTTTTCACGGCGGCCAATCCCGGCATTTACACCGGCGGCATGGGCATGGAATCGAAATACGAAACCCTGATGAAAATACCTGCGGAATGGCGGCCCAAAACGATCTTAGCCCTGCCCGGCGAATCTACTGAGTCTTTGTCTTTGCGGCTGGAACAGGCCGGCATCGGGTTTCCGCTCATTGCCAAGCCGGATATGGGATTGCGGGGGTTTTTAGTTTCCAAAATTTATGACCTGGCAGCTTTGCAAACGCTGCTGGAAAAGCACCCGGTTCCTTTTGTATTGCAGGAATTTATTTCCAAAAAAAATGAATTCGGCGTGTTCTATCACCGCTTCCCCGACGAAGAGCAGGGGCACATTACTTCCCTCACATTCAAGGAGTTCCTGCACGTTGTCGGCAACGGGCAAGATACGCTTCGGCAATTGATAGCGGCGCATCCGAGGGCTTTGCTGCAATGGGAACGCCTCTCGAAATCGCACGCCGAAAAAATGGAAATCATTCCCCCGGCAGGCGAAATCGTGCCGCTCGGCGAAATCGGCAATCACTCCAAAGGCACACGTTTCATCAATGCTGCCGCGCACATTGACGATACTTTGCGCGAGAGTTTCGACCGCATCAGCCGCCGCATTGAGGGTTTCCACTACGGGCGCTTCGACATCAAATGCGACAGTTTTGAGGAGCTGCGCCGGGGCGAAAATTTCATTATTCTGGAAATCAACGGCACCTGCTCGGAACCCACGCACATCTACGACGAACAGGCCAATACCTACGGCTACGCCCTGCGCGAAATCATACGCCACTGGGACATCGTTTATAGAATGGGCACTGCGCTGCACCGCCGGGGAGTGCCTTACCTGCCGGCTAAAGAGATGATAGCCGCGTTCAGGGCCTTGGGGCGGCAATTGAAAAAATAGGGCGGGCAGCTTAGTGAAAGGGTGACTCTGCCAAGATCACAGCCCGTAGTCACCCCTTCACTACGCATACACTTTACTGACACTGAAAACTCAAAAAATGAATAAAATGGATTTTAAAATACACACCACAGCCATTTACCATTGCTCGCTTGAACGAGCTTTTAAAGCGCCCATACTTTGCGATGTTACCAAAGTGCATACAGGGTTCGGACTGATGCCGAAAGTCACCAAAACAACCAATGATGAGGGTTGGGGCAAAGTCGGTTCTATAAAAAATGTTTATGCCGACAAATCATTAACTTTTAAAGGCGGCGAGGTATCAACCGACAAGATTATTGAGCGCATTGAAAACAAATATTGGAAAGCAGAAGTGGGCAATTTCAAGTCGTGGATGCTGGATATTTGGCAGTTCACTTTTGAATGGACAACGACGGAGCTTTCGCCCAATAAAATACAAATCAATTACGATTACACCATTCACGCTAAAGGCTTTGTTTTTATACCCCTTCAATGGCTTTTCGCAAAAGTGTTTTATAAAAAATATATGAATCAGGTGCTTGAAAATGTTCGCCGAATGGCAGAGGGCGACGAGCCGTTTCTATACGATTGACTACCATTTGTAACTCTGTTTTTCCCTCAGCAGCACCGACTCCGATGACGCCGTGCGAAAATAGGTAGCCACGCTGTTGCGCTTATTGCCCAAGCCCGGCACATACACCTGAAAGTGCAGATGCGGCCCGGAACTCCAGCCGGTATTGCCACTGTAACCGATCAATTGGCCCTGAGCTACCACCTCGCCCTCCTTCACCGCCACGCCGCGATGCTTGAAGTGCGCGTAGTTGGCTATGCTGCCGTCGCTGTGAAGAATGAGCAGATAGTTGCCGTCGTCGCGACAGGATTCGGACCCGCAGCCCCGGTTGGAATCCGATCTCACTTTGATGACCATACCCTCGCGCGCCGCATGGACAGGCGTTCCAACGGGCATCACAAAGTCAAGCGCTTTTTCGCCGCGATGGCTAAAATCGCCGTTGTAGCCCTGCCCCACGACGAAAGAAGCACCCTTTTCATAGGGCAACTGATATACGTACAGCCCATCGTGACGGGCATTGAACGCATCGCCCATGTAGTAGTTGAAGTTGTACCGATACCCCCAGCGAGCATTGGGTTTTGGTTCCAAGCGCAGCAATTCCATGCGCATTCCGGCGGGTACTACTATGCTCATCGGCAGGGCTTTATCGGCGCGAACATTGGTGAGTTCGGCATCAAACTCCACTGTGTAGGGACACACTCCAATGTTCTCGATGTAGAGGATCACGCCATCGTCGGTAGGTTCTTCGCTGACCGTGATGTGTTTGTCGTTTTGGGCCATGCTTGTGATGAAACCGCAGCAAAGCAAAGCCAGGACAAGCAAATTGAGTTTGGTCATGGATGTTATTTTTTATCTACTCCTCCACGCCCGCCGGCGCGCCGATGATAACGCGTATTTCGGGGGAGATTCGTATGCGCAAACGCACAATCAACTCCCCGCGCAGAGGCAGTTTGGCCTTGCGGTACAAGGCATAAGTGGACTTGACGGTATTAAAAACCAATTGCAGGGCCGTGCTGCTGCGCGTGGTTTCTATGTATTGGTCTATGCGCTCCGGAGGAAAGGTTTCGTGTGCAGCGCGCATTTCCACCTCCAATGACGGACTGATGGAAACGCCCAGCGAGAAGTGCGTCACGCGAAATCCGTAGGCTTCGAGGCGGGGGAATACCGCCAACCATTCCTCAATGACTTCCTGACTTTTTTCGCGGGCGCCCTGCCCCATATTGGCGGCCTGGTCTTTGATAACGCCGCCGGCATCGTAAAGCGCCTGCCAAAGTTTTTCTATCATATATTTTTTATGTTTTCGAGTTCAAAGTTTCGGGTTTCATCCGCCGAAGCCTTGGCGAAGGCGGATTCGGGTTGCTCACCACTCACATACTCACCCTTCACCCACTCACCCCTCACCCACTCACCCCTGAAGCTCCAGCAGTGCCACGCTCTCCACATGGTGCGTATGCGGAAACATGTCCACCGGGCGAACTTTGAGCACGCGGTATTTTGCCGAGAGCAATTGCAGATCGCGGGCCTGGGTGGCGGCATTGCAACTCACATACACGATGCGCGGCGCGGCCAATTCCAGCAGGATGTCCACCACTTTGGGGTGCATGCCCGCCCGCGGCGGATCGGTGATGAGCACATCGGGTTTGCCATGCTTTTCAGCAAACTCCGGCGTGAGCATGTCCTTCACGTCTCCGGCGTAAAAAGTGCAATTATCAATGCCGTTGAGGGCCGCGTTGTCGCGCGCATCGTCAATGGCGGCGGCTATTTCCTCAATGCCCGTCACCTGTCGGCAACGCCCCGCCAGATACAACGCTATACTGCCGATTCCGGTATAGAGATCATACACGTTTTCGTGGCCTTGCAGCCCGGCAAACTCGGCAGCCGTATCGAACAGTACCTTAGCCTGCCTGGTGTTGGTCTGGAAAAAAGATTTCGGCCCGATGCGGCACCGTACATGGCCCAACTGCTCCTCGATAGCAGGCTCGCCGCGATACAGGATCATGTCGAGGTCGAACATAAAATCATTGACCTTGTGATTGATGCAATAGTACAGCGAGGTGATCTGCGGGCAGGCCTCCTGCAATGCATCCAAAAAAGCGGAGATGGCTTTTTTGCGATTTTCGGAAAAACTCATCAGCGCCATGACCTGCCCAGTAGTGGCCACGCGCAGCATGAGATTGCGCACAAAACCCTTGTTGTCGCGGGCATCCCAGAAGGCAAGACCCTGCGCTACAGCGATACGTTTGGCGGCCAGACGGATGGCGTTGGAAGGATCGGGTTGCAGCCAGCAGTGTTCAATATCAATGGCTTTGTCGAAGGCTCCCGATTTGTGAAATCCCAGTACATCCTCCAGGTTGGTCACCTCAGAGTCAACTTCCTCTTTGGTGAGCCAGCGGCGGTTGGAGAAGGAAAACTCTAATTTATTTCGGTAATATACATTGGGATCAGCGCCTGTGATGGGCTGAAAATCTTCTACTTCCAATTTACCGATGCGCAACAGGGCGTTTTCTACCATCAGTTGTTTGTGGTGCAATTGGGCGGCATAGTCTAAGTGCTGCCAACTGCATCCGCCGCAGAGGTCGAAATGCCGGCAAAAGGGCTGCACACGCTCCGGCGAGCTTTCCAGCACGGCATGCACCACGCCTTCAAAAAATCCCTTTTTCTTGCGCAGGGTCAGCACATTCACTACATCGCCGGGCACGGTATCGGGTACAAAAAATACGCGTCCCTCAGCGTCTCGGCCTACGCCCCGCCCTTTTTCTGCTATGCCGGTGATGCGCACCTGCTCCGCTATGAAAGTTTTTTTTGCCATAAGGATGGCAAAGGTACGATGTTTTGGGGGAGATCAAATCAATTCTAATCCGATTGTAACGCGCTGAGCAAACGAGATTCGTAGCTACCTTTTTTCAATTCACATTCCCATATACGAATTACAGTCCATCCTTTTTTTTGTAAAGCATTGGTTACCAAGATATCTCTGGCAATGTTCCTGTCTCGCTTGGATTCCCAATATGTGCGATTCTGAGCGGGTTTAGTATTTCGGCAATCGTGGCCATGCCAAAAGCAACCATCTGCGAATATGACAATTCTTTGTTTAGGAAAGACAAAATCAGGCTTCCCAACGAGAGGATAACTTCTCCTCCATCCTTTAATTTTATGATTTTTGAAAAACTGTATCAGTTTCAGTTCCGTGGATGCGTTGCGGGAAGACTTTACTCTTCGCATAACCTCGCTACGTTTTTCGGGAGTGAAAACATCAGCCATTTGACACCTTCAAATTGGAGGGTAATTCGATCATGAGCGACTTATCTGTTTCAGCTTGGTCAACCCTTTGATTGTACAAATAGATCAAGTTGAAAAGGCTGTTTTTCCGGTATTTAGGATCAAATGCACTAATTTCCTCAATGTTTTGAGAAATGAACGACTCTAAAGATTCTACCGCAAAAAGCTCCACGCCATCTTTTAATGCCCACATCCGAGAACCCGTCAAACTGGAATCTGGAACCAGCAAAAATGCTTTAAGCCCATCCTTGATATTCTCCCTGCACTTATCAAAAACAGAGGTCATTGGATGAACCGTGACATGAAAAACAGTGTCGCCAATAGTGAAATCGCCCGATCTTCCTGTTGGCTGATCTGCGGTATTCGCTGATTCATTTGAGATTTCAATGTCCGGGAATCTCAATTGCAAAGTTGCTCCAACCAAATGATATGCAACGGCCCCTGCTTTACCTTCATTTATTGCTTGGGAGAGTAGCGTATGAATGATCTTCCATGTTGGATATTCAGGATTATAGACCAACTGAAGTTTTTTATACTTACACAGTTCGACGTAACTTTTCAAATTGCCGTTTTCATCACAATATCTGCTGGGGTCAATATTTTTATCTTGTTTCATCAAATCAAGCATCAATAAAACAGCTTTTAAAAAATCCTGATCATTGACGATTTGAGGCTGAAGCGCATCCCAGCCATCCTCAAAGGCCAATGTATAGTTGGACTGATTATCTACATTCATCTTATGTAGGTTTGAAATGACACAACAGTAATAAGCCTCTCATCTTTTACAAAATCCAACCCAGATTCTAAGGGATTGATTATTACATTGGCAATAGGTTGCTCGCAAAAATTAGACACAACATACAAGCAAAAATGCTCGCTCAGCTTTTCAGCCATTTGATACTCCTTCTCCGTCAGCGATATCGTACCTGATTTGCTGTGAAGCCCTTTCACTTCAATACAAAAAAAATCAGTTTGACGTGTAAGGAGGAAATCGAAGCCACATCCCAGCAAAGTAGTGTCTTTAAAGGCGTAATTCTGGAACTGTGGCACTGTCAAGTAATTCTCCTTGAAATAGGCTTCCGCGGATTGGCCTGTTATAAGTCTTTGCGCAATTGAGCTTGTACTTTTCTTATCAATAATCATTTCCTCTATTCGTTCAACTTCATAGTTATTAATCAATAACTCCTTGATAATCTCAGTAAATGAGTGTAAATCATAACTCGCATATTCCTCCATGACGACCTTGCAATAGTCTCTAAGGCTTCTTTTGTGCCAGCCTTTTCTTGTATTTGGATAATACGGATCAAACTCGTCTCTGTAATTTTTTATAGAGGAAGGCTTCACTCCTATGGCATATCCTAACGTATTGAATGCTTCCCAAAATCCGCTAAAGCCAAGTGCGTTAAGGCCATCTTCATCAAACCTTGATAAAAATAATCCTATCAGGATCGCACTATTGCGGGTCTTATGCATAGCAGATAATTAGATATGCGTTTGAGAAAAAAATTCCGCAACCGTCTTTGGGTATGTTTTCATAAAACAAATTGAGTTTTTTTCATTATTAGGAACAAAGATACCACAAAGAATCCGAACTTTGAAGTTCAACTTGTTCTCAACCACATGCAAGCACCCGAATCTGCCGTTCAATTCACTTCCCTGCTCGAGGACTTCGACTCGGCGTTGTGGGGGCATCACTTTGTAGTGCCGGCCGCCATCGGGCAGGTCTTTGTGGAGGGCAACAAGCGCCGCGTGGTGTGCATCCTCAACGGCAGCAAGCCTTTTCAGTGCGCGCTGATGCCCAAAGGCGAGGGGGCGTTTTTTATCAATGTGAACAAAAAACTGCGCGATCAGCTCCGCATCAAAATCGGCTCACCGTTAGAGGTCACCCTGTGGAAAGACGACAGCGAATACGGCCTGCCCATGCCCGAAGAGTTGGAGGAATTGCTGCGACAAGACGAGGAGGGCCATCGCTGTCTGCACGCCCTCACGCCCGGCAAGTTGCGCACTATGCTCTATTACGTCGGCTCGCCGAAAACTGCCGAAACCCGCCTTATCCGGGCCGTAGCCGTAGTGGAGCACCTGAAGCTGATGCAGGGCAAAATTGATTTCAAAATACTGATGGGCAAAAAGGATTTCTAATGTGTAGATGTGCTGATTGCTGATGCTTGCCGCGCGTGTGGCGCGGTGCTGATTACTAACTTAGAGTGTTCAGGAAAGTATCGAATACTTTTTTGACTTCTTACTATTCCGCTTTGCCTGTCGCCCGGAACATTCCAACCAATTTCAATAAACAATCACATCATGCGTACCTTACTTCTATTGCTGATACCTGCCGCCCTGCTGTTCGGCTGTCGCCCCAAAAATGCCGGCGCAGAACAGGCCGCCTCTACCGAAACCATGACCGACAAAGGGCCGGTGCAGTTTGAAACGGCCGTGTCCGACCTCCGCATGCGCGAAACGCCCGGCGAAAAAGGCGTCATCGTGGCCACCCTGCCCAAAGGCGCCAAACTGGAAGACCTGGGCGAAGTGAGCGATTTCACCACGCGGGTCACTTTGCGCGGTATCACTTTTGACGAACCCTGGATCAAGGTGAAAACCTCCTCCGGCCAAACGGGCTGGGTGTATGGCGGAGGACTCATTTTTGACGCCTCCCAAAACTCGCCCGCCACCCGCGCCCTCCTGCAAAAACGCGCCACAGCCATGCTCGGACAGCCGCTCGTGGAGAGCATCAACCAACACCGCCGCAACTGGGCCGCTACCCGCAACGAAGCCGACCTGAGCCGCCTGCTGGAACAAAGTACGGCCCTGCGCGACACCATCAACGAGGTGCTGCAACGGCGCATTCCGCCTACTTCTGCCGAGGATATGCCCGACATGTTCTGGCTGGCGGAGCTGTTCACGGGCTTCCAGCCGCAATTGGTGGCCGAGGGGACCGCGTACTACCTCTTTTTGGATTATCGGCAGTGGCTGGCTCTTTCCAAAAAAACCAAAGGCGTACAGGATGACATTTTTATGGACCTCCAAATTGCCGCCTTCCCCGACGACAGCATCGAGTATTTCTTCCCGGCCTGGCAGATTCAGACTTGGGATTACGGCGGGCATTGTATGCTCGGCAGCGGCGTTTGTAAAGATTTGCTGAGCAAAATCAATGCGCAAAGCAGTCCTGACGCACTCTTTGAACAGCCGCTCCAAACCATGAAAACCCGCATCGTATCTGATCTGACTCAGGCCGAAACGAGCTTCTGGCATACAGCAGCCGAGGCCGGCGCGGAACTGGACGCTATCCTGAATGCAAAATTCAAGGTACTGACTCAAGCCGATGTGGTGGCGCTTTCTACCCTTCGGGACAGGCTGAAAGACCCGGCCAAGCATGGTATTGAAGCGGGTAAGAGGAATGGGTGAGTGGGTGAGTGGGTGAGTGGGTAGTGGGTGAATGGGTGAATGGGTGAGTGGGTGAGGGATGAAGGGTGAGTGGAAAAAGTATTTGCTAAAGTAATGCTACCGAAAGGTAAAGTGGCTACATTTGCTTTTTAAAATTGGCGAAAAATGGGCTTTAAAATTCAAATTCAGGTCAACGAGCAATTGTATCTACGGGACCCGCAGGACAGCAAGCTGGGGCGCAACATCCTGCAACACGGTATTTGCCTGATAGAGGAATTGGGGTTGGAGGAATTTACCTTCAAAAAATTAGCACACCGAATCGAATCCACCGAGGCTTCCATTTATCGCTATTTTGAAAACAAGCACAAATTTTTGGTGTATTTGCTATGCTGGTACTGGGAACGCGTGCGGTATCAGATCACGCTGGCCACCACCAACATCGAAACCCCCGAACAAAAACTGCGCCTCGCCCTGTCGGCCATTGTGGACAGCAGCAAAGCCGATCCGGCTGTGGAGTATATCAATGAGCATATCTTATTCAGAATTGTACTGACGGAAGGCCCCAAAACCTACCACACCAAAGCGGTGGACGAGGAGAACAAAAAGGGATTCTTTGCCGTGTATAAAGCATTGGCCGCCGACCTGGCAGCCATTATAGGGGAAGTCAACCCCGCCTTTGAGTACCCGAAAGCATTGGCCAGCACCTTGCTGGAAATGGCCAATTTTCACATTTATGCAGCACAGCACCTGCCCTCGCTCACGGAAGTGCGCACGCCCGCAGACGATCTGACGGAGGTGAAAAACATGCTGACGTTTTTTGCCTTTGGCTTACTTGACAGGGAATAAAACTACCCTTTGGCCAAAGTGATTTTGTTGCGCCCCAGTTTCACATAGCCGTCGTGTTCCAACTGTTTGAGCAGCCGAGACACCGCTTCCCGCGAGGCGTTGAGGTCATAAGCAATTTCCTGATGGGTGGCATTCAGCGTTTTGGAACCGGTCACCTGCGCTTTTTTCTGCAAATAGGTGAGCAGGCGCTCGTCCATTTTTTTGAACGCAATTTCGTCTATGGTTCGGATCAGTTCTTTCATGCGATGATCGTAAGACATCATCACAAAATTTTTCCAGCTTTGGTACCTCGACATCCAGTCGTCCATGTATCGAATGGGAATGGCAATGACGACCGTATCTTCCTCTGCCTGCGTGCGGATTTCGCTGCGCTTGTTCATCATGCAGCAGGTGAAAGACATGGTACACGACTCGCCCGGCTGCAGGTAGTACAGAAAAATCTCGCCGCCGTCGTCACCTTCCCGCGACACCTTGATGCTGCCTTCCACCACTAAAGGAATGAGCTTGACATAAGCCCCGAAGTCCATGATGATTTCGCCGGCTTTGAACTCCATCACCTTGCCGATATGCGCTATCTCTTCCTGTAGCCCGAGTTCGGCAATGTTGGAATAATACTTGCGCAGGTACTCTCTGATCTGTTGCTCTTCGGTCATCATGCGTGCTTGTGTTTAGCTTTGGAAGGATCATATTTCACTACAATATTGATCCAGATGGAGCGTGCGAGGCGAAAAATATACACAAATAAAACAATGCACACCGCGATGAGCAGCCCAAACGACGCGGCCATGCCCCAGCCCAATACCCAGTGAAAAAACATCACAAAAAGCAGGCAGAACCATCCCATAAAAATATAGGAAATGAACATGGCTCCGTAGTAAAACCCTGGCTCCGGCATATAGTCCTGCTCGCAATGCGGGCATTTTTCCGGCATATCGAACGGCTTTTTGAAGGAAAACGTCGGCGTATCAAACAGGTCGCCCTCCTGACAACGAGGACATTTCATAGCCAACATATTGGCCATCACCGGTCTTTTCTTTTTTAAACTCATGTCACCTTATTTTGAACCCAGCACCTCCCGCCAGTTGATGCTTTTGTACGCATCGAACAGCAGGATGCCGATCACACCAAACAAAAATACTACGAAGGTGGCCGAAAGCACCAGGATACTGCGCTTCGGCCTCGATTTGATGACCGGCGGCGAAGCAGCCTCCACCAGCAATACAGCAGGCGCAGTAGAGGTATTGGCTGCCCTCCATTGCTTGAGGCGTTCGCGGTCTTCGCCCAATATCTGATTGGCTTCGGCAAACTGTTTTTCTAAGTTGTAAATGGTAGAAATGCCGCTGTTGAGCCGACTGATTTCGCCTTTCAACACTTTGACCTCCTGCCTCAAACCGGCTACTTTGGCGTCCAGCATATAAATGGTATCGCGGGGCACCTGAGCGTTGGCCCGCAGCACCAGAAGCCGAACGCTGTCGCGGGTGAACAGGGCCAGTGCTTCCGACAACTGCTCGGTGAGCGTTTCGGTTTGGGCTACCACGTTGTAAGTGCCGTATTGGGTGCGCAAAACCGCTAAGGAATCGCCAAGTTGAAGTAGAAAAGCCTCCTTGGCGGCAATATTATCCTCATAAGCCTTGATGGTCTTTTGCTGGCTTTCGCGAATGAGGCGCTGTACGATTTCTTCTATTTTATTGCGGGCGGCATTGGCTATGCCGGCGGCCAATTGGGGGTCCTGGTCTTCTACCGTCAACTCGATGGCGTCCCGTTTTGTCTTTTTGACGGTGTATAAACTGAAGAAACGCTCCTGCATCAGAAACGGAGCTTTGTGCTGGTTGGGGTCTATCTCGTAGTGATCGAAAAGGTCGAAAGAATCCACCAAAAAGCCGACCAATTCGCTTGACTCGGCCACGGTGAGCAGGCGGTCTATATCACCGGAGTTGCCGTAATATTCCATCCGCATAGACATGCTGCGGTTGAACACCAATTCCGGCTTGCTCTGATCGGGGCTGGCTGCAAAAAATGTAGTACCGGCCTGGTAGTAATCCGGCAGCATCAACGAAATGCCCGCTGTGCCCAAACCGGCCAGCAAACACAGTGCTATGAGGGGCTTTCTCCACCGGTACAGCGTGCCCACTACGCCCAATAAATTGTCTTTGTATTCCATGACGCCGCAAAAGTACATATTTTGCCCGATGCTGTATATCTCCATGAATTGCATAACTTTACCCACGCATGGCTACCTGGATTACAAAACTCTTCCGCTGGATATTGCCCGAAGACCCGTCTTACCGGCGATACAGCTCCGGACGACCTGCTCTGGTGGTCCCTTTTCGCGGCTTTGTTTCGCAGGGGCGGGCATATCTGCATGGCCGGGTACTGCGCGACCGCCGCATTCAGGTCAGCCCCGGCGATTCGCTGTGGCGCAATCTGGGCAACAATTACAAACGATTCGGCAGCCTCACCATTCCCAATGCGCTCATTCACATCACCATAGGCAAAAACAAACTGCATTTGGTGAGCGACAACTATGGCTACTTTCATTACGACGGCCCGCTGCAATACCCTTTGGAGCCGGGCAACGATGCCTGGACCGATTTTTCGCTGCATCTGCTGGGCACGCTGGGCGAAATTTTTGATTACCAATGTTCGGGAGAGGTGCTGGCGCCCTGCAATGCCCGCTTCGGCATCGTCAGCGATGTGGACGACACCATCATCAAATCAGGCATCACCTCCCTGCTCAAGCTGAAAGCGGTATATCTCACTTTGGTGAAAAACGCCTTTGGCCGCCAGGCTTTTCAGTCGGTAGCCGATTTTTACCAAGCCCTGCAAAAAGGCCCCGACGGCACTTGTGACAATCCGGTTTTTTACGTTTCCAACGGCCCCTGGAACCTCTACGACCTGCTTTGCGATTTTTTTCAACTGCATGAGCTGCCCAAAGGCCCTGTGTTCATGCGGGATTTTGGCTTTCTGGGCCGTCGCCTCTGGGGCAAACCCTCTACTCACAAGGCCGATCACATCCGCCGCATCATCACGGCATACCCCGACCTGCCCTTCGTACTCATCGGCGACAGCGGCGAACGGGATACTGATATTTACATGGAAATAGCGCGCAGTTTTCCGGGGCGCATTCTGGCCATTTTTATCCGCGATGTGGAAATTCCGGGGCGCGCCCTTCGCATCAGCCGTCTCATCGAATCGGCACAGGGAGAAATCGTCATGCACATCATTAAAAACTACCGGGAGGCAGCGCTCTTCGCCCGACAGTTGGGGCTGATAGAGCCGCTGCCGCCCGATGAATTCACTTAACGCTTGCCCTTGCCCGGCACGAGTTTCATCTCGTTGACCAAGTGGCCGGCGCCGCCGAATTTGTCTATCACAAACAAGATGTAGCGCGCATCCACAATGATGCTGCGGTTGATCTCATCGCTGAAATAGTAATCGCTGACGACTCCTTCCCAGGCGCCGTCAAACAACAGCCCCACGAGGTTGCCCCGCGCATCGAAGGTGGGGCTGCCCGAATTGCCGCCCGTAGTGTGCGAGGTGGAGATAAAACATACCGGCATACGACCGTTGTCGGCATATTGGCCGTAGTCTTTGGCCGCGTACAGGCTGCGCAGTTTTTCCGGCACGTCAAACTCGTAATCGCCCGGCTTGTACTTTTCCATCACGCCGTCTAAGTAGGTCATCGGCTCATAGCGCACTGCATCGCGGGGTCGATAGCCCATCACTTTGCCGTAAGAAACGCGCAGGGTGCTGTTGGCGTCGGGCGCCATTTTCTTTTCAGGGAAAACATCTATCAGTGCCTGCATGTAAGCGCGCTGCAGGGGCGTGATGCGCTCCTGTATTTCGGTTGCCGGACGCATGATCTTGTCGTTGCCAGTGTTGATAATTTCGCGATACAGCTTCAGGGCCGGGTCGTTTTGCAATTCCTCCAACCCTTTGTCCCAGTTGGTTTCCAGCAGCGCCAAGCCATTATTCGGGCTGCTCAGCATGGTAGATGCATAGATGGTCTCCGTCAGTTTGGCTGCCGAGCGCCCGTGTTTATTGTACAAGTCAATGGCGTACTGTGGTTGGTAGGCAGCGGGTACCTTATCGAAATAAATGCCAATGAGCAGTTCAAACAGTTGGCGGTCCACCTCCACGCGGTAGTCTTTGTAATAGTTTTTCATAGCCCCGATGAATTGGGCCGATCTTTTCTGAGCGGCTTCCGCACCCTGCGTTTCCTTAAATCGCAATGCACCATCCACCATAGAGGCCAGACGGAACAACTCAATCTGGCGGGTGCTCTCGTTGAAATGATCGCGGTGAATGCCCAGCGGCGTCAGTTCAGCGTAGAGGCGGTCCAATTCGGGCAGAATCTGGCCGTATTTCGCATTCAGGGCGGCATTGGCGGCCACCCGGCGCTTGAACTCTGCCTCCATACGGCGCTTTTGTTCCAAGCCATTGACGCGCTTGAGGCCCTGCGTTTCGCCGATCCATTTTTTCCAGGCGTTGGAAATGCCCGCCTGTTTGGAAGTGTATTGCAGTTTCACCTCCGCATCGGCGCGCATAGCGGCCCCGATAATGCCGAGTATTTGGTCGCGGATGCCGGTGCGAATGGGATTGAGTACATTCACCTGCATTTCGACGGCAGAGGCGGGCAGGTACAAATTGGTACGCCCCGGGAACCCGTAGGTGAGTGAAAAATCGCCCTCTTTGATGCCGCCCAGAGAGATGGGCAGGAAGTGTTTGGGGCGATACGGCACATTGTCGGCAGAGTAGGCAGCCGGGCGGTTGTTTTTGTCGGCATAGATGCGGAACACCGAAAAGTCGCCGGTATGGCGGGGCCAAACCCAGTTGTCGGTATCGTCGCCGAAATTGCCGATGCTTTCCGGCGGCGCACCTACGAAACGGATGTCGTTGAAGGTTTCGGTCACAAAAAGGAAGTAGCGGTTGCCTTCATAAAACGGGCGGATGAAAGCGCTTTGCCAGCTTTCTTTCTGTACCTGTCCGCGCACGGTTTCCAGATTTTTATCAATGGCCGACTGGCGCTCTTTTTCCGGCGCACCGGCCGTAACGCCTGCCAGTACTGCCTGCGTAACTTCCTCAATGCGAACAATGAAGGTAACAAAAAGTCCCTGGCTGGGCAGTTCTTCGCTGAGGCTTTTGGCCCAAAAACCGTCCTCCAGATAGTTCTTCTCCGGCGTAGAGAGCGCCTGTATGCGGCCGTGACCGCAGTGGTGGTTGGTGAGCAGCAGCCCCTGAGCCGATACGACGCCACCCGTGCAGCCTCCGCCGAAGCTGACTACGGCATCTTTGAGACTGCCTTTGTTGATGCTGTACACATCTTCGGCGCTCATTTTCATGCCCAATTTTTTCATTTGCGGCTCATTCATTTCTCGCAGCAGCAGAGGCAGCCACATGCCCTCATCTGCTCGCAGGCCGGTGCTGATAATGGTCAGCATAGCCACTCCGATGATAATCTTTCTGATCATGTTGTTTTTTGTTTTCCGTAAAAAGCGGCAAGTTAGAAACGTAACAGCAATTTTTCAGCAACATAAGTCTCCGGACGAAAACAGCCGACACTTTTTTCATCTCGCTCCTCACCCACTCACCCACTCACCACTCACCCCTCACCCACTCACCCCTCACCTACTCACCCCTGTCTGTCCCGCCTGCCGAAACGCCTCCACGCGCCGCATGGCATTGTTGCGCACATTGAGGTAGTAGAAGTTATAATCGGCTACATGGTAGTTGGGCCTCGTGAAGAAGACGCTGCCCGGAAAGCGCGGTTTGGTTACCCACAGCAGTCCGTCGTGGATTTGGGCATCTGCCAGCTTGGGTAAAATCTTGTCGAAATTGTATAAAACCCCGCCCTCGTTGAGGTCGGCAGGAGCGTACGCCTCGCCCGTCGTCCAAGTGAGCGGGTTGGTAACGGCGATGAGGCTGCCGTCTTTGTGCCATTTGGGAATATGCCCTTTGCGAAAGCTGCGCCAGGTGCAATAACAGCCGGTATCGTCGGGCGTCTGGCAGGGCGGAATGGACTTCAAATAATCTTTTTCTACGGGAATGCCCACGAGGTAGGCCGCCACGAGCCGTTCTTGCAAGGGCTTGCCGTCGAAGAACTCGCGCATCAGACGTTTGGCATGCGTAGTACCCTGACTGTGCGAGGCGATGATGATAGGCCGCCCCTGATGATGGTGGGCCAGATAGTATTCAAATGCAGCTTTCACGTCGAGCCAGGCCAATTCAAATGCCTTTTCGGCGGCTGCTTTTTCGGCGGCATTGCGCGCATAATATGAGTGCAAATGCGCCTGCCTGTAGCGCGGAGCGAAGACCCGTCCCACGCCGTTGAACAGGC
This sequence comes from Saprospiraceae bacterium UBA2329, assembly GCA_002344975.1. Taxonomy (GTDB): domain Bacteria; phylum Bacteroidota; class Bacteroidia; order Chitinophagales; family Saprospiraceae; genus UBA2329. Next base: position 25,185 of record DDUV01000057.1, on the reverse strand, counting down.
TGGCCTGATACAAAATAGTACTTTCGTCGGTTTTGCGGTTCAGGCGCTCGTCGTTCACCGGGCCATTCCATTGGTTGTGGCCGCGGTCGCCGGTGTAGGTGGTAGGATGCAGAAAAAACACATCGGCGGGGGCGCTTGCCTGCATGTTGGAGAGGCCGGCGGGCGTTCGGTCGGCGGGGTCGGCTTTATCGGGCAGGGCAGCCCAGTAAGCCGGGTTGGAATAGTCGGGCGGAACGGGCGGCACAGCATCGGCGGCATCGCCCCTCGGTAGCACGGCGCAGCCGGCGAGGCTACACAATGAGCAGTAAAGCAGTGTTTTGTATAAAAAGCTGAATATAGACAGTTTGGAGATGGTGATCATTGTTGGATGGTCTTTACAGTGGATAAGAATCATTGGTAAAGATAGTTTGGAAATTGATTTGAAGGTACAAATATCGTGAAAAACCAAAAGGGCGACCCTCCCATCGGAGAGCCGCCCGCTTTTGAAGTTGGTATCATTATTCCAACAAATCCCTCATCATGTTATTCCTTTATGATCACCATTTTGCGCGTGGCAGAATGGGTGCCTGAAGTCAGGGTGTAAAAGACCAGACCGGAAGCCGGGAGGTCGGCGGCATGTAGCCACATTTGGTTGTAGCCAGCCTCGAAATAACCGCGTTGTTCCTTGATGACTTTACCGCCTGCATCGTGTATGCGCAGGGTGAAGAAGTCGTCTTCGGGCAGCCTGAAACCGATCATGGTTTGGCTGTTGAACGGGTTGGGCTGATTTTGGTACAACTCGAAGCGCTCTTCTTTTTGCTGTGCGCGTTCAAATTGCAGCGCCACATCCAACAGCGCGCCTTGCGGATCATAAGCCTCGGCACGGGCGTAGCGGGAGTTGACAGCCAATGCCTGCTCTATCTTACCGCCTGTCTTGGGTTTGAACGACAGCCAGAACAATGCCTCGCCTTCCACTGAGGGGTCGGCGCCATTAGCCACGTTGTTGCCCTGACGGTTCCAGCTCACGGTAATCATGCCGCGGTCCACCATAGCAGTGCCTACATGCTCTGCACCGATGACGCCATATACTACATCGAGGAACTCCAGCTTTTCTGCATCAAACTCAATCGTCATTTGGAAACCGTCTATGCCTTGCCAGTTGCGGGCCGTGATGGGCACGGTCAGTTCTTCATTTTGTACCATGTCAAGTGCTTCTGAGTACAGCGTGAAAGTACCTGCCACGCTGCGGTCTTCCACCTGATTGGCATTGAGGATGGCGTTGCCGTTCACGTCGCCCACTTTGATGGCGATGAAGTTGCGCCCATTGAGGCTGCCTTGCAGGTTGCCCACCTGAATGAGTTCAGGGAAGGGCGTTTGCCAGGGGTTGGCCTCATTGGGGAACACAAAGTCGGCGTCCACAAATCGCCAGCTCGTATTGCCCTGGAAGCTGGTGGTGAGGCCCAGAATCAGGCGGCGCAACTGTATGATATCTAATGTTGAAATAGACTTGGAATTGTTCACATCGGCAGCGATGAGCTTGTACGGCGAGTCGAGCAATTGCGTACCCAAAATATGGCGGGTAATGAGAATCACGTCGAAAGTAGAAACCCCATTGATGGCATTGAGATCACACACCGGCGTCACAGTGTATGATTCACCGCTGGGCAGGTCTTCTGCTTCATATTGGCCATCGGCCTCTGTCTGAATACTTTGCGTCATGTACCCGCTCAGGTTCACGTCCACCGACTGAACCGGGTTGCCGTTTTCACTAAAAATACCGCCTGCAATAGCGCCCATGGCCGTAGAGCCGCCACAGTTGACACCGGTATTGGCCTGCACGATGACGAAAGTCTGGCAGAATCCAAAGTTTGCTCCGCCCAGCGTGCCGTTGGGCTGCACCCGGCGCGGGTTGTTGGCGCTGTCCCAGGCATAAATTTCGATGATATTGGTACCCAGATTGTCGCAGGTCAACACCAAAGCAGTTTGGTTGGGCGATGGAATCTGACCGGCTCTATTGATGGACACGCGCACTGGGCCGCTGCAATCGGCGGGAATGGGACTACCGACGAAATCAACAGCTTGCAGAGTAACTGCCCCCCGGTCGAAGTCGCCGTCGCCGTCGGCATCGGTGTTCGGCGGCAAGGGCATGAGCACAGCCGTCATGCCGGCAGCGCAAACGGGCGCAGGGCCAACGCAGTCAATCACGACAAAAGGAATGGTAATGGCGTTGGTATTGCCGCACCCGTCGCGGAGGTTGACCACAAAACGGTGGCTGCCGATGGGGAAGGTGCCCGTAATTAAGTAGCTCGGATAGCTGCCCGAAATACCCGCTCCTGTGATCTCGCTGTCGTTTACGCCGTCTGAGAACAAATCTGCGAATACTTGCACGGTAACGTCATTGGGCGAGCAGCCTTCATTGACCGTAAAATTGGCCGAGACCAAAGCGGTGCAGGCAGTGCCCACTGTGCAGGCCGTATCAGGCGCTGCGAAAGTAGCTGTCGGACGAGTCGTATCAAACACTTTGATGACTTGCGTGTATTGCCAGTACCCTTTAGATTGTACGGTTCGCCAGTACCCTGCCGGATTACTTGGACTACCGCAGGCCGTGCCGCGTGTATTGGCCGCCGGTATGTTGTCGGCGTGGTTGTTGTTGCGATCTATATAGGTCTGATTTGGGCGACGCAATACCCACACATCTTCATCTCCTCCTACGTTATCGCAATCCTCTTCTCTGTTGACTATCAACGGTTCATCGCTTCCGTTGTACTCGCACCAGTTGATGACCCGGTACGTTCTGAATATTTTGAAACAAGCGCCCTCCGAGGCTGTGAACCGCTCATTGGTAACGCTGATGGCCATATTGGAACAGCCCGCAGCTTGAACAATAAGCGTATCCACTTCCGGCAAGCCGCACTCTGCCTGAGCATCTTTGGGGAAGCGAATCGTGTAGTTGTGTGCCAAATTAATGGTAATGATCTGCTGGCAGGTGTTGGAAGAGGTATTGCCCGATGCATCTCTGGCCCGGAAACGGCGCACAATGGTACCGTTGCCGCAATCGGCGATGTTCACAATTGGGTTCAACTCTTCCGAATAGGCGCCGATGCAGTTGTCCACCGCAATGGGTGCGCCGAACATATTGCGCAGCATCAGCGTATCCGCCGGGTTGAAACCTTGTGGCAGCGAGTCGCAAGCGATGGTACGTGCCGGCGGCGCCATACACACCGGGCGGGTATTATCGCTCACGGTCAATTCGCTGACGCATACGTTGATATTGCCCGACAAGTCGGTTACGCGCAGTTCAATGATGACCATTCTGCCTACGTCACAGCAAGTAAGGTCCACCGAGGGTCCCCAGTTGGAGTAGTAAGGCGTCACATTGAGACAGGTTTCCGGGTCGCGGTCGTATCTGCGCCGTACTTCTATGGTGGCAATACCGCAGTTGTCGTTGCTGCCTTCGTTTACATCCTGAGCGAATACGCGCCCGAAGCTGTTGCTGCCGATGGCTACAATCAGATTGTCGTCGCATATAGCGGTAGGCTGTACATCATCAATGACATAGAACGGGCAGTCCACCTGGCTCATATTCCCTCTGGCATCGGTGGCAATGTACCGGAAGCGGTGCGTACCGATGGGGAGGCCGCTCACGATGGGGGTTTGCCCCGGCCGGATGGTATCGCGTGGAACGAGCTGCGTGTTGTAACCCAATATCACACCCTGCGGACTGAGAATGGGCACCCTTACCTCAGAGATGATGACGGTCATGTAGGTCACGTTGCTGCAATTATCGGTGATGACCGGCGGCATTACCTGCACTACGGCGGTACATTCTGTGTCGCCCGTGGAGAATACCGGCGGATCGGGGGTGCCGTCGCCATTCTGATCAATACCCACCGGGCAGGAAATGATCGGGGGCGAGAAGTCGTCCACGCGAATCACCTGATTGTAGGTAGTAAATTCGCCGGGCACGCAGTCGTTGAACACCGTCCAGCGGCGCAAGAAAGTATAAACGTTCGGGTTGTTATCGTTCAGCACCCTCGGTTCGTCTTGCCAGGTAGCCGACAGGTTGCAAAATACCGGATTGATGTAGTAAATGCCAAAAGCCGTTTCAATGTAAGGATACCCGGTAGCAGAGGGGTGCGGATTGCCGGTAGGCGTTGTCTGGTAGTTGGTGCTGCACTCAATGACCGTGCTGAGCGGCGGAAATTTGAGGTCGCCGATGCGGGGTTTGCGCACTGTGATGGTTTGCTGGCAGGTGCGGCTGTTGCCCGATGGGTCGGTAGCTGTAAATGTGCGCGTAATGACTTGCGGGCCGCAGTTGCCGTTGTTCTGGCGGGTATCTGTAAACGTTACCGTCACGTTGTTGCAGTTATCAACAGCAATGGGCGACCCGGTGATGGACAAGCTGCGCGGGTTGTTGAAAAGTGAGTCGGTATCGTTGCAAACCAAATCAAAAGTGTCTTGAATGGTGGTAATCGGCAGGTTGTTGAGCGCGCCCGTGAAATTTGTATAGATATTCCAGGAGTATGCTCCCAAAGCCCCCGGTTGCTCCGAACTCGTCAGCAGTGTGTAGATTTGGTTGGGCACCAGATTGGCCGTCAGGCGCATCATCGAATCGGGGGACATAAACATAAAGAGCATGCTGTCGCGGCCCATGTCTATCACGTTCATACACGGAAACGCCGGATTGAACGCGCCCTGGTACAACACGCCCACCCCTCTGCCGAACTGCGGCGTCAGGTCGAAGATATACTTGTTCGCAGCACTTACCGTGAAGGTGTGGAGGTCGTAGCGGTGGTTGCCCATAGCGGGGTTCGTCTGGCCCCGGAAACAACTGAAATCCGAAAGCGCAATCGTCGGGTCTGCACCAGACAAGGTGTTGGAAATCGTTTGCCGGTTTCTCGTGATGACACCCGTAGTTGCCGGCGGCGGGCAGGTGATATTGGGGTCTATTTCATCCTCAAAAGTGAGGAAGCTTTCCACCTCAAAAAGACCATTATATGAATACGTTACAGCGCGCAACGTAAATCCTACCCATTCTGAACCAATAGTGTCGCCTATGGGGTTGCCCGGCACATCAAATACCACCACATAGAAGTCGTCCATGCAGGGGTAGGCATTGAGGTCGGACAAAGTCATAAACGGCGTTATCACCGTGTAGCACTGGTTGTTGAGCGGCACGTTGAGGAAGGTAATGCCCGCCGGCCAGGGTACATTGCTGATGTTTACGGTTTGCGTAATGGTAGCTGAACAGGCTGGGTCGTTCGGGTTGTTTACAGCACCCGTACCGGCATCAAATGTGTAGGTGATGGTTTGCGACGAACCCGGCGGGTAAATGCTCGGATCGAACTCCGTAGCAACAACGCCGTTAACCCGGAACGTACCGCTACCTGCTACCCCCGCGCCGGCGTTGCCTTGCAGCGGCACCGGTAAACTGGTGATGCAGTATTGGCTGTTCAGACCCACTATCTGCGGATTGGGGTAGTGGCAGGCGGCACTCAGGCTCACGCTTTCGTTGAGGTTGTTGGTCACCGTCAGCGAAAAACCAACTGCATCCACATGCCTCACAATCAGGCGATAAACACCCGATCCGGGGGCCGTTTCAGCAAACTGCGCTCCCATCCCGATAGGAAAAGGAGCCATCGGCGGCGCCGGACTGGAAACACTGAACAAACCATTGGCTGTCGTAATGGTCCAGATTTCTCCCGGATTGGACGCAATGGTGAGCGTGTCCTGAAACTGCCCGTTCACCAGGTTCGTGGCGTTGTTGAGGCAGTTGCAGGGCGGCGTTGCACCGGAGACAGTACCCCGGTAAATGATCGGCGGGTCCGTCAAAAAAGTCCATACCGCTTCAAAAGCGTTGGTCTTCAGGCCCGCACTCCCCAATAACACGACCGAAGCGAGCAGCGCCGGCAGCATCAGTTTGTTCAGGGAGGCTTTTGTGAAAATTGTTGCGTGTCTCATAGCACAACATTGTTTTGGATGATGAAGGAATAAACCCCGGTTCATTTCAGACATAAGGATGACTGGCCGCCGTACATACGCGGTACTTCAGCCGCACATCCTTTTGTCGGTACGTTTCCCGGAAAATTTTGGGATGAACTAACTACCCTTCATCTAAACCAAAAATGATACCAATTTTAAAAAAGACAGGATACAGCGCCATAAAAAACACACAAAACGCTGTAAATCAATGTATAAAAAAATATATAAATTTTCATAACTACTATTCAGCACCTTGCCCAAAGCCATACCAACGGCAGCGCCACCCTCCATAGCGCCCTGAAATACAGGCACAAAAAAACGGGTACCCACCTAAGCAGATACCCGTTTCCCGGAAACTCAAGTTGCCGTTACAGCGCGGCCCGGATTCGAGCGGCGGTCGCAGCCAGTTCCTCTTGTGTGAGGGCAATCGGCGGACGCTCGAAACTCAGATCAGCGATGCGATTGAGCGGCACCAAATGTACATGCGTATGCGGCACTTCCAAACCAATGACCGCCACCCCGATGCGGGCGCAGGGTACAGCCGCCTCAACAGCGCGGGCTACGCGCTTTGCAAACACCATCAAGCCCGCCAGCGCCTTGTCTTCCATGTCGAAGATGTAATCGGTCTCCAACTTGGGAATGACCAACGTGTGCCCCACAGCGCGCGGATTGACATCCAAAAAGGCCAGATATTCTTCTGTTTCGGCAATTTTGTGGCAAGGAATCTCGCCGGCTACAATACGGGAGAAAATGCTCGGCATGAGATCAATCAATTGAGATATTGACAATTTCAAATTCCATATTGCCACGCGGCGTTTCTACCACAGCCAAATCGCCTACCGTCTTGCCCAACAACCCGGCGCCCATAGGCGAGCTGACCGACACACGGCCAGCCTTCAGGTCGGCCTCCGACTCGGAAACCAATTTATAAGACATTTCTTTCATGGTCTTCAAGTTGCGGATGGTCACATTGGACAGTACCGTCACTTTTGACTCATCCAGATGCGAACCATCTAAAATTCTGGCATTGGCCATCACTTTTTCCAACTCATTGATGCGCAACTCCAGCATGCCCTGTGCATTTTTGGCGGCATCATATTCTGCATTTTCCGAAAGGTCGCCTTTTTCGCGAGCCTCGGCAATGGCGCGGGCGGCTTCATCACGGCCTCTGGTTTTGAGGTCTTCCAATTCCGCTTTCAGTTTGTCATGTCCTTCCTTGGTCAAATAATTGTACCCTGCCATAGGAAATTCGTTTTATTCGGTTGATAAAAATTAAAAAAGACAAAAACGCTCCCACAGCATTGCGGAAGCGTTTTTGCCTTTGATTGTTATTTAGAAGTGCAAAGATACGCACACTTTCAGCAAAACACAAGCTGTGAGCGTAATTTTTGCAACGCAGGCATTACATATTCAGACGAACGCCGATGTTATGCGTACCGTTGAAAATGTTGGTCTGCCGCCAGCCGTAATCAATGCCGAGGCGGGTTTTCTTGTTTTCCTTGCTCAGGGGCAACTCAAAAGTAGCGCCCGCGCTGGGGCCTGCATACAAAGGAGCAGACACTACGTCTTTAGAGCCAAAATCGTATAGATAACCTGCGCGCAACATAACGATGTTGTTGAACCCATACTCCAAACCACCGCCAATGGCGTCTTCCGAAAAGGAGTTGGCTGTAAAATTGCCTAATGCTGTAATCCGGTTTTTCTCGCCCAGATAAAAATCATAAGACAACCCGATGTTCAAGGTAGAAGGAAGTTCAAAACCGGCAGAACGCTGATTGAAGGTAAGATTGTAACCTCCGCCATTGGAACTGGGGCCATTTACCGACAAGCCCTCGCCTCCAAAACTCATGCGGGAACCGATATTGCGAAGCGAAATGCCGAACTTGAAATTATCCTGATCTCCTGACACATACTGCACCCCCGCATCAATGGCAAATCCGAAAGCGCCTACGTCGGCGATGGTTTCAGACACGCCGCGCACCAACACGCCTACCGACACTTTGTTTTCAAAAGTATGGGCATATCCAAAGCCGATGTTGAAAAATGAAGGAGAGTATGTAGCGCCGGTACCTTCAGGCTGATCGGTAGTCGTTACCGCAATATCGCCGAAATCCAGGGCCATGATGCTGAGGCCGAAGGCTCCCTTTTTGCCCACGCGCTGCGAAATACCGAAGGCATTCATACGAATATCGGTGCCGCGCAGGTAGTCGGCATTGCCTACTGCTACTTCTGTTTTGTTGATGCGCGACATGCCCGCCACGTTGATCCAGTTGGCCTCCACACCCGACACATTTGCGGTGGTCATGGTATGCAAACCGGCACTCTTGGCCCAGGGATTCATCAGCAACTCATACGCGCCGGCTTCCCCCTGACGGTCGGGGTTGCCCGCTAAGGCGGTTCCCACAATGGCCGGCAACAAGAGTATGGTGTAGATTAATTTTTTCATGCTCGATGTTTGAAGTAAAATAAAAAGAAAAAGAAGAGAGCCGGTCTTCCTTGCGGTATCAAACCGGCTCTCCAATGATTGTTGATTACAAACCGGAGGGGTCAAACTTGCGGTTCACCCCGAACCATTTGATCGTGCGTTCGCCCATACCCGGCGCTTTAACGTGGATGAGATATACGCCGCTGGCCACCGGAATGCCCTTGGTGTTTTTCAAATCCCATTCCAAATCGGGTACAATTTGCTTGCGCTCAATGCCGCGATTCGTGCCGTCCGGAATTGCCCCCACTTCGTCGCGGTTGTATTGGCGAATGAACTTGCCGTCAAGCGAGTAAATCGTCACCACGCATTTGGCCGGCAAATTGGTCACCTTGATGACATTCGTAAACTGCGACGTTTCGTAGTCGGAGAAACCATAATACGGGTTGGGTACTACATTGATGTTGTCCAAAGCGGTTTGTACGCCGTCGGCATCCAGATCGGAAGCCTGCTTGCCCCTGACGCTGAAGCGGTAGGCCGGGTGATAATTGTTCACCACCGTGCCGGTGCGCGGCACCACTACGCGCGGGTTGGCATTATTGATCACGCGCTCGGTTTCCACCTTGTAGGGGGCGCGAACACGGAGCTTCACCGTCACATCATCGGGGATCAAACCATCAGCGTAGGACTTGAACGGCGCCGTCGGCGTGGTCATCAGCATACCTGCCCAGGTAATCTGGTTCACGGCAGCTACCTTGTTCAGCACAGGTATGGGCGCCGGGCGGAAACGATTTGCAAAGAATTCGCCCTTGTCATAAGGTGTGCGAGTGACGTAAACAAAGTGCTGACCGCCCATATAGTATTGAAGGAGACTGATCTCCGGACTGGTAGGGAACACCTTCATTTGTGCCGTCGGATTGAACATCATGTCGGCGCCGCGAGGGCCTTCATTGTTGAAGGTCTCCGGTGTAACAAACAACTGATCGTCAAAACGATACCCCGAGTTTTCACCAAAGAAAACATTGAGTCGCTGTCCCGTCTCCACATCTATGGCGTAACCGGGGAACCAGCCCATGCCGAGAGCAGGGTCGGTAGTTCCGAGCCTTCCCACTACCGGTAAGCCGGTCGCGGGGTTGGCCGTTTTAAGCACAGAGGAATCAGAACGCACGTCGAAGTTTCTGCGGTTGCCTTTGGAAACTACGCCCGCATCCGACATAAAAGTGCTGTTCGTCTCTACCACCACGCAACGGCTCCAGAGGTCTTTATTGGAGGTAAACACGACGTCCACATTGTTCAGGAACTGAAGCCCGGACTGCGTGCGCACGATGTTCATACCGGAAGACTCAAACCAGCTCGGGGAGATGAATACCGGCCCTCCTTCTCCAACACGCGACCAGTTGGTCAAATAGAACGGTACAAAGTAACCCGGCCCCATGTTGGTGAATGCCTGTGTGGGATCGTAAATCTCATCCCGCTCGCCGGTACCAGTCAGCACATAGTTGAATACGACTTGGTCCAAGAGGTTAAAGCCCGGCAAAACGTCGTCTTTTATGCCTGTGAGCCAACGGTTGGCGCCTGTACGAGCATATTGCTCTTCATAACCCAACACGCCGTTGGAGCGGTCGCGTCGGGTGCCGGGCACATCTGTCTGACCAATGGTGACACTGAATCCATATTTCTTGATGATCTGCTCATTGAGTTTCTCGATGGTCGTTTCCGATGCAATGAGCGGTTCGTTGGGAATATCCGTACGACGCAGTTCCCAACGCGCGTTTGTTGCCAATACGTTGTCATTCATATTGCCGTCCACAAAACGCAGTTCAAAGTCGCCGTCTTTTACATCCAAGGGGTTGAATACCTTCACCTCGATAGGACCGCGACCAGCCGTATAAGTGATCTCGCCGCGGAAAGCGCCGAGTTGAGCATCCGCCTTGACATCCGCCTCAATGAGTGCGCGGGTCTCGCTGGAAATATCTAAGAAGTTTTCGCCGGTACCAGCTCCATCCACACGGGTAATGACCACGCCGTCGCCGTATTGGGCATTGAGGCGGCGGTCGGTGATGGGGCGCGGCACAGCAGCGTAGGGCAAGCCGTCACCGTTGGGGCCGATGTTGCGACGGCCTTCACAGTAGGGTGCTTTTTGGCCCAATACCTGTACCGGATCGAAAGGCAAGTATTCATTGTGAGCATACGCTACCGCAATGAAATAGTACAGTTTGTGATTGATCAAACGGCGATCACCCACGGCAAATTGGTCTTCCGTAATGCGGAAAGTATGGCGTATGCCGAGGTCGGCGCCGTCCACCTGCAACTCCGGCGTGAAGTATTCTTCAGCCGTCGGCGTATCCAATGCATCGCTCAAAGTTCTCCAGTTGAAGATGCGATTGATGCCGTTTTTCACGTCCACCTGATAGATGAGACGCACTTTAGATGGGTCATCCAGAGTAGAAGCATCCAACTTGACATCCGGGCGGGAAACCTGAAACAGCTTGTAGCCCTCGAATACAAACAGCGAGTCTGCAAATTCTTGCGGAATCCCCAAACCTGCCTGTGCATAGCTTTCACCGAAGTTGTTGGAGGAATTCTGGTCATTGGTAAAAATGGCTATGATCTCGCGATCCAATTCCACGAAGTCCACATCGGGTGCATCCGGGCAGTTGGGCAATCTGAAACAAGCGTCGAACAAGTCTTGTGCGATGTCGTCGGCTTCCTGCAACTTCTTGATGCTGGGACAAGGGTAACGCTGATCGGGCACCCATACCACGCCAATGATGAGTTCGTTGATGTCGCCGGGACGCAATTTGAACGGCCCCGAAGCCTGAATGGTACGGCGGTCGCCGGCGGGCAGGGCCTGCGTACACATGCTCCAGCCTGTTTGATTGTCGGGCGCTTCCGTGAACGCGTACTTGATCGGCGGGCCATCCTGATAAGCATCGCCGCCATAGGTAAACGGCGAGCCGTCGCGCCAGGAACCTGTCAGATAGTTGTAGTATTCCTGCGCGTTGTTCGGGTCGGTTGTGCCCGGCGCGGGCGTGGGCGTCACACCGCCGTTGTTGAAGTATGTGAACGAAGACATGCCTATTTCTACTGTGTCAATGACATGTCCTTGGGCATCCTCAATGTAGCGCAAGGGGCCCCGGAAATAGTCAATGCCCAGAATAGGAATGTTTTCACAATAAGTATTCACCCCTTGCGGGCAGGTACATCCGGTTTGTCCATCGGCGGCGTCAATGTTATATACATAAGCCAAACTCCGGGAAGTATCGCAGCCCACATAGTCGTCGGTGTAGCAACCCAAGTCGGGGTCGGACCACATGGCAAAGAAAGTACTGTCAATATCCTCAATAGCGCGGTTGATGAGCTTGTAGCGCTGGAAGGTCATGTCGTTGAGTTCGTTGTTGGTAGCATAAGCAAAAGCCTGCACCTGCACTTCCATCTGGATGGCGTCGCCGCGAGATTCCGAGTGGATGTTGCCGTTGTCGTTGTAAATCCAGAAGGTCATCTCATCCGGATATTGCGGGCTGTCTTCGCAGCCCCGGATTTCGATGATGGGATAGTCGCCAAATTCCGGGTTGTAATCCATATCGCCGTCTTCATCCCAGAAGCCGGCCAAACCCTGGCGCGTATTGGGCAATGCAAAACGGTTGATTTCCTGAAAGAACGGGTTGCCGCGGCCGGGCCAGCCCTTCACATCCAAAGGAATGAGATCGGGATCGTAGGGGACGCCGTCTGCCTGCGCTTTTTTGAAATTTTTGATGTGCAACTCAATGTTACTGCCTTTCACAGTGAAAAAGCGGTCCCACTTGGAGCATACAGTTTGATCGGTGCCGCCGGTTTCGGGGTCTAATGGGCCAGGCCAGAAGTCTTTGTCTCCGGAAGAAGAACCATACGTCTGCGCGGCTACTTTCAGGTTGCCGGCAGGGTCCAAACCGCCGAGCCATACAGCGCCGGCAAACAAAGAAGAAACTTCCGGCACGCCGGGTGGCACTTTGGGCACCACATACCGGCCGTTGGCGTTTTGCGGAGCTGCATCCCACCATACATCACCGCCGGTGAGCAAACGCGCACGTACGTTGTTGATGGCCTGATCGGTTTGCGCAAGGGCTTTGTCGCAGTTGAATCGGAAAGAAACGTTGTTGCCCGGTTTAGCCGGTGTTTCTCTGCTCCGCTGTAAGTTTGGATTCACATTGGCTATGACCGGCAAGGTCATCAACAGGCCCAGAGCCGTGTTCCAAAACCAAAGTTTTCTGTTGAGCATATTAGAAAAAGTTTAAAAGTCAACAATTTTGAAAGTCAATTCAAAAAAAAGTCAGAGTGAGTGAAGTCAGGCGGTAACTTCCGGTTACCTCCTGACTTCAATACGATTAGAAATCAAAAATAGCGCCTACAAAAATACGGCGTGGCAGGCTGAAATTGCCCGGATTGAGCAAGGCCCACTGGTAAGATGCCAGATAAGCATCCACTTCGCGCAATGAATTTTGTACGCTCGTAATTTGGTTTTGCCCGAAAGCCGAACGAATGAAGCCGTCATCGGTAGCCGAGCCGGTAGCAGGATATACGCCAATGATGTTGCGGCGATCCAAGAGGTTGGAAACGCGGCAATAAACATTCACCGACATTTTATCCCCAATATTGAAGCTCTTGTCCACGCGCAAGTTTATCGTAAAATTCCAAGGGTTGCGCGCGCCGTTGATGGCGCCGATGGTACCCTCGCCGCCTAACTCCGTAGGCAGAAACTTACGGGTATAAGGACGGCCGGAAACAGCAATGGCCTGGAAGTTGACGCCTGCATCGGCGAAGATGTCCATACCGAACAAACGCGGACCGGTGTAGCGTTTGCCGCTGTCGTAGCGATAGTCGGCACTGAGTACCAAACGGTGACGTTCGTCAAAATTGAGCGGGAACAGGGTGCGCAACACACCGCGGCTGGAAATGGCGCGCTGAGAGTTGGCGTCGGAGCCGGTACCGTCGGCAAATTGCAGCGTATAGTTGGCATTCATGGAGAAATTGCCCGAACGGCGCTGATCGAACACAAAAGAGAAACCTTTCACCGTACCGAAGTCGAGGTTGTCGTAGGTTTCGTATTGGTTGATGATGGGCACGGGGAAGAAAATCCGCGAAGAAATCATGTCGCGCATTTCTTTGTAATATGCCGTAATGGTGAGCGCCGAAGCATTGGTCAGCTTTTGTTTGAAACCCACCTCATAGTCAATGGTACGCTCGGGCTTGAGGTTGGGGTTGTTGCGGATGCCGCTGCGGTCGAAGAAGTAGAAATAGTCAAGCGCTGTGGCGATGGTGTTGGTCGGCGGGCGCTGCACCAACACGTCGTAGTGGGCGAAGAAGTTCGCATCTTCGGAAATCGGGAACGAGAAAGCGAGACGCGGCATGAAGTTGGTTTGCACTTCGTAGTCCTTGAAGCTCACGTTCGGATCGAAATCGCGGGCGCGAATGAAGTTGATGTTGTCGTCAATGCGGGCATCCTGATATTTGGGCGTTACCACGCCGGAAGGAATGGCCAGGGCCACGTTGTTCACGGGCGTGCCGTTGGGCAGGTACCATTGGTCACCGGCGCGATAGGCTTGCACATTGTCGCTGCCGGCGCCGGCGGTATATACTTTGAAGTCGTCGCCGATATTGCCGGGACGATCACCACCAAAACGATCATGAAACTCACCTGCGCCCATGATTTCGTACAGCGAATAATTGTCTTTGAGCACCTTGGTATTGGCGTCGTAGCGGTCAACGCGCAAACCGAGGCGGAAGATGATGTCGCGGAAAGTGAACTTGTCCTGAATGTAGAATGCCTGGTAAATCGGGCGGTTGGGCGCTACCGGGAAAGTGCGGATACCATCAGCATCGGTAGCTGTGAAGAAATCTTCAAAGGTGCCGTCAAATTTTCCGCCGAGGTAGTCATAACCATAGTAGCCCAAGATGTTCTGGTCATTCAATTCTTTGGCAGAGAACATATTGAGGCTCATCTGGCTCGGATTGAGGCCGTCCACATTTACATATTGCCCCAGGTTGGTGATACCCAAAGAACTGCGCAGGCGGCGGTAAAATGCGGCTTCGGCGTTTTCCACGATTTGTACATCGTGAAGGTCAACGGTCACTTCTTCACCCGTCACCGGGTTGGTCACTTGCGTGGTGCCGATCACAGGAGAAGTCGGGTTGCCGTCTGCGTCCACCGGAATACCGAGAATATGGTTGTTGGCCAATTGGCGGGCCACATCCCACAAACCGCGGGGCGCTACGTTGTGCTGGCGGTTGGTGCGCTGCTCATACCAGGCGCCGAACTGGATGTTGTGGCGGCCTTTACCTGCGCCACCTTTCGGAACGAGGTCGAACGAAGCATTGACGTTGAAGGTCGTTACATCATCTTCCGACTTGAGTACGCGATTGAATACCGTGCCTACATTGGTGTGGAAGTTCCAGGAAGAAGTGAACTGGTTGGAAATGGTGCCGTTGGGCGCAATGAAGGCTTCCCGGCGGAGAATGTTCTCAATGCCGTCGTTTACACCGGCAATGATGACATTGGGAATCTGCCCGTTCAGGCCCTCCGAAAAGTCAAGGCCCAATGCGTTGTTGTAATTGGACAATACCGGATTGGAAGACCCGGCATTGGAATAGCCGCGCAGCACCTGACGGTTATCCGAGTGGACAAACGAAACTTCTCCAGTTGTCTGATCCACCATTGCTTCAAACGTGGGCACCCATTGTATGTCGTAATTGCCTACATGGCCATAAGCAAAATGGTTTTGGCCGTGGCGCGGATCGTAGTCTTCGTAAAACTCTTGCTCGTAGCCGAATTGCAAAGAATACGAAGCATTCTGAATAACCGATTTTTTATCGTCGCCACCCGCAGCGCCGCCCAAACGGTGGCGCAGGCGAACGGAGCCGCGACGCGTGCCGGCGAAAGACGTAGGGTTGTTGTGACTATTGAACACGCGCCAGCCACCGGGCGTAAACTGGTTTTCCGTGTTGGTAAATGCCCCCGTAAACGAAATGTCAATCTGCTTGCTGAGGCGTGCGTCAATTTTGGCGGTCACGTCGTAACGGCGCAGCGTTTCATAGGGGCGCGCTTTGAGCGCATCCACATCATCGGCTTTCATAAAGTCGGCGGCCACAAAGGGGCTGTTATTGATGCGGAGGATAGGGTCGGCTTCGAGTGCCTTGAGATTCTCCTCCGTTACATTGTACACGGGGATTCCAGGCGGACGGTCATCCACCTGATGCGTCCAGCGGCCGGAGAAGCGATAGCCGAGAATGGACTCCCCGGTCTTTTTGTTTTTCCAGATCGGACCGGTGAGGTTGATACCCACCAAGCTGTTGGCATAAGCGTCGAAGTATTTGGAAGTTTCCAGTTCCACACCGCCCGAAAACTTCTGTGAAGGGCCTTTGGTGGTAATGGAAATGATACCGCCCGTCACGTCGCCATACTGGGCTTCCATACCGCCGGTAATGACCTGCATTTGGTCAATTTCCGACTCAGGAATGAGGTTGCCCTGAATGCGGATACCGTCCACATAGTAATTGGTGGCATCTGAGCGGGAACCGCGCACCGTGATGGCCCCACCTTCATCGGCGGAAGCCAGACCCGCCGTGGTGGCTGCCAGCGCGTTGATGTTGCGCGTGGGCAGGTTGCGGATTTGCTCGCTGGTGATGGTTTGGCCCTGCGTGGTATTGTCCTGCTCCACCAAAGGCACCCGGTAGGTTTTGACCTCAACGGTGGTGAGGAGTACTCCGGCAGACATGACAAAGTCCAATTTGTTGGCCTTGCCGGCAAAAATGACCACCTTTTCAACCCGCTGGCTCTGGTAGCCCAGATAGCTGGCCTCTACATCGTAGGTGCCCGGATCAAGGTTGGTAATGCTGTAAGTGCCGTCGAAATCGGTAGTAGTACCTGTAATTTGTACCCCGTTTTTGAACAGGAGTACCGTACCGCCGATGACCGGCTCTTTGGAGTCACCGTCCGTCATGGTTCCACCCAGCGACGTTTGCGCTACAGCGGCCACAGCCGACAACAGTAAAAAGCTGATTAAGAGTAAGTTTCGCATCATGCATCATTTATTTAAATCTACTCTGGCAATAGGTTTACCAATCAAGGGCACAATGTTAAGCAAATGTGTGGGAACAGCCAAAATTTTATGGCTTCGTATGTCCGACAGGGGACAAAAAATGAGCGTATTGCTTTTATTTTCGAGCCGGGGACAATGAAAAACAAAAGCCCGCTTTGTACCGCCGCATGATGAATTTCCCAAAACAGATTTACAATTTCGCCGATAAAATACCCCCTTTCATCGAATCAATACACGAGACAGCAAGACCATTTTACATTTTGCGGGCCATAATACAAAGGCTTTTCAACCCTCAAAGATGATACTACTGACGGTGAGCGAATGGTGGATGGCCATGCAAAGGCCGGAACAGATTTTCTGGATCATTGCCGTGGTCTTTACGGTGCTGATGCTCATACAGTTTATTCTGACACTCACGGGGTTGGATTTTGACGGAGACTCCGACGCCGGAGACCTGAGCCATGACGGCGGATTAGACCACGACCACTCTTTTTCGGTTTTTTCGGTGCGCAGTATCATCGCGTTTTTTGCTTTCCTCGGCTGGACGGGCGTACTCATGCTCGGCGCGGGTATCAGCCTGTGGCTGGCGCTGTTGCTGGGCCTGCTCATGGGCGGCATCGCCATGTTTCTGGTGGCTTACCTCATTTTCTGGTTTTCACGGCTGGGCCAGGAAGACAACGTGACGGCGCATGAAGCCATCTATCAAGCCGGCGATGTATATCTCGCCATACCCGGCGGGCGCAGCGGTATAGGCCGCGTCACCGTAAAAACCCGCAACGTACTCCGCGAATGGGAAGCCGTAACGGACGGCCCCTACATCCCCACCGGCACGAAAATTCTCGTGACCGACGTGCTGCCCGACAATATTTTGTTGGTGACCCGGCAAGACTGAATTACATCATCATAAAACGCTTCAATCCTATGGGAACTTCTCTGATTATCCTCGTCGTAGGACTGGTTTTACTGGTTTTTATGACTCTCGCTTTTGTTATTTCCCGCTATCGGCGATGCCCTTCCGACAAAGTGCTCGTCATTTACGGGCGCACGGGTTCCGGCTCGGCCAAATGTCTGGCGGGCGGAGCGGCATTCGTATGGCCGGTCATTCAGGACTACGAATACTTAGACCTCTCCCCTATTTCCATAGATGTGGACCTGCGGCGCGCACTGAGTAAGCAAAACATCCGCGTGGACGTGCCCTCGCGCTTTACTGTGGCCATTTCCAACGAAGAAGGCGTGATGCAAAACGCCGCCGAACGCCTGCTGGGCAAGTCTATGGAAGAAATCCGCGACATTGCCAAAGACATCATTTTTGGTCAGCTCCGCCTCGTGGTAGCCACCATGGATATTGAGGAAATCAACTCCGACCGCGACAAATTCCTCTCCAATGTCTCTACCAACGTGGGCGCCGAACTCAGAAAAATCGGCCTCGCGCTCATCAACGTGAACATCACCGACATTCAGGATGAATCGGGCTACATAGAAGCATTGGGCAAAGAGGCTGCCGCAAAAGCTGTGAACGACGCCCGCATGAGCGTAGCAGAAAAAACCCGCGACGGCTCCATCGGTGAAGCCAACGCCAAAAAAGACCAGCGCATCAAGGTATCGGAAGCAGAAGCCTTTGCCAAAGTGGGCGAGGCGGCTGCCAATGCCCAGGCCGTGGATGGTGAAAACCAAAGCCGCGTGACCATCGCCAATTCGCAGGCCGAACTGCGCATCAAAGAGGCAGAGGCCGCCATGCAGGAGCGCATCAAGGTATCGGAGGCAATGTCTGAAGCGCAGGTGGGCGAGGCGGCGGCCCGCGCCAAGGCCATCGAGGGTGAAAACTTAGCCAAAATCACCATTGCAGAATCGGAAGCGGCCCGCCGTATCCGCGAAGCCGAGACCAACAAAACGGCCGTTTCTTCTGAAAAAATCCAAACGGCCAACGCATTGGAAGACGCTTATCTGGCAGAGAAAAAGGCCGAAGAGGCTCGCGCCGCCCGCGAACGCGCCACTAAAGAAGCAGACATCATCGTGCAGGCCGAAATACAGCGCCGCAAAATGGAAATCGAAGCCGAAGCGCAGGCCGAACAAACCCGCCGCTTGGCCAAGGGCGAGGCCGATGCCATCTTCCTCAAGCAGGAAGCCGAGGCCCGCGGTTTGTATGAGATACTCAGCAAGCAGGCCGAGGGTTTTGACAAAATCGTGCAGGCGGCCGGCGGCAATACCCGCGACGCCGTGCTGATGCTGATTGCCGACAAGATCGAAGACTTAGTGAAAACGCAGGTGGATGCTATCAAGAACATCAAGATAGACAAAGTGACCGTGTGGGACGGTGGCAACCACTCCGACGGCGAGGGCAATTCTACCTCCCGCTTTGTATCGGGGCTGTATAAATCGGTGCCGCCGCTCAACGACCTGTTCAACATGGCGGGCATGGAACTGCCCAAATACCTCGGCAACCCCAAAGCTGCCGATGCGCCTGCAAGCGAAGAGCAAGCAGGGAGTTAGCGTGCTGGAAGTCAGGCGGTAACTTCCTGTTACCTCCTGACTTCGCCCGCAGCAAATGGGCCCCGTGTAAATGACCAAGATACAGAATCCCGGCGTGAACGTGGATGAGTTGCTGATGAAGTGAGCGCTTTCACCCTGCCAAGAATTTATCGGCAACTAAAAAACAGTTTTTATGAATGACTTACGACTTTGCTTATCCGTGCTTATCGTTTTGATACTTGCCGGCTCGTGTTCGAATTACAAAGAAGGCAACCTCCGTATCTCGCCTCAAAAAACAGATCAAAGTGTTCATTTGGGCAGGGGGGTATGGATGGTAGTACCAAATGGATATGAAAAAGCGCGCTCGTTTGACGGGTACCAAACAACGAATGCACTTTCATCTATTTCTGTAACGATGAGTATGAGGTCATTGGAAGAAATAAAAGCCCGTATTACTCCGAGCGCCTTGAGAGAAAAGAAGAGCGTTTTGCTGGAGCTGAGCCGGGTAAATTATGATGGGGAGGATAACGGTCTCTTTTCTGTGGTGCATGATAAAATGACAAACACGATCAGGTATGCAATGGCAATTAGCTACAATGACAGGGTCTATTACATCAAGGCCTTTTGTTTCGATCAGCTTGAAGAAAGTTTCGATCCATTGATAAGGAAAAGTTTTATGAGCACATATATTGGCAGCCAGGAAGACAGTATGGAAGAGTTTCGGCTTGCTAAGTTTGAAGGTAGAAACCGATCAATTCAAACTAAAGATGGCGAATACCCTACTCAATCTCCTGATGCAGCCGTTATAGAATGGACCACTATGGATGATCTGACAGGAATATCAGAAACCGGATTGGTCGAAAACGAGCTTCAAAAATTGACGGGTATGGAGCGCCCGGGGGTATCTGTGCTCTATTTGGAGAATGGCAAATACTATCAGGGCACGGCAAGTGCAGAAAATATAAAAGCTTTGTAGGCTTGCTCGTTACGGAAGGCAGGAAGGGAACTTTAGTGGTTTGTCATGGTAATGCCGACAGCAACCTTGAAGAGTTTGAAAAGCATACTTACGGAAAGTTGGTAAAAACCAAGATTGTGGGACGCGCTAATTGAGCCTTCACACCCGGTTCTCCTGCGCTGGCGAGAACCGAGCATCAAATACAAATAAAAAAGCCTCGCAAATCAAAGATTTACAAGGCTTTATAAGTGGTGGAGATAGTCGGAGTCGAACCGACGACCTCTTGCATGCCATGCAAGCGCTCTAGCCAGCTGAGCTATACCCCCCTTTTATCCGCCATAGCCAAAGCGAAGGCGGGACTATTTTTTAGCTTTTCTTCAAAAGCGGTCGCAAAGTTAAGACAAAAGAGAGAAAAGTCAAGAGAAGGCGAAGAAAAATATTTTGAAAACTTCACGAATGAGATGGCTGATCCCCCTCCCCCGCTGTATGCCGACGCTTGAACGGCAATATTTTTTTCTGCCATAAAACAAGAGTATCGTACTTTCGCAAAGAAAAGGGTTTTATACACCAAATGAGATTTCAATGAGCATTGCCCTTCCCAAGCCTGTCGGCGTTGCCATAGTGGATGATCAGCAATTGTTTTTAGACGGTATTTCGGCACTGTTGAACGCTTGTCCGGAGCTGGAAGTCGTAGCTGCCGCCATGAGCGGAGCGCAGGCATTGTCTTTATTTGAGCAACGATGCCCGGAAATCGTTTTGCTGGACCTTTCCATGCCCGAAAGAGATGGCATGGAGGTGCTCAACGACCTCAAGGCGCATTTCCCGGAGATAAAAGTTATCATGCTCACCGTACACGACGATCTGCCGTCCATACAAGAGTGTCTGCGCAGGGGCGCCATGGGGTATGTATTGAAAATCAATGGTAAAGATGAGTTGCTACACGCTATTCTGGAGGTGGCCGGCGGCAGGAAGTACTTGGATCCCAAAGTTTTGGACACCTTGATAGGCCACGAAAAGCCGCCCGCAGGCGCCGGTCAGAAGCCCTTGTCAGGTTCGGATTCCGGGCTGCTTTCCATGCGGGAGAAGGAGGTGCTTCAACTCATTTCTGAGGGAAAAACCAGTGAAGACATTGCACGACAGTTGTTCCTGAGCGTCAATACGATTGACACCCACCGGAAAAACATCATCTCCAAGCTCAACGCCCGCAACATCACCGACGCCGTGCGCATGGCACTGCAAAAGGGGCTGATTTAGACTTCATTCCTAAAAACTGCCTCATTGGAAACGCGCACCACTATGGTAGCGCCATGGCCGGGTTGGCTGTCGGTGTTCATTTGGCCGCCCAGCACCGTCACGCGATTGCGCACATTGGCCAGCCCGATGCCCTCGCCCGCCGTTTTCCCCGACTGAAACCCCTTGCCGTTGTCTTCCACAATCAGCACGATTTCCTTTTCGTGAGCCAGCCACTGCACGCTGAGTTGCGAGGCTTCAGCGTGTTTGAGGGCGTTGTTGATGAGTTCGAGCGTGATGCGAAACAAATTGATTTCGGCCTGTTGGGAGAGGCGTTTCAGGGGGAGGTTGTTGTAATAATTGATGCTCAATTCCGGCCTCAGTGTGCGGGTTCTTTGCAGTACCTCCTCCAACGCGCTGTGCATACCGGCCCGGAAGAGGGATTTTGGCGGCAAGTTGTGCGATATGCGTCGCAATTCTTCATAGGTGGTTTCCAGATCGGTCATCAGTTCTCGCCAGGCTTTTTTTTCATCACCTTCTGCTCGCATTTCCATCAGATTGGCCTTCATTTTCATAGCGGCCAAGCTCACGCCAAGTCCGTCATGTAGGTCCTGAGACAGCCGCCGTCGCTCAGATTCGATGCCCAGCAAGAGGTCGTTCATGCTGTTGTGGCGCAGTTCGGCCAATTTGGCGGCCTGGGTTTGGTTTTGTCTGACCACATATTTAAACCGGGCAAAAGCCGTGTACAGCACCACCGGGATTTCCAGCGTCATACCGGCCATCATTAAAATCTGGGTATGAAATGTAAGTGGAAAACCGGCCTCGTACAGCCCTCCGGCCAATGAGTGTTGAGGCAAAAGCCGCATATATTGCAATACAGTAACGACGATGCCCGCGCCATGCAAGGAGAACCCCAGCAAGAGCCATACCGACCACAACTTCGATTTTCGGCTCAGTGTATAAATGAAAAGGGCCACAAACGCTGCGCTGCATACTAAAAAAACGATGTACATCAATATGCTCAAAATATGAACAAAACGCAGGGGTAAGACCGGAATAAACAGCGTAAATATGAGCAATGTACAACAAACCGCTATGGCGTAAAAGAAAATTTGCTCGAATACAGGAAAACGTTTGCGGGTGTTGAAGTACAGCCGGATGAACTGCGTGCCGAAGATGGTGTAAAGACAAATGGCTATAAACGAAAACACCTTTTGCCAATAAGGCCACTCGCCCCACAAAAAGCGATACCCCAGGCCCACATCTGAAAATACAAACAAAGCGCCCAGCAACACATAAGCCGCATAGTAGGCCATTTCGCGCAGTCTGAAACTGGCAGCCACTGCCACCAACAAAGCCCAAAACGCCAGGTGTATTACAAAAAAACCTCCTAAAACCAATGACTCCCGTGTGGCCTGGACCGTAACGCGGTGATGCCTTTGCCAGAGATAGAGGTCGAAGTTGGCCGGTTGGTACGAAGGCGCCACATAAACTAAGCAGGTGAGCGTATCGCCGGCTTTGAGGTGCATTGGAAAAAGGAAGTTATGTGTTGGTACCGGGCGTCGTTCAAAAGGAAAATCTATGCCGCTGGTGTCGCTCTGTATGAGCAAATCGCCCCAATATTGGTAAACCTCAACATGGCGAAGGTTGGGGTTGGCGATCTCCAGCAGCAGGCGGCGCGCGTCGGCAGTCGGGTTCACAACCTGAAAGCGGAGCCATCGGGGCGTTTCCGTCAGGCCAAATAAAAAAGCCTTTGAGGCAGCCGCCGCAAACAGGGAGTCGGGCATTCGGAGTACCGAATCGGGAGAAATGGCAATTTTGCCCGACGCCTCATAAACTACTGCTACGGAATTGAGCATCAGGCAGGTAATGCCGGTGTCCATTACTGCCGGAGTGAATCGCTCGGCCCTTGCCGACAGCATAGTCAGGAAGAAAACCAACAACCAACCAGTCCGTCTGCCGATGACCCTGTTCATGGTAAACTGTTTTTTCTACAACGCCCCACTGTCCCCGATTGCACAGTACTGAGGCGCAAAATACCCAAATCCGGTGAGCGGCATACCCTTTGATGGGGAGTTTTTAGTAAAATGACGATGGGGTAAAATACCCATAAGCGGTGTTGCAGGGGCTGGAAAATACCCGGAACTTTGCCCTGTTATCCCAAAATACTTTTTCACCATTAACAACAAAACCGATGCAAGCCACTTCTCGCCTCCTCATCTCCATCATTTTCTGGCTGTTCGCTGCCCATGCCGCTCCGGCACAAACCCTGCCTGGTTTTCTGCACGCCGAATTGGAACAAAGTGACGCCCCCAATATCCTCAGCCGTATGGGCCATCTCCACCCAACTTCATCGGGGTATGTCACCGCCGGCACCTGGGGCGACGGCGAGTTTTCGCGCGCTGTTTTCATTCTGACAGACAGGTCGTTTCAGCCGATCCAATCCTACCGCATCAATGTGCAGTTGCCCACGCCCTTCGGAACTACCCGCTGGCAGGAGAGCTATGGCGCTGATGTACTGCCGCTGGGCGATAACGAATACCTCATTTTGGCGGCCATCAACATGAATCCTGTGATGCTGCTGCAACCCGGCTCGCAAAATCTGGATTATGCGGTGTTGCGGGTAAGAGTGCCTGCCAACGAGCAGGGCGCCCCGCAGGTATTGTGGGCCAAGCGCTTCGGCGGAGACTTCAACGATACGCCGCACAATATGGAACGCACCAGCGACGGCGGCTTCATCATCAGCGGGTACAGCAACCCCGAACAGGCCCTCAACACGGCCAGCATTGCCCTCACTTTTTTGGTAAAATTGGACGCGCAGGGCAATCTGCAATGGGCCAGGCGCTATCGCAATAATGCCGCCGACTGTCGCACCACGGCCTTTCAACTGCTGACGGCCACCCTGCGCCGCCCGGTGGTGCAAACGCAGGATGGAGGCTTTGTTTTTCCTCTGCATTGCGATGAAAATGCCTACATTGTGAAAGTGAACACGCAAGGCGATGTGCTGTGGGCAAAGCGGTTTGAGGCCGGCAGTGGATTTTTTGACGGTTTTTTTAATCAGGACTGGAACTTCGGACTTGGCATTGCCACAGGAACAGGCGGCGCCATCATCGGCGTACGGGAATTGCCCAACGGAAATCTGGTCTTTCTCGGCAATCAGTTTTCTTTTTTCACCAGCATTTGGGGCAACCCCACCAATGGCGACGGCGGCGGCGTGGTATTGCCTGTTTCGTATGTTTTTACCACCACGGCCAACGGGCAGTTTTTGCATGGAAACGCCTTCTTCCGCGAACGATTCGGCGACAACAATCAGCCCATCGAAATGATTGCCCACGACTTTCAGCCCGGCCCTGGCAATAGCCTCATCGTAGCGACTGGTATTCGCCAAAATTGTTTCAGCGGCCCCGAGTGCAGTTTCACTCCGGCTTTGTTGGAGATCAACTCCGCTGCTACCGGCTTCGATGCTGCCGTGACGAGCGCCCATGAAATCATTTCGGGAAGTCGCCATTTTTCTTCGCACTACCCCTTCGCACTCGATTTTATTCGCATAGCACCTCCCGATGCCGAAGGTCGCATCGCTCTAAGCTACGACAAAAACATGGTGCTGAAGTCGTTTGCCGGAGCATCGTCCTGCGCTCCTGAATTGGCCGGCCTGCATTCTTTCCCCATTACTTTAGACCTCCAAAACCGCTCCATCATTCATACCTCGCTATCGGGAGCAGATTTGGCCGTAGGAACGCTTTCGCCTACCGCTTTGCAACGCAGTCTGCCATGCCAAACCTCTGCCACGCAGGAACCAATAGCGGCCAAAGACAGCGGCATTTTTATAGCGCCGACGGTCTCAAACGGGCATTTCAATATTCAGCTTTCAGGCGGAGATGAATGGATGGGTGCTCGTTTCCACCTTTTGGATTTGCAAGGTCGTCCTTGCCTCAGCGGAGTCATTCAGTCAGACAGGCAGGCCGTTGCGGCGGGACATCTGCCGGCAGGCGTTTATTTAGTTCGGATAGTAAAAGATGCGAAGTTTACGGTGCTGAAATTGATGCTTCAGCCTTAGTAGTGGGGCAAAAATA
>DDUV01000077.1 GCA_002344975.1 Saprospiraceae bacterium UBA2329 | reverse complement strand
TCGGACAAATCGCAACTGCGCCCAATGTGAATGAATCTGTTTTCTTATTTTTTCGACAACTCGCATATACTTACCAATCCCCTCTATAGGCGCAATCGCGTATATTGTGCCTCGCACTGGTTGTATATACACAACTACGGGTATATCAAAAGGCGCATGGCGTGTTTCACTTAGTCAGAGTTGCGTCAATATCATCAATGTATGCCGAAAACGATTTTCCGGCGTGCAGCCCTTCCATATTACCCAGGAGCAAATAGCCACTGTCGTAAATTTTTGTGATACAAAGTTCTATCTCGCAGTTGATTGATTTAGATAAAGTATTCCAAACCTTCTTTTTTTTGAACGAAATCGGCTTTTTTTTGAACGAACAGCTTTTCAGGTTTTGCGGATGCGCTTCCAACCCAAATCATGCATGGCCTGCACAAAGGAGTCCTTGTAGGCGTCGGTGAGGGAGACGGAACCTTCTCCGCCATTGTGGTCGCGCACGATCAGCACTCCATCCTCCTTGACATATCGCTTCACATGAAAAAGATTGACGAGGTGGGAGCGGTGGGTCTTTACGATGAATGGCACTTCCTCGAATTCTTTCAGGAAATCGGAAATGCCTATGGAGCAGGTGACGGGTTTGGGTGTACCTACTACATATATTTCGGTCTCGTAGCGAGCGGCATTGATCTGTATAATATCCTTGAGCGCGATGATGCTGATGTACTTTTGCGCGCAGAAGTAGAAGCGCCGTTCCAGCCAGTCTTTCCAATGGTCGGAATGGGTTGATCCTGGCGGCTGCCCCTGAACGGTACCATTCAACTCATTCCCCAGAAGCTTTTTCATCCGCTGCACCGTCACCGCCACTTTCTCCACCGCCACCGGCGCCAGCAGATATCCCAGTGCGCCCAGTTCAACCGCGCGGAAGGCGTGCTGCTCCGTATCTGAGAGGACGACAAAGGAGATGCCTGCGCTTTGCAGGGCCTGCATCAGGGTGAAGGCCTCCGAGCCGGGCAGGTCGGCATCTACGAAGGCGAGATCGGGTTTCGGGGTACTTAGCAATTTTTGAGCCTGCTTGAAATTGGCAGCTTCAGCAATAATCGTCATATAGTTGCCGGTTTGCCGGAGCGCATTACGCAGCGCCTCTCGGACGCTTGGCTGATGGGAAATTATGACAGCTCTCATTTTTGGGTGGTATTTTGTTGGGTTAACCATTGGATGCTTCGGCTTGCCGGAGCCATTTGCGTATCAATAGATTCAATATCCGGTACTTCATGCCTCTCCTGATGTTAAATAGGTAAAAAACGTGGTGCAAAATTACCCGGCGCGCCTGATGAGTCCAATTTTTCAGAGGCGTTCCCCTGCTTTACGACTTTTGCAAAAAGTCTTTCATGAATTTGGAAGTTTGATTTTTTTTACATTAAACAGTCAGTGCTACTTTTCAGACGGTTGAAGGCATTGGATCGCGAATTTTCTGAAGTTTCTATCGAAATAATGCCGGCTTATCCCAAAAGAGCCTAAACTCGTTTTCCAATAGGGAAGGCCATCACTCGCCTTGTGGTAACATCCTTTTTCCGGATTGACGATGGTATAGTTGTTAATGTGATGGAAACTAAGCTCTTCTGCCATTTTCGCAAGCGACTTATCCGCCACTTTTTGTTTTCCATCTTCATAGTATATGTAGATGGCGCCACCTACATATAAAGAATTCCCGCCGATGTACACGATAGCGTCACGTTGGTACTTGGAGGGGGCAACTGAGGCGGAGGCTATATTATGTCTTGTCTTCATGCAGGAGGAAACCCTGCCCAGTACAAGTAAAATCGGCAATAGCAAAATTAGACCGGCAGCAATTCTTGAAAAGATAAGGATGCTCGAAAGATTGCGTGGATTCATGTGAAACATTTTTATAGTGATGTAAAAAGTATCAGTTCATCCGCACCGCATAATTTGCCCAGCGTTCTACTTTGCCATAAGCATCTATCACAAATAGCAAGGAACCATAACGAAGAATACGCCCAGTCGGCGTTTCAAGCGTCCGGTCGGGAATGCCGTAAGCTTGAATGACGGCACTTTCTGTACTGCCTGTAAAAATGCCCTTCATGGATGTTCCGGCGTAATTGCGGTGGGTGAAGTGAAACAGCATGGTGTGACCTGCTTGTGCATTCTCGCACATCATGAGCGTGGAATTTGGGCCATGCTCCGGATTGTGAAAAAAACGGTATTCCTCAGAAATTTGCTGCCATTCATCCGCATCGCGCCTGGCTTGGCTGAAGGCCTGGCTAATAGACTGGTTGTCAATCACCTCAAAGACCGGTTTTTGTCTCGAAGAGGGAGATTCCTCATTGTTCAGGATGCTTAGGTTGACCTCCGCCAAGCGGCTTCTTTTGCTACTTCGGCTTGTAATTTGCCCCGAGCGCTATCGTATTCTCCGGCGGAAGCCTCTATAATGGCGAGGAGTACCTCTATATCTGTCAGGGTTTTTGCATTGTTGCCGGCTTTTTCACGCGCCTCCACATCGGCTATAAACCGGGCACGTCGGGAGTCTCGAAGAAGGGCATACACGCAGGCTTTGTTTAAAAAGGCCGGGGTATAGTTTTTGTCCAGGTTGATCGCTTGATCAAAATACTCCAAAGCCTGAAGCAGTTCTTGCTGGCCGGGAATGGCATCAAGAGCATTTCGTGTGTTAAAATGAACAGGTCTATTTCCCATCTGAATTTGAATCGGCAATACATACTTTAAATGATTTGCGGGAAAATTGTGCAATACCTCCAATACCAATGCCACGCCCCTGTTGTTCAACAACTCCGGGCTTTGGTATTCTTTCAATACATAATCGTAAAATGCATTTGCTTCCTTGAAAGCCCCCGTAACAGTAAGCAGATTGGCCATCTCTAAGGCATCTACCAATTTTTCAATTCGTTTTGTGGAACTTCGGGTGAGTTCTTTTCTTTCAGATAAGGTAGGATAGCCCGGGATAGACTCCGGCAAACCATACACCCGGTAAATTTCATCCAGCAGTTCGTCGCCGCGATGGAAAAAGCCATAACCGGCTAAATAAACGCGAAAACCACCCGAATAATCCGCCTGGGTTTCCCATTGGATTTTATTATCCTGCGACACCATCTGCTTACGCTGATTGATACCCAAATCAGGATAGCGGCGGGCAAACTCGTCGCGCCAACCATGTTCTTCGTAATAATGTGTGAGTTCGTGTCCCAATAAAAAAGCGACTGCGGCATCTCCGAATCGCCTGCACGCTTGTATCGCCTCTTCCTCAATGACAATAAGTGTTTTGGAATAGCTAACATAAGCGGCACGATGTTTCACTTTGCTGATTTCAAGGCGGGGCACAGGCAGGTTTTTGTTCCCGGGCGCTTGGGTCAGCCGGGAATAGATACGCTGCACATATTCCATCGTTCCAGATTCGGAATTCGATGAAAATGAAGGTGTTCCGGTATTGACAAAGCTAAATGCTCTCAGGTCTTCTTCCTGACCGGACAACCGGCTGAGCATGACCGGCATCATGACGATGAGCAAGGCGATCAATACTGATAAAAAAGGTCGAGACGCCGGCTCGTTGGGTGTCTCGACCTTTGTATTTTTGCCGTCCGCTCGCCCGAGGGTCTACCTTCCTGTTTACCACGGACGGCGTGGTGCGGATTATCCGGCGGGGTTTAACCGCCTTCCTTAACTCCCCCT
>DDUV01000032.1:190887-192821 GCA_002344975.1 Saprospiraceae bacterium UBA2329 | reverse complement strand
GGGCGCGCTGCTGAAGGTGGGGCAGCAGGCATTCTCCACCGTGCCTGAGGTAGTTATGGCCGGATTGCCCGTGCCGATTGTAAACATACCGCCGTTGAGATTTTGTACGATGCCACTGTTGCTTGTGATGCTACTATTGCCCATCGCATTTTCGACGATAACGCCCACGTTGGTGAAAGTGCCCGTGTTCTCGACAATGGCATCCGAAACAATGCGCACCAGCGCACTACAGGTATCGTTATTGAAGATGCCAAAGTTCTGAATGCCATATGTTCCCACAGCAGCCACCGCACCGACGGTGATCCTGCCCTTATTGGTAATGGTGGGGCTAGGCCCGCCATTGAGCAAGCCAGTATTACTTGACCAGTTTATACTGATCTCCCCGCTGCTGTTGTTGTTGAGATTGCCAAAATTCCGAAGACCGTACGTTCCCACCGCTGCAACAGCCCCAATGGTGATCTTACCCGCATTGGTGAAGGTACCGGCTGAGATAAACAGGCCTTCTTCATTTGATCGGTCTATGGATATTTCCCCGTCGCTGTTGTTAATGAAGGTGTTTGAGCTCCGAATGCCATTAAAACCCACTGCCTCTACCGCACCGATGGTGATTTTGCCCACATTCGTAATGGTACCGTTGTCGTTCCATAATCCTCTCTCTGTTGACCGGCCAATGCTGATCTCCCCGTCACTGTTATTATCGAAGTTCCCACCATTTTGGTTCCAAATGCCATTAAAACCTACGGACGCCAACGCACCGATGGTGATTTTGCCCACATTCGTAATGGTACCGTTGTCGTTCCACAAACCGCTACTACTTGACCGGTCAATGCTGATCTCCCCGTTGCTGTTATTATTGAAGACCCCATTCTGGTTCCAAATGCCGCTTTCTCCCACGCTCGCTGTTGAGCCGAGTATCATGGTTCCGCTGTTCGATACCATACCCTGATTGTAAAAACCGGCGGTGTAACTACCGAAAGTAGCCGAGCCATTGATGGTCAGCGTGCCCGTTGCGTTAATGGTCAGGGCGGTGGAAGGTTGTAAATGCACGGAATTGGCCACTGCCATCGTGCCATCCATGATGACTGGGTCGTTGGTTACATCGGGGATGGTTACATTGTCGATTGCGGTCGGTACCGTGCCGTCAAGCCAGTTGCCCGCAGTGGCCCAGTCGGTGGAGACGCAGCCCGTCCAGGTGTCGCTACCTGCTACCGGCGGAGCGGGCGAGCATGGTTCTGCCGCCTCATACGCTCCAATCGAAGGCGTGGCAGGCCGCGTAGCTCCTGTGATGTCTGTTGTTGGTATGCCAACACCAGTGGTACCCGCATTGACTGCAGGACTAACGCTTTGCAATGCCAACCCATCATCTGCCGTGCGGTGTATATTGTCTGCACCATCAGGGTCAGGGGCATTGACGAAAAGCGGGTCTTGTGCAAAAACATTGTCCGTTGCACCTGTGCCAAGGTCATAATTTCCACTACCGGTTGTCGTATAATTGCTTTCTGCCAACTGCAATAGGTTGTTTTTGAAAGTATTACCATTCGCACCACCAGCATAATAATCTGCACCTGCTACTGTGGCACTTGGTGTGCTACCTTTTTTATTTGCCCAAAAGATATTATTGCTCAGCGTATTCGTGCCATCAAGGGTGAAAATCCCGCCGCCGGTGTTTAGTGTTGCCGTATTGCTATACAGCGTATTATTGCTCAGCGTATTCGTGCCATTTTCGGTAAAAATCCCGCCGCCGCCCGAGGCTGCCGTATTGCTATACAGCGTATTATTGCTCAGCGTATTCGTGCCAGCAAAGGTGTAAATCCCGCCGCCGCTGCCGCTGTCTGTTGAATTGCTATACAGCGTATTATTGCTCAGCGTATTCATGCCATTTCGGGTGTAAATCCCGCCGCCGCCCGTGGTTGCCGAATTGCTATAGAGCGTAT
>DDUV01000032.1:181603-190574 GCA_002344975.1 Saprospiraceae bacterium UBA2329 | reverse complement strand
AGCGTATTCGTGCCAGAATTGGTGCAAATCCCGCCGCCGTTGTTGATTACCGAATTGCTATAGAGCGTATTATTGATCAGCGTATTCGTGCCATTTTCGGTGAAAACCCCGCCGCCGAACTCGTCTGCCGAATTGCTATAGAGCGTATTATTGCTCAGCGTATTCGTGCCCAAATAGGTGTAAATCCCGCCGCCTTGCGTTCTGGAAAAACTATTTCCATTCACTGTGATAGAGCCAAAACCATCCCCATTTCCTGCCGTAATCGAAAAGCCGTCAATCGTTACGCCTACGCCGCCGCTGCTTGCTGCGGAGGCAAGGACAACGTGGTAAGCGTTACCGTTATCCAGCGTATTGTTGTTGTCAATATCGCCGCTTAATGTAGTAACATTAGCCGTAATATCTCTGCTACCTGTTGCATTGTAACCACCTTCAATCGTTACGCCATCAGGGATATGAAAGACTACATCGCGAGCGTCGGTTGTTGTCATTTCTACGCCAGCGTTAAAAGGCTTTTTGGTGGGTTTGTAAGTACCCGCCGCCACTTTTATGGTATCAATACTACTACACGCATGGGCTAATGCCAAGGCATCGCTTAGGCTGGCGTAGGCATTGGCCCATGAAGAGCCATCGCCTGTGCCACCAGAAACGGAAGCATTGACGTGGAGGACGGTGCTGCTTGGGCAGCAGCTACCCGCTGTCTGACGCTCATACGCACCCATGTCTTTGAGGCTATTGTAAATGGCATTGCCCAAAATATCCAATGCAGGAATTGCTCCAGTTCCCGTAGTAGGTGTATTTATCCCTTTATCAATCGCAGGAGAACAGCCACTCAATGCCAACCCATCATCTGCCGTGCGGTGTATATTGTCTGCACCGTCAGGATCAGCGGCATTGACGAAAAGCGGGTCTTGTGCAAAGAGATTGTCACTCTCACCTGTGCCAAGGTCATAATTTCCACTACCGGTTGTCGTATAATTGCTTTCTGCCAACTGCAACAAGTTATTTTTGAAAGTATTACCATTCGTACCATCAGCATAATAATCTGCACCTGCTACTGTGGCATCGAAGTTTCTCTGATTCGCCCAAAAGATATTATTGCTCAGCGTATTCGTGCCAGAATTGGTGTAAATCCCGCCGCCGCTGCTGCTGCCGACGCTGCCTGCCGAATTGTTATACAGCGTATTATTGCTCAGCGTATTCGTGCCATCTTCGGTATAAATCCCGCCGCCGCTGCCGCTGAAGAAGCCGCCTGCCGAATTGTTATACAGTGTATTATTGCTCAGCGTATTCGTGCCATTTCGGACGTAAATCCCGCCGCCAAAGCTGTCGGAGCCCGGAGTGACTGCCGAATTGTTATACAGCGTATTATTGCTCAACGTATTCGTGCCATTTTCGGTGTAAATCCCGCCGCCAAAGCTGACGGAGCCGCCAAAGACGCCTGCCGAATTGTTATACAGCGTATTATTGCTCAACGTATTATTCGTGCCATTTTGGACGCAAATCCCGCCGCCTAATAAGTCTGCTGAATTGCTATACAGCGTATTATTGCTCAGCGTATTCGTGCCACCAAAGGTGCAAATCCCGCCGCCGATGCCGCTGAACGAGCCGATTGCCGAATTGCTATACAGCGTATTATTGCTCAGCGTATTCGTGCCAGAATTGGTATAAATCCCGCCGCCTCTGCTTGCCGAGTTGCTATACAGCGTATTATTGCTCAGCGTATTATTGCCACCAAAGATGTAAATCCCGCCGCCGCTGAAGCTTACCGAATTGCTATACAGCGTATTATTGCTCAGCGTATTCGTGCCATTTTGGACGTAAATCCCGCCGCCTTCGGTTCTATAAAAGGGATTTCCATTCACTGTGATAAAAGAAGTACCATTGGCATTTGCGCCAGTAATAGAAAAACCATCAATCGTTACACCTCCGCCGCCGCTGCTCGCTGCTGAGGCGATGACTACGTGGTAGCAGTTGTCGGCATTGCTGCCTGCTGTGCCGATGTCGCCGCTCAAAATAGTTACATTCGCAGTGATATTTCTGCTCTCTGTTGTGGCATTGTAACCGCCTTCTATCGTTACGCCATCAGGGATATGGAATACCACATCTCTTGCATCTGCTGTTGTCATTTCTACGCCAGCGTTAAAAGGCTTTTGGGTGGGTTTGTAAGTACCCGCCGCCACTTTGATGGTGGTGATATTGCTACAAGTATGGGCTTTCGCCAAAGCATCGCTAAGGCTTGCATAAGCATTGGCCCATGAAGAGCCATCGCCTGTGCCGCCCAATACGGAAGCATTGACGTGGAGGGTGGTGCCCGAAGGACAGGGAAGCGTTACCGTCACCACCTTTGTGGCCGTACAACCACTCGCATTGGTGTAGGTGATGGTGGCCATGCCCGCCGATACGCCTGTCACTACGCCCGAGCTGTTGACGGTGGCTACCCCCGTATTATTGGAGGTATAGGGCATTGATATAGCTGGCGTGCCGCTGCCCATGAGGGTGATCGTAGCATTTACCGTCACCGAGGAAGGCCCCGTAAGGGTGGGCGTTGCACAAGTGCCCGGTATGGTAGCTACGGCTGCCGACTCGGCGCTGGTGTTGTTGGCGTCAATATCGCACTTACAGCGCGTTTTGATGCTCTGGGCCGGGCCGTCCTGGTCGTACACAGGTAGGGTAGTGAGCCAGGGGCCGCTATTTACCTGGTATTCCAGGGTAGACCCTGTAGGGCAGGGCGTGCCGCCTGGCGCCGTGATGCTGCCTCCGGAGAGGGTACAAGCCGAGGCGCAGGTACTGTTGGTGATGGTTACATTGGCGGGGGCGACACTGAAGGTGGGGCAGGCGGGGCCTTCCCAGCGACCGATCCGGTCGACATCGACATTTCCGCCGCCATCGGTAAAATTTCCGCCCGCATACACATTATTGCCAGAGATGGCGATGGCAACGGCGGAGGAGTTCAAGCCTGTACCCAGCGCACTCCAACTGCTGCCGTTCCAACGGGCAATCCGGGTGGCATTGGCATTTCCCCCGGCGCTGATAAAACCTCCGCCCACATACACATTGCTGCCAGAAATGGCAATGGATACAACCTGATCGCTCAGCCCGGATCCCAACGCATTCCAACTGCTTCCATCCCAACGGGCTATCATGTCGGCGTTGGCATTTCCTCCAGCATCAACAAACCCACCCCCTACATACACGTCGCTGCCAGAGATGGCAATGGCATTTACGCCAACGTTCAAGGGGGTTGTACCCAGCGCATTCCAAGCGCTTCCGTCCCAACGGGCAATATAGTCGGCATTGGCATTCCCTCCTGCATTCAGGAAGTCTCCACCTGCGTACACATCGCCATTACCGGCGATGGCAACGGTAAATACATCTGCGCTCAACCCCGTACCCAACGCATTCCAACTGCTTCCGTTCCAACGGGCAACATAGTCGGCATTAGCATTTCCGCCGGCATCGGTAAAGTTTCCACCTACATACACATCGCTGCCAGAGATGACAATAGCGCGAACGGTAGCGTTAACGCCCGTACCCAACGCATTCCAACTGCTTCCGTCCCAACGGGTAACATAGTCGGCATTAGCATTTCCGCCGGCATCGGTAAAACTCCCGCCCACATACACATTACTGCCGGAGATGGCAATAGCGCGAACGGGATTGTTAAGACCTGAACCCAACGCATTCCAACTGCTTCCGTTCCAACGGGCGATGTTGTCGGCGCCGGCATTTCCGCCGGCATCGATAAAGTTTCCACCTACATACACATCGCTGCCAGAGATGGCAATAGCACGGACGATAGCGCCCAAGCCTGTACCCAGCGCGTTCCAACCCGGAGCAACAGGCGGCGGCAGGAAAATCAAGCCTTCGCATTCATCCATCACAGGATAGAAGCCTGAGAAGTCCACCTCCCCTGTCAGGTTTTGTGGGTTGGCAATCTTACCATAACCATCCAGCAAGGCTCCCAATGGGATGGTGTTGCCGGCAAAAAGGTAAGATGTCCCCAATAAAAGGGATAAGCCTGTGAAGGCAGCGCGTAGGAATGAAAAGTTTTTTTTCATGGTTAAAGGTTTGCTATTAGCGTGATAAATGAATTTGATTTTATGGTGTTTTCGGGCGCTGTGCGGCCTTCCACGGCGGTAAAGGTACAGTGGCCGCATCCCCTTCTCCAAATTTTCAGACGACTTTGAGGTGAACAGACAAAATCCTGCGGTGAATGGTAAAAATCCTGCGGTGAGCTGCATGGGAATTTCGGGTTGGAACGGCTGCCGGCTGATGGCCTCAAGCTGCTGGCTACAAGCTGCAAGTCGCGCACCGCATACCGGTAGTTCCCTCGCGCTTAGAACCGCCGACTGCACACCGCATACCGGTAGTTCCCTCGCGCTTAGAACCGCCGACTGCCGACGGCAAACCGCCTACCGGTTCCGGCTTTCCCAAAAAAAACTTCACTCGCAGGCAACCGCAAGTCCGTATTTTGCACCATCATATTCAGCACAGCTACTGCACACACGTGGACGAAAAGGAAAAACAATTGCTGGCAGACTGTCTGAGGCACAAAGCAGATGCCCAACGACAGCTATACGAGCGTTACAAAGTACAAATGTATCGCTTGTGTTTGCGCTATGCCGGCAACAGCGCCGAGGCGGAAGATTTGTTGCAGGAAGGGTTCATTCGCGTGTTTTCCGACTTGCACCAGTTCAGGGGCGAGGGCGCGCTGGGCGGCTGGATTCGGCAGGTCGTGTTGCGCACGGCCCTGCAGTATTTGCGGAAGCGCATGAAAGAAGCGCCGATGGTGTCGGAAGATTTGATACCAGATAGTCTGGCGATGGCCACTTTTCCAGATGAAGACTGGGACGCCCGCCAGATAGTGCATTTGTTGCAACAACTGCCCGAAGGCTACCGCACGGTATTCAACCTCTTTGTTATCGAAGAATACTCGCACAAAGAAATTGCCGACATGCTGCAAATAAGCGAAAGCACCTCCAAAACCCAATTATTTAAAGCCAAAGCGCACTTGCGGCGGCACTTGGAAAAAGCATCTGTGAACTGAATGAAAATATGATGGAAAATATATACCACAACGATTCTGATTCTGTTGAAAACAACATCCGCCGCTCCGTCCGCGAATGGGAAGAAGCGCCTCCCGCCGGCTGGGATACGCCCTCGCCTGCGCTGTGGGATAAAATTGCCGCCGCTACTCCGCAGCCGCCTGCCGCTACCGGTCTGATCTGGTGGAAATGGCTGAGTGGTGCGTTGCTCGTTTTGGGAGTCGTTGCAGGCAGTTTGTGGTGGACAGACAAGCCATCAACTCCTAAACAACAAGTACCCACGACAGCACAAACGCCCCTGATGGCCGAAAAATACAAACAACCGGCTGCCGATCCACAGCCTGAATCCGATCAGCAAGGCTTGCCGGAAACGCCTGCCGCTGCTTCTGTGCAGGGCAACGAGCTTCCCAAGCGTACGTCTTCTGCTGTCCATATTTCAACTCGCAAAACGCCTGCTTCATCCATCCGCAATGCAGCATTCGGCGAAAGGGAGGGCTTGTCAAAAACAGACAATCTGATACAAAATGAGGAGGATGCCAATGCCGGCCTTCCTACGCAAAATGAGGCGACCACGGCCGAACTTCCCGTACCTGCTTCAGAAACTTCACTGTCCGCAGCGCTTCCCGAAACGCAAGATGGCGCAGGAACGCCCCTTGCCGAAGTCCCGGCGCTCGTTTTGTGGTCGCCCACAGCGCCGCTCGAATCGGCTGCTACAGAATTATTGGCTCTGCCTGCACCATCTGTAGAGATGGCGGCGCCCTCCATTAAGCGCGCACCCAAACGCGGTCATTTTTATGCGGGCGTCATGGCAGCTCCCAACGAAACCTTCCGCAGGATACAGTCTGACCGGCCGATTGCACAATTGCCGGCTTTCCTCAAAGAGAACGAATCTGCCACCTGGGCCAC
Source organism: Saprospiraceae bacterium UBA2329 (assembly GCA_002344975.1). Taxonomy (GTDB): domain Bacteria; phylum Bacteroidota; class Bacteroidia; order Chitinophagales; family Saprospiraceae; genus UBA2329. Next base: position 184,623 of record DDUV01000032.1, on the reverse strand, counting down.
CGAGTACGGCGTGCGCGTGGGATGGCAGCCCAACCGCCGCTTTGCGCTCAGTATGGGTGTGGGCAGCTATAACATGAGCATGAAAACACAGCACCGTTTTCGCGTTCCTTTCGATCCCGGCCGTGAACGCCCCATCGGCAACAACAACTTCGAGAGCAGCTACAACCTGTCGGTGCCCTCATCCTATGGCGATGCCAACGTAGAAGTAGCGGTGCAACGCCCCGGAAATCAGCCGCTTATACCCGGGCAGTTTTTGACGGTGGACACGCGTACACAAACAGAACTTCGCTACACCAATATACCGCTGACGGCCACTTACTTCCTGCACAGTTCTCCCCGGCTTTCCATCGGTATCAAAGGCGGCGTGGCCCTCAGTTTGCTCGACAGGCAAGACTTTTCGGCCACTTCCACCATCAGCATGAGAGGCTTGCGCACACGCAACATCACCGTGCAGCGCCAGGCTCCCGATATTCAAAAAACGATGGTTGATTATCACTTGGGGGCAGCCCTTTGGTATCGCCCGGCGCCGGGTTGGGCATTGTGCATAGAGCCTTCCTATCGGCAGGCCGCGGGCGCAGCGATAGAGTATGAGGCTTACAGTGTGAGTCAGTATGCCTGGGGCGTGCAGTTGGGGGTGCAGAAGAGTTTTTGAGATGGACACAGTGCCGCTATAAAGAGGAAACCATCTTCAGAAAGTCATCTGCCGAGATCACTTTGACTGGCATTTATGGAGCATGATTACATCTGGGGAGTTCTCAATGGTTTTAAGGACGTTCTCGGCCACCAAAGGTCGAAGTATGTACTTTTGATGTAGAATCTCGGCATACTCCGCTAAAATATCAGTAGTGACACAAAGGGAAAAATGCTCATTGAGGAAAGCATCGAAAATAGGATAATAACGAGTGTGTAAAGGGATGGAGACTACCAAAATATTTGTGTCAAGCACCACTTTCATAGTAACGAGGAGCTTTTGTATGGAGTTCTAATATGCTCTTGAAGCAAAAGGTCTTCCGAATACCCCGCCTCATCCCAGGCTTCTTGCGCTTCCGAACTTGCCTTTTTTGCAAAAGTACAGGCAATTTTGCGCTTTATCAAGTAGCAGCAAGCGTTACCCGGCGTTATTTCGATTTACAATTCAATATTTTTCAGGTTGAATAAAAAAAAATAGCCCTCAGGCAACTTTGCCCCCCGCCTTGGCACCATTAGGATAGATTGTTCACAAAATTCATTCACTTAAAAAGCACGTTCCAAATGAAAAAATGGTTTTTTGCATTCGCCCTGCTCTCTATTTCCACCCTGGCTTTTCAGGCTTGTGAAAAAGAGCAAAACCTCAACGATGAGGCCCTCATTGAGGCCATCGTTGCTGCCGAACTGACCGCCATCACGCCGTCCGAATTGCCCGCCGAGGCCCGCCAAACGGTAGAGGAAATGTTCTTCGATACCTATATGGAAGACATCTACCGCGCCAAAAACCTCGGCTACAAAGTTGAACTCGGCAACGAAGGCTGCCTGTATTTCAACACAGACGGCGAGATGCTGGAATTCCGCGATGATCCGACCGGACGCGGCCCGCGCGGAGGTGGTTTCGGCCCCAATGGCCCGCACGGCCCCTGCTTCAACCGCCTGCTCGGCTTTGGTCGCCCGGTACGCCCGGCCAACCTGCCCGAATCCATCACGAGCTACATCACCGAAAACTACCCGGATGCCACCATTCGCATAGCCCGCACCAATTCTGAGCGCACCATAGTACTCATCAGCGGCCCGGTAGTGCTGTTGTTTGATGCCGACGGCAATTTTATCCGCGAAGTGGACCCGCTGGAAAACTGCAATCCGGTGCGTTGCAATCCCGTACAGGGTTCTGCCTTGCCAGAAGCCATTCGTCAGTACATAGCCGACAACTATCCCGATGCTGTTTTCCGCAACGCCTGTGTGCGCCATGACAGGGTCGTAGTATTTATGATGAACGACGATGCCCGATTGATCTTAGTGTTTGATCGCGCTACCGGCAATTTCCTTTTTTCTCGTCCATAAAATGGATTCGGGGCGCTGACTGCCCTGTATTCCAGGTGTGATTTTATTTCATCAGCAAGGGCCGTTTTGACAGAAGTGTCGAGGCGGTCCTTGTTTTTTGGCACTACTACCCAAGGTCAACGATCAATGCCCCCGGCAACATGAGCAAAAAAGGCAGCGCCTTTCCGTAATCAAGTTCCTGATACTCCAAGCCTAATGCCCGGATGTTGTTGTAATAGCTTGAGTGGTGCTGGTAATACATTTTTTCGCTTTGTATAAACCAAGCCTTTTCTCCGAGTTTTTGGGCCAAAAACCACTTCTCAAGCAGTCTGGCACACCTGCCGTTTCCGTCGTTCCAGGGGTGAATTTTTACAAAAACGAGGTGAATCATCGCAGCAAAATAGAACACTTCTTCTATGCTCAGTGCTTGTGCCAGCAAAAGGTCTATATCCTGATACAACCTCTCCATAGCGCCCGGCACCTGCGAGGGCAATGCAGCGACGTACTCGATTCTGCCGTCATCCGTTGTCACATACATATTCTGCGCCCGGTATCGGCCCTGCCAGGCATCGGCCACAATATGTTTGCTCAAAAGCCGATGTGCCTGCCTCACATTTTCTTCATGGAGCGGATGGTTTTGAGCGTACAGGCAGGCTTCGTACAAATCATCAATTTTTTTGGTGTAATCCGGCTGAAAGGGCGCCCCGTCTCTTTTGTGTTTGATATAGCTATCCAACTCTATCGGTTCTCCTTCGATCTTGCTGCTGAAAACGGAAGCCACAGAGATGTAAAAGCTGAATCCGGGGGTAGAAAGCGGCGCATCCTGCAAGGCCTCCAATGCGGTCTGTAAGCCTTTCGGGACCCGAAGCAGGTATTCGGGCAGTAAAGTGGTAGAAAGAATCTGTAGCTCCATGATAAAAGTGGATGTACTGAGTTAAAATGCTTGTTTACCAGGTCGGTATTAGTAGTGGGGCAAAAATAAATGCTCATTTTTTTTAGGCCAAAGGATT
>DDUV01000032.1:123216-181306 GCA_002344975.1 Saprospiraceae bacterium UBA2329 | reverse complement strand
TTATTTTTTTATCGCCCCTTAGCGCAACAGCGCCGTTATTTCCTCCTCGCTGAGTTTCACTTTTTTTCTCAGGATGTCGAGATACTCCCGGCTGCTGTACAAGGGATAATCGGTGCCGAACACCAATTTGTCCATGCCTATTTTGCGGAGATATGCGGCCAGTTCGGCAAATGCAGCTTCGTCCAAGTGGGGCACGCCGTCGCTGTCTTTATCCAAGGCAACGGCCGAAATATCGAAGACCAACTCGTGGCGGTGCAGCGGGTGCGCGGGGTCGCGGATGAGTTCCAAATAGGCGTCAATGAAAGCCTTAGTTCGGCTGTTGAATCCGCCGGATGTACCCAGATGTGCAATCTGAAGATGAATTTTGGGAATAAAAGCCAAAATTGAATCCGATAAAATTTCCAGATCAGGCAGTCCGAAACGGCGGTGCGAATTGTCGAAATGCAACAAAACCGGCACCTTCTTCGCTGCAGCATATTCCAAAACCTGTTTTACTTTTTCCTGATATTTCCGCTCCGTCAGATACACCTGGGAGGCATTGAAATGCAGCTTCAACCCGTCTAATTTTAAGCTGTCGTTGCATCTGATGAATTCCTCCATTGCAAAATCCGCCATCGGGTCAATGCCGTAATACGCCTCGATGGAACCGGGGTATTTAGACTTTTGCAAGGCCAAATAATCATTTTCGGCCCGCACCATTTCGCGGATATTGCCCTGCCCCGTGCTGAACTCGCCGGAGCTATACACATACGCCATCGAGACGAGCTTCATCCTGTGCGTTCCCAGGCGGCTGATGATGCTGTCTATGTTGGAATACGCGGCGTCGGGTTTGCCGAAAGGGATGCCCATAGACTTCCACATAGCTATCATGGCCGGACTCATGACATGAACGTGGCAGTCGGTGATCTCTTTGGGAGTAGCTGTTGCGCTTTGGGGAGCATCGAGTCGGGCTGGAGCCGAGCAGCCCCACAGTCCGAGGAGGAGGAATACAACAATGGCAATTTTCATATCGGCAGTTTTTTTGAAAAAACAGGGCTTATTTTCGGCCCGTTACAAAAGTACGGAAAATGCAGGAATTTTGAGATCGCCTTACCGTTTTCATGCGACCCCTCCCCGCTGCGCCAAGGCTTGCGGTTAGATGTAGGCTGAAAACTATTTTCGCCTGTTCCTACCTGTATCACAGCCGCTTGCAGCTTTTTTCCACATTCAGTTATCCACACTGTGGAAAAGTTAATCCACATTGTATTTTTATTGAAAATCAGTTGATTAGATTCGTTTTCCACAATGTGTGGAAAATTTTCCATTGCCAAACGCGCCATCCGCTGTATTTTAGCGTTCCGAAATCAAAGAGAAAACGCAAAAGCATTATGAGCATTGAGATCGAACCTATATTGAAGGAAAATCCCAACCGTTTTGTACTCTTCCCCATTGAGCACAACGACATCTGGGCATTTTACAAAAAGTCGGAAGCCAATTTTTGGACGGCAGAGGAAATAGACTTGTCGGCAGACCTCGTGGACTGGAACGACAAACTCAACGACGACGAACGCCACTTCGTCAAGCATGTACTGGCCTTCTTTGCCGCGAGCGACGGCATCGTCAACGAAAACTTAGCCATCAACTTCGTCAACGAAGTGCAATACACCGAGGCCAAGTTTTTTTACGGGTTTCAAATTATGATGGAGAACATTCATTCCGAAACGTACTCCCTGCTTATTGATACTTACATCAAGGACCAAAGAGAAAAAGACTACCTGCTGCGCGCCATCGAACACGTGGACTGCGTGAAGAAAAAAGCCGACTGGGCGCTCCGTTGGATCGGAAACGGCAATTTTGCCGAGCGCCTCATCGCTTTTGCGGCCGTGGAGGGTATCTTTTTCTCGGGTTCTTTTTGCTCCATCTTCTGGCTCAAAAAACGCGGCCTCATGCCGGGCCTCACCTTCTCGAACGAACTCATCTCGCGCGATGAAGGCATGCACTGCGACTTCGCCTGCCTCTTGTACAACGACCACCTGCAAAACCAGCTCTCGCCGGATACCGTGCGCGACATCATCACCGACGCGGTGAACATAGAAAAAGAATTCGTCTCCGACGCCATACCCGTGAAGCTCATCGGCATGAACGCCGAACTGATGTGCCAATACATCGAGTTTGTGGCCGACCGACTGCTGGGCGCGCTGGGTCTGCCGAAAGTATATAACGTGGAAAATCCGTTCCCCTGGATGGACCTCATTTCGCTGCAAGGCAAAACCAATTTCTTCGAAAAACGCGTAGGCGACTACCAGAAAGCCGGCGTGATGGCCGAGCGCGAAAAGCAGGTGTTTACATTAGACGAGGATTTTTAGCATAGGGCATAGGGCATGGAGAGCGTAGGTTGTCACGATGCAGTGTGCAGTACCGCCCATCTCCCGCTGCCACCCTCGCGCCGCTCTACGGTCCCCTCTACGCTTGTCATTCCGTAGGAATCTGCACCGTGGCTCTTTGCACACTCGCATAGCGGCTTGCCGATACGGTGCAGATTCCTCCACTGCGTTACGGAATGACAAACGTAGAGCGACAAACGGAGAGCGCACCCAAAACCGTAAAACCACAAAATCGTAAAACCATAAAACCACAAACCAATAAACATCATGTACGTACTAAAACGCAGCGGCAAACAGGAAGAAGTCAGCTTTGACAAAATCACCGCAAGAGTAAAAAAACTGTGCTACGGGCTGGACTCGCAGTACGTGGACTACATCGAAATCTCCAAAAAAGTCATCCAGGGCCTGTACGCCGGCGTGAGCACCACCGAGTTGGACAATCTGGCCGCCGAAACCGCCGCTTCCATGGCTGCCGTACACCCCGACTACGCGCTGCTGGCCGCCCGCATCGCCGTGTCGAACCTGCACAAAAATACCGACAAGTCCTTCTCGCGTACGATGAAGGAACTCTACCACTACATTGACCCCAAAACCGGCGAAAAAGCCGGCCTCATCGGCGATGAAACCTTTGAGGTGATCTGGAAATACCGCGACGAACTCGACTCGGCCATCATCTACGACCGCGACTACGAGTTCGACTACTTCGGTTTCAAAACCCTCGAACGCTCCTACCTGCTGAAAATGAACGGCAAAGTGATGGAGCGCCCACAACAGATGTTGCTGCGCGTAGCCGTCGGCATACACGGCGAAAACATAGAAGCCGCCATCGAGACCTACCACCTGATGTCGGAAAAGTGGTTCATCCACGCCACGCCTACGCTGTTCAATGCAGGCACTCCGAAGCCTCAGTTGAGTTCGTGCTTCCTTCTTTCCATGACAGAAGACAGCATCAAAGGCATTTTTGAAACCCTGCAACGCTGCGCCCTCATCAGCCAAAGCGCCGGCGGCATCGGCCTCAGCATCCACAACATCCGCGCCACGGGCAGCTACATCAAAGGCACCAACGGCGCCTCCAACGGTATCATCCCCATGCTGAAAGTGTTCAACGACACGGCCAGGTATGTGGATCAATGTTTTCATCCTGATACGATAATCTACACTCGTCGCGGGATAAAGCGCATTGATGATATTGTGTTGGGAGAAGAATTGCTTACAGGAGAGGGCGAATTCAACCGGGTGACGCGGCTTTTGCGAAACACTTACCAAGGCCCTATGATTGAAATCGGTGTAAAACAGTCTATTGAGCCAATTTTAGTCACGCCAGGGCATACCTTTTTAGTACTTCGTGGCCAGAAAAAAATGGTAAACCATGAGGTAATTACCAACCGCTTGGAGAAGGGATTTATTGAACCAGAATGGGTGGAGGCCAAAGACCTGTCCCCGGAAGATTTAATTGCTTTTCCAATCCCGGAGTATCATGAAGATATCCCCGAATACAACCTTAATGATTGTCGCTTCTACGGCATGATGATCGGAGATGGTCATATTGCCCGTGATGGAAAAGCTGCTCATATTACTCAGAATAACGAAACAGATGATATTGCATTTGTAAAGCAATACTTATTTGAAAATGGGATTCGCTGGACTGAGAGCGCTCAGCCGGGTGAAAAGAAAATTCGTTTCACTTGGTCTGCTCATTTAGGATTCAAGTTCAGCCGCGCTATGTTGTACAATGAGCATGGAGAGAAACAAGTGCATCCATCAATGCTTCATTTACCAAAAGATAAGACCTTACAAATCGTAAAAGGCATTTTAGAAACAGACGGCAGTATTTCAAATCGGGAAAATTTTGAAATTGCATTAGATATGACTTCGCGGAACGTCATTGAGTCCGTTCGTTATATGCTCATGCGTTTCGGGATTCTTACCAGTGGTTATGTGCGTGACAGAGTTGGGAATGTATCTTCTTACAAAAATATTACGACACGAAAGGTGTCATACTGTTTACGTATCCCAAAAGTTAGTGAAATCACTGATCTTTTCGGACGCGAATCAGGCGAATACACCACATTCTTCACTTATGGAAATCATACATTCAGCCGGGTGACGCATCTGGCAGAACAGCCTTATGACGGTGTGGTGGTAGATTTTGAAGTAGAACCCAACCATAATTATGTTACCCATGTGGGTGTAGCACACAACGGCGGTGGAAAGCGCAAAGGCGCCTTCGCCGTGTATCTCGAACCCTGGCATGCCGATGTGTTTGAGTTCTTAGAACTGAAGAAAAACCACGGCAAGGAAGAACTCCGCGCCCGCGACCTCTTCTACGCGATGTGGATTCCCGACCTCTTCATGGAGCGCGTGAAAGCCGACGCCGAGTGGTCGCTCTTCTGTCCGCACGAAGCGCCCGGCCTGTACGACACCTACGGCGGCGAGTTTGAAGCCCTCTACCACCGCTACGAGCAGGAAGGCCGCGCCCGCAAAACCGTGAAAGCGCAGGAACTCTGGTTTGCCATCCTCGAATCGCAGATCGAAACGGGCACGCCCTATATCCTCTACAAAGACGCCGCCAACAAGAAGTCGAACCAGAAAAACCTCGGCACCATCCGCTCCAGCAACCTCTGCACGGAGATCATGGAATACACCTCGCCCGACGAAGTGGCCGTGTGCAACCTCGCGTCCATCAACCTCTCCAAATTCGTCCGCGAAGACCGCAGCTTCGACTTCGAGCGCCTCGTGGAGATCACCCGCGTGGTGACCCGCAACCTCAACCGCATCATTGACATCAACTACTACCCGATACCGGAAGCCCGCAACAGCAATTTCCGCCACCGCCCCATCGGCATCGGCGTGCAAGGCCTGGCCGACGCCTTCCTGCTGATGCGCATGCCTTTCGACAGCGACGAAGCCCGCGCCCTCAACCGCGACATCTTCGAGGCCATCTACTACGGCGCGCTCCAGGAATCCTGCGCACAGGCCGCACAAAACGGCGCCTACGAGAGCTATCCCGGTTCGCCGGCGAGTCAGGGCATCCTGCAATACGATATGTGGGATGTGACGCCCACGCACCGTTTCGACTGGAGCGCGCTGAAAGCCGAAATAGCCCGGCACGGCCTGCGCAACAGCCTCCTGCTGGCGCCCATGCCCACCGCTTCTACCTCGCAGATATTGGGCAACAACGAGTGCTTCGAGCCTTATACCTCCAACATCTACAGTCGGCGCACCCTCTCCGGCGAGTTCATCATCGTGAACAAACACCTGCTCAAAGACCTCATCGGACTGGGCCTGTGGAACGAAGAGATGAAACACCAGCTCATGGCCGCCAACGGTTCGGTACAAAACATACCCGGCATACCCGACCATATCAAAACCCTGTACCGCACGGTGTGGGAACTGAGCCAAAAAGCCATCATAGACATGGCCGCCGACCGGGGCGCGTACATTTGCCAGAGCCAGAGCATGAACCTGTTTGTAGAAAACGCCAATTTCAGCAAGCTCACTTCCATGCACTTCTACGCCTGGCAAAAGGGCCTCAAAACGGGCATGTACTACCTGCGCTCCAAAGCTGCTGTGGACCCCATCAAGTTCACCGTGAGCCAGGGCGCACAACAACAGGCCGCTGCCGGCAAAGCCGCCAATGCCGCCGAATTGGACCAGGCCGCCGCAGAGGAAGCGGTGTTCCCGCAGGCCTGCAGTTTGGATGATCCGGATTGTTTGGCGTGTAGCGCGTAGGGGTGAGGTGGAACCTCGCGCGGGCGAGGGGTGAGGTGGAGGCTTGCGCGGGCGGGGAGAAAACAATTTTTACCCGCTGGCGCGAGATTCCATCTCAAGTTTATCACGCAAGGCGTGGTGCCGATATTCGGCGGATTCATATCCGCCAAAACTCCCCTTCGCAGGTGTTTTACAAGCGGGTGGAACCCGCATAATAGCCCGCGCGAGATGGAATCTCGGCGCGAGCGGGAATCTAATTTTTCAAAAAAAACAAGCTCATAGCTCGTGGCTTGCAGCTTTGGGGATATGTTAAATAAATATATTTAGTTAAATGCCTCAAATCAGCAGAAATATAAAATTTGAAAACAATGGATAAGAGGCCCAAAAGTAATTATGCTCAAATTATCTCTGCGATAGTCGCCGTGCTGGCGCTACTATTCGGGCAGAACATCTGCTCAAGGCAAAACAAAGACGCTATGCCAATAACAACTGAAAAATCATATCATTTTAACAATCCGAAAGCGAGTGAGAATGACACATTAATTTATGGAAAAATATTTGTAGAATCAGTCCATGATATTACTGGCCCTACCAACGAAATTGAGGAGAATGTTACACAGAGAATTTATGATCTAATAGAGGCTCGTCAATTTAGTTTAGCGATGCATTTCATAGATAGTATCATTAAATATACTGATGGTGATAGGCTATTTAAATTCTCGCTTTTTAAAAAAAAGAGTGAAATTGAAATCCAGATTACATATGGTGGTGATATTGTGTCATGGAATGAGGATAGTCAAGTTTATATTTTTGTGAAAAACCTAAAATTTGGAATAGTAAATAAAAACAAGAAAATGGTTGTTAACCCAATTTTCGATGATATATTACCGGTAAATAACAATTTATTTGCAGTTGATAAACAGGACAAATGGGGATTTATCGATAGTGTAGGAAAAGTAAAATTAGATTATTTTTTTGATGGTGTATTTGACTCTTACTTGCCTTTCGTTGTTGTTTCAAAAGGCAATAAAATAGGTTTGGTAAATAGTCAAGGGAAATTAATTGCTAATCCAAATAATGACAATATAGAAATAGAGGATAAATATATTGTTCTTCAAAGGAACCATAAATACGGGATTATTGATTCTATTGGGAGAAATGTCCTCGATTTAAAATATCCTATGATTACCCTAAATGAAAACGGTGAAATATCTGTTTTCGATAGAGAGATGGAGTATTATTTAGATAAGACAACTGGCAAACTGAAACCAAAATAGCCTATTACTAAGCTGCTGAATCTCTTTGGCTTGGATTTTCCAAATCTTTTCACAATGAGAAGCAATCGCTATTACTTACCTTTTAGGAAAAATCTCAGCAATGTGGAACTTTTGAATAGGCGAAAATCGTTGCCATGTCTTGTTGTTTTATTAAACTTTCGATATGGCACGAATAATACCACCTGACTTCGACATATTTAAAGAGGATCTGGATTCTAATGAAAGACATATTAGAGACGATCTTCAAATTAATATTGTCAATTGGGCAAAGTTCAGGTATTCAATTCACGCAGGAAATGATTCGAGCGTTCTTGTAAGCCCCTTGCCAATTCCAGACAATGTCAGAAAAGCTTTTGTTGAACTGGCAAAATCTCATTATGAGGCTGTTAATTCTATCGGCTATGCAAAGATTAATTTGATAGATATTAATATGTTAAACAAGGGCCGTCCCGATTATTTAATGAGAGTGTTCAAGGGGATGAAGGAATTTTATGTTCATATTGGTTCATTGTTTGATAATTTAGCCCGGCTAATATTTATTTTGAATACCCCCGATTCCGCAAATAAAAAGAAAAACAAAAACTCGAATGAGTTCCTTAGGCATTGGATTGATTGGAATCAGTTGAAGGGAGAATCGAATTTACAGGAATATTCTGGCTTTTTTCAAGATAAAGTTTTGAAAGAGATACTAAATATTAGAAATAATTATACACACAACTGGCGCCCTCCATTTGGCTTCGATAAGATTTCAAAAATTGTTCAGTTACCTCTTGAAATGCGATCTGACAGGAATTATGTATGGGGTTATGAAGAAAAGTCCGAGATGGAGAAAAGATATAAGCAATGGAAGCCTCTTGAAGAATTTTTGATGGATGATTTTGCTTTCGCCGAAAAGTGTCAAGAGCAGATTTTTCAACAACTCATCTTGGATATAGCGGACTTTGAATTCAATAACAAGGTAGTGATCAGACATTAGTGACTGATAACCCGCATAGTTGCCAATACAAGAATCTCGCACCTGCGGGAATTTTTATTCCTTTGGCTTCATTACTTTTTTTAACTCTTCATACTTTAATAAAGGCATATCTTTAAAATAAAAAAATAAAATTTTGATAATCAACAGAAAAACAACAAAGGTAATCATTGCAAAAAATAACCATAAAATAATCTTGAATAATAATGAAAGGAGAATCCATATCAAAGAATATATAGGAAAAGAATAATTATTGTCTTTTAAAAGAATGTAGTTATAAATGTACTCGGACACGAAAATAAATACTGGAAAAACCATATATAAGAAAAAAAGTCCCCATAAAAATTTCGATATTATATTTTTTACTTTAGACATATCTGGAATAGCATTTTCAATGTTTGGCGGATTACCTTCAAAATAAACAAAGAATAATGCCGCAAAAAAAATAACAATATCAAAAACAAACGAAATCAAATATCCAATTTGATTAGCTATTTTTGACCGAGAGGCGACCGAATTCAGCATATTTCCGACATCACTATAGGTCATATTGTTCCGGATAATTCTTATTTGTTGCAATGTATTTACTTTGTCAATATTGAGGCTTTTAGTATATAAGTGAAAAATCAATGTGCTATCGTTAGTTAAAATAATTGGTTTTATAAGCCTATTAATCTGATTTGTATTCAAATGCTTATAAAAGTTAGGATCAAGATGGACTTGCACTGAATCGCGAATAGTAATCAATAAATCCTCTCTACTTAGTTCAGGATGCTGCTCTTGTAGTAAATAAAATTCTCCTGAAAAGACAGCGCTCAAATCGTCTAACCCCCTGATATTTAACGGCTTGGTTTCAAAGATAAAAAAAGGCATTGACGCCAGTAGTAGTGCTTGCAAAAGAAATACTAATCCAAAGATGAAATTAAAAAACAAGGTTTTTCTTTCTGTTAAAATGTGAAAGAAAAAAAAATGCACCTGACTAATTTGTTTTTTTATTACTGCTTGTGAGATAATATAATACACAAATAAATTAACACTTAACAATATAGAGAATAGAATTGAAAAATGAGTATCTATGCTTTTTTTTCCTAAATATTTTGAATAATCTATAAATGTAATTAAAATTAATCCGGAAGCAATAAAATATATGACTGTGTATATTAAAATTTTAACAAAATCACGTCTCCATAATTCTGGTCGATTCTTTAACCAATCGTTTGTTATACTATCGTGATAGTCATTTATACCCCCTTTTATTTCACGAATTTTTTTTGCTTCTAAAAATCGCAGCCTAAATATTTTTAATATTGAATTCATGATTGAAGCTATTAAATGAAAAAACGTTTAGTTGAGTTGGAGATGTCTCGAAAATAAAATATTTTCACATTAATACTGGTTAATTTTTGGAGCAAAACATCAATATTATGTTTGTTAGAAAATCTAACTGTATAAATATCTAAGTCTTCATCTATTATTAGAAAATCTGGATCGACAAGAGCTAAAATATTTTCAAAGAAAACTTTAGAAGCGCCTATTTTTATTTCAAAAACAAAAAAAGGAAATTTTTCCTCTATTTTTTCAATATAATCATTAAAAATGATCCTGCCTTCATCTACAAAAATAACTTTATCAACAACGCTCTCAACTTCTTCTATGTTTTGAGATGATATAATAATAGAAATTGGATATTGTCTAGATTTTGAGTAACCTTTGATTGTTGAAAGGATAAATCTCCGTGCATTAGGATCCAAATTAGCAAAAGGTTCATCCAGTACCAGTAGTTTAGGCCTCCAGACTAATAAGCTCGCTAATGCAAATCTCACATGATATCCACCTGAAAGTTCATTCCATGACTTGCTTAAATGTTCAATTAATTCTAATTTTAATAACACATCCATAACCATTAAATCATTTTCTTTGCCCCAAATATCATGTGTTGATGAGGTTAGAATTAAATCTTCAATTTGTGATGTTTTTACAGATGGTATTCTCTGGGGTAAATACCCTATTTTTTTTTTGATACAATACCAGTCTTCTTTGCTACAATCAATGCCAGAATAGACTCTCTCTCCCTCGTCGGGATTGATCCCCCCCGATATAAGCTTAAGTAAAGTGGTTTTACCACTTGCATTTTCACCAATGACTGCTGTTATTTCTCCAAAATTTAGCTCAGTAGATATTGGCCCTAATTTAAACCCTTTATAGCTTTTTGTTAAATTTACTCCCGAAAAAGCTTCATTGGGTGATGTTTCTGATAATGTAACATCATATTCTGATTTACTTAATCGAGGTGTCCCATGATATTTTCTAAATAATTCATACTCTGCATTTACTTCATCGATAATTTCATCAATCATGAATAGTACTTTTGTCAAAATTTTAGTTTTCCTATTTTCAGCTTCTTGTGAATATCCAATAAACACCAACTCTCTATTTGCTTCCGACAACTCATTGCGTAATAATATCGCTTGATAATGAAATTCTTTATTTTGAGAATAGCTCTCTACAAAAAAGCTGAATTTTCTGATCGCTTCTCTCAGGTCATCTTGAGCGATCAACTCTCTTATTTCATTCGCAGATATTTCTATTTTTACCATTTTTTACCTGTTTAGTACGAAATGTTTTTTTTATTATCCCACTGGCTTATGGTATTTCGCAACTTCCGCGCAAAGTTAGTCCATCTATCGGTAAAATGCAAGCCCCGCCTGCACACAGCCTTCTACCGCCCGCTGGCCACAACTCTTCTTTTTCCAAAAAAACATCAAAAAAGCACCATCGCTGCTTTCTCCGCTGGCACAGAGTCTTCCTTAGCAAAACATCAAAAAAACACCATCGCTGGTTTCCACCAGCATAAAGTCCTCTAATTTATCTCAATAAATGGTTGCAGCCATACCCGCTGGCACAGTCTCTTCTTTAGCAAAACATCAAAAAAACACAATCGCCGGCTCGCTGGTTCCGGGGACGCCTCAGCGTCCCGGAACCTACTATCCGCACGTCTCCTGAGGTGCTACGTTGAAAATCAACAACTTAGCACTTTTTCTCGTCAGAGACGAGATGATAAGTGTTCCGGGACGCCGCGGCGTCCCGGAACGAGCGCGCAATTTTTTTATTTTTTTTCGTATTCCAAGCCAATTACTTTTTATTTGCTACCTTAGTTTTCCATCAAATCCTGAAACTCGTTATGGGAAAGTATCGCATTCTGGCACAGCAAGGCCTGAATTATCTCACCCTCCCCGCTGGCACAGGGTATTCTTTAGCAAAACATCAAAAAACACAATCGCTGGTGCCACTGGCCCGCCGGCACAGCCATTTCCTTAGCAAAACATCAAAAAAAACAATCGCCGGCACCGCTGGCCCGGCTGGCGTCTTTTATGCTTTTCTTGGTCCATGTTTGGCTCAGTGTTTTCAGGTGGCATCTAAACGACGAGCCTTAGCGAGGCGGGAAGGTGTCGCATGAAAACGGGGAGATTTTCCCTTCGCAGCCGCGAGATGACACCTTCCGCCCTCCGGTTGTTGCAGCAGGGCGGCAGATGTCACCTCGCTGGTTCCGGTTTCATTTTCTGATGAAGTGAGGCGGTAACTTGAAGTTACTGCCTCACTTGGCCGCCGAAAAACTATACGAGGGCGTTGCGCGTTTCCAGAAACGAGTTTATCTTTGGGCAGCCGGTGACTGACATGCCTGCCGGAGCGAACAAAAGCACAAACAAAATGACGTATCAAATAGAACTGCTGGAGCCGAGAGCTAAAAAGTTGCTGGATGATTTAGCCGAGATGGATCTGATCAGGATACAGGCCAGTCCTGCGCCTTCAGAGGCTTTCCGGCAACTGCTGGCTAAGTTGCGGGAGCAAAATGTGGGGAACGATATTTTGGAAGATATCACGCAAGAAGTCGAACAGGTAAGAGCAAAACGATATGCCCCGAAACACTCCGCTCAGAGTAATCCTTGATACCAATCTTTGGATTAGTTATCTGATTTCCAAGAGGCTTAGAAAAATTAGCGAAGGACGGAAAAGCCGATTATTTGATAACAGGAGACCAAGACTTGCTGATCATCAAAAAGTTCGAGGACACTGATATTTTGACTTACGCCGAGTTTGAGATTCGACTGGGCGATTGAACTGTTCCCCGCTGGCACAGCCTCTTCTTTAGCAAACATCAAAAAAAATCAATCGCCGGCACCGCTGGCCCGGCTGGAGCCTTATATCCTTTTCTTGGCACCCGTTTAGCTGAGTGTTTTCAGGTGACATCTAAACGACGCGCCATAGCGAGGCGGGAAGGTGTCGCATGAAAACGGGGGAGATTTTTCCTTCGCAGCCGCGAGATGACACCTTCCGCCCTCCGGTTGTTGCAGCAGGGCGGCAGATGTCACCTCGCTGGTTCCGGTTTCATTTTCTGATGAAGTGAGGCAGTAACTTGAAGTTACTTCCTCACTTGCCGGCTCATCATTAAAACAGCATCAGCTAATAAGGCCAAATGGATTAAAACCCAAAAGTTGGCCTTATCTTAGCCGTCAAAATATACGAGATATGAAATCGGTACTGCCAATGCTCCTGGTGCTGTTTTTCTTTTGCAGCCAGGCGCACGCTCAAGAACTTTCTCCCCGCCGGCACCTCAACTTCGACACCGACTGGAAATTCGCTTTCGGCCACGCTGAAAACCCGGAAAAGGACTTCCGCTTCAGTATCGAACCGCTTTTCAAAAAATCCGGCGAGGCGCTCAATACGGCCGTTGACCCCCGCTTCAACGACAGCCTCTGGCGCTCGCTCGACCTGCCGCACGACTGGGCTGTAGAACTGCCCTTCGTGAACAGCCCCGATTTCAACGTCATGGCGCACGGCTACAAGCCCGTCGGGGGCAAGTTTCCGGAGACGAGCATCGGCTGGTATCGCAAGCGCTTCACGGTGAACGCAGCAGACGAGGGCCGGCGTTTTGAACTCCAGTTCGACGGCGTGTTCCGGGATGCACATTTCTGGCTGAACGGCATGTACCTCGGCAACAACCCCAGCGGCTACATGGGCGTGGCCTGGGATATAACGGATTTTATCAGGTACGGCGAGGAAAACGTACTCGTTGTGCGGGTAGATGCAACGCAATACGAGGGTTGGTTTTATGAAGGAGCAGGCATTTATCGCCATGTCTGGCTCAATGTTTTTGACCAAACGCATATTGTGAACGATGGCATATTTGCATATTCTGAAATAAAAGACGGGAAGGCTGTTATTTCCGTAGAAACAACATTGGAAAATAAAGGCAACAGAAAATCGGATATTTCCATTGAAACCTATCTGACAGACAATCAGGGGAAAATCGTTGCAAAAACTGAGACTAAAAACCTGTCTGTCAATATTTTGGAAAATCAATCAATATTGCAAAAACTAACGGTAAACAATCCGGTATTGTGGGATTTGGACAACCCCTATTTATACCGGATTCATGTAAATATAAAGTCGAACGGCCAAGTGACAGACCGGCAAATACTGCGTTTCGGGGTTCGCAAAATAGAAGTGAAAACCAATGGCGTTTTTCTCAACGGAAAACACGTGAAATTATACGGCGTAAATTGCCACCAGGACCATGCGGGTGTGGGCAGCGCCCTGCCGGACTACCTGCAATACTACCGCATTCGTTTGCTGAAAAATATGGGCGTCAATGCCTACCGCACCAGCCACAACCCACCCACCCCCGAACTGCTCGACGCCTGCGACAGCCTCGGCATGTTGGTCATGGATGAAACCCGCCTGCTCAACAGCAGCCCCGAATACCTCGGCCAATTCGAGCGCCTGCTTCGCCGTGACCGCAGCCGCACCTGTGTCTTTATGTGGAGCATCGGCAACGAGGAAGGCTGGATTCATACCTCCCCGACCGGCAAGCGCATTGCTGAAACGCTGTTGAAAAAACAGCAGCAACTCGACCCGACCCGCACAAGTACCTATGCCGCCGACCTGCCCAATGTCTTCGAGGGCATCAACGAAATCATCCCCGTGCGCAGCTTTAACTACCGCCACTTCGCCGTCGCCGACTACCACCGCGACCACCCCCACCAACCCATCATCGGTACGGAAATGGGCAGTACCGTGACCACACGTGGACAGTACGAGCGGGACAGCATCCGTGGCTATGTGCCCGATCAGGACATCAGCGCCCCCTGGTGGGCCAGTACCGCCGAAGATTGGTGGACACTGGCCGCAGACAACGACTTCTGGCTCGGCGGCTTCATATGGACCGGCCTCGACTACCGGGGCGAACCGACGCCCTTCGCCTGGCCGAACATCAATTCGCACTTCGGCATCATGGATATGTGCGGGTTCCCGAAAAACATCTACTACTACTACCAATCCTGGTGGACGGACAACGACGTACTGCACATCTCTCCCCACTGGAACTGGATGGATCGCCGGAGCGACTCCCTTGATGTCTGGGTCAACACCAATGCCGACGATGTAGAGCTTTTTTTAAACGGGAAAAGCCTCGGCAAAAAGGACATGCCCCGCAACAGCCACCTCAAGTGGAAGGTGAAATACGAACCCGGCAAATTAGAAGCAGTGGCTTTTAAAAAAGGCAAAAAACTCACCGCTAAGGTCGAAACCACCGGCACCCCATTCGACGTCGTGCTGACACCCTACAAAACCACGATGGTGGCCGACGGACAGGACGCAACGGTCATCAATGTGACCGTGTTCGACCGGGAAGGCCGGGAAGTGCCCAATGCCGACAACCTCATCCAGTTTCACATCGAAGGCGACGGCAAAATCATCGGTGTGGGCAATGGCGACCCCTCCTGCCACGAACCGGATAAGTGCGCCGACGGACGCTGGCAGCGCAGTCTTTTCAACGGTAAATGCCAGGTCATCGTGCAAGCAGGCACGACGCCGGGCATGATCAAATTCGAAGCCACAGCGCCCAACCTCTGGAAAGGCTCCACCGAAATCATCACCGTTGGGCCGGGCAGCCTCGGCTCGGTTCATTTCGATGAAAAATACCGGCTCACCGGCGAAGCCGCCAAGCCCCGCCCGGTGGACAAAATGATCGGCGCCGACATCTCCTTTCTCCCCGAATTGGAGGCACGGGGTATCCGTTTCAAAGACAAGGGCGTGGAAAAAGATGCCATCCAGATTTTGGAAGACCACGGCTTCAACT
This sequence comes from Saprospiraceae bacterium UBA2329, assembly GCA_002344975.1. GTDB lineage: Bacteria > Bacteroidota > Bacteroidia > Chitinophagales > Saprospiraceae > UBA2329. The sequence continues at coordinate 165,844 of DDUV01000032.1, read as the reverse complement.
ACGTCCGGCTGCGCATTTTCCACAATCCTGCCCTCGAAAACGGCTACTCGCCCGGCAAGGGTTTTTGCGACCTGAAAAACACGCTGCTCATGGCCAAACGGGTGAAAGCTGCCGGCATGAAACTCCTCCTCGACTTCCACTACTCCGACTACTGGGCAGATCCCGGCAAGCAATACAAACCCAAAGCCTGGGAAGGACTGCCCTTCGAAGCACTGAAAAAATCGCTCTACGACTACACCTACGAGGTAATGGATGCCCTGAAAAAACAAGGCACCGCGCCCGACATGGTGCAGCTTGGCAACGAAATCAACCACGGCATCGTCTGGCCGGAAGGCAGCGTGAGTCACCTCGACAGTCTGGCGCAACTCATCAATGCCGGCACTGCCGCCGTGAAAGCCGTGGACCCAAGGGTGGTGATGATGCTGCATGTGGCGCTTGGCGGGCAAAATGACGAGTCGGTCTTTTTTATAGACAACATGGTGAAACGTGGCGTGCATTTCGACGTGATCGGCGAGTCGTACTACCCGAAATGGCACGGCACGCTCGACGACCTGCGGAACAACCTGCACGACCTCGTCCGTCGTTACGGCAAGGACGTAATCGTGGTAGAGTATTCGGCAAAAAAGGAGGAGGTACATAAAATCGCTTTCGAGTTGCCGGGCGGCAAGGGGAAAGGTACCTGCATCTGGGAGCCGCTGAGCACCTGGGAAGCTCTGTTCGACTGGAAAGGAAATTCGAATGGTTTTCTGGAAATGTACGACCTTTTTAAAAAGCAATATCTTGAGAAGTGAGGCGTGCCAATTTGTTCCGGTGAAGCGAGGAGGTCACTTCGAAGCTACCTCCTCGCTTGGCGGCTGAAAAAAACACGCGCCCCGATAAAACGCCTGGCTTTTGTATATTTGCGAAAAAAAACACATCGCTTGGACAGGATGGCGTTCGCCATCAAAAGACGGCCGGGCAGGAACGCGATTGGGCGGTGTGCGGGTCCAACCCGGAACCTTGAACGTAAAACGACAAAAACCATGGCAAAGAAAAACCAACAACAGCAGGACGAATCCGCGCAGAATTTGCAGGGATTTTCCATCAGAATCAACGAGTTCGGGCAGGTGGAAACCACGATGGCAATTGACCGGGTAAACGCCTATCTGAATGAAAATGTGGACGACAAGAAGTTCCGGGATAAAAAAGAGAAAGACGAAGCTGCTGTAGAAGATGCCGCCGAATGAGTTTTATCCTGCCTTGTGCTTGATTTTATGAGCCGATTGGGTTATCTTGCGCCGATTTTGCTCAAGAACCGATATTCCATGAACGTGTCAACGCCTGACAGGCAGTCAGTCTGTATCTCACCATTCGTTTTCTTGCTTTCGCCTCCGGCGCGCGGTTTCTCCGTATGCGCAATGTTGGGCAATTGATGCTTTTTGGAACTTCGTTTTAAGATGCTATCCCATAAACATTACTATGAGTCAAAAAACAGCCACATGAAAATCAAATCTACTGCTGTCATCCTCGCGGCACTCGCGGCATTGTTCCTCACTTCGTCACTCTACGGCGCGCCGGCAGGCTCTCGGCCACTCAGCGATCCGCCCGTTTTTACCAATGCCGCCAATGTGCCCGACACGCTCACCTTTGCCTGTCTCAAGGACGTGCCTAATGGCGAAAAACTGGAAGCTACCGATGACAACGACCCCGCGTTTCCGCAGCTCATTGCGCCGGTGGACAACCCGCTGCCGAGCAGCATCAATGGCTGCACCGGAGGCTCTTTTGAGCGCGTCTGGACAGCTACGGACTTAGACGGCAACGTGACCACCCTCACGCAGGTCATCATCGTGCTGCCCGATACGGCGCCGCCGGTCACCACCGCCGTACCCGTCAATGACATATTGCCCTGCGAGGCCATCAACTACTCGGCATGGCTGGCCGGCGTGCAATTGGCGTTTTTGTCCAATACCACCGACAATTGCAGCGCCATCGGTATGGGCTTGAATTTCAGCAATAACGCGCCGCCCACGCGCCCGCCCGGTTGTGGTACGCTCACCATTCAGTTTACCGCTACCGACGCCTGCAACAACACCCTCAACTGGCCGGTAACGCTCACTGCCACCGATACCATCAAGCCGGTACTCGTGGGAATTCCGCTCACCGATACCATACGTTGCGATCAGCCGCTGCCGCCCCTGCCTGTGGTCACGGCCACCGACAACTGTAGCGGCGACGTGGATATCGTCTTTACGGAGGTGAACAACCGCGCAGTAAACCCTGCCGATTGCGGCCACTACCAGTATCAGGTGGTGCGTTCCTGGGTGGCTACCGACGCTTGCGGCAACAGGTCTTCCGCTTCTCAAATCATCAGAGTGCTGGACGATGCGGCGCCCGATTTTACCCGGCCTGCCAATATTACTATTCTTTGCACCGATGACTCCAATGATCTGGGGCTGACCGGCAATCTCTCCAATATCACAGACAATTGCTCGGCTGCCTTCGCCACCTCTTCTTATCAAAATCAAATCTCGCCCGGCAACTGCCCCGGCAACTACACCCTCCAACGCCTGTGGCGCGTACAGGATGTGTGCAACAATTCTACCGTCAAAATTCAGGTCATCACCGTCAAAGATACCGTGCCGCCCAGCTTTACTGTGCCGGCCGACATCTCTATCCGCTGCGACCAGAACGACAACCCCACAGTGACCGGATTTCCTACCGGCATCACCGACAACTGCCAGACTGGAGGAACCATCCTGCCGCCCAGCGATGTGCTGCTGCCGGGCGCCTGCATCAACAGCTACACCATTCGCCGTACCTGGACGGTGCGGGATAGCTGCGGCAATGAGGCTTCTCAAATTCAACTCATCTTTGTGAGCGACAGCATAGCGCCGGTGGTACAGGATGAGGCCCAAAACTTAGAAGTGTTTTGTGCCTCCAACTCCGACTATCAGGCTGCTTTTACGCAATGGATTCAAAACCGAGGAGGCGCTACGGCTTCCGACAACTGCACCTTCTCCGGTGATTTGGTCTGGTCGGCTTTCAACGCCGGCACCAACGATCCGGCTGCTTTGCCTGCCGTCAGTTGCCCTGCCGCCGACAGCGTAGTGCTCAGTCAGACCGTGATTTTTGTAGTGACAGACGAATGCGGCAACCGGGACTCCACCACTGCCGTATTCCGGGTAATAGACAATCTGCCGCCGTTTTTTGTGCAATGCCCCTCCGACATGCTCTTCCCTACCGACCCCGGCCAGTGCAGCGCTTTGGTAGAACTCATTCCGCCCGTCATCGGGGAAGATTGCGGGTTCGGTATTTTGTCTGAAACTGCCTCCGACCAGCAACCCATCACCAGCAATGCGGCGCCCGATCAGTTGGGCAGCACGCCTGTGAACGCCATAGACCTCAACATTCCCATCGGGCTGCCGCAGCCGCTCAATACCGCCGGCCCGGCCACGCTGAGCGTCAGCCTGTTTTCGGCGGATGCTGAAGGCGCTACCGAATTTTTCTTCATTTATGACGAAAACGGCAACCTGCTCGATTCGACTGCTTACACACCAGCTCAGTGCGGCGATTCCAATGTGGACATCCTCATTACGCCTCAGCAATTGGATGCCTGGGCGGCAGATGGCGTGGTGCGCATCCGGCTGGAGCCGAACATTCCTTCCGGTATGTCGGGCGCTTTTGCGGTGAATGCCGTTTGTATCAATCCCGGCTCGGCACGCGCTACGCTCAGTTACAGTGCCCGCGACCTGAACGGCCTGCGCTACGAATACAGCATAGACAACGGCCCGCGCGCTGTGGTCAACCCGCCGTCGCCCATTGCGGCCATTTTCGATCCGGGCGCATACCTCATCACTTACTACGCCACCGACTGCGCAGGCAATCAGGACAGTTGTTCCCACTTTATTGTGGTGGAAGACCTCGAAGCGCCTGTATTGACTTGCCCTGCCGACATCACAGTATCTGCCGGCCTGGACTCGTGCAGCGCCGTCGTAACGCTGCCTTTGCCGGTTTCGGTAAGTGATAATTGTAGTGTTGGAGCGCCTTTTTCTCAAATACAACCAACCATAAACACCAACGCGCTGCTCACGTTTGAATACGATCCCAACCTGAATGACCGGGTGGCGCAACCCAAAATCTACACCTTTACCGGCGTGGCCGCCAATGCCACAGAAGACGCGGTGTTGAGCATCATCGCACAGGGCGATTTTAATACCAATGGCGCTTTCGTTCGGGTTTTTGGAGAGGACAACACGCTGCTGGGCACAACGACGCAAGGCTTTGCCAACTGCGATACTGCCGGGCAGGTTGCGTTCACGATACCACAAGCTTTGTTTAACAACTGGGCCTCCGACGGGCAACTCCACATTCGCATTGTCCCCAACCCTATACTCGTGCCGCCCGGTTTGCCCGGTGACGGCATCAATCCCTGCAACCCGTCAGAAGTAACTTTTGACGGCGATACCGATGGTGCGAGCTATGTCTTTGCGCAATTGGAATACGCCGCCTTGGAAGTAGCATATTTCAGTACGGGAGCTACCATTTTGCCCCCCACTCCGCTGTCTGCCTCTGCTCCGGTTACGCATGAATTTGTCGTAGGAACCACCGAGATTTTTTACACCACCACCGACCGCGCAGGCAACAGCGACACCTGTTCTTATCGCATCATCGTACAGGATACCCAACGGCCCGTGGCCGCCTGCCGCCCCAGCATCGTGTATGTCAATCCATCTGGCGTGAGCAACCAGTCCATAGACCCCGCACTGATAGACAACGGCAGCACCGACAACTGCGGCATTGCCTCGCTGAGCCTGTCGCCCAATATATTCAGTTGCAATCAGGCGGGCATGTCTTTCCCCATCACCCTGACCGCTACCGACATGGCCGGCAACACCGACACCTGTTCTACGCTGATTCGGATAGAAATGGAAGCGCCGCAGCCAACGGCCAACTCGGGCATTTGCGGCGGCGACACGCTGTTTTTGTTTGCCAATCCGCCGGCAGCGCAGGGAGGCATCATCTATACTTTTCAGTGGAGCGGGCCGCAGGGTTTTGTGTCCAATCTGGAGAACCCGGTCATTCCCAACATTGACCCGGCGCGGGCAGGCTCTTACATGGTCACCATCAGCGGCATTTCGGGCTGCACGGTGTCGGGTACGGTGGAGGTCGCCATTGAAAACCTGCCCCTGATACCTTTATTGGTAACCGATACAGAAATTTGTACCAATGAAAACATCGTACTCAGCTCCGGCATCGTCGTGCCCGGCCAAGGCGCCGTTTACAACTGGTACGAGGGGCTTCCGCCCAACGGCACTCTGCTGGCGAGCACCAATGCGCCGGAGTTGATACTGCCGGGGCCGCAGACAGTGGGCCAACGCCGCTTCTATCTGACCCTCGAATCGGGGCCATGCGTGACGGCGCCCTCTGTGCCCGTTACGGTTTCGGTGTTTGCCATACCTGTGGCGGTAGTCAACGAAGAACAAATTACGATATGCCAGGGGCAGCCGCTGCAACTGGGCACCAATGTCAGCGGACCGGGCATGACCTACCAATGGCGCGGCCCCAATTTTATGTCGGCCAATCAGTCGCCGGTGGTATCGCCGGCAGCCGGGCCGGGTACGGGAGGCATTTATACCTTGCGCGTGACACAAAATGGCTGTACTTCTGCGCCCGACACAACGACTGTGACCGTGCTGCCGAAGCCCGCTACACCGATATTGGGCAGCAGCGGACCAGCTTGCGAAGGCAGTACCATCCTATTGACGGCCAGCACGCCTGCGTCTCAGTATCGCTGGATTCCGCCGGGCGGCGGCACCCCGATAGTGACTACGGTGAATGTGCTTTTGTTGCAAAACGTGACTTCTGCCGTAGCAGGTCCCTGGCGAGTGTTTGTTACACAATTCGGCTGCGATTCCGACGTGTCGGCGCCGCTTGAGGTGGTGGTGAATCTCATTCCGCAGGTATCGGTAGAAGCCTCGGCCATGTCTGTTTGTGAAGGGCAGCCGCTGCAATTGTTTGCCTCACCCATATTGGCCAACGGGCAGTACGCCTGGAGCGGCCCGCTGAATTTTAGTTCCAACCAGCGCACGCCGCTCCTATCGCCGATGACTTTAGACATGGCCGGCACTTACTCCGTGACGGTGACGACGGCAGCGGGGTGTTTCGCCTCGGCTTCGGTAGCGGTACAGGTGCTTCCCCGACCGGTGATTACAGGTTTGAGCAATGACGGAACAGCCTGTATTGCATCGCCGTTCGATGTGCAGTTTATGGCCACCCTCAGCCCGCCTTCCGGCAATTACACCTTCGAGTGGAGCGGCCCCTGTCAGGTAATGGCGGCTCCGTCGGGCGGCATGATACCCGGCGCTACGACCTCCTGCAACGGCGCTTACCAGTTGATTGTAAGAAATGAGTTCGGCTGCGCTTCTTTGCCGGCCACTACTTTTGTCAACCTGACCAACGCTCCGGCCACCCCCATGACGCCGGTGATTACATCGGGCAACGCGGGCGCAGTGTGTGCGGGCCAACAACTGATTTTGACAACATCTTCCTACACAGGCAACTCGGTGACATATTATTGGCAAACCCCGGCAGGTCTCGTACCGACGAGCACGCCCTCTCTGACCATTGCTGCCTCTACCCTTGCCGACAGCGGCCCTTACTCCGTTTTTGTGGAGGTGGACGGCTGCCCGTCTTCCCCATCGGGGCTTATCAATGTGGTAGTCAGTCCGGTGCCGGTCATCGTCGCATCGAGCAACAGCCCTGTGTGTGCCGGGCAAACCATACAGTTCAATTCCAATTTCATTCCTGCCGGCATGTATCAATGGACGGGGCTGAACAACGGCTTCACTTCGGCCATTTCCAACCCATCCATCAGCAATGCCGACTCGCTGGCACACTCCGGCGCGTATGTGGTGACGGTGAGCAGAAACGGCTGTATTTCCAATCCCGACACGGTTTTTGTGTTGGTGCGCAATCGCCCGATGCGGCCCGTAGCTTTGGCCGTAGCGCCTGTTTGTATCAGCGAGCCGGGAGCGCGGGTTATTTTTTCCGTAGCTCCGGCATCTGCTACGCCTGGCGCCAGTTACGACTGGTTTGACCAAAATAATACGCAGATTGGCGTTTCGGCGGGTCTCGATTTTCAGTTCAACAACTTTGCCCCGTATGGCGAAGGCACCTTCCAGTTTTTTGTGCGCGCCAGAAAAGACGGTTGTGTGTCGGCCTTGTCGGAGCCTGTTTTTGTAACATTTAATACCATTCCTTCGCAGCCGCCTTTTGCCGGTGAAGACGCTACGGTGTGCCCCAATCAGGATATTTTCCTGAATGCTGCGGCGCCGCCCAGAGGTTCAGGGGTGTGGACTTTGACAGCCGGCGGCACGGGCAATGAAGTCATTGAATCGCCGGCGCAGGCAGGTTCGCAGGTCACCGGCCTGTTGATGGGGCAGACTTACACTTTCCGCTGGACACTCTCCAACGGCGCCTGTGTGAACTACGGATTTGACGAGATGGACATCAGTGTTCGCCAGATAGAAACGGCGCAGGCCGGCGTGGACACCACGATATGCCCCGGGCAGCCCTTTGAGTTGTACGCTACATCGGTAGCCATAGACACAGGCCGGTGGTCGCAGCCCGATATTCAGGCCCTGTTCGGCGTGATGATTCAGGACAGCAGCGCCGCCAACACTGCCGTGACGGGGATGACTTCGGGCAACCAATACCTGTTTGTTTGGACGGTGAGCGGCGCCTGCGGAATATTGCGCGACAGCGTTATTGTGTCTCTTTCCGATGTGCAACCAAGGGCGGGCGATGACTTCAGAGCCTGTAATGACGAGCAGTTTGCAGTATTGCGGGCACAAAGCCCCGGCCAAGGTAGTATGGGCTTGTGGTCGTCGCCGGATACTACGCTGAGATTCAGCAATGCAACGGCGCCCGATGCTACGGTGTTTGGGCTTTCGGAAGGGCAAAATATGCTGATCTGGAGCATAGACGCGGGCTTGTGCGGCGCGGCCTCGGTGGACACGCTCATTGTGACCTGGTCGCCCAATCCGGTGGCGGAAAACGATACCATAGAGGTGAATTTCGGCGAGCAGTCTTTACTCTATGTTTGGGCCAACGATTTTATTCCATCCGGTACAACGATCCGCATCATCAGCCCGCCGCAGTTTGGCACAACGACCATTGTGGGCGATACGGCTATTCTATACACGCCTGATCTCAATTTCACCGGGGCCGATCAGCTCAACTATGAAATATGCAGCGAGGGCTGCGAGTGCGCCATCGCAACGGTCTTCATTCGGGTGAGTGCGGGCAGTTTGTGCAATCCGCCCACCGTCATTACGCCCAACGGCGACAAGGTGAACGACCAGCTCGTTATACCCTGTTTGTTTGATACACAGGCGTTTCCGCGCAGCCAGGTGCTGGTATTCAATCGCTGGGGCGATGAGGTGTTCCGCTCGTCCATTCCATACCGCAACAACTGGGAGGGCACATTTAACGGCGAAGACCTGCCGCCCGGCACTTATTTCTACATCATCAACTACGGCGACGGCACCGTGCCCAAAACTGGTTATCTGATGATTTTGAGATAAAATCAATTTTAGAACGAAGAAAAAGAAACATACATGAAAACGAGATTCATTTTCCCAATACTACTGTTGACGGCACTTCCGCTGTTCGTTTCGGCCCAGCAGGAAGAGCAATACACACAGTTCATGTTTTACAAATTAGGTTTCAATCCGGGCTACGCAGGCGGGCAGGACGGCGCTACGGTCTCCATTTTGGCCCGCAACCAATGGATTGGATTTGAAGGCGCTCCGCAAACCCAGCTCATCACGTTCAGTATGCCGCTGCTCAACGACCGGATCGGCGTGGGCGGCAGCGTATTGCGGCAGAGCATCGGCGTCACTTCCATGTACACGGCAGAGGGGGTGTATGCGTATCGCCTGCCATTGGGGCGCGGGGTGCTGGGGCTGGGCTTGCAGGCTTCGGTGAGGCTGCTGCGGGTGGACTATGCCGCTTTGGAGGGCACGCAATCCATTGATTTAGATGGCGCGGTGCCGGCTTCGATGCAGAGCAAATACATCCCCAATTTCGGTTTTGGCGCGTATTACAGCACAGACCGCTATTATGTGGGGCTTTCCGCGCCGAGGTTGTTGCAAAACAACATCAATTTGTCGGAAGTACAAAACTTGGTCAACCGCGAGCGGCGGCACTATTTCTTTATGGGCGGCCTGTTGTTACCTATGGGCGAGAAGGTGCAGTTTCAGCCGCAATTGTTGCTGAAATACGTCAACGATGCCCCTTTTGACGGCGATGTGAACCTCAATTTTGTTTTTAATGACAAATACACCACGGGGTTGTCGTATCGCCTGGGCGGTTCAAAATCGAACAATGCCGGCGAGGCCATATCCTTGCTCATGGCCGCTCAAATCACGGATAACCTCCTGTTGGGATTAGCCTACGATGCTACGCTGACCGAGTTGCGCAATTTCAGCAGCGGCACAGTGGAGTTGGCGCTGAGGTATTCTATCGGCGGCAGATCGAAGGGGAGAGAGTATGTGAATCCGAGGTTTTTTTAATCAGTGGGGCGGTAGGCGGTGGGCGGTTTTCAGGGGTGAGTGTGTGAGAAGTAAGTGTGTGAGGAGTGAGCAACCCGAAACCTTGAACACGGAACCCGCCTTCGCCAAGACTACGGCGGATGCAACCCGAAACCTGAAACCTTGAACCCGGAACCCACCTTCGCCAAGGCTACGGCGGATGCAACCCGGAACCTTGAACCCGAAACACGAAGAAAACCAGAGAATATGTTGAGAATATCCATCCTGTTTTTGCTGTTTTTGGCGCCTTTGGCAGGCATCGCGCAGCGCAAGGCCAAGAAAGTGAAGGCCGCCGCCGCACCGGCTCTTGAAGCGCAGACGACGAACGGCATTGAGTATTATAATGTAAAAACATTGAATACATCTTCGCTGGATTTCTCGCCGGTGTATTACCAAAACGGCATCGTGTATGTGTCGTCGCGGCGCAAAAGCGGGCCGGTAGATCGCAAAATCGGGGAGACCTTCTTCGAGCTTTTTTACTCCGAACTGGGGCCGGAGGGCAAACCCGGTAAGCCCGTCACCTTTTCGGTAGAACTCAATTCCCGCCTGCACGAAGGCCCCGTGAGTTTCAACCGCGAGGGCGACCGCATCTTTTTTACCCGCAACAACGTGCAAGACGGCATCACGCGCGCAGATGCGCAGGGCCGGGTAGGTTTGAAAATTTTTGAAGCCGTGAAAGGCATCTACGATTGGGAAAGCATTACCGAACTCCCCTTCAACAGCGACGACTATTCCTGCATGCACCCCTCGCTCAGCCCCGACGGGCAGCGCATCTTTTTCGCGTCCGATAAAGCGGGCGGCTACGGCGGATTCGACCTTTATGTGGTGGAACGACGCGGTGCAATGTGGTCGGAAATGATCAATCTGGGGCCGGAGATCAATACTGCCGGAAATGAAGTATTTCCGTTCATCCACGAAACCGGCTCCCTGTTTTTTGCCTCCGACGGCCACAAGGGAATGGGCGGTTTGGATATTTTTTCAGTGGATTTGAGCTCGCGCACCTGGGGCGCCGTCAACAACCTCGGTGAGCCTTTCAATTCAGTTTCCGACGATTTCGGCCTCGTTTTTCATCCCGACAGCAAAGGCGGCTTTTTCACCTCCAGCCGGGCCGGCGGTTTGGGCAAAGACGACCTCTATGGGTTCCGCTCGCCCAACGGCATTCGCGGCGTTGCTCAGCCGGTGGACATACCTCTGATGGTCACTGTTTACGATGGCGAAAAAAACCGCAGACTCCCCAGGGCGGAGCTGCGTCTGTTTCAACGCGGCAGCGACGGTCTGATGGCCAATACCGCGCTCTACAATGTAGAAATGACGCCGGTTCAGGGCGGCTCGGCAGAGATGGTGTTGCGCCTGGTGCGCAAACGCGACGACGAACTCGGCCTCCCGCTGGCACATACCAACCGCGACGGCGAGGCGCAAATCCTGTTGCCGCCCGGCAAAGATTACATTCTGGCAGTACACGCGCCAGGCTTTGCTTCCAAAGAAATACTGTTGCTGGCCAAAAATCCGGGCGCCATCCAACCTTTGGACATCCTACTCGAACCCGAAAGCTGCGTACAACTCAGCGGCAACGTACAAAGTCTGAACTACGCAACAGTGGTGCCCAACGTATTGCTGCGATTGGTACACGAAAAAAGCGGCCGCGAGGAGTACATCCGGGCCACCATTGAGGGCAAGTTTGACTATTGTTTCGATCCGGGGAGCGACTACACCATCTATTTTGAAAAAGAGGGCTATGCCGTTGAGCGCTATCGGTTGACAGCGCAGCAAATACAGGCAGGCAATGTCGCGCCATTGGACATCAAACTTCTGGCCGGTTCGGAATCGTCGGTGCGGGAGCCGCTGAAAGAGGGTACCGTCATTTTACTTCAAAACATGTACTACGATTTCGGCAGGTCGGCGGTGCGCACCGGCGAATCGCGCGATCTGGACGCCCTGCTCCGCGTGATGCAGTTGTTTCCCAGTATGCACATTGAGTTGGCTTCACATACCGACAGCCGGGGCGCCGCCGATTACAACCTGCAATTGTCGCTCAAGCGCGCCGAAGCTGCCAAGGAGTTTTTAGTGCAACGCGGCGTGGATGCTGCCCGCATTCGCACCGCCGGTTATGGCGAAAGCCGCCTGCGCAACGGCTGCAAAGACGGCGTACCTTGCAGCGAGGCCGAACATCAGCAAAACCGCCGCACCGAGGTACGCGTCATCCGGATGGACGAGCAGCGGAGGGAGGGAAATTGAGGGTATATAAAAACACACAGGCCACAGAACTCTCGCTCTGCGGCCCGTGATTAAAATTGTATTAGAGGATATTTTCGGATCAGTTGTACTCCAGAATAAATTTCACCGGAAGGTTGAACCATACCCGTACCGGCTTGCCTCTTTGGCGGCCCGGCGTCCATTTCTGCGGCAGGCCGTTCATCAGAGATACGACGCGCATGGCTTCTTCGCCGCAGCGACCGCCGATGTCGCGTACTACCTCGGCATTCTTGATAGAACCGTCGGCTTCTACCACAAAGCGAACCACCACGGTGCCTTCGATGCCGTTTTCACGGGCGATGGAGGGATACTGAATGTTATCGTAAATGAACTGCAACATTTTCTTGTCGGCGCAGGCTTTGCGCTCGTCGGTAGTGGCAAGGTTCTCGCAGCCGGGGAAACGCGGCATTTCTTCTACCACTTTGAAAATTTCTTCAGCTTCCGGTTCGGCTGGCGGCGGCGGCGGCGGCGGCGCATGTTTGGTGTCGGATTTTTTGTCGGCTACCGGCGCCGGCGCTTCGATGGATTCGGTGGCTTCTACGGAGTTGTCCACAAATACATCGTCGGTTTCGAGAATGGTTTCATTGGGTACTTCCTGAATCACCGGCGGCGGCGGCGGGGGGGGAGGAGGAGTGGCTTCTGCACTGCGCGGCACTTCCACTTCAATATCTAAATCGCCCAGATCAAGGGCGCCTTTGGGGATGTGCCCGCTGCGCTCGTAAGTAGTCAGGTTGAATGCGCCCAGCAAAATGGCCAGAACCGCTACCAAAGAAATGCGGAAAAACATGCCGCTCCAGCGAAAAACGTCCACTTCGGGATATTTTTTTTGTACATCCCATGCGCCGGTATTGCGAGCAGCATTGTGTTTGTCGGAAAGACTGCCGGTTGCAGATAATGTTCCGTAATGTCTGCGAAACAAATAAATCATCATTGCTATGACGACAATCACGCCGCCTGCCAGCAGTAAAAATTCCTGATTGGTGAAAGAAAACACGGTGTTCATACCTCAGGTGTTTATGATGAATAATTTCGGCAGCTTGAGTTACATTTCTTATTAGTGAGGCTCTTACTGCTTTTGTCGTTGTAAAAATACCCCCATTCGGAATCCCGCCGGAATGATGTGTGTCAGCCCCCGGAATGACTTTTGTCAACAGGCTATTTCCCTGACATAAGTCACCGTCTCTTGTTGACAAGTCTCATCTAAAAAGGGCGAAAACCGGGGCACTTTTGTTTCCGAACATTCACTACATTTTTCACACCATTAAATAATAATGCCATGGTTGCAGAAAAAACAGATGTACAAAGCCTCCACTTTGAACATCGCCTCTGGGACAACGAACTCAAATTCTTCGCCGATGAGATGGTCATTTTTGAACACCGCCTCGAAGAAATGGTCAAAAAACACGAAGAACCCGAAGCGCTGATGCGGCTCGAACAGTTCCAGAATAAATTCATCCGCCAAAAAGCTGTATTGCAAGAACTGGCCCACGATATTAAAATACACGAGCAAACGATCTCCGGCCTCCTCAAAGCCGGTTTCGGCACGCCCGAACACAAAGTGACGGATCATACCATGCTGCGGGAACGCATGGAGAGCTTCCGCGAAATTTATGCCGAAGTGAAAGAGGATTTCTACCGGTATCTTTTGGTTTGGAAATAGCCGGCAGTGAGCAAGTTCGGCTTTTTTTTGTTGTACGGCCTTCATCCTTTGATTCTTTGATTCGTACAACCACATGACCGAAGTCGCGCTTGTCTTTCCGCACCAGCTTTTCAGGAGCCACCCGGCGCTCCACACATCCCGGCCCGTTTATTTGGCAGAGGAGTGGCTGTTTTTCCGGCAGTACCGGTTTCATCAACAGAAACTCCTCTTCCACCGGGCTTCGATGCAGTATTACCGGGACTTTTTACTGCAATCGGGCTTCGAGGTTCGCTACATAGAAGCCATGCAGCCTCAGGCCGATGTGCGCCTGCTGATGCAGCACCTGCACGAAGCGGGGGTACAACGCATCAGCCTGTGTGAGGTGACGGACAACTGGCTGCACCAAAGACTGATCCGCAGTGCCCGGCATTTCGGCATCGAACTCTGCTTTTTTCCTTCCCCGCTGTTTATTCTTCAGGAAGCAGAGGCGGAGGGCTATTTCAGTGGCAAAATGCGTTTTTTTCAGACTGACTTCTACATTCAACAGCGGCAGCGCCTGCAAGTGCTGTTGGATGAAAACAACAAACCTCTGGGCGGCAAATGGTCGTTCGATGCCGAAAATCGCCTCAAATACCCGCCCCGGCAAACGCCGCCTTCCCCGATGATGCCCGCCGAAAATCCCTGGCGCAGGGAAGCTGCCGAGTATGTAAGCGCTTATTTTTCTGCCAATTACGGCAGTGTGCAAGGAGGGATTTCCTATCCGGTGACATACGAGGAAAGCGAGGCCTGGCTTCATGACTTTGTGCGCACGCGTTTAGCTAAGTTCGGCGATTACGAAGACGCTATGGTCGTGAAAGAGGGCATTTTGCACCACAGCCTGCTCACGCCGATGCTCAACGTGGGCCTACTCACGCCCCGGCAGATATTGGAGGCTGTATTGGAGGCGCAACGCCGCGATGGCATTTCACTCAACTCCGTGGAAGGTTTCGTGCGGCAAATCATCGGTTGGCGCGAGTTCATCCGGGGGGTGTATGAGGCCGCCGGCACAAAGGAACGCACTACTAATTTCTGGGGCTTTCGCCGAAAAATACCCGCCACATTCTGGATCGGCAACACGGGCATTGCACCCGTGGACATTGTGGTACGCCGGGTTTTGGCCACCGGCTATTGCCATCATATTGAGCGACTTATGGTGCTGGGCAATTTCATGCTGCTGTGCGAGTTTGATCCCGACGAGGTATATCGCTGGTTTATGGAATTGTTTATAGATGCCTACGACTGGGTCATGGTGCCCAATGTATATGGCATGAGCCAGTTTGCCGACGGCGGGCTGATGGCCACCAAACCCTACATCAGCGGCAGCAATTACCTGATGAAAATGAGCGATTTCCCCAAAGGCGACTGGCAGCAGGTGTGGGACGCGCTGTTCTGGCGGTTTATGCACACGCACCGCAGCTTTTTCCTCAGCAATCCGCGCCTCGGCATGTTGGTGAAAACCTTCGATAAAATGCCTGCCGAAAAACAGCAGGCGCACTTGGAGCGGGCAGAGGCGTGGCTGGCGGGGTTATGAAATCCTCCACTCACTCCAAAATCTTAAACGTCGTGCGGCGGTTGCGCTGATGCTCCTCCTCGGTGCAGCGGGTGCAGAGGCAGGAAGCTTCGGGAGCGCTTTCGCCGAAACCCTGCGCGCTGAGGCGGTCGGGTTGTATGCCTTTGGCGATGAGGTAGTCCACGGCCGATTGGGCGCGCTTTTGCGAGAGGTCCTGATTGTAGCGGTCGTTGCCCCGGCAATCGGTGTGCGAGCCGAGTTGAATGCGGATGCCGGGATTGATGAGCAGCAGGCGGGCCAATTTGTCCAAAGTAGGTTGCGCGTCGGTGCGGATGTCCCAGCGGTCGAAGTCGTAATAAATGTTCTCCAACCTGATTTCTTTGTCAATAAAAATGCGGTCGAGCACGATTTCCAATTCAAAGCGCATTTCGGCCTGCGTAGTGTCTTTTCCGATGCCTTTGGTGGTAAAAGCGGCGGCGTTGTTGAGGTATTCCGGTTTGGCGGCGAGGAAAGAGTAGTCGGTATTGTCGGCCAATTCAATGGTAAAAAGGCCCTCTTCGTTCACCGTCCATTTTTTGGTTTCTGCGCCGTTGCGCATTTCCGCCTGCGCGCCCGCGAGTGGTTTTCGGCCCAGCACTTTGCTGTTGGGGTCGGCGGGGTTTTCGTAAATTTTTTCCAGCACAAACACGTCCAGCAGCATCTTGAAAGCCTGCTGTTTCTGCACCGTGTCGGCTTTGGGCGGAATGGGCGGCGGTATGCGTTTTTCGTATCTGAAAATATCGTCGTTGCCTGCGCCCGATTCGCGGGCCGAGGAGAAGTAGCCGGTTTCGAGCACTTCGGAGCCGGCGGGATTTTTTCGCTCGATGGCAAAAGCAAAATCGTCGCCTCCGGAATTGAGCGGCGGCAGGAGGTTGTAGGGCGGCGACCAGGCGCTATTGGCCATTTTATACGACCTGAAAATGTCGAGGCCGCCCATGCCGGGGTGGTAATCGGAAGCGAAGTACAGGGTGTCGTTGTCAATAAACGGAAACTTCTCGTGACCGGTGGTATTGATGCTGCGGCTGAGGATAGAAGGCTCGGCCCAGATGCCGTTTTTGCGTTCCGACACATAGATATCGAAGCCGCCCCAGCCGTCGCCATGATCGGAGGCGAAGTACAGGAAGCGCCCGTCGGCAGAGAGGCTGGGATGCACATAATTTACTTTATCTATTTGAAAATCAAGCGGTCGGGGATTGCTCCAGGCGCCATTTCGGAAATCGCTGACCATGAGGCGGCAGTAGGCATCTTCTTTTTTGCCGCCGTAGCAACGCGAAAAAATCATCTCCGTAAAATCGGCATTGAAGGCCGCAGTGCCCTCATTGTTTTCGGAATTGACGGCCCGGTCGAAGAGTTGCACGGCGCCCGATTTGGGGTCGGCCAAGTAGAGGTCGTAAAACTTGTTGCCCGTCCAGGCGTAGGTATCGTCATTGCTGCCGCCGGGCCGGTCGGAACTGAACAGCACTTGGCCGTCGCGGAAAGGTACGGGGGCAAAATCGGAGTAGGCGCCGCTGAACTCCATCAGTTCCACGCTGTATTCTGCGACGGCGGCGCTGTTTTTTTTCCAACCCTCGGCAGTGCGGCAGGCCGATATTTCGCGGCGATACTCGTAGGGGCTGCCTATTTCTATGCCGAGGTCTTTGAAAGCCTGCGCGGCATCGTCGTAGCGTTCGGCGCGTTTGAGCGCAAAGGCTAATTCGCGCAGGGCGTCGGGGCCGTATTGGTTGTTGTAGGCGATTTGGTACCAGCGGATGGACTGCGCGCTTTTGTTGATGCGGCGGTAAGATTCGCCCAGCAGGAAGGCCAGCTTGCCCTGCTCCACGCGGCTTTTGCTTTTGTTGTACTCTTTTTCGAGCAATTTGGCGGCCACGGCAAACTGCATCTGCTCGAAAGCAGTGCGTCCATCGGTGACTTTTTGCGCGAAAGCGGGGCAGGAGAGCAGTGCCGTAAAAACAGCGAGGAGCAGCAAGGCTTTGTTATTCATAGGTCTGTTTGAGTTGTATTGGACTTAGAAAAACAAGCCCTTGCGGCGGATTGTTGCCGGGCGGCGGAGCGGGGTTGCCTTTAACAAACAGTTCATAACCTTTTTCCAATTCATTAACAAGCCCCCGGATGGCTCGCGCCTACCTTTGCGGCTCACCTTTAAATTCATACATCATGAAAACCGTTCTGTTTGCCTTTGTCCTTTTGAGCGCAGCCGTGTGTGACCTGAGCGCACAGTCGCCGATTTTGCTGGGCCAATGTACCCGCGACAGCTTGCAGCAAGCCCCTCACCGAGAGTGGTTCCAGAAAAACTACGATGAATATGCGCCGGATGTATCGGCCATAGAATCGCTGAAAAATATGATCCGGAAAGGCTTCGAGGTAGAGATTTTCTTCGGCACCTGGTGTGGCGATACGCGCCGGGAACTGCCTCGCTTCATCAAAATATTGGATTTGGCCGGGTGGGATCAGTCAAGAGTAAGATACATTGCCGTTGACAGTGCTCTGCCTGCTTACAAACAATCGCCCGGCGGCGAAACCCTGAATAAAGGCATTTACCGGGTGCCTACCTTTATTATTATGAAAAATGGAAAAGAGATTGGGCGCATTGTGGAGCACCCGGTGAAAAGTCTCGAAGCCGATTTGCTGGCCCTTACAACCGGACAAGCGTATAGGCCCAACTACTTCGCCTACTCAGAGATTGAGCGCCTACTGACACCCGGCACGTTGGTACACCCGAATACCTCGCTCAGAGGCATCGCCAAATCGCTTAAACCAATCGTGATTTCATGGAGCGAACTCAATGCCTGCGGGTATGTCCTTCAGGCGCAAAAAAAACTGCCAGAAGCGCTGGCTGTTTTCCGAATCAATCATATCCTTTTTAATGAAAATGTGGACACGCACATCGCATTGGCCAATAGCTTGTACAAAAACGAACTGTACCAGGAGGCCGTAACTACTCTTCAGGACGCCATCAGCCTGAATAAAGACGACGGGAAATTGGATAAAATGCTGGAACTGTACTACGCCGCCCGTAAAGCACAGGAGTGAAAGTAAGAGCGCGCCTCTGCGATGAATTGTTATATGGATAGGAGGGCACTCGTTTTTATAAAAATGCTATTTTTGCAACATCCAGTTCGGTTAATTCATCATTCATCCACTAAAACTACCGCCATGTTGCCTGTTCGAAAGTCATCCTCTGCACTCCGTTGTATGCACGCCAAGCGGCCTGTCTCCTCTTTGGGCACTAAAAAGATGGCCTCCCGCGCGGGGCTGTTGCGCAAAGCCGCGATCTTCAAAAACAATTTGATCGCGCTGATCGGCATCCTTTTGGTTTGGACCTGTCTCGGCTTTTTCCCGAATGCCACTGCGCCCGAAAAGGCCAAAGCCGCACCGAATGTTGCACAAGCAGTTGCCGAAAACGCTGCCCGGCCCGTCGCCGAGGAAGCCTCCGAACAGAAAACCGAAACAACCGCCACCCGACGGCAGAATCACAGCTTCTCCACACAAAGAATGTCCCGCATCGGCGGCAACAGCTTTTACATGGGCTGCGCACCGAACCCGAAAGGCTGCTCTAATGACGAGCGCCCAATGACGCGTGTGACGCTTTCCAACTATTATATTGGCCGTTATGAAGTGACGTTCTCTGAGTTCGATGCTTATTACAGAGCTACGGGCCGGCGCGCGTTTGGAGATCAGGGATGGGGCCGCGGAAACCACCCGGTTAATTGCGTCAGTTGGTTGGATGCAGTAAAGTATTGCAACTGGCTCAGCGAACAAGACGGTTTTACCAAAGTGTATGACATTCAGCATCATCGTGCAGAAGTCATAGCCGATTGGACTGCCGATGGGTATCGGCTGCCCACTGAAGCGGAATGGGAATATGCCGCCCGCGAAGGTGGACGAAACGTTTTGTTCGGCAACGGCAGCGATTGGGCCGACCCCTACGAAATCAATTTCAATCCCATCGTACGAAATCCCAACGCGACTTTTTATCGCATCCAAACCGTGCCTGTCGGCTCTCTGACAAGCCCCAACAGCCTCGGGCTACACGATATGAGCGGCAATTTGTACGAGTGGTGCTGGGATTGGTACGGGCCATACCCCGGCGGAAAACAAAACGACTACCGAGGCCCCCGATACGGGGCGTTCAAGGTGGTTCGGGGCGGCGCTTTTGTCAGTGAAGAGGCATTCATTCGCACCATAAATCGCGCTTGTGTTGCAGACAGCTACCAAGGTGGGCTGGTCGGTTTTCGGCTGGCTCGCACGGCGAAATAAGTGAAGCGCCTACACACGGTTCTTCGATGCAATACAATGGAATGCCAACTTCTTCGTATCTTGCTGAACGCAAATGGGGTGCAATTCGTTATTATTCATCAATTTCAGTCTCAAACCGGAACATCATGCACGCAGCACGATCTGAATCAACGCCGTCTTCAAAGTTGAACCTCGTTCAATTGCATCTTCTGGAGCTTTTTTCCAAAGAGATGACAGAACAGGAATTGCTCGACATCAAAGACCTCCTCACTCAATATTATTCGCGCAAAGTAGATGAAGAATTGAATGCCATCTGGGAAAATAGAAATTATTCTCAAGCGTCGTTTACCGAAGCTACGGAAGAACTACATTTGAGAGCAAAAAACAGACCCTGATGCTCATCGTATTGGATACGAATTGCCTTATTCAGGTTTTACCTCAAAAAGCCAAGTTCAGAGCGCTTTATGATGCTCTGCTGAATGGCGAGTTATCCTTGGCGCTTACCACAGAAATAATTGCTGAATATGAGGAGGTTCTGAATATATTTTTTGAAAGTCGAACATTGGGGGGCAATGTTTGCCGTGTGCTGCTGGAACTACCGTTTACGCAGAGGATCAGCATTTACTACAACTGGCATCTTATTTCTGCCGATCCAGACGACAATAAGTATGTGGATTGTGCCGTCGCGTCTAATGCCGACTACATCGTCACCAATGATTCTCATTTCAAAATCTTGGATAAGGTTGATTTTCCAAAGGTCAATTGTGTTTCTTTGGCTGACTTTATGGCAATACTGAAACCTTAGTACTGGGAAATCTGTGCCCTCCGAAGGAGACAAACCTCTCAGCCCCCCATCTCCTTCAGCGCCCGCACGAAAACATCCAACTCTTTCAGGCTGGTATAAACATTGGGACTGATGCGGCAGCCCTGTACCCCGGCCCCGTCTATGGCTACGGTATAGATGCGGTATTTTTTCAGCAGGGTATCGGCCATGTCGGCAGGTTTCATGCCCCGGATGCCCACGTTGGCAATGCCGCAGGCCCGTTGCGGGTCGGCGGGCGTATTGAGTACGATGTGCGGCATGTTGCGCACTTGGTCGGTCCAGTATTGTTGGAGGTATCGCAGACGGGCTTCTTTGCGCTCCGGGCCGAGGGCGTAGTAAAAATCGAGCGCATTGCCCACCGCCAGATCAGTGGCTACCGGGTGCGTGCCCGTGTGATTGAGGCGGCGAATGTCGGACGTATCGGTAA
This sequence comes from Saprospiraceae bacterium UBA2329, assembly GCA_002344975.1. Classification (GTDB taxonomy): domain Bacteria; phylum Bacteroidota; class Bacteroidia; order Chitinophagales; family Saprospiraceae; genus UBA2329. The sequence goes on along the minus strand of DDUV01000032.1, from coordinate 145,306 downwards.
CGGCGCTTGCGAAAAGCGGCCCGATTTGCGGAATTTTTTCTTTTTTTACAAATAACACCCCTGAACCGAGCGGCACGCTGAGCCATTTGTGCAAACTGGCGCCGTAGTAATCGCAGTTCAGATCGCGGATGGAAAAGGTGAGATGCGCCACCGCGTGCGCCCCGTCCACCATCACCTCCACGCCTTTGCTGTGGGCCATGTCGCAGATTTTGCGAATGGGCAGCACCTGCCCGGTGATGTTGACGATGTGGCACACCATGAGCAGGCGGGTTTTGGGAGTGATGGCCCGGGCGTAGAGTTCTACAATTTCCGAGTCGGAGCGCGGGTGATTGGGCACCGATACGCGCTTGTTGACCACGCCGTGCCGTTCAGACTGTAGTTTGAACATTTCCAGCATGGAGAAATAATCTTGCTCGGCCATCAGAGCCTCGTCGCCGGGCTTCCATGGGAAACCGCCGATGATGGTATCGAGCGATTCGGTGGTGTTGCGGGTGATGATGAGTTCATCGGCGCCGCAGCCCAACATTTCGGCCAATTGGGCGGCCATGGCGCGTTTGTTGTCCCACTGCACGGTGCGCATGTAGTGCGAGCCTTGATAATTGACCTCGCGGATGTGGTGGAGGTAGTTTTCCAGAATGTCCTGAGGGAGAAAGCAGTAGTAGCCGTTTTCGAGGTTGATGTAGTCGGGTTTGAGGCGGTAACCGCTGCGCACGCGCATCCAGAATTCTTCATCTTTGGCGGCATCCTCCGGCGAGAGGTGTTCGATGTCGGCGGCCCAGCCTTGCAGGTTGTTCATAAAAACCGGCATTCCCACGCCCAGCAAAAGGGTGTTTTTCAAAAAACTGCGCTTGTCCATGCTGTTCTTGTTGTTTCTTTGATCTGAAATTCGTTGCAGGTTCCAAAAGTAAACAATTGTGGTACGGCATCTTCAACCCAAGCGTTACCGTGGGCATCTCTGTCTTTTAATTCTACAAAAATTACAGTTGAATTGTATGCAACGCCCAGAAAGGTTCAAGATTTTTGGGTAAGGACGGGTAATTCCAGCCTCAAGCTTCAAGCTGCTAACGCTCCGGGTTCAAGGTTCCGGGTTCCGGGTTTCGGGGGTAGTGAAGGGGTGACTCGGCAAGTTTCAGCCCTGTTAGTCACCCCTTCACTGAGCAGGGTTACTCACCCCTCACTCACTCACCCCTCACTCACTCACCCCTCACCCCTCACCCCTGAGAGTTGCTCACCCCTCACACACTCACCCCTGAAAACCGCTCCCAGGCTTTCGCCAAACGCGCCGAAGTTTCCGCCCGTCCAAACACCGCCATCAGTTCAAACACCGCCGGCCCCTGCATATTGCCTACCAAGGCTATGCGCAACACCGGCAACACATCGCCGGGCTTGAGTCCGTTGGCCTGCATGAAGGTTTCCACCGCAGCTTTCAACGCTTCGCCCTCGCCCTGCCAAGCCGCTTCCGGCAAAGCCTCCAGTTCGACGAGCAGTTGATGAAAAAGTAAGCTCCGTTCGGCGCTCCAGCGCTTTTTGATATTGGCCTCATCGTACTCCTGAACGCCCGCAAAAAACCAGGCGCCTTTTTCCCAAAATTCGGGCAACAGCGTCACCCGTTCTTTCATCAAGCGGCAAAATGCCTGCAATTGCTCCTCTGTAGGGTCATAACCATTGGCACGAACAATGGGCGCCACGAGACCGGCCAGTGTAGCGTCGTCGGTAGCGTGGAGGTATTGCTGATTGAACCAACGGGCTTTGTCGTAATCGAAACGAGCGCCCGACTTGCCGATCTTTTCAATGGAAAAAGCATCCGTCAGCTCCCCCATGCTGAAAATTTCCTGCTCGGTGCCTGGATTCCAACCCATAAAAGCCATAAAGTTGACCATAGCCTGCGGCAGGAAACCAAACTCCCGGAAGCCCTTGAACGAGTCCTCCGGCGTTTCGCCTTGCCAGGCAATGGGAAACACCGGAATGCCCAAGCGAAGCCCGTCGCGTTTGCTCAGCTTGCCTTTGCCGTCGGGTTTGAGGATGAGCGGCAGGTGCGCGAAGGAGGGCATTTGCGCCTCGCGGCCCAATGCGCGATACAACAAAACGTGGTGCGCCGTGCTGGGCAGCCATTCTTCACCGCGAATGACATGGGTAATTTCCATCAGCGTGTCGTCCACCACATTGGCTAAGTGGTAGGTGGGCATACCGTCGCTTTTGAGCAGGATTTTATCGTCCAACTCATCGCTTTGAAAAACCACCTCGCCTCGTACCAAATCCTGAATAACAATGTCCTGCCCAGGCTGTACCAATAGGCGAATGACATAGGGCGCGCCCTGTTCCAGCAATTGACTCACTGTTTCCGCCGGCAGGGTGAGACTGTTTCTGAGGCTGCCTCTCTCCAGAGCGTCGTATTTAAAGGTATGATTGCCGGCTTCTTTGGCAGCTTCGCGGGCCGCGTCCAATTCTTCGGGCGTATCAAAAGCGTAGTATGCGTAGCCGTTTTGCACCATCTGGCCGGCGTATTCGGCATAGATGGCCTTGCGTTCCGACTGCCGGTAAGGGCCGTAATCGCCGCCAAAACCTACGCCCTCGTCGGGGATGATACCCGCCCAACGCAAAGATTCAATGATGTAGGCTTCGGCGCCGGGTACAAACCTGCCCTGGTCGGTATCTTCAATTCTGAGGATAAAAGTACCGTTGAATTTTTTAGCCAGCAGGTAGTTGTACAAGGCCGTTCGGATGCCGCCGATGTGCAGGGCGCCGGTAGGGCTGGGGGCAAAACGCACTCTGATTTTGTTCATTTTTGATGCTCAGTTGGGGGTGATGAAAATTTTTTCAATTTTTTCTGAAAAAAAAGCCGTTTTGCGCAGCGGAAATTCGCTGAAAAACGTTGTAAACAAAAAGCAAACGAATTCTTTCGAAAACAACTTTTGCGCAATTGAGGCCGCAAAGCTAACCGATTCGCACACTTTGGCAAAATCAAAAGCGTTCTTTGCACAAGCTGTCTTCTTTTTTCCCGTGAACAAACTTAAAATCAAAACGCTATGTATTTGGTCAAGACTCCCCAATTCATCCAAAAGCACTTTCCTGCCTTTACCTGGAAAATGCCCGGCAAAGAACCCGTTCTTTATCTCACCTTCGACGACGGCCCCGTGCCGGAAGTGACGCCCTGGGTGCTCGAACAATTGGAACACTACAACGCCAAGGCTACCTTTTTCTGCGTAGGCGACAATGTGCGTAAGCATTCCGATGTATTCCATCAGGTATTGGACGGCGGCCATGCCATCGGCAACCACACCTACTCGCACCTGAATGCCTGGAATACCGACAACCTCGACTATTTCCACGATGTGCGCCGTTGCGCCGCGCTCACGCATTCAGGATTGTTCAGGCCGCCTTACGGCCGATTGAAGCCCAAGCAAGCACAGTTCTTGCAGCGCCATTACCACATCGTAATGTGGGATGTGCTCAGCGGTGATTTCGATACTTCCATCTCGCCGGAGCAGTGCCTCAACAACGTGATTCGCAATGCCGGGCCGGGTTCCATCGTTGTTTTTCACGACAGCATCAAGGCCAATGAGCGCATGAGTTATGCCCTGCCCCGCGTGCTGAAACATTTCTCCGCTCTGGGCTATCGCTTCGAAACGCTGGCCCATCTGGAAATGCCGGCTTTGCATACGCTGCGGCAAACGGCCTGAGAAAAGATATTACTGCACTGTTTTTGACATAAATTCCAACCCGGAGCCTCCTCACAGCGGAGGCTTCGTCTTTTTCAGGCGCTTGCGTTTAGTAACCGTTGGAATATTCCGCCAACGATTTTGCAAAAACAGGAGTCTTTTCCGTTACACTATTTTGATTTGTAAAATGAACACATCCTCTCACCGTTTTTTCTTCCCGTTGATCGCCGTCGCAACTATTTTGTCATTGTGCCTTCTGCCGTTCCTCACTCAGGCTCAGGCCAAACCCAAATGGGAAGAATTTCGCTCGTATGAGGGGCGCTTTCGGGTACTTACTCCAGGGGCCATGCGTACCAAAACCGATAGTATTGAGACGGCCATCGGAAAGCTGGCTTACCATACTTTCTTTTTTGAAGACGCCGCACAAAGCACCGAAAACGTAGTGTATTTGCTCAGTTATTGCGACTATCCGGCGGGCAGCCTGCACCATGATTCCATCGCTTTGGTGGCCGAATTTTTTGATGCCTCGGTACAAGAATCTGCCTTCAGCGTGGCCGGCGACGTGGCTTGGTCCAACGATATAAAATTAGGCGCTTACCCCGGCAAGTCCTGGCGAGTGGACTACAAAGACAAACGCGCCGTCATCAAAACCCGCGCTTATGTGGTAGGCAACCGCTACTACTCGGTACAAACGGTAATGAAAAGAGAACGCAGCCTCAATGCCGCCTCCGACAAGTTTTTGGAATCGTTTCGGGTTTTTGAATGACCCCGGTTTGCCGGAAAAAGCGGAAATTCAGCCCCGTTTTCAGAATTTCCGACCAGCATAAACCGCAATCATGCAGCATTGGCATATTTGGATAGATACCGGCGGCACCTTCACCGATGGGATGGCCATTGCCCCGGATGGTGCAATCATTCGCATCAAAGTACTCAGCAACAGCACCTTGCGAGGCATCGTCACGGAGCGAACCGGCGCCGGGGTGTATCAGATTGAACAGCAGTGGAATTGCTCGGAAGACATTTTTGCGGGATACCGGTTTCGCCTCTTGGACGGGGCCGACGGGAGCGCCCTTGTGCAGCAAATCCTGTTTTCGCCCACAGAACCGCATAAGGCCACGCTCCGATTGGACCGCGATTTTCCTGTTTCGGCAGCGGCAGGCTTTGAAATCAGTGCCGGCGAAGAAGCCCCCGTTTTGGCGGCCCGCATCGCCACCCGCAGTCCCCTGCACCGTTCCTTGCCGCCCCTGCTCATGCGTCTGGGCACCACCAAAGGCACCAATGCCCTGCTCGAACGCAAAGGCGCGCCGGTTACATTGTTCATTACCAAAGGATTGGCCGATCTGCCCGCCATCGGCACACAGCAGCGCCCGCATTTGTTTCAATTGGACGTGCCGCCGCCCGAACTGCTTTTTGAGCGGGTAATTGAGGTGGACGAACGCTTGGCCGCCAACGGGACGCCTCTGCTCGTACCCGATGAGCCGCATCTCGCAGATTTGGCTCAACAAACGCCGACCGGCCACTCCGTCGCCATTGCGCTGCTGCACAGCTACCGAAATGAGGCGCATGAACTGCAATTGGCGGCACATCTCAAAAATCGCGGCTGCCGCTACATTTCCCGCTCTTCCGAGTTAAGCCAGGCCATTCAGTTGTTGCCGAGGGCGCAAACCGCCATTGTCAACGCATATCTGGAGCCGGTTTTAGACGCCTACCTCAGTTCCATCAGAGGCAGCATCGGCGACGCAGCCCTGCACATTATGACCAGCGCCGGCGGTCTGGTACGCGCTGTACATTACCGCCCCAAAGACAGCCTTCTCAGTGGTCCGGCAGGCGGGGTAGTAGGCGCGGCGCACATTGCCCGGCAGCTCGGATTTGAGCGCATCCTCACCTTAGACATGGGGGGCACGAGCACCGACTGCGCCCGCTATGATGGTCGCTACGACTACCGTTTCCTCACCCGCGTGGGGCAGGCCGAAATGCTGAGTCCCACGTTGGATATTGAGACGGTGGCGGCCGGCGGCGGTTCAATTTGCCGCTTCGACGGGCGCAAGCTCTGCGTGGGGCCTGAAAGCGCGGGCGCATGGCCGGGGCCTGCCTGCTATGGCGCCGGAGGGCCGCTCAGCATCACCGATGTGAACCTGTTGCTGGGCAAGATGCAGCCCGAAGCGATGGGCATTCCCATTTTCCGGGAACGGGCCGAAGCCGCATTAACGGCCATCCGAAATCAGATACGCGAGGCCGGCGGCGCTCATTATTCTGAAGAGGAATTGCTGCGCGGCTTTGAACAAATAGCCGACGAACGCATGGCTGCCGCTATCCGCCGCATTTCGGTGGCGCGTGGTTTCGATCCGCGAGATTATGCGCTACTGGCTTTTGGCGGCGCCGGCGGTCTTCATGCCTGCCTGGTGGCGGAATTGCTGGGCATTGCAACCGTCTTGCTGCCTTACGACGCCGGGCTCTTGAGCGCTTATGGCATCGGTCAGGCCCGCGTAGAGCGATTTGCCGAAAGGCAGGTATTGGAATTGTTGGACGAAGCGTACCCGAATCTGCCCGGCATCCTGTGGCAGTTGCGCGCCGAAGCAGAGGCCGCCTTGAACGCCGAGGGGTTTGTATCACAAGAAATTGAAGCCCTGCATCAATTGGTGCGCCTGCGTTTCAGAGGGCAGAGCAGCAGCGTGGAAATAGGTTGGGACGGCATTTCCGATCTGCAAAAAGCGATGGAACGCCAATACCGGCACTTGTTTGGACACTATCCCGCCGGCCGCGCCATCGAGGTGGAGAGCATTCGCTTAGTGTGTGGCAGCAGAGCCGGAGCCGGCATTTCCCATCATTTTTTTTCAAATGAAATGCCCCCGGCGGGTACCGTTCTGAATGGTCCGGCGGTACTGCCCAACCGGCACTCCACCGCCTATATTCCGGCAGGCTGGGTCTTGGAATTTCAGGCGGGCGGCAATGCGGTGATTCGCCACAACGAAGCTGCTGCGTCCAATGCCGGGCATGGAGAAGCCATTGAATTAGAGTTGTTTACCAATCGTTTTTCCGCCATCGCCGAGGAGATGGGGGCGCAGTTGCAACGCACGGCATTTTCGGTAAACATCAAAGAGCGGCTCGATTTTTCCTGCGCCATTTTGGATGCCGATGCGGAATTGTTGGTCAATGCGCCGCATATTCCCGTGCATTTGGGCAGTTTGGGCGTATGCACGCGTTTGGTAAAGGAGCGGCTGCCCCTTGGCCCCGGCGATGTGGCCATGACCAACCACCCCCGATACGGAGGCTCGCACCTGCCCGATGTGACGCTGTTGAGCGCCGTTTTTTCAGATGAAGGCGAGCGCATCGGCTATGTGGTCAATCGGGCACACCATGCCGAGATCGGAGGTAAAACGCCAGGTTCTATGCCCCCTGATGCCCGAACATTGGAAGAAGAAGGCGTGGTGATAGCGCCGATGTATTTGGTTAAAAACGGCGAAGCACAGTGGGCTGCCGTAGAGGAATTGTTCACACAAGGCCCCTACCCTACCCGCGCACTTGCTGAAAATATGGCCGACCTGAACGCGGCCTTAGCATCCCTGCACAGCGGCGCTGAAGCCCTGCGAACACTGGCCCGCACGCATGGAACGGCCAAAGTAAAACACTACATGAGCGCCCTCAAAGCATTGGCCGGGCAGGCGCTGGCCGAGGCCCTGCAAGCCATACCCGACGGCGAATACGAGGCTTCTGAATACTTGGACGACGGCAGCCGACTGCAAGTGCGGGTTAAACATCAGGCCGGGCATTTGGATTTTGATTTCGGCGGCAGTGCGCCCACGCACCCCAACAACCTGAACGCCAACATCTCCATCGTTTACAGCGTGGTGCTGTATGTGCTGCGCTTGTTGGTCAAAAAAGACATTCCGCTGAATGAAGGGCTGCTGAGCCGGGTGCGTATTCATTTGCCGGAAGGCACGCTGCTGCATCCCCGATTTGAGGACAAGGGCCGGGCGTGTCCGGCGGTGGTAGGCGGCAATACCGAGGTAAGTCAACGCCTGACAGATACGCTGCTCAAAGCGCTGGGCATGGCCGCTTGCAGTCAGGGCACGATGAACAACTTTCTTTTTGGCAATCAGCAATTTGGATATTACGAAACCATCGGCGGAGGCAGCGGTGCAGGCCCTGGATTTGCGGGTCGCTCGGCTGTACACCAGCACATGACCAATACGCGCATCACCGACCCGGAGGAGTTGGAACTGCGCTATCCGGTGCGCTTGCGGCAGTTTGCCGTTCGGCGAGGGTCGGGCGGGGCGGGGCGCTGGGCGGGCGGCGACGGCATTGTTCGGGACCTGGAATTTACCGAACCCGTGGTGATGACGCTGCTGACGCAGCATCGCGCCGTAGCGCCGTATGGCATGGAGGGCGGCCAGAATGGGCTGCCGGGCGCGCAGTGGCTCATTGCGCCGGACGGGCAAACGGAACGCCTGCCGGGTGTTGTGCAACGGGAGGTTCCTGCCGGCTGGCGCGTGCGCGTGGAGACGCCGGGCGGAGGAGGATGGGGGCGGGATGAGGCGAGGTTTTTGATGTAAATATTTGTTTTTCAACAAGTTGTCCATAGACAACGAAATAGTGGTAGCAGGCCCTGAGACCGCGCTACCAGCGATTGTTTTTTTTTGTTTTTTGGGATGAGAGAAGACTGTGTGTCTGCAGTGAAATCTAAAACGAAAAAGTGAGCGTGGTGACGAACTACCATGTAGTGAAGTAAATTGAAGTATGTTCGGCGCCAAGAAAACGCTACCTTTGCCATAATGTTTATCATTTTGACAAGCACCCAAACATTCAATATTTGTAAACACTAAATCAGAAATGATGAAAAAACACGAAGTCGAGCTTATCATCATTGGAGTGATAATGGGAAAAGAGCAAATTTTATACATGAAAATTTACAAAGATGGCACACTCATCAGAAGCGGTTGCGGAGGTATGCCGACTGTACCCATCTCTGGAATGACGGTGGAAGGCAGCAAAGAATACTGGGAACAGTTAATAGCGTTCATAGATGAAAAAATTGTAGAAACGCCGATTGTTTATCAAGATGAAAACATTACGCAACCATTAGAATATTTTATTGCATTTTTTGGAGAAAGTAGTAATGGGGAGACTGGAGAAAGAGCAAAATGGACGAAAACCAGTGGAGTCAGGTTTTTATTAGACAGCAATACTAATTTCAGACATCCACTTCTTGGATTTATTGACAGTTTTGCCATCAAAGCCGCTGAGATAACAAATGAATGGTATTTCGATATTATGATGTCTGCGATCTATAATTTGCAACCAGTACATCTTAACGGTACTTTTGTGTCAATGCCAAAATCAGAGGAAAAAGAAAAGCAAGAATTTCTCTCATTATATGTTCATCAAATAATGGAAAACGGCCCCAGAGGTTGGGATATCGTAAAGATTGGAAATGGTAGAAAATACAAGACAACTGATGGGACAGAATTAACAGCATCTGTTGTGAATAATGTAGGGAAGGTATCAATAAATTTTTTTGAAAAAGTAGATTTAGGTACTGCTGATCAAAGACTTATGGAACTTGTATCGCTTTTAGAAAAGGAAGGCAATACTACACCTACAGAGTCTTCTGGACTAACGGAAACAACTACATCTGAAGGAAAACATTCTAAAAATTGGTGGGAATTCTGGAAGTAATAAATGAGAAATTCAGGGCAAAGCTACAGCCCGTTTTTCACCTCACTAAGCTCCTGCGCTGGATGCTGACGGTTGCTGCCGCCGTGGCCCTGAACGCCTGCAACTGGTTTGCTTCTAAAGACCTGCTCCGACCGCCCTACTACCAGTTTGAACGCGCACAGGTGGAAGCCGTCTTGGAGGCCATGAGTACCGAGCAGAAAGTGGCGCAAATGCTGATCCTGAAAACCTCCGGGGCAGATACCACCGGGCAGGTACAGGCAGATGTGGCTGCGGGCTTGCTGGGCGGCATTGCTGCGTATGACCTGGAAATGAAAGACTTAGCCGAATGGTTGGAAAGCCTTGATGCTGCCGCGCCCTATCCCATGCTGCATATTTCGCTGGAGACCTGTCTGCTCAATAATCAGGTGGCCGATGCCACACCTTTCCCGACGGCATACAGCTTAGCCGCCGCCGCCTCGAAGGACGACATCGAGAACATGCGCAAGCTGTTGCGCCTGCAAACGGCCATCACCGGCATCAACTGCATTTCGGGGCCGGGGCTGTTCCCCGGCGCGGTTTGGGATGCGGGCAGCGGCCTGCCCAAAACCGGCGCAGACCTGCCGCTGAAGTACATCCGCGAGCAGTCGAAAGAAGGGATATTGCAAATCATACCCTCCTTTTCTCACCTTATTTATATAGAAAAAGATACGGCCGAACTACTGCCCAAAATACTGGCCCCTTACCGGCAATTGGCCAAGGCGGGCGCTGCCGGCTTTTGGATAGACCCGCGCATTTTGCAGCCCGATGCGGCCCGCAATGCCGTGCGCGATTATTTTGAGGAAAAACTACAATTCGACGGGCTGCTGGCCGGCGAGGGCGATGTGGAGAAATTAGCATTAGCCGGCGCCGATCTCATTGTTTATGAAGGAGATATATCCGAGGCGAGGGCCATTTTGATGCGTCTGATGGACGAGCGGCAGATCAGTCGGGCCGACCTCGACCAACGGGTGCGGCGCATCCTGTCGGCCAAATTCTGGACAAAAAAACTGCGCGAAACCCTGCGCCCGCAAATACTGCGCGACAGCCTGAGCGCCGTGCAGCCCATGCTCCGCTTTAGCATCGAAGACCTTGAATATCAGGCGGCGAGATTGTGGCGGGAGTCGCCCGTAGCGCTGCACCGGGCCGATGCGGCATTGCCCTTGCAGCCCGGCAAAGTGCGCGGCATCCGTTGGAACGACACGCTGCCGGCTGATTTTTGGACCGTTTTGGGCCGCTATGTCAGCCTTGATACGGTGGTGAATTTGGACAAAGAACAGGGTACACTTGCCGACGCCATTGATACGGCACATATCAACATCGTACTGTGGGACAGCCGTTTATCGCCGCCAGAGCAGGATACAATCCTTTGGCAAACGCTGAATGCGGTGGCCGACCGCATCGTAGTGGCGCATTTCGGCGATCCGGCCCGGCTGAGCTTGGCCGATACCGGCGTGGCCCTTGTGCATCTGATGGAGCGCAACGAAAACACAGAAGCAGCCGCAGCTTATGTGCTGGCCGGCGCGCAGGCTGCAAGGGCGGTATTGCCCGATTCGGCAGGCGTGCATTTGCCGGCAGGAGCAGGCCGACGTTTGCCGCAAGTGAGATTGCGCCCCGCCTCGCCGATGGAGGAGGGCATCCATCCGCAAAAAATGGTGGGTATAGACGCCATTGCCAACAATGCTGTTGATAAAAAACTCATGCCCGGTTGCCAGGTGCTCATTGCCAAAAACGGCCGGATTATTTACTCCAAAGCATTTGGCCAACACGATTATAAGAGTGGCCGCGAAGTGAGCACAGCGTCGCTGTACGACATTGCATCTATTACCAAAGTGGCGGCTACTACCCTGAATATCATGCGATTGAAGGACGAAGGCCAATTAGACGAAAACGATCTTTTGAAGGAACACCTTTCGGAGGCCGGCGCCGCCAACGGCAAAATCACCTTGCGACAATTGCTGACCCACACTTCAGGACTGCAACCCAACCTGCCCATCGGCTCCTACCTGAAACCCGTGACCGGGAAGCGGGCCGCCTGCAACAACTACTTTTGCAAAACACCTCGCGGCGATTACGAGATAGAGGTGGCAGAGGGCATGTATTTCAAAAAACAACTGCGCTCAGAACTGATTCGCAAGCTGTACCAACTGCCGGTAGCCGGGGCAAAAACGGTGCGGTACAGCGATGTCAACATGGTCGTTTTGCAACAGGTGGCAGAGCGTACCGACGGGCGCAGCCTCAATGTGCAGGCGCGGGAGGAGTTTTATGAGCCGCTGGGGCTGCGGCGCATCGGGTACCGGCCACTCAAGCGATTCTCTATCAACGAGATAGCGCCCACCGAAAACGACACCCGTTGGCGGCGGCAGGTGCTGCACGGCCATGTACACGATCCGGCGGCGGCGCTGCTGGGCGGGGTGGCAGGCCATGCGGGTTTGTTTTCCAATGCCGAAGACTTAGCCGTTATTTTTCAAATGTTGCTCAACGAGGGCAGCTACGGCGGCAGGCAATATCTGAAACCCGCCACGGTGAAACTCTTCACTGCCAAAGACGCCAAATCGAAGCGGGGTCTGGGTTTCGACAAACCCCGCAAAGTGAAGTACCCCAGCTTTTCCTCCGAAATATCGGAAGCCGCATTCGGGCACACCGGTTTCACGGGTACCTGCATCTGGGCCGACCCCAAAGAGCAGATGATTTTCATTTTCCTCTCCAATCGGGTACACCCCACCGCCTCCAACAATGCCTTCATCACCAGCAATGTACGCAAGCGCATCCACGATGTGGCATACAATGCGCTGGGGTCGTATCAGGCGGGCTGGGGGCTGTGAAACTCACTCCAGCACGGGCAGCGCGGTAGAATATTTGATCTCCGTCATCACAAAGGAGCTTTGCACATTGCCGATATTGGGCAGATCGGCCAATTTGTGTACGATGAAATTCTGGTAAGCATCCATATCGGGCACCACCACGCGCAGGAGGTAGTCGTACATGCCGGCAATGTGGTAACACTCAATCACTTCGGGCAGCGCGCCCACGCGGGCTTCAAATTCTTTGAGAAAAGATTGGGTGTGCTCTTTGAGTTGCACATTGCAGTAGGCCGTGAGCTGAAACCCCAGTTTCGCCTTGTCCAAAATAGCGACGTAGCGGCGGATGTAGCCGTCTTCTTCCAAACGGCGGATGCGCTCGAATACCGGCGTGGTACTCATGTTGAGTCGGGCGGCCAATTCCTTGTTGGTCAGCAGGGCGTCCTGTTGGAGAAAATCGAGGATGCGGCGGTCTAAAGCGTCGAGTGTTTTCATGCAGAAAATTTTTCTGTGTAAGCAGTTCGCAAAGATAGGTTTTGGAAAAATAAAATTAAAAATTGATTACTGGTAGTTTTATATTCTTTGATTTAATTAAATAGTAGGAAATTCATCTAAAAGGGGCGAAATTTGTACCAATGGGTCGCGCCAGGGATAGCAACGGAATGGCGGCGGTTTTGTGTAGAGACATTGCATGCAATGTCTCCTAGTATAAAACCGCCGCCATGCAGTGGATAGCCCGGCCCCGCCGGCTGAATTTACCAGAGGCGGGGGGCGCCCCTAAAAAAGAAAAAAAGACCAGCATGAAAAAGACCAAAGATCACCTCCGCCCGGAGAGCCGCATGATGAGCTACGGGTACAATCCGGCCCTGTCGGAAGGCGCTGTGAAGTGCCCGATTTTTCAGACCTCGACCTTCGTGTTCCGCACGGCGGAGGAAGGCAAGGCGCATTTTGAACTGGCTTACGGCCTGCGCCCGCCCAAACCCGGCGAGGAACAGGGCCTGATTTACAGCCGTTTGAACAATCCGGACCTCGAAATTTTGGAAGACCGCCTCACCCTGTGGGACCGCGCCGAGGCCTGCGCCGTGTTTGACAGCGGCATGTCGGCCATTGCCACCACGATGATGGAATTTTTGCGTCCGGGCGATCTGGTTCTGCACAGCAACCCGCTGTACGGCGGCACCATGCACTTCATATCGGAGGTGCTGGGGCGTTTCGGCATACGCAGTTTGGGCTTCGATGCAGAGATGGAAGAGGCGGATATTGCCCGTTTGGTGGAGGACTCGGGAATGGCAGAGCGACTGGGCATGATTTATATTGAGACACCGGGCAACCCCACCAACAGCATCACCGACATAGAGGCGATGCGCCGCGTGGCCAACCGGTTTTCGACCGCCGAAAAGCGCGTGCTGGTGGCTGTGGACAATACTTATCTGGGGCCGGTATTTCAGCATCCATTGGCGTTTGGCGCCGATCTCGTGCTGTACTCCGCCACCAAATACATAGGCGGGCACAGCGACCTCATTGCGGGCGCCTGCCTGGGGTCTACCGAGTTGATTCGCCGCGTAAAAACCCTGCGCACCTTCCTCGGCACCATGGCCGGCCCCTGGACTTCGTGGCTGCTGCTGCGCAGTTTGGAAACCCTCAAATTGCGCATGGAGCAACAGACCGAAAACGCCTGGGTGGTGGCGCGCTACCTGCAACAGCACCCCAAGGTGAAGTCCATTCACTACCTCGGACTGCTGACGGAGGCCGACGGGCGGTCTTACGATATTTATAAAAAACAGTGCCTCTCGCCGGGCGCTATGGTGGCGTTTGAAGTGCATGGCGGCGAAAAAGAAGCCTTTGCATTTTTGAATCACCTGCAAATCATGAAGCTGGCGGTCAGCCTCGGCAGCACCGAATCGCTGGCACAACATCCGGCTACTATGACCCACGCCGGGGTGCCTCCGCAAGAACGCGAAGCCATGCACATCACGCCGGGCCTCGTGCGCTTGTCCATCGGCGTAGAAAATGTGGATGATTTGATCTGGGACATCGAGCAGGCGCTGGAAGCGGTGAAGCTGCCGCGCAAGAGAGGCAAAATGGCGGAAATAGCTGTGTAAGAGGCGTTTAAAAAACAGGCATTTTTTTATCATAAGTAGTGGGGCAAAATAAATATTCATTTTCTTTCGGCCAAAGGATTAGCTAAGACGCTTAAAATGAATCGTTTACTTAGCGAATCCTTTGGCGAAAATGAAGATTTATTTTTTATCGCTCCTTATCGGCATTGGCATATCCGATTGTGACCTGCATGTTAATTGTGGGCGTTGTCCCCCTTTTTGTCACCCCGCAGACTATTAACTAAGCCCAAATTTTATTTTCTTTGTGCCGCAATTATCTCATGGCAGACATAGCCTCCAAGGTCGGCTTTCACCAATGCGTCACACGGAAAAAACGGCCCTGTGCATATCTCCATCAGGTAGCACTTAATCTCTATCTTATCACATAATTTAATCCTCTATGAAGAAGATGCTTTACCTGATCTGGGTGGTCGGTGCGCTGCTGGTTTCTTTCAGTAGCACGTTCGCCCAGAGCAACCGTCATTGGGACTTTGCGCCCGATGGTTTCAACATTCCTCAAGGGCAACTGATGCAAGCCCAATTCCCCAAGGAGTACAGGCTGGCCCGCTTAGACGTGCCTGCATTGTATCAGGAGTTGAGCGATGCTCACCGTCGGCCCGCCGATGCGCCGCCCCTGCTCATCAGCATTCCGAACCCGGAGGGCAGCTACTCCGAGTTTTTCATCAGTCCTACCACGGTGGTGGCCGATGAAGTGGCTCATTTATATACGGTGAAGACCTTCAAGGGCTACGCCAAAAACTCGCGGCAGGTGAGCATCCGTTGCGACATCAGCCCGACTGGGTTCCATGCAGCGGTGTTCAGCGGCGACATCACCTATGTCATAGAGCCTGCCTCTCGTAGTGATGTCAATGCGCACATTGTGTATTACAAATCCGACCTGGAAGTACCGGGGTTCCGCTGCGGTGTGGATGACACCCACCGCAGGAGTGGATACAAGCCCACCGAGTCTGGTTCGCCCAAAACGCCCGCCAACCTGCGCACTTATCGCCTGGCTATCATTGCCGACGCTACTTACCGCACACAGTTTGGCGGCATGCCGTATATGGCTGCCAATGTGCTCAACTCCTTTGCCTCTGGTATAAATATGGTGAACGCGGTATATGAACGCGATCTGGGAGTACATTTAACTTTAGTTTCCAATGTCGCTTGCGCAGATGCGGTGCTGGCGGACCATACAAATATAGGTTCTGTACATAGCTTTATTGTCAACAGCAGCGGCTTAGGCTCCGGCGGCTTCGATGTGGGCCACTCTCTGCTTTGGGCCAATACTGGGGGTGTAGCTTATCTGGGCGTGGTTTGTAACAATTCGCTTAAAGGTGGCGGTTTTTCAGGCTCCAATGGCTCTGTCACACAACTCTATGTAGATTACATGGCGCATGAGCTGGGGCATCAGTTTGGTGGTGATCACACGTTTGCGTCCTCTGAATGCGGTACTTCAGAAGATAACTTCCGTTTTGAAACCGGCGAAGGCTCTACCATCATGGCGTATGCCGGCGTGTGCGGCGCGGCGCCGAGCTACCAGGGCTTCAGCGATCCCTACTTCCACGCGGCCTCCATTGGTCAGATAAACACCTATATTTCATCAGGCGGTACCTGTGCGGCCATTTCAACCCCCGGAACCGGCAACAACGCCGCTCCAACGGCCAATGCACAATCGGACTTTACCATTCCAAAACAAACGCCTTTCATCCTTGTGGGAGCCGGCACAGATGCCAACTCGGATCCCATTACTTTCTCGTGGGAACAATTCAACGGATCGGGAGCTGCAACGACGGGATCGCCCAATTGCAACACGACTACCCAGCCTTTGTTCCGGTTCCGCCCGCCGACGAGCAACAACTACCGCGTATTCCCTCAAATGAGCGACGTACTGGCCGGCAACAACAATACCCCGGCCTGGGAAAAGCTGCCTTGCGTAGCTCGTACCTTGAATTTCCGCATGACGGCCCGCGATAACAACACCAACTGGGGCCGCACGGCCAACGACAATATGGTGGTCACGGTGGCCGATACAGGCCCGTTCAACGTAACTGCCCCCAACGGTGGTGAATCCTGGGCGACGAGTTCTACCCAAAACGTGACCTGGACGGTGAACGGCACCGATGCCCACTGCATCAATGTGGACGTGCTGATTTCTACCGACAACGGCGTTACTTATACCGTATTGGGCACCTTCCCCAACAACGGCTCGGCCAGTGTGACCATGCCCGGTACGGCCAGCGCCACAGCCCGCGTGCTGGTGCAATGCAGCGTGGGCGGCAATTTCCGCTCGGCTTCTACCTTCTTTGATGTGTCGAATGCGGTGTTTGCGATTTCGGAGCCCGCGCCTTGCGGCCTGCGCATCAGCCAGGTGTATGGCGGGGGTGGGAATACCAGCGCGCCCTACACACATGACTTTATTGAACTATACAATGGTGGAGCTACTACGGTCAATCTAAGTGGTTACTCTGTACAATATGCCGCTGCAACTGGTACGTCATGGACTGGCGCCAACCTGAGTGGTACAATTGCGCCCGGCAAGTATTATTTAGTCCGTTTGGCAACAGGAGGCGCTAATGGAGTTGCATTACCCACACCAGATGCTACAGGCACTATGAATATGGCTGTTGCGGCGGGTAAAGTGGCGCTTGTAAGTAGCACAACGGCACTAACCGGCGCATGCCCCAGTGGTACACATATCCTTGATTTTGTGGGTTATGGTACTACGGCAAACTGCTCGGAATCAGCGAACGGCCCTGCTCATAGTAATACCACTGCCATCTTACGCGCCAATAATGGCTGTACGGAGACCAACAACAACTCGGCAGATTTCGCAGCGGGCGCCCCAAATCCCCGCAACTCAGCTTCTCCAGTCAATAATTGCGGCTTGGTGCTCACCATCACCGACAACGTTTGCCCTTCCTCTTCAGGAACTATTTCGGGTAGCGGCTGCGGCGGCGGCACAGTTTTGGAGTATGCTACCAATGAAGCAGGACCTTGGACGACGACTGCGCCGACGTACACCACATCCGCCATTACGGTATATGTGCGTTGCCGCAACACGACGACCGACTGTTCTGGCCCCGTAGTAAGTGGAACAACCGCTCCGACAGTTTGTCCCACTTGCCCTGATCTCAGCACCGCCCCCGGCGAGGTGCAAATCACCAACAGCACCTGCGGCACGGGGTGTACGGTAACAGGCGGCAGCATTGCAGCGCCCACCATGGGTTGCCCCACAGGCAGCAGCATTCAATATAATGTCAACGGCGGCGGATGGACGAGCACACTGCCCACCTACGCAGCAGGCCTTACCATCCAGACGCGCTGCTTGTGCGATACAGACGCCAATACCGCCAGCCCGGCTTCTACGGGCGTGACGACCGCTCCCGGCACATGCGTCACTCCGGATGCACCCACCGGCGCTTTGGACATCACCAACAGCACTTGTACGGCTTGCATAGTGAGCGGAGGCAGCATTGCCATCGGCACGGTGAGCGGCACAGGCGGCACCTTGGAATACTCTACCGATGGCGGCCTAAACTGGAGCGCCACACTGCCGACGTATAACCAAACCGGCCCGGCTCAGACCATCATCGCATCTGTACTCGGCGCCAATGGTTGCCGCAGCAACACCACGCAAGTAGGCCAGACTACGCCCGGCACATGCGTCACTCCTGCCGCGCCCACCGGCGCATTGGACATCACCAACAGCACTTGTACAGCTTGCGTAGTGAGCGGCGGCAGCATTGCCCTCGGCACGGTGAGCGGCACAGGCGGCACTTTGGAATACTCTACCGATGGCGGCCTAAACTGGAGCGCCACACTGCCGACTTACAACCAAACCGGACCGGCACAGACCATTCTGGCCAGTGTATTGGGCGCCAACGGTTGCCGCAGCAACACCACGCAAGTAGGCGAAACGGTTCCCGGCACCTGCACATCTGCTCCTGCCGCGCCCACCGGCGCATTGGACATCACCAACAGCACTTGTACAGCTTGCGTAGTGAGCGGCGGCAGCATTGCCCTCGGCACGGTGAGCGGTACAGGCGGCACTTTGGAATACTCTACCGATGGCGGCCTAAACTGGAGCGCCACACTGCCGACTTACAACCAAACCGGACCGGCACAGACCATCTTGGCCAGTGTTGCAGATGGCGGAGGTTGCCGCAGCAGTTCCACGCAAGTGGGTGTAACGGCGCCGGGCCAGTGTACACCTCCCACAGCAGCCGTTATCAGCGGAACAGGATTTTTCTGCGCTGAAGGCAATACCGGCAACGCGCCTGTTGTAGTGAACATCACGGGAGGTGCAGGCCAATTTACGGTAGTCATTAATGACGGAGTGACAGACTTTACAGTCAACAACTATACCAGCGGAAGCAACATCAACAGAGCCGTGTACGGCACCAGCACTTATACTTTGGTATCTGTAACGGATGCCAATGGATGCGCTGTACCAGTCGGTTCTTTGAGCGGCTCCGCTACGATGACGCAATCGCCTGACGATATCGAAATTACAGGTGTTGAAGTTCAGCCTTCCTGCGCCATGCCCAACGGAGGCTCTATCACTTTGACGATCACGGGCGGCATTGCTCCTTATACGTTTGCATGGAGCAACAACGAAACCACTCAGGACCTGACCAACTTAGGCCCCGGCGACTATGACGTCATGGTAACGGATCGCGGCGGCTGTGAGGCATTTGAGACGTTTACCCTCGATCCTCCGGCTGGATGCTGCCCGGTGATCAACTCCGCCCCGGGCGAAGTGCAAATCACCAACAGCACCTGCGGCACGGGTTGCACCGTTTCCGGCGGCAGCATTGCAGTGCCCACCATGGGTTGCCCCACAGGCAGCAGCATTCAATATAATGTCAACGGCGGCGGATGGACGAGCACCCTGCCCACCTACGCAGCCGGACTCACCATCCAGACCCGCTGCTTGTGCGATACGGATGCCAATACCACCAGCCCGGCTTCTACGGGCGTAACGACGGCGCCCGGCACATGTGTCACTCCTGCCGCACCCACTGGTACGCTGGACATCACCAACAGCACTTGTACGGCTTGCGCCGTGAGCGGCGGCAGCATTGCCCTCGGCACAGTGAGCGGCACGGGCGGCACTTTGGAGTACTCGACTGACGGCGGCCAAAACTGGAGCGCCACACTGCCGACGTATAACCAAACCGGCCCGGCTCAGACCATCATCGCATCTGTACTCGGCGCCAATGGTTGCCGCAGCAACACCACGCAAGTAGGCCAGACTACGCCCGGCACATGCGTCACTCCTGATGCGCCCACCGGCGCATTGGACATCACCAACAGCACTTGTACGGCTTGCGCCGTGAGCGGCGGCAGCATTGCCCTCGGCACAGTGAGCGGCACGGGCGGCACTTTGGAATACTCTACCGACGGCGGTCAAAACTGGAGCGCCACGCTGCCGACGTATAACCAAACCGGCCCGGCTCAGACCATCATCGCATCTGTACTCGGCGCCAACGGTTGTCGCAGCAACACTGCTACGGTTGGCACTACTGCACCCGGCGCCTGTACCACTCCGGGTATGCCTACCCTGACCATCACCAACAACGTATGCCCTACCACACCGGGAACCATTGTCGCCACCGGTTGCGGTGCAGGTACGGTGGTGGAGTATGCTACGAATGCAAGCGGCCCGTGGTCAACAACGGCGCCGACTTATACCACAACCGCTTTCACGGTATATGCGCGTTGCCGCAATACGACCACCGACTGTGTAAGCAGTACGGTGAGCGAGGCAACGCAGCCCGTCCTTTGCCCGACCCCCTGCGGCAATGCTTACTGGAATATGACAACGGAACCCGTGACTACGAATACCGTAGCCAATACGAGTTTTGGAGATATCGGCAGGGGCAACAACAACGGCACAACGACACTGATAACTACGGCCAGCGTTTCTTCCGGTTATCCGGGCGTATCAGGCGGCGGCAATGCCGGCGCAGCAGCGCGCATCGGAGCGTTGAATACCGGCGCCAACGGCAGCGCTTATTTTGAAGTGGTTGTGACGCCCGATGCCGGAACCGTATTCACGCTCAACGGAATCAGTTTTGGTTCGCGCTCTACCGGCACAGGTCCGCTGGCATACAGCATTCGCACCAGTGCGAACAACTATGCTACGGAAGTAGCCGGGGGCGCCTTATTGAGCAACAGCGTCTGGGCTTTACAATCCAACACAGGACTTTCCGTGGCCTCCGGCGCAGGCCAGCCACTCACTATTCGCATTTATGGATACAATGGAGCGGGCAGTCCCGGCACAGGCACAGCCAACTGGCGCATAGACGACCTGACCATTTCAGGTTGTAACGATCCTTCGCTTTGTCCTGCGTTGAGCGTCGCTCCGGGCGAGGTGCAAATCACCAACAGCACCTGCGGCACGGGATGTACGGCTTTCGGCGGCAGCATTGCAGCGCCCACAACGGGTTGCCCCAGCGGCAGCAGCATTCAATACAGTACCAACGGCGGCCAAAGCTGGAGTACCACTCTGCCGACTTACAACCAGACCGGCCCGGCTCAAACAATCCAAACCCGCTGCCTGTGCGATACGGATGCCAATACCTTCAGCCAGGCGTCTGCCGGCGTGACGACGTCTCCTCCTGTTTGCAGCCAGCCATTGAATATTACCTGCGTCAACGGCTCGGTCAATTTCAACGGAGAGTCGAGTATTGCACTTACGCCCGCTGCTCTGGTACAGATCATCGGCGGCTGTCAAATACAGAGCATTACTGCCAATCCGGCCAGCATTCTCTGTACGCAAGTGGGGCAAACAGTGCCTGTAACGATTACAGTGACGGATCAGGGCGGAATTATAAGTACCTGCACCAGCCAGATTACCGTGAGCGGCCTGCCCTGCAATTGGCAATCGGCCAACGTCAACTGTAATGAAGCGGCCAACAACGTGGCATTCAATACAGCAACGGGCCAGTGGACGATTACCAGCTCCAACTGTTACTCTGATTCTCCGTTCACAACGGATGAAAACGTATTTGCCCGCCGTCAACTCTGCGGTGACGGCAGCATCACGGCTCTGGTCACCGGCATGAACCCGCTCGCAGGTGGCTGGGCCGGCGTAATCATGCGTGAAACCAACGATGCGGGCGCGAAAAAAGCACAACTTGTGACCAACCTGAGCAGCCTGCACCGCCGGGAATTCCGCGTTGCCACCAATGGCCAGTCTTTCCCTCAGCAGTTTGCAAGCAGCAGCCGCTATTGGCTGCGCATCGTGCGCGCCGGCAACCAGTTTACGATGTACACATCGCCGAATGGAACTGCCTGGTACGTCGTAGGTTCGCAAAATATCACCATGCAATCTTGCATTCAGGTAGGCTTGGTGGCAACCAACAGCACTGCCAACGGCACGATGACGGCTACGTTCTCCAACGTTGGTTTCACACAGGCGAATCCGCCCTCCGTGAACAACGCAGATGTGCAGGCTACGCTGGGGCAAATTGAATTCGACGTATTCCCGAACCCGACTTCCGGACAGTTGAATATTGATTTGACTCAATACGCAGGTAAGCCGGTGCGCATCGAGATGTACAGCCTCGAAGGCAAACTGTTGAAATTCAAAGAAATGGATGAAGTACAAACCACTGTCGAGACGCTCGATTTGAGCCAACTCCAACGCGGTATGTATTGGGTACGGGTCAAGTCGGAAGGTCTTCCGGATGCGACGCGTAAAGTGGTGTTGAACCGCTAAAAATTAGAGGGTTTATATAGTATTTGCAAGCCTGTCGGCGCCTTAGGGCGATAAAAAAATAAAGTGAACATTTTCGCCAAAGGATTAGATAAGTAAACGTTTCATTTTAAG
>DDUV01000032.1:20176-122938 GCA_002344975.1 Saprospiraceae bacterium UBA2329 | reverse complement strand
CACTTTATTTTTGCCCCACTACTTCGTAGTGTGCGCCGGCAGGTTTGCTGTTTTAAACCTTACTTTTCAGACAGCCAAAACATGGCAGGGAAAATCTCCTATCCAACCTTCATGCTCGAATAAGGGAGTGAAAGCCAGCCCCAGAAAAACGCCCCCGCCACCGGCGCCGCAAAGTTTGAGCGAAAAAGCGCCCCTTGCATTGCCTTCCTGCCATATTTGCAACACCTCATCGGGAATCATGGGCGCCAGGTGTTGTGCCTGAAACTGGCTGATGCACTGAAAATGCCGGCTGAAATCCTCCATGCGATGATCCAACCAGGCAGACACGGCAGCATCAGAAACATCAAGCAGTTCGGTGCGCATCAGTGTTTCAAAGGCGGGGTCTTCGCAGCGCTGCCGGAAATACTGCACCATAGGCCCGGTAGAGCGCGTGCGGCGGCTGTCGAGCAAAAACAAAGTCATTCCCGGCGGCAAAGCAGGCACTTGTACTGCATCTAAGGCGCCGTCGGGGCGCAGCAACAGAGGCTGATTCAGATAGGATACCAATGGATCAATACCAGAACTGGCGCCGTGAAAGAAGCTCTCCATTGCCGCCAGGATGTTACGGAGTTCGGGCAGGAGCGAGGCATCATGGCGCGCTATGGGCTGATTGGCATAGCGTTCGTAGGCAGCAGCACACAGGGCGCCGGAACTACCCAGGCCGTATCCGGTGGGGATGTCGGACTGAAAAAACAAGCCTGCTTCGAGGTCGTCTTTAAAAGCGGCAAGGCGGAAATCGCAAGGCAATTGTAGCAGATACTCCACCCATTCGCGGAGGCGAAATTGTTGGCCGGAATCAGAGCCGAATTGCCATTGGCCGCCATACAAATGCAAGGGTGCAGCGAGCGCCGCCGCGCCGCGCAGCAGAATATGCTCGCCGAACAAAAGAACTTTGGCAGGGTATGTGCGCATGGTGTGAGATTATGCCCACAAAATGATCGGCATCCATATTTTGTTCATTATTCGGCAGTTGTTCTCATGCTGTCTCGGCAGTGCAGAATTCGCGCAGCCAATCCGCGCAGGCATCAAAATTTTTAAACACCAAATGGTTGGGCAGTATATTAGGAATGAGCTTGATGCCCTCCAACATGGCTTTGGGCTGTTGCTGAAGCCCGGTCATGGCGACTGTGATGCCTTGCCGTTGTAAGTCGAGGACAGCTTCTTCCATGGCCAGCATACCGGATTGGTCAATATAGGGTACTTTTTTCATTCTAAAAACCACGACTTTCACGCCGGGCATTACTTTGGACATTTCCTGGAAACGAGAAGCAAAACCAAAAAACAACGGCCCGTCCAAGTGCTTGATATACACCTTACTGCCTACTTTTTCCAGCAGGCCGATCTCGTCGTTCCAGGGAATTTCCGAGGAATAACTTGTCAGAGGCGCCGATACGGTTCGATGTTCTACCACGTCGGAAATGGCTTTCATAAAAAGAATAGAAGCCAGCAACATACCGATGGCTACCGCCTCCAGCAGGCCGACGAACACCGTGAGAACAAGAACCGCCATCATAATAATGGCATCGCTGCGAGGGATGGCCCTGATATTCCGTATGCCTTTGTAATCTATGATGCCGATACCCACAGTGAGCAAAATGCCTGCCAGTACCGCTGTGGGAACCTGTCCTACCAAAGGCCCCATGCCCAACAGAATGGCCAACAACAGCAACGCCGCGACGATGCCGGAGAGCCTTGTTTTGCCACCTGAATTGGCATTGATGACGGTTCGCATGGTAGCGCCCGCACCGGGCAATCCTGCAATGAACGCCGCCGCCATATTGCCGATGCCCTGTCCCACCAATTCTTGGTTGCTGTCGTGTTTGGTTTTGGTGATATTGTCGGCTACTACCGAAGTAAGAAGCGTGTCAATAGCGCCCAGCGCTGCCAACGTGGCTGCATATTCCAAAATGAGTTTCCAGTTGGCGGGTACCAGCAAGGGGGCAAAAAAATGGAGGTGCAAGGTGGGTACGCCGCTGGGCATTTTGCCGCCGCTGCTGTCGCTGATGAGACCCACCTCTCCGCGAAACACGAGATAGCCCAGCAGTGAAACTCCCAGCAAAGCAATGAGCGTACTCGGCACGGCTTTGATGATGCGCGGAGAAAAATAAACCAATACCACGGCAATAATGGACAACACTACGGCCTCCCAGTCAATAACACGGGGCAAATCGTCCAAACTCTTCAATACGGCCAACGAGCCTCCGGTAGGGGTCATCGCCCCGAAAAGCGGAAAAATCTGCCCAATGATGATAATGACCCCGATACCGCTCATAAACCCCGATACCACCGGGTAAGGAATGTAGCGAATGTACTTTCCGATACGGAATACGCCCATAAGCACCTGCAACAGGCCGGCAACAAAAAAAACGGCCAATACTAAGGGAATAGCTTCCTGCAAACTGCCCGCACGTTGAGTTGATTCGGCAATGATGACCGCAGAAACAACTGTCATGGGGGCAGTAGGGCCGCTGATTTGTACCGGTGTGCCGCCGAAAAGCGCTGCAAAAAAACCGAGCGCAATGGCGCCGTACAAACCTGCAATGGCGCCGAGTTCAGTTTGTGCACCGAACGCCAAAGCCAGCGGCAGCGCCACGATACCCGCGGTGATGCCGCCAAACAGGTCGCCGCGCAGGTGTTTGAGATCAAAACCTGTGTTGAATTTCATGGTGGAGACTTTGCAGCAAAACTAAATAAAAAAGGAGAGATACTATTGTACCTCTCCTCAAAAGCCTCAGTCACCATGCGAAATCGGCAGTATAATGGCCTTACAGCCTTGCCGATTCGTAAAAAATGATCTTTGGAAAAAGATTACTCACAAATAAACGATAGCATTACAATCTTTATTCAAAGCATTGATGCCATAACAACAAGGTAAGTGACAGATTGTTCCCGGAAAATGCGGAGTAAGGCCAACAAAGGTCTGTTGGCAGGCATTTTCTTCTTATCTCATGGAAGGGGCTCCCTTGGATGGATGCTTGGCTATTTCACAAAATACACTGTTGGCTGTATTTTGAATATCTGGTCGGGGGTGCTGTTTCGTTCGTAATCAGTAACGGATTTTATCATAATATTTTTTAACAAGATTAAATCGCCTTTATCGAGTGAGTTTATCTTCGCTTTAATTTCTTTGCTCAGATTTCCATTGGTGACAAACTCGAATTCTCCCTTCTTTTTTGATCGTATTATCAATTTCATTTCTTCAACTAAAAAGATAATTTGATTACGACTATATACCATTGTCGAGAATCCTCGTAAATCTTCGAGCCTGTCTATAGGTATTTCGTTGTCAGTCATTTGATACTCCTGAGAATAAAAAACAGGGATGATTACAGGTTGTACCGAATAAACGACAAAAAACAGCTCTGAATGAATCTTCTTTGATTTCTCCTTATTGTAAATGGAGATTACACAATCCCCCATAGAATTGGGTTTTATCATGTATTTACCTTTGGAGAACCTTTGGATTTCTCCATTGTTCGTCTCCACATGAATGCCTTCCCTTCCAAACCCGCTTTCATCTATTTCAAATTTATTCTCTGTATGAATGTATAGAGTCCTTCCTTCAGAAGTCTTTATCCGGCAGGAATAATCTTGTCCCTGGGCTGCTCCAAAACATAAGAGTACCAGCAATGACAACAACATTTTAATCATTTGACATGTCTTTGTTGATGTGAATTAATACCACAACCCCGCTCTAAAAGGCAAAGCAAGCCAAACAGGCGATATCCCCACCACTTAATTCTGTTGGAGAATGTACACTTTGTGTTTCAGCCCCCGCCAATCACCCCAGGCTACGATGCCTGAGCGTATAGAAAAATATGGTGCTGTAGCCAAAGGCCAACATGAGGTGAAACACCAGAAAGGTAGTGTTTTGAACATAAAACGCCAGTGCCACCGCCCCCAGAAAGTACAAGGCCAACAAGCCCTCGCCGATGGTGGTCCATTCCAATTTGCGCATCATGTACTTGCCTTTGACGCTGTCTTGTTTTTTGTCTAAAATATTGAATTTGGGGGTGCGCACAAAGGCAGATTTTTTGCCAAGATAGCCCTGAAGAACGGCGCGGGAATTGTGCAGCGCCATACCCATAGACAGCGAAAGGAACAGAGGGAAGTGCAAAATGAAGCGATAGACGGATTTGGAGAACGGTTCGTTTTTGCGCTGCGCTTCCGATTGCAAGTTGGCCACATAATAGATGGATATGATGGACAACATGCCGATCATAAAGTAAGCAAAGGAATTTTTGTTGAACCCGCCTGCTATCAGCTCACCGAGGAAATACAGCAGCGGCACACTGGCAATGGAGGCCGTGAGTACAAACAGGAAAATGGTGCTGCCCAGCAGGTGCATGGTAGCATGGAATTTTTTCCAGCGCGACAGCGGCGAATGCCATACTACCGGCAGCATTTTTTTGGCCGTTTCGGCGCCGCCTTTCATCCAGCGGAATTGCTGCGACTTGAGGGCGTTCATCTCTACCGGCAATTCTGCGGGCGAGCCGATTTCTTCCAAAAACTTGATTTTCCAGCCTTTGAGTTGTGCGCGAATACTCAGGTCGAAGTCTTCAGTGAGGGTATCGGCCTCCCAGCCGCCGGCATCTTCGATGGCCTTGCGACGCCATACGCCCGCTGTGCCGTTGAACTGTAGCAACATGCCGCCTGCCATGCGCCCGCGCTGCTCTACCGTGAAGTGTACGTTGAGCTGGAGCGCCTGCAATTGCGTGATAAGCGAGTAGTCTTCGTTGAGGTGTTCCCAGCGGGTTTGCACCACGCCGATCTCCGGGTCGCGGAAATGCGGGATCGTGTTTTTGAGAAAATCCGGACGTGGCAGAAAGTCGGCATCAAAAATGGCCATGAATTCGCCGCGCGCCACCTCCATGCCGTCTTTGAGGGCGCCGGCCTTGTAGCCTTTGCGCTCTTTGCGGCGCACCTGCTCTATCTGCAAGCCCTTGGCCTTGTACTCTTCCACTTTGCGGCGCACTACTTCCTGCGTTTCGTCGGTAGAATCGTCAAGGACGTGAATTTCAAAGCGATCTGTCGGATAGTCAAACTGAGCAATGCAGTCAATGAGGCGCTCGGTGACGTACATTTCGTTGTACAGCGGCAACTGAACCGTCACGAAAGGGTATTCTTTGTTGCGTTCGTCCTCGCTCATACTCATATCGGCAGCGGAGGGAAAGGCAGTAGCACCGGAATCATCTCCGGCTAAGGCTAACTGGGCTACAGCCTTCTGCTTCACGGCATTATCCTGCCCCGGTGAGGCGCCTGCGGCCTGTTTTTTGCTTTTTTTGTAATGGTACAACAGATCGAACTGAAGTACACAGTAGATGGTAATGAACACCAGTGCACCGGTGTAGATCGCCAAGGAGGCGAAAGCCATTGCTGACATTGTTTGTGAAGTTTTACTCTTTATCGCTCGCTTAGGGCAATAGGCACGGGAAGCGCAAAAAACGTGTGTAATATTTTAAACTCGTTCATGGGCGTTTCCAGATGATCGCCCTCATGTATCAAACGTTTTTAAGACCGGAACCGCTCATCGGTACTCGTTTTTTTTTACATAATGTACCAATGAAAATTCGCTGCAAAGGTAGCTCATTCCCAATCATATATTTTACGAGAGACCGTGAAATTATTTTTGTAGCAGATGTACATGCCCAGAAATGGACTACTTGGGCAACTGAATGCAAAACGTTGTGCCTTTGCCTTCTTCCGACCATTTGACAAATATCCTGCCTTTGTGGTAGTCTTCGATGATGCGCTTGGTCAATGACAGCCCCAGGCCCCAGCCTCGTTTTTTGGTGGTAAAGCCGGGTTCAAATACCGTTTTGAATTTGGAGGTGGGAATGCCCTTGCCGGTATCGGTAATCAAAATGCTGACATAGCGGTCATCCTCCGTCACTTCGGCGCTGATGCTGCCCTGGCCGTCCATGGCATCTAAGGCATTGCGCAACAGGTTTTCGATCACCCAGTCAAACAGCGGCGGATTGAGCGGCACGGAAAGCGCAGGCGAGGAAGCCGGGTCGGGAAAATGGAAGTTGACCCTGCGGGAGGCGCGTTTTTGCATGTACGAGCGGCATTCCTCTAATTCGTCATAAATATTGACCGTATCAAGTACCGGCGCGGAACCTATTTTGGAGAAGCGGTCGGCAACGAGTTGCAGGCGATTGACATCTTTGTTCAGTTCCAGCAGTACGTCTTCCGTATCGGTATGTTCTTCCAGCACGAGTTGCAGGTGCTCTATCCATGCCATGATGGCCGAAATGGGCGTGCCGAGTTGGTGGGCGGTTTCTTTGGCCATGCCTACCCACACGCGGTTTTGTTCGGCGCGGCGGGCATTGCTGAAGCCCACATAGCCCATCGCCACAAAGGCCGCGATGAGCAGGAGTTGGATAAGAGGGAAAAAGCGCAATTGCTTGAGGATGTTGGATTCGCTGTAATATAGAGCAAAATCCAGCCCCTGAATGGGCTTAAGGTCTGATTCCTGCATTTTTTTGAGCTGCTTCTCCCACGAGGCAGGGTCGTCTGTTCCCATATTGACTGCATCCTGAATCATACCGTCGCTTCCCACCAATATCATAGGAATAGTTTTATTCGACTGTATTACATCCAGATAAAAGTTAGTTTCCATGCAGCTCAGGCAAGGAATGCAATCTTCGCCAGGTTCTTTGGCCATTTCTTCCTGTGCTTTGAGGATGATGTTGACTTTGTTGCGCTCTTCAAGCGCTAAGCGATTGGTGAGCATGGTGGTGTAAACCAGCGAAATAAGCACGATGAGCGCCCCTGCAATGCCGAGATAGAGTTTCCAACGAGACTTTTGGGTGTAAATATCCATGCCTGTTTTCTGTCTGTGAGTGGTGTGAACGCAAGCCTTAACGTATTGCCCGACCATATTAGTTTAACAACCAACACCAATTATCAAACAACCGGCCTGCTGCTTACGGCTCGCAGCTTGAAGCCATTCCTATCAAGCTACCCCCCCGAAAATCAATACCGATACGCCACCGCATTGATGTTCATACCCGCGCCCACAGAGGCAAAGAGCACCAGATCGCCCTCCTGAACGCGGTGTTCGCCTAATTGCCCCCGGCGCACCATGTCGTACATAGTGGGAATGGTAGCTACCGAGCTGTTGCCGAAATCGTGAATGTTCATAGGCGCCACCTGAGCATCGTACTCGCGCACATTGTACAGGCGGAACAAACGCCGAACGATGGCGTCGTCCATTTTTTCATTGGCCTGATGGATGAAAATTTTGCTCACCTCGCTGATGTGCTGCACGCCCGCTCGGTCTAAGCATTCTTTCATGGCAGTGGGCACATGAGACAGGGCGTACTCGTATATTTTTCGCCCGTGCATTTTGATATACAGGTGGTTATCGGGCGATTCCGGCTTATTGGTCGGCCCCATGAAGAGGTAGTAGGTATCTTCCTGAGCGTGAGAGATAACCGCCGATGCGATGATGCCCTTTTTGCCCTCGGTAGGCTGATACTCCAACACAGCCGCACCGGCGCCGTCAGAGAAGATCATGGCGTCGCGGTCGTGCGGGTCCACGATGCGGGAAAGGGTTTCGGAACCGATGACGAGGGCGCGTTTGGCAATGCCGGCTTTAAAAAAAGCATCGGCCTGAATGAGGCCCTGCACCCAGCCGGGACAACCAAAAATGACATCGTAGGGAACGCAATGCACGTTTTTGATGCCGAGCGAATACTTCACTCTGGAGGCTACGCTGGGCAGAATGTCGGTTTGGAGGGTGCCGCTGAGAATATCGCCGAAATTGTGCGCCACGATGATCTGGTCAATGGTTTCGGGATCAATGCCTGCATCGTCCACGGCGCGGCGGGCAGCAATGGCGGCAATATCGGAACTGCGCAGTTCGGGTTTGGCGTAGCGTCGCTCGCGGATACCGGTGATGCTTTCCAATTTATCTACAATCTCTTTGGTGGGCCGGTCTATCGGCGTGCCGTCGGGATTGTAAAATTCATTGGTTTCAAATGCCGCGTTGGTAACGACTTCGGTGGGCAGGTAGGCGCCCGTGCCGATGATGACTGTGTGTGACATAGGCTGTGGAGATGTATGATTGAGCCGCAAAGATAGGGAATGGTTTTCGGGTGGGAACGGATGGATTTCGGATTTCTAATTTCGAGGAGGAACAAGTGGATTTCGGGTTCAAGGTTCCGGGTTGGAGGTTTTGGGGGGGAGTGAAGGGGTGAATCGGCAAGTTTTAGCGGGGCAGTCACCCCTTCACTAAGCTGGAAAAAACCGCCCGACAAGTCAGGGCGTAACCCGAAATTACGGCCTGACCTGCCCGAAATCCTGTTCATCTTGTAAAATCCTGTCTAAAAAACAAGACCCGGCTTCTGACGCTGAAAGACGCAGGTTTTTATGATCGTTACGTCCCTCTCCGAGCAGCGGAAATCACGAAAATCATAAGGATCAGCGTCGGAAAATAAAGCGAGGGTTCAAAGTTTCGGGTGGGAGCCGCCGCTCGCCCATTGCTTTACCCCAAAAAACTGAGCAGCAACCCCGCCACCACCGCTGAGCCGATCACCCCCGCCACATTGGGCGCCATGGCGTGCATCAGCAAGTGATTGCTGGGGTCTTCCCGTAAGCCTTCCAATTGCGCTACACGAGCGCTATCCGGCACTGCCGACACGCCGGCCGCGCCAATGAGCGGATTGATGCGGTCTTCAGGTTTCAAAAACAGGTTCATCACTTTAGCAAAAAGTACGCCCCCGGCAGTAGAAACGCCGAATGCAAATGCTCCCAATGCAAAAATCATAACCGACTGCGGCGTCAGGAATACGTCGGCCTGCGTAGAAGCGCCCACCGTAAGCCCCAGAATAATGGTAACAATGTCTATGAGGGCTGTACGCGAGGTTTCGGCCAAGCGCTTGGTGACGCCCGATTCTTTGAGCAAATTGCCGAAAAAGAGCATACCCAGCAGCGGCAGCGCACTGGGCGAAATGAACGTGGTGAGGATAAGTCCCACGATGGGAAACAACATTTTTTCGGTGCGACTGACGGCACGCGGCGGCTTCATGCGCATGAGGCGTTCGCGGCGGGTAGTGAGCAGGCGCATGATGGGCGGCTGAATGACGGGTACCAATGCCATGTAAGAGTACGCGGCTATGGCAATAGGGCCGATGAGGTTGCGCGCATAAACGGGGTCTCCGCCGACCGTCTGACCAATTTCACGAACGCCGTTGGCCAATCTCGATGCCAAAAAAATAGCCGTTGGCCCGTCTGCGCCGCCAATGATACCGATAGCGCCGGCCTCGGCAGGATGAAAGCCCAGTATGAGCGCGCCGAGAAAAGTAGTAAAAATGCCCAATTGCGCAGCAGCGCCCAGCAACATGAGCCGGGGATTGGAAATGAGCGAACTGAAGTCGGTCATGGCCCCGATACCGAGAAAAATAAGCGGCGGGTAAATGCCCTTGACAACGCCGTAGTACAAATAATTGAGTACGCTGCCGGGTTCGTAAATGCCGATTTGCAGCCCCGCGCCCGCCTGAAACGGTATATTGCCGATGATGATGCCCGTGCCGATGGGCACCAAAAGCAGGGGTTCGTATTCGTATTTGATGGCCAGAAAAATGAACAGCAAGCCCACTGCAATCATAATGCCATGCCCGGCAGTGAAATTGGCAAAACCGGTGTAGTGAAAAAACGTACCCACCGCTTCGGACACCTGATGCGTAGTTTCAGACTGAACATCAGCCTGTTGCTGATCGGAGCGGGCAATGAGGCCATGCAATGTCGCCAGCAACGCAATGACAAAGAAGATGACGCCTGCTTTTTTCATGATGCTTCCATTTCAATCAACACATCGTTTTGGAGTACCGCATCGCCGGGCTTAATCCGAACAGAAACCACCTTGCCCGGCTTTTCAGCATGGATGTTGTTTTCCATCTTCATGGCCTCTATTTTGAGCAGCGTGTCGCCTTTGTTCACCACAGCTCCGGGAGCAACCAACACTGCGGTGACGGTACCGGGCAGCGGCGATTTGACAGGCACAGTGTCGGTGCTTGTGCTGCGACTGATGGTACGCTCTTCCGGCTTGGGAGGCGGCACGGCCGAGCGAACAAGTACCGGCGTCTTGGATGCCTGGGGCGTTTCGCGAAGCATCTCGACGGCATAATGGGTACCATTGACTTCCAATTCGACATGATTGTTTTCGGCAGACAGTATTTCCACCTCGTAATCATGGCCCTTGATGCGGAACTTGTACTTTTTCATAAAAACCTGATTTATCGGCGAATCGGATGGCGCATACCGAATATTTTAGAACTCCAGGGCGAGTAGGTCTTGGGAATCTTGCGGATGGTGATGCGCGTGGACTCTTCATCATGCAACTCATTGAAATACAAATGCAAAGCCATTGCTATAGCAGCCGCTTCATCGCCTTTTACGCTCAGGTCTTCATTGTGAGCAACGTGGTGCCCCAACTTCTGAAGCCGTCTGCGGATTTGAAGATGCAAGAGCTTAGGCAGGTAGCGAAACGCGTAATAGAGCAGCGCCAATGTCAGCAGGGTGACGCTGTATCCAACGATGGAAATGAGTATGCCGTAAGAAAGTTGTTCCATGATAAAGTGTTTTTTGGTTCGGGTTTCATCCGCCGAAGCCTTGGCTAAGGTGGGTTTCGGGTTCAAGGTTCCGGGTTGGAACCGCCTACCGAACACTCGCACTTGGCACCGCCTACCGCCCACTGCCTACTGAAGGCACACCCTACGCTTAGCACCCCGCGCCACGGCGCGGCTACTGCCTACCGCCTACCGGTTTACAATGGAATATTCGCATGTTTCTTCGGCGGCAGCACGTCTTTTTTGCTTGCCAATGCCCGCAGCGCGCGAATGATGCGCGGACGGGTGTTGCGCGGCTCAATGATATCATCAATGTAGCCGAAACTCGCCGCTTTGAACGGATTGGCAAACTTCTCCCGGTACTCTTCCTCTTTGGCATTGAAAAACGCAGCCCGCTCCTCCGGGTCTTTCAACTCCGACAAAGCCTTACTCTCCAACACCTCAATGGCGCCGTGCGCTCCCATCACGGCAATTTCAGCGCCCGGCCAGGCGTAGTTGATGTCGGCACGGAGTTGTTTGCTGCCCATCACGTCATGCGCGCCGCCATAAGACTTGCGCAGTGTGATGGTGATTTTCGGCACCGTAGCCTCGCCGTAGGCAAAGAGCAGCTTGGCGCCATGCGTAATGATGCCTCCGTATTCCTGAAAAGAGCCGGGCAGGAAGCCGGGCACGTCCACCAAAGTGAGAATAGGCACATTGAAGGCATCGCAAAAACGCACAAAGCGCCCGGCCTTGCGCGCCGAGTTGATGTCGAGTACGCCGGCTAAGAAATTGGGCTGATTGGCCACGATGCCGCAGGGCATACCCCCGAATTTGGCAAAACCGATGACGATGTTTTTGGCCCAATGCCGCTGAATCTCAAGAAATTCGCTGTTGTCGGCAATGATGTGAATGATGTCTTTGACGTCGTAAGGCTGGTTGGGGTCGTCGGGTATGATTTCGTTGAGTTGGTCGTCCATGCGATCCACAGGGTCGGTACATTCTGTGGCGATGGGGTCTTCGAGGTTGTTCTGTGGCAGGTATTCCAATATTTTGCGAATGAGGAGCAGGCCCTCGTCTTCGCTCTCGGCTTTGAAATGTGCCACCCCCGATTTGCCGGTGTGTATATCTGCCCCGCCAAGGTCTTCGGTACTGATGTCTTCGCCGGTAACGGTTTTGGTTACTTTGGGGCCGGTGACGAACATGTGGCTCGTCTTATCGCTCATGATGATGATGTCGGTGAGCGCGGGCGAATAGACTGCACCGCCGGCACAGGGGCCGAAAATGGCGGAAATCTGGGGCACCACCCCCGAAGCCATGATGTTGCGGTAGAAAATTTCAGCGTAGCCCGCCAGCGAGTTGACGCCCTCCTGTATGCGGGCGCCGCCGCTGTCGTTGATGCCTATGACCGGAGCGCCCACCTTGAGCGCCTGATCCATGATTTTGCAAATCTTGAGGGCGAATGTTTCAGAGAGCGAACCTCCGAAAACCGTGAAATCCTGCGAGAAGACATACACCACGCGGCCGTCAATGGTGCCCCGACCGGTAATGACGCCGTCGCCGAGATAGGTTTCTTTTTCGAGACCGAAGTTGGTGCTACGGTGGGTCACAAACATATCGTACTCTTCGAAGGAGCCTTCGTCGAGGAGCTTCTCAATGCGTTCGCGGGCCGTGTATTTGCCTTTGCTGTGTTGGGCGGCGATGCGTTTTTCACCACCGCCGAGGCGGGCCTGCTCGCGCAGCTCTACCAATTGCCTGATTTTATCGTGTCTGTCCATGCGGTACAATTTTAACTTCGCACTCTATAAATACGAAGCCGCTATTGCCATTCCGCCGCAGCTCAACCAACAGGTCCCGAAAGGAAAAGAAGGAAACCCTTACTCTTCCTTCAGGTTCTGAATCTTATTGAGGAGCAAGGCGCCGCGGCGCATGAAGTCCTCGTGAAACTGCGTATATTCGTTATAAACCATCATCAAACGAGCAGCGTCGAAAGCGGCTGATTTGGGGATGATCTGACGGGCCGCGATCGGATGAAGCCAGTATTCGAGATTGTTGGAACGCAGATAGGAGTTGTCCAATTCAAAATTGATGACCACCGACAACTTGTTGAGCGAGAAGAGATACTCCGTTTCTTTGTTGAGTACCTTTTGCAGGTCAAGGATGTTGTAACGGCTGAAATTAACCCCGGAGCGCTCGCACAGGAACACGTCGCGACGACCGTCAAAGGTGATGATGTCTCTGAATTGGTACTTCTTGAGGTTTTTCATCAGGAAGTTCCGGATGGCCATTTTGGCCGGGTGGAGTTGCTTGAAAGCGTATTTCAACTCCATTTCCTCCATGCGGAAATCGTCTTTATACGGTTTGCGACGGCGGGTTTTGAGATTGACCACCTCTTTTGCACGACCGATGGTATGCCCCAATTCATTGACTTTGGGATATACATTGACGATCTCAACGTTGGCGTTGTTCACCCAACTCTCGAGGAAGATTCGGTTGGAACCGGTTTCAAAGACTAAAAGGGCAATTTCGCTGATGGCGTAGAAGTTTGGGTATCCGCCGTAGATGTTGCCATACTTTAACTCTAAAAAAGCAATGTTAGTGTTCACGGTTAAGTGGATTTGGCAGTTGGTTAATGATTTTGGGAGACAAATTATCGTTGTTGTGTTTCATGTTTGACCGTGCAGAGTGCAATATTAAGCCTTATTCGCTAAAGGATGGCAAAAATATACGCTCTTCTTGAATTTTTATCTATCCGAGCAAACTGTTTGTGTCTAAAAACAAAAAATTTCCATTTTCATAGATTTTTTCGTCGTCGGCATAGATCATTCCTCCGTTTTTCATGTCGGCTATCATGTCCCAATGCACCGCCGACTGGTTTTTGCCGCCGGTTTGCAGGTAAGACTGCCCCAGTGCCATGTGTACCGTGCCGCCGATTTTCTCATCAAAGAGGATGTTTTTGGTAAAACGGTTGATGCGGTAGTTGGTTCCCACCGCCGCCTCGCCAAACCTGCGCGCACCCTCTGTCTGAAGCACGCTGTCCAACACTTCGAGGCCGCGCTTGGCCTCCCATTTTTCCACATAGCCGTCTTTCACCCACAGGGTCACGCCCTCCACTTCCTGGCCGCCATATATACATGGATGCGTAAAATGGATGACGCCGTTCACCGAGTCTTCCACCGGAGAGGT
Organism: Saprospiraceae bacterium UBA2329; assembly: GCA_002344975.1. Taxonomy (GTDB): domain Bacteria; phylum Bacteroidota; class Bacteroidia; order Chitinophagales; family Saprospiraceae; genus UBA2329. The sequence continues at coordinate 109,160 of DDUV01000032.1, read as the reverse complement.
ATAGACCTCGCCCGAAGGCATGTTGGTTTGGCCGTCCGAGTTGATCCACACGCGGCCCTGGGTAGAGAAGCGGATGTCTATGCCCTCGCCCACATAGCGTATGTTTTCGCGGCTGTTCAGCAGGTCCACTATTTGCTGCTGATTGCGGCGCACCGAGAGCCAGCTTTCCATCGGGTTGTCGTCGTACAAACGGCAGGCATTATACACAAAGTGCTGATACTCTTCGAGCGACATGCCGGCTTCCTGCGCCCCGGCATCGGTGGGAAAGAGGCAGAAATTGCGTTTCAGCGCCCGCGTGGCCGAGCGCCGGAAGTACTCCTGTTGCATGGGTTTCAGGGCTTCTCGGCGCAGTGCTCCGTTATCGGGATTCAAGCCGTTGTCTTCGCGCAGGTTGAAGGGGGCCTTGATGAACAGGTAGGCTTCGTACTCGCTCATGGCCTGCCGGTATGCCGGCGAAACGTGCTGCTGCGCAAAAGCCGATCCTTCGTTGATGAGGATGCGGTTTTTCTCTCTGAAATCCATGTCCACATCCACCGCGGCGCCAGCCTGCAAAGCCGTGCGATACACCTCGCGGATGAGCGGTTCGGCCAGCATGGTGCTGTTCACATACAGTCGGTCGCCGGGCTTTACTTCCATGCAATAATGCACGAGCAACTCGGCGTATTTGGTCAGGATATTTTTCATAGTTCGTTGTTTTTCAATTTTTTACATTTTAAACTCAACAATTTCCATTGGCTGTTGGCCACAAGCTACAAGCCCTTAGCTTTGTTTTCCCAAAGTAGAAAATTCATCTTCAAAAGCAGATAGAGGTATTCCCCCATGAGGGAAATCTAATTCTTTTTGACAACCAAGCTAAAGGCTTGTAGCTAATAGCTTGTAGCCTTTGGAGTTAGTGATAAACAGTTGTGTATGCCCATCACTTCCACCGCGCCGCCTGATACGGATACCGCACCACATATTGCTGCTTGATGAGGCGCGTCATCTTTTCGCGCAGTTCGGCCAGCCCCTCTTTTGTGGCCGCCGACATAAAAACGTTGTCTTTTCCAAACATGTACCGCAGGTTGCCCCGCAGGCCGCCCTCTATTTCTTTGCGGGCCTCGTCGTCCACAAAGGGATCGTAATTGAGCGTGCGGTACAAGTCTATTTTATTGAAAACCAAAATAGTAGGTTTGTCCAAAGCATCCAAGCTGCGCAGGGTTTCCTCTACGGTGCGGATGTGATCCTCGTGTTGGGGGTGTGCAATGTCCACCACATGGATGAGGATATCGCTTTCGCGCACTTCGTCGAGGGTGGATTTGAAACTCTCGATGAGGTGGTGCGGCAGCTTGCGGATGAAGCCCACCGTGTCGGACAACAGGAAGGGCATGTCTTCAAAAACGACTTTGCGCACGGTGGTGTCCAAGGTGGCAAAGAGCTTGTTTTCTGCAAAGACCTCGGATTTGCTCAGCAGGTTCATCAGGGTTGATTTGCCTACGTTGGTGTATCCTACCAATGCCACGCGGATGAGTTCGCCGCGGGTTTTTCGCTGCGTTGCGCTTTGGCGATCAATGACTTGCAGTTTTTCCTTGAGTTGGGAGATTTTGTCCTTCACGATGCGGCGGTCGGTTTCTATCTCCTTTTCGCCGGGACCTCTGAGGCCGATGCCGCCGCGTTGGCGCTCCAAGTGCGTCCACAAGCCGCGCAGACGGGGCAGCATGTATTGCAATTGGGCCAGTTCTACCTGTGTTTTGGCCTGCGCCGTTTGCGCGCGCCGGGCGAAGATGTCGAGAATGAGGCTGCTTCGGTCAATGATCTTGACTTTGAGGGCTTCCTCCAGAATATTGACCTGTTTGCCGCTGAGGTCGTCGTCGAGGATGACCATGTTGACCTGCTCGTGCCGCTCTATGTACTCACGGATTTCGTCCAATTTGCCTTTGCCGATGAAGGTGCGCGGGTCGGGGTGCGTCATTTTTTGGGTAAACCGCTGAATGCACTCGGCGCCGGCGGTGAGGGCCAGGAATTCCAACTCGTCCAAATGCTCGTTGACGAGGGCCTCTGTTTCATTTTGGCAAATGACGCCCACCAACACTGCGTATTCGGTCTCTTTTGCAATGCTTTTATTGTCTTTTTCTCCTAATGTCCACTCTTTTGCCATGTTCTGATTTATTTCGGATTTCTAATTCCGGATTCCCGACTCTCGATTTCGGATTCCGGATTCCGGGTTGTATATAAATTCTACGTTTTGCACCCCGCGCCACGGCGCGGCTACTGCCTACCGCAAACCGCATCACCGCAACCACCCGGCCGGATTCAACCGTTGTTTCTCGCGCCACACCTCGAAATGCAGGTCTTCATTGCCCAATTTGCCGATGGCCTGCCCTGCGCCCACCTCGTCGCCTTTGCCTACCGAGAGGGATTCGAGGTTAGAATAGACCGTGTAATACGCGCCATGTTGCACGATGACCATGTTTTGATAGCCCGGAATGAACTGCACGCCTACCACCTTGCCCGCATGTACGGCGCTGACCGCCGAACCGGCTGAAGCGCTGATGTCCACGCCGTTGTTGGGTACGGTGACGCCTTTGAGGGTGGGATGCGGCTGCGGCCCGAATGTGCGACTGATGCGCCCGCCGCCTACGGGCCATGCCAGGGAGCCTTTGCGCGCCCCGAAGCCACTGTTGTCGGCTATGGCAGCGGCTGGTTCCGGGCTGTCGTCGCGGCTTGCGGGGGCCGGCGAGGTGATTTTGCGGGGCGGCGGCGCGGTGCGGGCCTCTTTGCGTTTTTGGGCCATTTCGTTGCGGATGATCTGCTCAATGGCCGCGCTGAATCGCTCGCGCTCTTTTTCGCGGCGCTCCAAATCTTTCACCAAACGGCCTTCATCTGCTTTGAGCGACTGCAAAGCCTTGTCTTTATTGACCATTTCGCCGCGCAGCAGTTCTGTTTGCTCTTCGACCGAAACGATGAGGTTTCGTTGTTCCTGTTTTCGCTTTTCCAACTGGGCTATTTTGTTGGAGAGCATTTCCTGGGTTTCCTCTATCAGCTTTGCCTGGCGGCGACGATAGCGTTCGTATTGGCGCACATATTGGCGGCGTTTGAGCGCCTGATTGAGGCTTTTGGAAGACAAAATAAAGGCCAAATGGCTTTGTTGCAGGCGAAGTCGCCAGGCAGTTCGCAGCATTTGAGCGTACTCGTTTCTCAGGCGGGCTATGTCTTCGCTGAGTGCGCCCATCACCAATTCGCTGCGGGCAATGGCAGAATCGGCATGTGTAATCTCCTCCTGCATGGTGGCTACCAACTGCTGCCGCTTCTTCACCTGAGAACGCAGGGCGATGTAGCGATCTAAAGTAGCCGCTTTGTTTTTTTGAGTTTCCTGAAGTTTCTGATTGGTCTGATTGATTTCTTGAACAAGTTTCAAACGCTTGTCTTCCAATTCCTTACGAGACTGCGCGCCTGCGTTCGGCAGGAGGAAAAACCAGCACAAAACACACCAAAGCCCCCATGACAACAGGCCCTTATTTGCCCTGCACACGGGTGTATTTTTCAGGTATTTCGAATTTGTTGTCCTTTGGTACATTGATCTCGACGTCTGAAAATTCTATGCCTGCCGACATTTTGCCCGATGAAGGGCTGTTCAATTCCAGCAAGCGAAGGTAAGAAAACTTGCGATTTCCGGCAAGCTCTCCATAATTGCTGAGCGAATATCTCACCGATTGTAGTTTTTTGGGGTCTTCCAACTCCATTTGTGCCAGTGTCAGGTCGGTTTTGTTGATCTGAAAACGATTTTCGAAGCCGCCGCCCTGCCCGCTGAGGCGGTAGTGTTCGGGGCTTTCATCGAGTTGAAAACCGGATGTTTGTAAAAACACCGGGTTGCCGAGCAGGAGATTTTGCAGGGCGACCAAGTCAGCCGGCACGCCGTAGGTTTTTTCCAGGTAGCTGAGCGGTTCGGCGTAGTACTCGTTGTTGAGGCGATTGATGATGAAAGCAGAGTCTTTGCGAATGAGCGCCCGCCCGCCTTCAAAGCCGAATTTTTTTACAGAAATCCAGACCCACTCGTCTTTTTTCATACGAATGACGGCATTGGCTTTGATGGACTGGCTGCCGTCGTTGAGGTCCAATTTGGCTTTGGCTTCCATCCATTGCACGTCTATTTTTCGGGCGGCCATGAGCTTGAGCATGGCTTCGGGCGTATTGGCTTTCAGGTCGGTTTTGCCCACTTTTCGGCCCGGCCCGCAGGATGCAAACAAAATGATTGCACTGAAAATGAGAAGGATGGAATGGAAATTTGCTTTGCGCATTGGATTCAAGATTTCTAATTTCGGATTTCTAATTTCGGGTTGGAACGGGCTGGCTTTATGCCGTAAGCCTCCAACTGCAAGCCGGCTTACTGTACGCTTCGCACCGCCTACCGCACACTGCACACCCCGCGCCACAGCGCGGCACACCGCCTCACTCATACCACCTGCGATCTGCAATTTTTTTGTCCAACAGCGAAGAACGCCCCCCTTTGGCCTGTGCTTTGGCCCAGTAGTTGACAGCCCCGTCAATATCCCCCGTTTGATACAAAAGGTCGCCGTAGTGCTCCAATAGAAGCGGGAGTTCTTCTTCGTTGGTTTTCAATGCTTTGGAAAGGCGGCTTTTAGCCCCTGCAAAGTCTTTCTTTTTGAGCAAGGCCCAACCCATGGCATGGTCAACGGCAACGTTTCCAGGCGACAGCTTGTCGGCCTGTTGAGCCATTTCCAATGCCTTGTCGGTGTATTCGTTGCGCGCCAGCAAGGAGAGGCTGTATTGGGCCAAGAGTTCTCCGGAGGCCGGGTACTGTTTGACGGCCTCATCGAAGAGCACATCGGCGGCAGGGTGTTTTTTTTGAACATGGGCAATGCCTGCCTTTACGCCCAACAGCAGGGCGGCAGCGCGCTGATCTTTCCCGATCATCAGCATGGCCTGCTCCACCACATCGGCTGCGTCGGAGCTGCGGCCGGTTTCCAGCAGCGCCCATGCGTTGAAATAGTGTGCCATAGCGCGGTTGGGGAAATAATCGAGCGCATTTTCGGACATCCTGAGCAGAGCTGTGTATTGGCCGTTCTCGGCATAAATGGTCATGGCCTGCTCCCACACGGTAAACACGCCTTTATCCAAGTCGAGGGCGCGCAGGTATTTGGCCAAAGCCTCTTTTTTCCTGCCGGTGTAATAGAACAAATCGCCTGCGGCGGCCAAGGGTTTTGCTTCGCCGGGATGCGCTTTTTCGAGTATGGAGGTGAGTTCCAGTACCACGTCGGCCAGTTCGGTGTTGCGGGTGTCGGCCACTTTTTGAATAAAAGGAATGATCTTGCCGATCTTCTGATCAATATTGGCTGCCGGATTTTCAAAAACCGGCTTGAGTGCGCGCAGGTAGGCGATGTCGTCGTTGGCGGCGTTGCGCCCGTTGCCGGCAAGTGCCAATTGCGCCCGCGAGTCGTTGGGGGCGATGCTCAAAATCTGGCGGTATTCGGCCTGTGCCTTGGCGGTATCGCCGATTTGTTCATAAAAACCAGCCAACAGGTGTCTGTATTCAGTGCGTTTTGGGTAGGCAGCAATGAGGCGCTGGAGTTCCTCGGCAGCTTTTTTGTTGTTGCCCAAGCCCAGATACAGGGAGTGTTTGCGGCGCACCGACTCCTCGCTGATGCCGTTGTTTTTTTCCAATTCGTCATACACCTTGATGGCGCGATCTATGGCGTCGGCTTTTACCAAAAAGTAGGCCCAGCGATAGTAGTAGGCATCGTTGTGGGCGTCGTTTTTGACAAGCTGTTCGTACAGCGTAGCCGCCGACAAAAACTTGTTCGTCTTTTGATACACATCGGCCAGAAACTTTTTGTACCAATTGTTTTCCGGCGACAGCGCCGTGGCAGAAACCATCAGTTTTTCAGCCTCCGCATACTTGTTTTGGGCATCGTACACCCGCGCCAGTTCGTACATGGCAGCGTGGTTTTTGTTGTCTTTTTTCAGAAGACCTTCCAACAAAGGAACAGCCTTTTCATAGTTGCCGATGGCCCGCTCGCGACAGGCCTCAACAAACATTTTTTCCAATTCGGCAGCCGCCTGAGTGATTTGCTGGCCCCAGGCACTGCCTGCGTGCAAGGCCCAACAGAGGCTGATCAGAAGGACCAGCCGTGTCTTAGTTTTGCTCATCGTGTTTATTATTACATCTTGGAGTAGTCGCCTAAGCTTATTTCCGACGCCTCTCCGGAGTAGTCAACGTTATTTCCTATTAAAGAGTTGATTAAGTTGGCGTTGTGTATCACAGTTTCGCTTTGCACAATGCTGCTGCTGATAACGGAGCGATGCAAACCGGAATTGCTTCCTACCGATACAAAAGGCCCGATGACGCTGTTGCGCACCACCGCTCCGGCGCCGATGGAGCAAGGTGGAATGATCACAGAATCAATGACTTCTGCGGATTCGTCTATCAATTCTTCCTCCTGGTGTTTGAGTTCCAACATGCGGCGATTGGTAGCCAGCACGTTGTCTTTGTTGCCACAGTCGAGCCACTCCTCGATGTTGGCCGGTCGGAATCGCAGCCCCTTTTGTTTGAGGCCCTCCAGCGCCGTGGTGAGTTGAAATTCGCCTTTGTCTTTGATGTCGTTGTCGAGCATGTAGGCCAGCTCGTCGCGCAGTTGTTGGCCGTTGCGGATGTAATAAATGCCTACGATGGCGAGGTCGGAGATGAAGACCGGGGATTTTTCTACAAAATCTGTGATGACATTGTCCTCGCTGACTTTCACCACGCCGAACGACACCGGATCGGGTACGCTTTTCACCCAGATGATGCCGTCTTCGTCGGGGTCGAAGGCAAAGGTAGCTCTAAACAGGGTGTCGGAAAAGGCAATCATACAGCGGCCGGTCATGCTTTCGCGGGCGCAATAAATGGCATGGCCCACGCCCAGCGGCGCATTCTGGCGGTAAATACGGCCTACCGCGCCCAACTGCCGGGCAATATCGCAGAGGCGGTTTTCCACTTCTTGCCCGAAATCGCCGACGACGAAGGCTATTTCTTCAATTTTTTCCGGTAAGGAGGCAGCTATGTCTTCTACCAATCGTTGCACCATGGGCTTGCCGGCAATGGGCAACAGCGGTTTGGGAATGGTGAGGGTGTGCGGGCGCAAACGCGAACCGCGACCTGCCATGGGAATGATTAAATTCATGAATGCGTGCGTGTGTCGGAGGGCAAAGGTATAAAATGAGATGTATTTTCGGTGCCTTATATGAGTGTTGAGGGGGAAATGAGAAATTTGCGACGACATTCGGCACTATTCGACATGGATATCGTAGTGCCATCTTTTAATATGGCTTTGACCAGAAAATTTATTTTATGAACAGATTCGTATTTTTCTTTCTCATTTTCACAGCAAGCTGCTCTCAAGATCAAGCGACGAAAAACCAGATGGCAGACTTAGACTCCGCATACCAAGAGGTGCTGATATTGGCGGAAAAAACCAATCAGCAGGCTGAGGCAACATGCAGGATGAAAGAAAATTTCATACACGCCCTTCAGCCTTTACCCTATTTGATGGCTGACATAAAAGCCGTAGGCAATTTGCATACCGCGCTTCAAACGCAATTGAATGCGACACTTAACGCGGCAGAAAACTTGCCTGCTGATTCCCCCGATTGGGCCGTTCCTCCGGCAACTATTTCCAGTATCCAATCCTCCTTCAAAGCATTTGAAGAAGCGGTTCGGGCGCATTTTCCAGATGAGGAAGCCCTGCCAGATACACCCGCTGCATGGCTGAATAAAACCAGCGAGGATTTTGATACTGTCGAATACACGAACATATCCAACCGCCTCGCACTCGTGTTGATGTACCACAATTTATCCACACAAGCTCAGTTGTTATATACGGTCTATTTAGATCAGGCGCTCGACAAACAGTATGCGGATATGGCTGCGGAGCTTGAACGCAAGGAAGGCGGATTTGGCATAGCCCCTGTGCTGAATCCCGTTGACTGCTCGCCTAAAGCCGGAGATGTCTTTCAGGCACAGATACTGGCCAGCCCCTATCTCTACAGCTTGGGCGGCGATGTGCATATCAAAGTCAACGGCGCCGGCATACCTTGCAAATATGGCTTAGGATGGTACGAGGCGCCGGCTTCTCCTGGCCGACATACAATCAATGTGGAAATGGCGAAGCGCAATCCCAAAACAGGCGAGATTTCTTCCGTACAAACGCAATACCAGTACACGGTTGAGTAAGCGGAGAACTATTTTCAATCTCAGTATCAACCGATGGCTGATTACTTAACGGAAGGAACGGAAAAGCTGAACTGCTTCAGAAAATGCCCGTCTTAGGCGTGTCAGTTTTTATGATACGCCTCTCTCGCCACTTCCTTCAGCCCGTAGCGCATCCAAAAAGCGGCGTGCATGAGCCGTGCCAATTGGTTTTTGGGTTGGGATTTCTGAAGGGTGCTGTAAATACCGGCAGCTTCCTCAAAAAAGTCGGCCTGCTCTAATGATACGGCCTGCATGAGCATTTGCACTTCGGGCGGATTTTGAGCATGGGAGGCGGCCCGTTGCACGCGTTCTATGGCGGCCTTGCGGCCGGCAGCGTCGCTCAGTTCTATTTGAAGCGTATTCGATACGGCAGCCGGGGACTCATTAGAGGCAATACTCCATTGATAGGTGACACCGGCCTGAAAAGGCGGCTGTGTCAGGTCCACCGTAAAAAAGGTATCCACTGTGGTGGTTTCCAGCACCGTTTGGTTGCGCATATCAGAGATGATGAGCTTGAAGCTGCGATTGCCGGCAGGCTTCGACCAGCGGAAGGTGGCCGTTCCCGGCAATACTTTGCCGAAAGGCCGTATGGCTCGGATGCTGTTGCCTTTACCGCCCCAGCCGTCGCCGGTACCTGTGCCGGTACGCACTACGCCCCATCCATCGCCGGTACCTGTGCCCGTGCGCACATTGCCCCAACCGTCGCCGGTGCCTGTACCTGTGCGAACGCTGCCCCAGCCGTCGCCCGTGCCCGTACCCGTGCGAACGGCGCCCCAGGCATCGCCGGCGTTTTCGGGCGATGCGGCCAGTTGCAAGGCCGACATGACATAATTGCTGAAGGTTTGGTCGAAACTCAATCGGGACACCCCTTCTGCGCTTGCCTGAAATTGTGAAGCGAGTACCCATGATTGCTTGCCGCTGAGCTGTTTGAACCGGCCATCGGAGAGCAATAGGGCGCTGCCGTTCTTGCCTAATGTGAGCGTGCCTGAAGACTTCATAACTGCGCCGGGCACTAATTTCTGTTTAGCGCCTCCCGAACTATAAACGACCTTTCCCGATGCGGCTACCAAGGCCACCGGAGCGACTTCCTGCGCCTGAGCGGAGACCATCCCCAACAGGGCGCATGCCCAGATTAATAATTGATTTTTCATGTTGTCCGTATTTGTGTTTTAGGAATATTTGCTGCGATCTGCGAGCCTCAAGCCGCAGGCTGCAAGCCTCAAGTCAAGCTACTTTGATTTTCTGAAAACGCCCCAGCCGGCCACCTGCCCTTGCGGGGAAACGGCCACCAAGATGCCCAGCCCAGGATACACCCACAGCGAGCCTCCCCGGTCGGGCAATACCCGCTGCGGTGCGCCGTAAGCCTCCAATACCGCAGCCGATGTGGCGCCTGCGCCGATGCTGTTGGCTGTTTGATTTTTGCCCGTACCCTCGCACCAGTGAACCACTGCGTACTGTTGGCCGTCGTCTTCGTAGTGGAGCCAAAGCGCCGAGTCTGCCCATGTTTTTTTACCACAGACGACCTGCTTGGCCACCCGAATTTCTTTGTCCACTTCGGGGCTGCGGAGAAAGTCCTCTATGGCCAGATTGTCTATGCGTTCCAGGCTTGGAGCAGCCACGTCGCGGGGAGGCGCCGGCGGGTTACCCTGCAACACATCGAGATTGATGCCCGCCAAAACGTTGCCGCGCTGGTGTGCAGTCGCCAGCACTGTCTGCGCTTTGGCCGTATCACCCTGCATGGCATGGAGCACGCCCTCCAGCACCTCAAAACCGGCAACCTGGGGCGCAGCGGCGAGTCGGCGGCCTTTTTTCATCCAAAACGCGGCCTCCTCCCATTCGCCGTTGACCGCATACACGCAGGCTTTGTGCAGGTAGGCGGGCGCGTACTTCGGATCGAGGAGGATGGCGCGGTCGAACTGCTGAATCGCCTCATCGAGTAGTGCTTTGCGAACTTCCAAACGATCTGATTGCACGCTTTTGAGGCTGTGCAGACGGGAGTGAGCATCCAATTCAAAGGGTAAAATATACCCCAGTTCGGCGGTACTGAAATAGGGCAGTGCTGCCAGCGCCAGGTTGACGCCCGCGTTGTTGTAAATTTCCCGGCTCTGGAAATCCTGCAAAATATAGCGATGATACTGCGCCGCCGATTCGTAGTTTTCCAAAATACTGAGGTAGCGGGCGGTTTCAAATACCGTTTGGAGATCGAGCAGTCGGCGCATGGCATCTTGGCTCACGGCCACCCGCTCCGGAAGACTTGGATAGCCCTTCAATGTATCCGGCAAGCCATAAGACCGGTAAATCTGCTCCAGCAAACGCGGCATGACACCATATACATCGTAGCCCGCCGAAAACGCCAGCACTCCGCCCATATAGTCGGCCTGGGTTTCCTGCTTGATTCCTTCGTCTATCTCACCGATGGCTTTGGCGGCTTTGAGGCCGGAGTGGCTGTGCGCAAAATTGCGGTTCCAGTCGTGTTTTTCATAATAATGAGTCAGTTCGTGGGCCAACAGCGCGGCCATGGCTGCCAGAGAATCGGGGCCGAACTGCACGCACACATCGTAGGCTTTTTCCTCCATGCCGATGCGGATTTTCTTGGGGTCCATCCAAGCCACATAGCGCGCACCGTTGGTCATCACCAACTCGGGCGATTGCTGCCGGGCATCTCCGCGGGCCTGCAACAGGTCTTTATATACCTTGTTCGCCACCTCGAATTTATACGCGGCAGCGGCTTGCAGCCCCGCACTACCGGACGGATTGAGTACAAAGGCAAAAGCGTGTTCTTCCTGTGCGCACATGGCATTGAGGATGAACAGCAAGCCTGCGGATATGAGCGTTTTTTTCAGCATGGATGTTGTTGTGTTTTTATGACTACTCAGTCGCCCTGCAAAAAGCTGCGAGCCGCGAGCTATGAGCCACGAGTTTGATTTCCAAAAATAAAAAAGGGCATTTTTTCAAGATGAGATTTTGAAATTCCCCAAATGAAAAATCTAATTTATGAACGAGAAAACAAACTCATAGCTCGTGACTCATAGCTCGTAGCTCAACAGAGTTCACAGTTGCTCCGAAGCATAATTCGCCCAGCGCTCCAATTTTCCATCTGCACCCAGCACGAAGAGCATAGCCTTATACACCATGATCTGCCCGCGAGGGGTTTCAACCGTTTTGCCCGGCTCGCCGTATTGGGCCACGATGTCTGCACGCGATTGACCCAAGCCGATGCCGCGGGCCGTTTTGCCCTGATACCCCGGCGCGGTAAGTTGATAAAAATGCAGATCGCCGGTTTTTACGTTGTGACTGTAAAAAAGACGGGCCGGCTGATCAAAACCCGTAAACTGATAAAAATCCAGCGCGCTTCCGACAGCCACTTTTTTGCCCGGATCAAAAGGCGGCTCTGAAGACAAATCAGACAGCGCCTTGCCGGCAATGCGTTCTCGGACCAAGCCCGCGGGTGCAGCTCTCTCCGGCGACAGCGGTTCATTGCGCAACACTTTGAGGTTGTATGCGGCCAAGTAGTCTCCTTGTTGGGCTGCGTTGCGGAACAGTGTGTCGGCCTGTGCGGTGCGTCCCTCACGGGCTTCCAAAATACCGAGCAGCACATCGGCATCTCTGGCGATTTTGGGGTATTGGCCGCGCTGAGCAGCTTGTTTCGCTTCGGCAGATGCGTAAAAACGGGCGCGGGTGTAATCATCCAGCAGGGCGTAGGCACAGGCTTTGTTCACATAAGCCGGCGCGTAGTTCGGGTCGAGGCTGATGGCTGCATCGAAATGGAGGATGGCCTGTCGCAATATCCGCTCGCGCACATTGGCCATGCCGTCGCCTTTAGAGGCAGAGGATTCCAGATCGAGTTCCAGCGGAAAGCGAAATTTCAACTCATTGGGATTGAAATATTGCAGGGCATCGAGTACGGCAGCCACACCGAGGTTGTTGTAGATTTCGCGGCTTTGGTACTGCATCAAAACATAGCGATAAAACTCATAAGCCTCCGCGTATTTGCCGGTGGCGGTCAGCAGATTGGCCATATCGAACACATCCACTAAGCTGCTCAATTTTTCCGCCGTACGTTTGCCCAGCGCCTGCCGGTCGGCGAGCGAGGGATAGCCGGGAATGTTTTCAGGCATACCGTAGGCTTTGTACAGACGGGCAAGCACCTCGCCGCCTTTATCGAACAAACCAAAGCCCGCAGAATAGGCCAAAAATCCGCCCAGATAATCGGCCTCGGTTTCTCTCCGTGCGGCATCGGCTAAGCTGTCCAATTTCATGCTGCCGATTTCAAGGTCCTTATATTCTGCCGCAAACCCCTTTTGCCACACATGTTTTTCGTAGTAATGCGTCAGTTCGTGGCCCAGCAAAAAGGCGATGGCTGCCTCTGATTCCTCACCAAAACCGACACACACTTCGTAGGCTTTTTCTTCCAGTACGATTTCGAGCCTGTCGTAGTCAATGCCGGCTACGCGTCGCTCCTCTCGACGCATGAAGAAATTAGGTACCGGATACCGAAAATCTCCGCGAGCTTGTACAAGCTTGTTGTAAATGGCCAGCGATCGGACATACTGCGGCGAGTCTTTCAAATCGGGACCCCGGAGGGCAGACGCGCCGGGCTTTTGAGCCAATGGCAGGGTGCCGAAACTGCGCTCCTGTGCAAAACCGAGCAGCGGCAAAAGGAGCATAATGGGTAAAAGGATGTTGGTGTATCTCATGATGAATTTTTTTTTGGTAGGCAGTAGCCGCGCCGTGGCGCGGGGTGCTAAGCGTAGAGTGATCACAGCCAGTAGCCAGTAACTTGAGGCTTGTGGCCAGTAGCTTAGGGCAAGTAGCCGTTCCAACCCGAAATCAATAGTACAAAACTTTGACATCGTTCCAGTCCTTATCCTGCATAAAAAAGCCGGCCGTGCCCGCGTATGCTCCTTCGTGGATGAGTGTGGCGCCAAGATGCCCCTCAATGGCGCAAAACCGGATGACGGCCCCCGCTTCCTGAATCGTTTTGGCCCGGTAGAGCCTCATTGCACCCTGCTTGCTCATGCCGCCCAGCGCGCCCAATCCATAAGCTGCCTGGCCGTCAATCAGATTGAACGTAGCCCAGCCGTCACCGACACCGACCGCTTCAAACTGCTGAATGCGGGACTTCGGTTTGGCACTGCTCAAGAGGATGCCGGAAGCATTTTCCGACAGGCTGTAGTCGGTATAACTGCGAAAAAAATGGTGCGCAATTTGCTCTAAGCGCTTTTGTTCCAAGTCGCCCGAAACCAGCGCTACCTCCTTGCGGGCGAGGCCCTGTTTCAGCGTCAGTCGCACAGTGTCGCCGGGAGCGAGGTCTTCCAGAATGCGCACTGCATCCTGCAGGGTGGTCAGTTCTTCGCCATTGATGCGGGCGAGGGTAGCGCCTTTCATTTCTTTGAGCGCTTCGGAAGCCGGGCTGTTTTCGAGCAGGGCATTGATGAAAGGAGGGCTTTCTATGCCGGAGAGCGAAGTGGCAGAGGCCAGTTCTATGCCGAGAAAAGCGCGCTTCAACCGGCCTTTATTGGCAATGATATTGCGGGCTAATTGGATAGCTTTTTGACCTTCCAGCGCAAAATTGAGTTGTGAAAACAGGTACTCCTGCCCGTTTTTTTCGTGAGTTTCTATCCAGGTGTTGATGCCCACTACCCTACCCTGCTCGTCCACCAGTGGGCCGCCGCTATTGCCCCAGATCAATGTGGCGGTGTGTTGCAAAAAGCCGAAACGCCCCGTTGCAGGCCGGTGGTAGGCTCTGTTTTTGCCGCTGACAATGCCCTCGGTGATGGAATACGGGTATTTGCCTAAGGGATTGCCGATGGCATACACTTTTTGGGCAAACCGGGCTTCCCGGTCACTGAAACGAAGGGCCTGCACTTCCGGTCCGGGCGCCGCGCCGTCAAACTCCAGCACGGCAATATCGTAAAAGCTGTCGCCGCCCACGATTCGCAGCGGGTAGCGGGTTCGCTGTATGCTGTATGCGTAGATGGCGCCTTCGCCTTTTTCGGCCGCGTCAATGACGTGAACATTGGTGAGGATGTAAAACCGCCCCCCCAATTCGATCACAAAACCGGAGCCGGTAGAGATGGCCTCGCCCATTTGCAGGTTGCGCTCATAGGCTATTTCGGCATAGCTTTTGGCGGGTTTGCCAAAGCCCATCACCACATCGTTTTCAGCGGTTTTATAAATACCAATGGTGAGAATGCCGGAAAGCGCCTGCTCCAACGGCGTAATGTCTTCGCTCTGGCCATAAGCCGCCCAACTGAAAGCGAGCAGAAGTAATAATGCAACCATGCGTGTCATAGTATGTAGATTTGAGGTGGTAAAATACGATAATCAATGATTTATCGCTGTAAAATTCATTTGTCGAAGGTTCAAAATGTTACCCGCTGCACTTCTGAAGTCAGGACGTAACCGGAAATTACGCCTGCGCGGTCACTTCACCATGCCCTGTACCTTCCCAATAATCGCCTCCACCAAGGCCGGCACATTGCTCTTCTTGCCCGTTACCGAAAATTTATCTCCCACCACCTCATTGCCTTTGAACAGCCGTGCGCGCACTGTCACCGCATCGCCGGCGAGGGTGTATAGACCTTTGATGGAATAGGCATTTTCGTACTCGTTCACGTTGTCCCAGTACAGCATATCGGCCTGCGCGCCTTTGGATGTGATGCTTCGGAAGTAATCGGCCAGTGCATTGCTCAGGCCCAGTCTGTCGTCGAAGATGTCGTCGTCCAAAAAGTTGTTTCTCACAAATACCGGCTTGGCTTTCGCCAAAGGAATCTTCACTCCCGGCCCCACAAGGCCGATGTCGAAACTGGCCCCGCCGTCGGGGAAAGCCAGCACGGGGCTTTGTATGCCGCCGATACCGCGGGCCAATTCGGGCACCCGGTTGCGGGCGTGCTGAAACAGCGTCATCACATCCACTACGTTGCCGTCACTCAAAGCCGGACCGCTCATGCCTTCCAACAGGCTGAACGTGAGCAAACCCTGCCCGTACTGCCCCGCCTCGTAACTCACCATATCGGCAGCCGAACCGGTAAGGATGAACATGCCCGTGCGGTCTTTCATGCGATCCAATGCCCGGATTTGGGTGGAACTGAGGTCTTTTCGCACCGCCAGGTCTTCTACGATCTTGCCCGAATTGCAGGCGTCTATCACCATCACCTGCTTGAGCGCAGGGATGGCTTTGATCCACTCTGTCAGTTCAGCGGAGGAAATGGCGTAGTTGTTTCTGATCTCCGGGTCGCTGAGGTTTTCACTCGCTATGTCTTTGGTCAGATAATAAAATTGAGCGTTTTCGGCAGCGCCATAGGTCACGCCATGCCCTGAAAAATAGACCATCAGCACGTCCTGAGCTTTGGCTTTGATTACCAAATCTACAAATGCCTGGCGTATGGCTGCCTTGCTCGAAATGCCCTGCCGCTCCGGGTCATCGGCGCGGGTGTTGAGCAGCGTGATGGCCACCTTGTCGGCATACACGCCGGGGGCTGCCGCCCGGAGCGCCTGACTGAAATACACGGCGTCTAAGTCGGCGTATTTCAAATCCAACTTGTCGCCAGAGTAATCGGCCGTGCCTATCACGATGGCGTACAAAGCGGGTTTGGGCCGCGAGAGCGTGGCGGCGGCAGGGCCGGAGGAGGTTCCGCGCGCGATGGCCGGGGGCTGGTAGCCGAGTTCCAATGCCGAGCTTTTCAGCCAGCCCTGCGCGTTGTATGCCCGCAATGCCAGCAGGTTGTTTTCGCCGGGCAGGTAGTATTCAGCGAATTGCGTCAGATCAATGCTTACACGCTCGGCGCGCTGTGGATTGGCGTCTTCCAGCACTTCTTTGCCGTTGACAAAGAGGCTGAGCTTTCCGATGCCGCCGGAGCGGGGCGTCAGCGTTACGGCGAGGCTGAGTTGGTCGGCGCCGATGGCGGCATCCAATTTGGGGTACAGCGGCAAAGCGCCGAAGCCCTCCACCGAGCGCAGCGGGTCATCGTTGAACCCCAGCAGCTTACCCAGCAGGCCGGGTTCGTAGTAGCGCTCTTTGAGTTGTCCTAATTCGATAACTTCCAGACCTTGAGTGTAATACATCAGTTTCATGGCGCCGGGCGAAGCATCGAACAGGCCAAATGGCGTAGTGACGACCCACTCGCTGGTATCGAGCGAAATGAAGGTCATCAGACATTGGCCGCTATTTGCATCCCAAATTTTCACAGTATTGTCGTCACTTCCCGTCAACACCTTCCGGCCATCGGGCGAAAAGACTGCCGACCGAACGAAGGAGGTATGGCCTCTCAATGTCAGGGTGTCAGGGGAGGATAAACTCCACCATTTTGCTGTGCGGTCTCCGCTTCCGGTCAGAATTTTTTGGCCATCCGATGAAAAGGCGACCGAGGTGAGCGCGTCGGCGTGCCCTGAAAAAGTGCGCGGATCGCCGCCCGACGCAGCCCATAACTTCGCTGTTTTATCACTTCCACCGGTCAGCACTTTTTGTCCATCCGGTGAAAAAGCGACCGACGAAACTCTGCCGGCCGGGTCCGAAAATGTATGCTTTACGCCGCCCGACAAGTCCCACAACTTTGCGCTTCGGTCCCCGCTTCCCGTCAAAACTTGCCGGCCATCGGGCGAAAAGGCTGCCGACCGAACGAAGGAGGCATGGCCTTTGAATGTTTGAATTTCCCGCCCCGACAGGTTCCAAAGTTTGGCCGTACTGTCTGCGCTTGCCGTCAACACTTGCCGACCGTCGGGCGAAAAGGCAGCCGAATAAACGGTCGAACGGTGGCCTTTGAAGGTTTGAGTTTCCCTTCCCGACAGGTTCCACAACTTCGCCGTGCTATCTGCGCTTGCCGTCAACACCTGTTGGCCGTCGGGCGAAAACGCTACCGACCAGACCAAAGTATCATGCCCCCGAAATGTTTGAACATCGCGCCCCGGCAAGTGCCACAGCTTCGCCATCCCGTCTGTGCTTCCCGCCAGTATCTGCCGCCCTTGAGGAGACCAGGCCACAGAACTGATGGGAAAGGAATGCCCCCGAAAACGCTGCATTTCCTGCCCCGACAGGCTCCACATTCCGGCCGTTTTGTCAAAACTTCCCGTCAGCAGTTTCTGACCATCGGGCGAAAAGGCGATTGAACTGATGATGACGGCATGGCCCGAAAAGGAGAGAGAGTCTCTGCCCGATAAGTCCCACCAGATCACGGTTCCGTCGCCGCCGCCGGTTCCGATCTTATTGCCGTCGGGCGAAAACGCTACCGCCCTCACCTGAAAGGCATGGCCTTTAAATGTTTGCGGATTTCCCCCGGCTACGGGCCACAATTTCGTGGCGCCGTCCCAACTTCCCGTCAGCACTTTTTGGCCGTCGGGTGAAAAGGCCACAGAACTGACGACGGAGAAATGCCCGCTGAACGTCTGCGGGGCGCCGCCCGACAGGTCCCACAACTTTGCAGTCTTATCAAAGCTCCCCGTCAACACTTTTTGGCCGTCGGGCGAAAACGCAACAGAGGTTATCTCGGAATCGTGGCCCGACAAGGTTTTAGGAGCGCCGCCCGATACATTCCAAAGTCTGGCAATTCCGTCGCCGCTTCCGGTCAGCACCGTTTTACCGTCCGGGGAAAAGGCTGCGGAATTGACGTGGGAAGTATGCTTGAAGGTCAGCGGCTCGCCGCCCGACAAGCTCCACAACTTCACAGTGTTGTCAAAGCTGGCCGTCAGCACCTGTTGGCCATTGGCCGAAAAAGCTACCGAACTGACCCCGGAAGTATGCCCGCTGAAGGTTTTAATTTCCCGCCCCCGCAAGTCCCACAATTTCGCCGTTCCATCCCAACTGCCGGTTAAGACCTGTTGGCCGTCGGGAGAAAAAGCCGCCGCCGTTACAATGCCGGTATGCCCGATGGGCACGACCAATTGCGGGACCTGTGCTGCCAGCCCGGCTGCCAATGCCAAAAACATGAGTATGAAAGGTGTTTTTTTCATGACTTGTATTTTGAATTTTCCATGCTTAGTGAAGGGGTGACTACGGAGTTGCACCCTTGATTAAGTCACCCCTTCACTCGCCTATACTACTTCTCCATCCCTTGTACCTTCCCCACCAATGCCTCCACCAGCGCAGGCAGGGCATTTTTGTTGCCGGTCACCGTAAACTCCTGGCCTACCACCTCATTGCCTTTGAACAGCCGTGCGCGCACTGTCACCGCATCGCCGGCGAGGGTGTATAGACCTTTGATGGAATAGGCATCCGGTATGTTTTTCAAATCAAAAAACAGGAAGCCGGCCCCGGCGGCATCTTCCTCCCGCAGGTAATTGTTGACGGCATCCGCCAGATGGAGCGGATCGTTGAACTGCACTTCGTCCTGAAATATACTGCCGACAAACACAGCGCCGGCCCGCGCCGCCTCGATTGTTACATTTTCGTTCACCCTGCCGATGAAGATGGCGCCGGCATTTTTGGGGTAATTGGGGACCGGCTCCTGCACAAGCCGAAGCTCGGCCGCCAACTCGCGCACGCGGGTGCGGGCCTGATCGAAAAGGCGCATCACGTCAATATCTCTGTCGAGGTTGAGCGCGGCGCCCTGCATGGCTTCGAGCAGGCTGTAGGTGAGCAGGCTTTGGCGGAATTTGCTGGCTTCGAAGCTCTTTTGGTCGGCGGCACTGCCCGACAGGATGAACATGCCCGTGCGGTCTTTCATGCGGTCCATGGCACGGATCTGGCTGGCTGTCAGCGATTTTCCACCGGCGCCCATGTCCTCCACCATTTTGCCGGAATTGCAGGCATCCACGATGAGTACCTGCTTTTGGGCCGGCACCTTATTGATCCATCGGGTCAGCTCCTCGCTGGAGATGGCCCGTGCAGCGCGGATGCCGGGGTCGCTGAGGTCGAAGGAGCCGGTTTCCATCGTAAGAAAATAAAACAGCGATTTTTCGGCCTCGCCATAGTTGACGCCGTGCCCGGAAAAGTACGCCAGCAGGATGTCTTCGGCTTTGGCCTTAACGGCGATGGCCTCGAAAGCAGCCTGGATACTGGCCTTGCTGGGTTGCAGCTTGCCCGGCGTGGTGCTGAGCAAGTGCATAAATACGCTATCGGCCCCGAAAAGCTCGCCGCCAGCTTGCCGCAGGGCAGCGGCCATGTCCTCTGCGTCCTTGGCGGTGTACTTCAGGTCGAGCGCAGTGCCCGCATAATCGTGAACGCCGACCAAAAGCAGGTGCAGGGCGGGGCGGGGCTTCCGGCGAAAAGGACCGGGGCTTGCCGATTGTCCGGGACCGCCTTTGGAACCAACGAATACCGGGCGGTAGCTCAGGGTGTACAGCGGGCTGCGGAGCCAGTTTTCCCGGTTGTAGGCCCGCACCGAGATAGTATTGAGCGTGTCGGACAAAAAGTAGCGGGCATACGGCTCCAAATCCAAAACAATGGTGGTGTCTCGGCTCCAGCCCGGCCCGGCGCCCTGCAAGGCATCTTCGATGATCTCTTTATCATTGACAAATATGCTGAGCTTGCCCATGCCGCCTTTGCGTGCTTGGAGTGCGATGCGGAGCTGGTGCTTGGCGCTGTCCAACTGGAGCTGGATGAGAGGGTACAAGGCGATGGCCTCGAAGGCAGCTACCGAGCGCAGGGGTTCGTTGGAGAAGCCCATCAGCTTGCTCAGCAGGCCGGGTTCGTAGTAGCGTTCTTTGAGTTGTTCCAGTTCGATGACTTCAAGGCCCTGAACGAAATACATCAGGTTCATGGCGCCGGGCGAAGCGTCGAAAAGGCCGGAGAGCGTGGTGACGACCCACTCGGTGGAATCTATGACAATGAGAGTGGCTTGTTCCTGGCCTGCCAGATTCCATATTTTTGCCGTGCCATCCCAGCTGCCCGTCAGCACCATTTTGCCGTCGGGTGAAAAGCCAACCGCTGCCACAAAGCCATTATGTCCCACGAAGGTTTGAAGCGTGCTATCGGCCATATTCTTGAGCATCGCCTTGTTTTTAAAGTCGCTCGTTAGCTTCGTTTTACCATCGGGAGAAGTAGCGATGAAGCTCATTGTTCTTTTGGGTGGCATTGGCGAGCCAAGGGGACGAACCTCATGTCCTGTCAGTTCCCAACTTAATGGCGGATTATTACCATTAGGGTATATCCACATAGACTTACCGTCGGGGGAAAAAACGGCATCCGCGATTTGATGGGTATGCCCTGTGAAAGAAAGTATTTCTTGCCCCCTGCGGCTCCATAGCTTAGCTAAGCCATCTTCACTTCCTGTCAGTATCGTTTGGCCGTTGGGCGAGAAGGCCACCGCTGTAAGCCATTTTGCATGGCCGTTGATGGTTGTCGAGGGCTTGCCGGTTTCTATCCCCCACACTTGTGCTTTGCCATTCCTGTGTCCTGTCAAAATGGTTTTTCCGTCGGGTGAAAAAGCGGCGGTCACCATGCTTTTCGTTGGGTCTGCAAGGTTACGCCGTTCGTTGCTCTTTAAGTCCCAAAGCTTTACGCCGTTCCTGCTGCCGGTCAGCACCGTTTGGCCGTCGGGTGAAAATGCTACGGCATTACACGCTCCATCCCGCTGGGCGAAAGTTTGAAGTTGAGTGCCCGACAAATCCCACAAGGTAGCCGCGCCCCATTTTCCCTCCAATTCTCCACCGCCAATGAGGATAGTGCGACCATCCGGTGAAAAAGCTACGGCACGAACAGCCGTAACGCCATCTGACTGGATGTCCATAGTTTGTAGCGTATTGCCATTCATATCCCACAACTTGACTGCACCATTGGTGCTCCCCGTCAGGATGGTCTTGCCGTCGGGCGAGAAGGCGACTGCTTCCACCCAGTAGTCGTGCCCGATGAAGGATTGCCTTTCCGTGCCTGTGATATCCCACAATTTGGCGGTATGGTCGGTGCTACCCGTCAGCACCATCTTGCCGTCGGGTGAAAAAGCGACGGCTAATACAGGCGCCTTTGATTCGAAGGTCTGAAGCAATCTACCCTTTACATCCCACAACTTGGCCGTTCCATCCTGTCCTCCCGTGAGCACAAATTGGCCATTGGGAGAAAACGCCGCCGAGGAAATTCCTTGCACGTGTCCGAAAGGAATGACCAATCCGGGGGACTGCCCTTGCAGCAAAACCGCCACAAACAAAAGCATGCCATTTAGAAATCCGCTTTTTATGGTTGGTATTTTCATCATGTTTATTTGATAAAGCCTTGTACCTTCCCCACCAATGACTCCACCAGCGCAGGCAGGGCATTCTTATTGCCCGTCACCGTAAACGCTGAGCCCACCACCGTTTTGCCTTTGAACAAGCAGGCGCGCACCGTCACCGCATCGCCGGCGAGGGTGTAGCGCCCTTTGATCGAGTAGGCATTTTCGTGCTAGCTTGCATTCCAGTACAGCCGGCAGCAACAGAAAAACAAGGCGTTTTCTCATGTCTGATATGGATTTTGGCTAAAAACGAATACTGATAATTGTGGCGGGTGCCCGCTCTACCTGCCTCCCCCGGCCCCTCCAAAGGAGGGGAGTCGTCAGGCTGCGGGCACCGCCTGCCTGCCGGTAGGCATGGGGTCATCCGCTACATGGCCTCCTAAGGTCGGCCATCCGCTCCTGCCCCTGCCGCAACGCGATCCATCCGGGCGGCGCTTTTTTACTACCTTCCATTTGCCTGAACCGCAAAAAGTGACCTCTCCGGCTGGTAAATGTACCTGTTTTCCGGCTTTGTAACGGCAGCGCAGCCTGCCTTGTGATGTGCAGACAGCGTGCCGCATGGTGCGAAGATACGCACGGCGCGGTGGATTTAGTGCTAACATGAAGTGTTTTCCCTAGGGGTTGTGTAAAGAGTCCCTTGCTGGGCGGTGCCCTTAAGCGGGAGCGATTCCCCCCCCCCCAAATCATGCGCATTTTCTCTACAGCCCTCTCTTGGAGTTTGTGACGAAGATTTTAGGCCCCAAAGGTAAAAAAAGAGGTTTTTAGGCTCCTTTTTTGGCCTTTTGATGCTTCTGTGCCATTTTTATCGCAAGTTACTTTTTTGTGACACACTTTTTTGAATACTCTCGAAGAACGCAGGCAGAAGGAAGAAGAACGCAGGCAGAAGGAACAAGCACTTGAGCAAGCGCGAGAGGCCCGAATTAAATTAGCTCGCTTGCTGCTGCGCACGGGCATGTCCGCCAAAGATGCGGCGCTTGAAGCCGGGCTGTCGGAGGAGGAACTAAAAAAAATGGAATAATCCAGCCCCTCAGCCCTCGTTAAAAAACGCCCGCAACTGAGCCGCCACTACACTGGGGTCGCATTGATCCAAAGGGTGCGGCTGATCCTCCAAGCGCACATAGCTTGCCCGCGGGATCAGTCCCACAGCCTGCCGGCATTCTTCCTCCGATACCATATTGTCCAAACTTCCCCTCGCCATGAGCACCTCCGCCTGTATGCGCCCCAAGGCTTCATTGGTCAGAGGCGGCGCTTCGCCGAGGGCGCGCAGCAGCCCGGCTGTATTGGCTACATTTTTTTCCCAATGATCTGCGCCGTGTTTTTGGGCCAGAGACGCAGCAAACAGCGGGACTTTTTCCAAAATTTTGGTCGGATCCAGTCTGCCTGCCTCTTTGGCGCCGGTTTCAGGCGTCCAGGCCAATTTGGTGCCCAGGGTAAACACTTTTTCCACCATTTCAGGAAAAAGGGAAGCGAAATAGAGCGACACATACCCGCCCATGCTGTATCCGAAGAGGCGGAGTTTTTGCTGGCCGGAAGCGTAGCGGCTCACCGTTTTGGAAAATTCTTCAATAGAAAACCTGTCGGGGGGCAATGCAGCCAGCAGTCCATGACCGGGGAAGTCAATGGCTACAGAAAGCAGGTTTCCATTCAGGGCAGCTTGCAGGGGAGCAAAATCGGCGGCGCAGCCCAGCGCCCCGTGTAGCATCAGAATCGGTTTCATGGGAGATTCATTCATTGGTTTTATTTGTTTTTTTCTGTAAACGCCGAAAGCACTGCAATGGGTCGTTGCTTACATAAATACAAAGATCAAGGATTGTATCCCGATGCTGAATGAGCGGAGGAAGATGCCTGACGCAGGGTGACAGGCTGCCGACGTCGACCACTCATAAGTGCGCTGATTATCAGACATCAGACATTGCCATCAGGCATCATTATCTATTATCAGAACAGTCGTTTTTGAAATATACTCCTCAAGCAAAATGATTTTTTTCCAATATGTATTGCTTTTTGGGACTTTTGACTAATTTTGTACATCTCTTTAGAAATGTCGCGCATTTCTGATACCCAAGCAAACGCAAATCTTACTATTTTTTTTTGAGTTATTTCATCTACTACCACACCACGGCACACATAGTAGTGTGCGGTGGTGGCAATGCTATTCTATTCATCTAACCATTAAATATCATGAAACATGAAGCGATTGACTTTACGATTGTTGGCCATTGCCATCTTCGGCCTGTTTTTCCTCCAACATGCGGCGGCGCAAGATCACCTCTCTGTGGCCAAAGCATTTGTACAAGACAAAGCCGATGAACTGAGCATCTCCAAAAGGCAGGCTTCCGACCTGTTGCTCGGCAGTTCGCACCAGAGCGAAGACATCGGAGTGACACACTTTTATTTTCAACAGCACATCGGCGGCGTGCCTGTCCACAAAGCCGTTCTCAATGTCCACGTTGGGAAAGACAACAAGGTGCTGACACACGGCAGCAGTTTTGTGCCCGATTTGGAAACACGAGTGGTTTCCTCGCGTGCTGTTTTGAGCGCCCGCCAGGCATTGGAGGCCCTCATAGTTGCTATGGACTATCCTGCGAAGGAGGCTCTGTCTGTAAAGGAGACCAAAGGCGGCCCTACTCAGGAGGTCGTTTTTGACAAAGGCAAAATCTCTATGGAAGACATTCCGGTGAGCCTGATTTATCAGTCATTGGAAGACGGCAGCGTGAGATTGGCCTGGAACATCCTCATTGATGAGCCGGGTGGCCAAAACTACTGGACCATCCGCGTGGATGCCGTTACCGGCGAAATTCTTGAAAAAGAAAACCTCGTCATTCACTGCAATTTCGGAGACGCGCCCCACACCCATCGCGCCGGCTCTGAAGGGCCTTACCATGTAGAGCAGTTGATGCAGGCCAATGCCGCAGCCAACGCCGCACCCGTAGTAGGCGGCGGGTCCTATCGCGTTTTTGCCATGCCTTTGGAAAGCCCCATTCACGGTGCGCGTACTTTGGTAACCGATCCTGCCGACGCCATTGCCTCTCCCTACGGTTGGCACGATACCAACGGCGCTCCGGGCGCTGAATTTACCATCACTCGTGGCAATAACGTACATGCGGCCCTCGATTTGAGTGCGCCCAATGGCGCTGATGCAGGCTCAGAGCCTAATGGCGGCGCCGAATTGGTATTCGATTTTCCATTCGACCCAAATGCCGCACCCGACACTTACCGCCCGGCAGCAGTGACGAATCTTTTCTTCTGGAACAATCTGGTACACGATTTTGCCTATAAATACGGCTTTACGGAAGCAGCGGGCAATTTTCAGGTCAATAATTATGGTCGCGGAGGTACCGCCAATGACGATGTAAGAGCCGAAGGACAAGACTACAGCGGTACCAACAATGCCAACTTTGCCACACCGTCAGACGGCAGCCGTCCGCGTATGCAAATGTTTGTCTGGAATCAGGGGCTGAGCAGTGTCACGGTCAATTCGCCCGCGCCTGCCGTTTACAACAACATCGGCAATGCAGGCTTCGGCCCGCTCAATTTCAATATGAGCGGCGATCTGGAATTGTCCAATCCAATAGATGCCTGTGCAGCCCCGGGCGCCTCCATCGCCGGCAAAATTGCTGTCATTGATCGCGGCAATTGTACTTTTGTTGATAAAGTGCTGGCTGCTCAAAGCGCCGGCGCTATTGGTGTGATTATCTGCAACAATGCAGCCGGAGACCCCATCACTATGGGCGGTACCGGGGCGGTCACCATCCCTTCTTTGATGATGACCGACGTTGACTGCTTTGCGCTTAAAATGCTCATGCAGTCAGGTACTGTGAATGTAAGTTTGAGCAGGGTTTTGAAGCAATACGATTCCGACTTCGACAACGGTGTTATTGCACACGAATACGGTCATGGTATTTCCAACCGTCTCACCGGCGGCCGCACCAATGTGAACTGCCTTGGCAATCAGGAACAAATGGGTGAAGGCTGGAGCGACTGGTACGGCCTGATGATGACCCTCAAGCCCGGCGACAGCCCTACCACGCCACGCGGCATAGGTACTTATGTGTCTGGCCAAACAACTTTCGGCGGCGGCATACGCCCCACGCGCTACTCTACTGATATGTCTGTCAATACGGCCACTTACAACACCATCAAGACGGTTTCTATACCTCATGGCGTAGGTTATGTATGGTGCGGCATGTTGTGGGACCTCACCTGGGCTATGATTGAAGATCACGGTTTTGCTACCGGTTTTGACGTGGCCATGTGGTTGGTGAATGACGGTATGAAGTTGCAGCCTTGCAGCCCTGGCTTCGTCACCGGCAGAGACGCCATTCTTGCTGCCGATCAGGCACGCTACGGCGGCGCCAACAGTTGCCGTATATGGGAGGTATTTGCCCGTCGCGGCTTGGGCTACAGCGCATCACAAGGCAGCAGCAACAACGTTATGGACGGCATTGAAGCCTATGACCTGCCCGACTATGACAATGACGGATATTCCTGCAAAGAGGATTGCGACAATTTTAATGCCGCCATCAATCCCGGCGCTTTTGAAGCCTGCGACGGCATAGACAACAATTGCAGCGGCCAGATAGACGAAGCCGGCCCGCCGCCAAGCCCCTGGACGACTGCCAACGTAGGTTTTGCCAATGGCAATACGGTTTACACGCCCTGCCCGGCAGTGAATCCGACCTTCACGGTTCAGGCCTCCGGCAATTCCGTTCAGAGCGCCGACACGGAGCATTTGGTCAGCCGCATGATCTGTGGTACCAATGCAAGCATCACTGTGAAAGTCAGCAGCTTGAACGGTGGTGGCTGGGCAGGCATCACCATGCGTGAAAGCGCTGCACCCGGCTCTAAAATGGTGGCTCTGAAAACGCAGCTCGGCAACAACGTCATCAGAGAAGTACGCGCCACGGCCAACGGGTTCAAGCAGTCCCAGAGCAGCCCGTCCAACCCTGCAAATGTCTGGTTGCGCATCAATCGCATCGGCAACAGCTTCCAGTTCTATGTTTCTACCAACGGAACCACCTGGCAATTGACAGGCAGCACTACGGTCGTTATGAACAACTGCCTCATGGTGGGTATGTTTGCAGAAAGCATCAACGTGAATACGGTGACAACCGCTGCATTCAACAACGTATCCGTTACGGGCGGCGGCGCATTGATAGCTCCGGTAACTACCGCTCAGGCAATAGATGCTCCCGCTATGCCGGAAGTAGCCGTCTTCCCCAACCCGAGCAACGGAACCTTGAACATAGACCTGGCTCAGTACGCAGGCAGGGAGGTTCGTCTGGAATTGTTCAGCGCGCAGGGGCAGTTGCTCAAAACGGTTGAAATTGACGAGGTACAAACGCAGATAGAGCAAATGAATCTCTCTGCTTTTGAAAACGGCATGTACATGCTGCGCGTACAAAGCGAAGGCTTGCCCGAAGTCAGCCGGCGCGTGGTATTGAGCAAAGCAGGCAAACAATAAGATTTCCAGGATTTTCCTGATCTCTTTTCAAGAATCATGAAGAGCCATCCTGAGCAATCGGGGTGGCTCTTTTTATTTTAATCGGCGTTGGAATGCTTCAATTTTTGCACGCTTTTAGCCAGCGCTTCACTTCCTTCTTTTTGTACAGCGGAGACATGATGGCATCGCTCAAAAAGCGTTGTTTGTTGTCAAATCCCAGACCCACAGCAATTGCTAACTCAGACAGGGCGCGCGTGAAACTTTTCTGCGCACAATGCAATCGGGCGGCGGCGTAGTACACATCGGGCGAATCCGGCGAAAGCCGAAATGCCTCCTGCAAGGCAGTATCTGCCTGGTCGAGGAGGCCCGCATCGGTGTGCAACTCGGCAATTTCCACCCAAGCGCCGACATCGTTGGGGTCTGTGGCTGCCACTTGTTGAAAATAGGAAAGAGCTTCTTCGGGGCGCATGAGTTCGCGGCAAACGATGCCCGCGTTGAACAATGCCGGAATGTAGGTCGGTTCCAAGGCGATACACCCTTTCCATGCGTTGAGCGCCTGCTCTTTGTTGTCCGCAGCGTAATAAACATCGCCCAATTTCCAGTATGTCAGGTAGTATTGATCGTCAAAGGACAGGGCCTTTTGCAGGGATGCTATTGCCGCGTCCCACTGTTGTTGTTCGGCCAGTGCAGCGCCCAGATTATGGTGCGCCAGTGCAAAGGTGCTGTCGTATTGCAATGCCCGCCGGCAGGAAGCCTCGGCTTCGGCGGGGCGCATCAGGTCCACAAGGGTTGCACAGAGGTTGGTTTCGGCCAGCACCCAGGTGGGCGACAGGGCCAGTGCTTGCTGGAAATGTGTGGCGGCGGTTTCAAAACTCCTCATGCGGCGGGCCAGCAACCCCAGTTCGTTGTAGGCATAAGCTGCGTTCGGATCGGAGGCCAGCACTTGCTGTTGAACGGAATCGGCCTGCCGGTACAAGTCCCGATTGCGCTCGCGTTCGCCTCGGAGACGCAAATTTAAGCCATTGAAATACAGTGCTTTGGTTTGTAAATCCCGGTAGGCAAAATGGGTTTCGCCCAATACTTCCGCCGCTTTTTGCAAATACGTTGGAAACTGCTCGTACCGGGCATCGAACGACCAACGGCGCCTCAGTTCTAATGGATTGGCGGCCAGATAATCGTTGATGGCTTGCTGTGCCTCGTCCATCAGCGCGGCGGCCAGACTGCGGCGCATTTCATTGTGCAAAGAGACTGCGGCAGGCTGCTTTCGCAAAGTTATGTACAGGCTGTAAGCATCGTCTTCGGCGGGCGGCAAGAGCCGTTTTTGTGACAGAGCCGACTGAAAACGACTGTACATGGCCTGCACGGTAGAGTCTTCGGGGTTGTAAACGGCAACAGAACGGAAGGCTACTGTATTGGAAATATGGGCGGAAACGACTGCCCTGCGTTCTTTGAGCGCGGCCAGCACGCCCTCATTTACACGGGCCATTTTCATGCCTTTATTGCCGGAGACCAGCGGAATCTGGCTGGTCGGCGCTACGGCTGCAGGCACCTGATCTTCCAAAAAACGTTGCAATTCCAGCAGCGTCACCGTCTGATCCTGGTTGGCGTCGGCCAGTCCGGTCAGTCCGTCCAATAGAAAATAGGTGAATACGCCATGCCCGCCGCCCCACTGCGCGCCCTCTGCCGAGAACTCGTCGGGTTGGCAGGAGAGCAGCCGGGCTTCGTTGGCAAACTGTTCTGCCAGCAATTGAGCTGTAGCCTGTGCGCCCCGGTTGGCGCTGCCGGCGAGTTTTCCGGCGTGGCAGGCATCGGTGATGAGCGCCACCTGCGCTTTGCGTTGGGTGCTGAGGGTTTGTACAATGGATTGCAGATAAAAAACCGGGAAGGCTCCGCCCGCCATGTAGGTGGAGGCCGGCGCGTCGTGGGTAAGCAGAAAGCCATGATTCATAACGGTTTGCGTTTCCATATCGCCGTGGCCGGAGAAAAAAATGAGCGCCATGTCGCCCTCTTTGCTTTCTTCGAGCAGCCAGGTGAGGGCGGCCGCCATTTGACCTTGCGTGGCCTGCCGGTTGGTCAGCAGTTTGATCTGATTTTCAGGAACAGCGCCGCCGGCCTCCGAGCGCAGGAAACGGGCGAAAGCGTCGGCATCGGCGTGTGCAAACTGTAGGCGGGGTATGCGCTCGTTGCTGTATTCGGACACGCCCACAATGACGGCGCGGGTAGTACCCTGCGGCGGTATCAGGGGCTTGAGTTGGCCATGCAGGCGCCCGGGCAGCAAGCCGGCGAGGATGGAAATGGCGATCAAAAAACGTTTGGTCATCATGGGTATGCCGGTTTGGGTGCGTATAATTGAATAGTTGATTTGTCAGAATGGGAAAACGTTACCGGTTTCGGGTTCCGGGTTCAAGGTTCCGGGTTTCATCCGCCGAACCACGCTACAGGCGTGGGAAGGCGGGTTCCCTCGCACTTAGCACCGCCTACCGCCCACCGCCCACCTTCCCCGTCCATAAGACTTTATTGTCGGCCACGACGACCAACTGCGCGTAATACAACCCATTGGGCAACAGCAGGTTTTGCGCGGCGTCCAACAGGTAGAGCTTTTTGGCGGCAAAAGCCCGGATGTTTTCATCTTCTTCTACCAAGGTGGCGGTCACTGGTATGCGAACGACGAGCTTCCCGTCGGGCCTCGTATTGTCAAGAAGTTGTAGTTCCAATTTCGGCAGGTCCATAGCTGTGAGCAGCCTGCCGGAGAAGCGGATTTGCCGGCTGCGGGCATCTGCTCCGGGCAGGGCGTCCAGCAGGGCGGTTTCTATGGTGAAGTAAGCATCAGGTTCCTTTTGAATGGCCTTTTCGAGGGCGGGCACGGGCGCGAAAAGATCG
Organism: Saprospiraceae bacterium UBA2329; assembly: GCA_002344975.1. GTDB lineage: Bacteria > Bacteroidota > Bacteroidia > Chitinophagales > Saprospiraceae > UBA2329. The sequence continues at coordinate 79,471 of DDUV01000032.1, read as the reverse complement.
CGCGGGGCAGGCTTTTCGGGCTTGGGCGGCGGTGCGAGAGGAGCGGTATCCTGCGGCGGCGGCACATCGGCGATGGTATCCTGTACAGTCGGCGCTTCGGGAATGGGGGCCGGCGTCGGTTCCGGTTGAGGGCGAAGAATGAACCACCAGAGTGCTGCCAAAGCGCCGGCCAGCAGCACAACAGGCCAAAACCAACGCAAGCCGGAAGCGGGCGGCTGTGCATAAGCCTGTCCGACTTCGTCCAATTGGCGGCGGAAGTTCATTTTTCCCTTGTCGGCCATCAGTTGGTCGAGGCTGCGGTGCAGGGCCACCTCTTCGGCCAGAGCCGGATCGGCAGCTATTTCCTGCTCTAAGCGGGCGCGTTCCTCCTCGGAAAGGGCGCCGGCTATGTAAGCCTCGATGCGTTCGTACAGTTGTTCTTTCATTGTTTATTTCATATAGCTGAGCGCTGAATCTCACTCAGAACTCGCGGCTCGCGTCCCCGTCCCAGTCCTTGTATCGGACATCCGATTTGACCTGTTCGATGAGTTGTTCCTTGCATATAAATTTTCGTTTTTTGGCATATCCCACGCTGGAGAGCTGCATGGTTTCAGCAATTTCCTCCATGCTTTTTTTCTCAAAAAACAGTTCCAGCAGCTTCCGGCATTCGGTTCCGAGCCGGCGCAGGGCATCCCAGAAAATGCTTTCCCGTTCGGCCTGCACGAGATCGAACTCAATGTCGGTGCTGTCTGTGAATTTGAGATCATCGGTAAGGGATACCTCGGAGCGGGATTTTTTCTGGAGGCGGTTGCCCCAAAGATTGCGACACACGCCGTAGAGCAGGGTGGAAAAAGAGCTGCTGAGGGCAAAATTTTCCGTCCGGCATTTGTCGAAGAGCACGACGAGCGCATCCTGAAAAACATCGCGGGCATCGTCGTAGCTGCCGCCGTTTTGTGTGATGAGCGCATGGATGCGGGGCAGGAACTCGCGGTAGATGCGGTGCAGGCCTGCGTTGTCGCCGGTGCGGATGGAATTGATATGTTGTTGATCGGTATGGGTCATGGACTTGCGAAAATCTGGCGAAAGGTAAGCTGATTTTTGTGGAAAAAAGTACTTTTACCTGCCGGGGGATAACTTTTTGAGATTTGGGGCAAATGTAAGGTAGTACAAAAGCGCAGCCCGGAAGGTGTAGAGTCTTCTATTTCAGTACAAAAAATCAAAAAAACAATCGCCGGTAGCGATGTACACTATAAGGAGTCCCTGCTATCAACTCATCTTCAGACGAGTAGAGGGACGAGCGATGCTTTTTTCAGGGAAGACTGGAGGCGAGCGATGTCATTGTACAAAGATATGAGACCTGGGACGAGCGATGATGTTTTTTGGAGAAGACTGGGGGCGAGCGGCAGATTCATCGTAAAAAGAGTGAAATGAAATCTGATATCGTGATCGAAAATGTCATGAATAAAATACTCCAACGTTCTAACTATATTCACTTGCCATGAAGCATTTATTGATTTTTTATTTTTTAGTTTTTCTGACTGCCTGTAAATCAAAAGACGAAAGCAATAGTCATGCCATTGCTGAAAAAGAATTATTGGGCTTTTGGGCGGATACGGCTTTTACATATAAATTTAATAAAGATGGCACGTTTGTTTTTAAATCTAAAGGGCATTATGGCAATTCCTCTGAATATGGTATATATACAATCTTAGATGATTTAATTCTTTTAGTCCCCAATACGGACTGGAAGGCTTTTGATGGTGTTTTGAAAACAAAATTAAAAATAATGAGTAGCAGTTGCATAAGAGATTTTAACGACCATTACTACTGCTTAGCAAACGATTTAGTGAATTATTACTCTGACCAAGTGAATGATTTTCAAGAAAAAACCATAGACATATTGACGGAATTGCCCGATGTGGTCAGTTTAAAACGAGATATTTTCAAGTACGACACAGATAAGGAGACTAATATAGTTATAGCTTATGTTGGGATAACGGTTATTGAAAAAAATGAATTTCACTCGTTTATATTAAAAAACACTAGCATGTTAAATAATAGGACATACTCATCATTTTTAGTAAAAAAGAACCCATTTGAAATCTATCAGTACAACTTAAAAGGAAATTCTTTGAGATTACTTTACAAGGCTGATTGAAAGAAAAAAATGTGGTAGTTCCCCCGCCGGCGCGGAGTCTTCTGCCACAAAAAAATAAAAAAATAATCGCCGGTAGCGATGTACACTATAAGGAGTCCCTGCTATCACCTCATCTTCAAACGAGTAGAGGGACGAGCGATGCTTTTTTCAGGGAAGACTGGGGGCGAGCGGGAAGACTGGACGCGAGCTGGGAAAAAACAAGGGGAAAATCATTGACTAATAAACTAACATGATTACAGAAATTATTAAAGAGTGCCTTGAAAAAGGGATATTAATTTGTTTGATTCTCGACTTGAGTGATTGGGAGACCGTCATCATTGGCAAGGTATTGTCTTTTGATGATAAAAATATATTGATTAATGAGGTAAATCCTTACGGCAAAATAATCAGAAAAAAAAGAAAGATTAAAATATCCCAAATTAAGGTACTCAGCCATAGCGATATATACGGCAAGGACTTGGATTTTCTTCATTCAAATGCGCTTATTAACTCTTCCAATATCTCCTTAAAGGCGGTTATACTAATTTTTGCATCCATTGTTAATCAAATTTTGGTATTAATGACCGGGCGTTTTTTTGTTTTGCTACCGAAAACACCCGATACCGGCAATGTCGGCAGGAAGAAAAACCTGACTTGACGAAGTGGTAAGAATCAGTCCATTAATCTTTTCGGAATGAACGAGATACCCCTTTTTATCGCTGATAGTAACATTAGCTGCGAATTGAAAATTCGGTTCATTGCAATTTTCTATGAAGTAACCATAGGTATCAACAGAATAATCTGATGACATAATTAAATTTTCAATTGCAACTTTTTCACCCAAAACAGTTAGTTCTAAGCTGGTTTTAAACCCATCTGGTCTCCCAATATTTACCGTTATCAAAATATAGCAGCCGGACTCAACCTCATGTTTATTGGTCAGCACATATCCCAATACACCATCAACTTGATAATTATCTATTTTTTTCTCTATTTTACCCAACAGCTTTACTTTGCCCACATCACATAACCGCTCGCGCCGAGATTCCATCTCGCGTGAGCTATTATGCGGGTTCTACCCGCTTGTAAAGCACCTGCAAAAGCGAGCATCTGGCGGGTATGAACCCGCCGAAAAGTGGCACGAGATGGAATCTCGCGCCAGCATGACAGCGCGCTTGTTTGCGGTCTATTCTCCCTCCAGCATCTTCCTCAACTCATTCAGTTTCAGCATACAATCAATCGGCGTCAGCCGGTTCAGGTCGAGGTCGAGCAGGGCCTCTTTGATTTTGCCGGCGGTGGGGTCCACGGTTTCGAAGATGCTGAGTTGGTAGGGCTGCGCGGCGATTTGCTGCGTGGCGGCGCGTTTGCTTTGCGGGCCATTGCCGGCTGGGGGCGCATCGTCCACCGATTTGAGTTCCAATTGTTGCAAAATATGCCCGGCGCGCTCCACGATGCTGCGCGGCATACCCGCCATGCGCGCCACATGGATGCCGAAGCTGTGCTGACTGCCGCCCTCGGCGAGTTTTCTCAAAAAAATGACCTTGTTGCCCACCTCGCGCACCGAGACGTTGTAGTTGCGGATGCGGGGAAATTTCCCGGCCAATTCGTTGAGTTCGTGGTAGTGAGTGGCGAAGAGCGTTTTGGGCCGCGCCGCGCCGTTGTTGTGCAAGTATTCGGCGATGGCCCAGGCAATGGACACCCCATCGAAAGTGCTGGTGCCGCGCCCGATCTCGTCCAACAGGAGCAGGCTGCGGTCGGAGATATTGTTCATAATGCTGGCCGTTTCGTTCATTTCCACCATGAATGTGGACTCGCCGGAGGAGATGTTGTCGGAAGCGCCCACGCGGGTGAATACCTTGTCCAACAGGCCGATGCGCGCTTCGGTGGCGGGTACGAAACAGCCCATTTGCGCCATGAGGCAGATGAGGGCGGTTTGGCGCAGCAGCGCCGATTTGCCGGCCATGTTGGGGCCTGTGATGAGCAGTACTTGCTGGTCTTCGCTGTCCAAGAGCACGTCGTTGGGTACATACGATTCGCCGAGGGGCAGTTGCTGCTCAATGACCGGGTGGCGGCCGTCTTTGATGTCAATCACCAAGCCGTCGTTGATTTCCGGGCGGCAGTATTTGTGCTTTTCGGCCACGCGGGCAAAGGCCAGCAGACAGTCCAAGCGGGCGATGAGCTGGGCATTGTGCTGAATGGGCTGCACGAAGTCGGCTACGGCAAAAACGAGCTGTTCAAAGAGTTGCGTTTCGAGTTCGAGGATTTTATCTTCGGCGCCCAATATCTTGGTTTCCAACTCTTTGAGTTCCTCGGTGATGTAGCGTTCTCCGTTGGTGAGGGTTTGTTTTCTGATCCAGTCGGAGGGCGCCTGGTCTTTGTATTTGTTGGTCACTTCGAGGTAATAACCGAAGACGGTATTGAATCCGACCTTGAGACTGGAGATGCCGGTGCGGTCTATTTCGCGCTGCTGAATTTCGAGCAGGATGTCTTTGCTGTTGTTGATGAGGCGGCGCAGTTCGTCCAATTCGGGAGACACGCCGTCGGCCATGACGCCCCCTTTGGAGAGGTTGACGGGCGGTTCGTCCACGATCTGGGTGCTGATTTGGTCGCGCAGAGATTTGCAGAGATTCAGTCCTTCGGCAATTTTCACCAAGGGTTCCAGACCGGCGCTTTCCAGCAGCGTTTTCATGGGTTCGATGGCGGCCAGGGCGCGACGCAACTGCACCATTTCGCGGGGATTGATCTTGCCCAGAGGCGCTTTGGAGATGAGGCGTTCGAGGTCGCCGATCTGCCGGATGTAGTGTTCCAGTTCCATGCCGAGGTCGAAATGGCGCAGGAAATGGGCCACAATGTCCAACCGCTCTTCGATGGGGCGTTTGTGGCGCAGGGGCAGCACTACCCATTTTTTGAGCAGGCGGGACCCCATGGGCGACACGGTTTTGTCCAACACTTTGATGAGCGGCGAGCCGGTTTCGTGCTGGCTGTACAGCAGTTCGAGGTTGCGGATGGTGAAGCGGTCGAGCCAGACGTATTTTTCGGGCAGGATGCGGCTGATGGCGTTGATGTGCCGCAGGTTTTTGTTCTCCGTAGTTTCCAAGTAGTGCAGGATAGCGCCGGCCGCGATGGGCGCCAATTCCATTTCTTCGATGCCGAAGCCTTTGAGGTTTTGCACCTCGAAGTGATCCACGAGTTTTTGGCGGGTGAAGTCGGGGCTGAACACCCATTCTTCGAGGGCGTAGGTGTAAAACTTGTCGCCGAATTTTTTTTCAAAATCCTTGCGCCGTTCTTTGGAAAGCAACACCTCCGAAGGCTGGAAACTCTGCAAAAGCTTGTCGGCGTAAGCCATATCGCCCTCGCACACCAAGAACTCGCCGGTGGAGATGTCCAAAAAAGCCATGCCCACGTCTTCGCGTTTGCCGAAAGAGAGCGCGGCTAAGTAATTGTTGGTTTGGTGATCGAGGAGCTTGTCGTCCACCGCCACGCCGGGCGTTACGACCTCGGTGACCCCGCGCTTGACGATTTTTTTGAGCGGACTGGGTTTTTCCAATTGCTCACAGATGGCCACCCGGTGACCGGCGCGTACCAAGCGGGGCAGGTAGAGATCGAGCGAGTGAAAGGGGAAGCCAGCCAATTCGATGTCGCTGCCGCCGTTGTTGCGTTTGGTGAGTACGATGCCCAGTGTTTGCGAGGTTTTTACGGCGTCTTCTCCGAAGGTTTCGTAAAAATCGCCCACGCGGAAGAGCATGATGGCATCGGGGTACTTGCCTTTCATTTTGAAGTACTGCTGCATCAGCGGCGTGACGTTGCCCTCGGCGGGGGCGGCGGTGTTGGCGGAGGCGCTTTTTCTGGCCACAGTGTTGAAATTTTGAGGGGCAAATATAGGGAATTTCGGGTTACGGCGGGTTCAAGGTTTCGGGTTCCGCGTTCAAGGTTTCGAGTTGGAACGGCTGCTGGCTGTAAGCTGCTGGCTACAAGCCGCAAGCCGCGTTTTCCTCGCGTTCGCGGAATTTCGCGCCCTTCGCTAAAATTCGCGTTAAAAAGCTTCGTGTTTCGGGTTCAAGGTTTCGGGTTCCGGGTTCAAGGTTTCGGGTTCCGCGTTTCGGGTTCCGCCCGACGATAAACTGCAAAGCAGATTACCAACCCTCACACACTCACCCCTCACCTCTGAAAACCGCCTACCGCACACTCTACGCTTACCGCGCCACGGCGCGGCCACCGCCCACTCCGCGCCATACCCGCGGCTACCCCTTCTTCCGCATCAGCACCCTGCCCCACTGATAATACTTCACCTGCTCATAAGCCTCGCCCAGCGTAGGTTTCTGACTTTCTTCGATGTAGTAATATTCGTATCCGCCGTCGGGCTTGATCTCTGCATTGTTGGGCAATTGCTCCACAAAAGGCAAAGCCAGCGTGTGCCGGTAAAACTCTCCCGAAGGAAAAAACAACCAACTCACACCCACGCTCACCGGCTTTTGGCGCGCCTCGCCCACGTCGTTCAGGTACAACATCACCGACTTCGTGTTTTCGTCATACCACCACTCGCGGAAATAGCGCACATTGGCCGAGCGCCCCAGATTCCAGGTCATGGCCAACAAAACAAGCACCGACAAGGCCGCAGGAATTATCTGCCGAGACACTTTACCGCTCCACAGCAAAAGCCCCGCCGCAATGGCCCCGTTCAGCAAAGGCATCAGGGGCACTGCCGTGCGATGCACCAAATACACCGACCCCAAGAGATAATGCTGCGCTATCATGCCCGCTATGCTGAGTACAAACGCCGCCGACAAAGCTGCCACAAAGCTGTATTCCCTCTTTTCAGGCTGCCGGTACCAGGCCCACAGGCTGCCAACCAATACCGCCACAAAAGCTGCATAAACAAGGCCGGCGGCCACCGACACCGTCGCTTCGCCCAAATACGCGTTGCCGTACAGCGGGTCTTTGATGAGCGATTCCAAGGACTCCCAAAGCGAACCTGCTCCATACTGAAACTCGCCGCCCTGTTTCAAAAAGCGAATGGGCCGGTGCAAGATCAACGCCAGCAGGGCCGTCGTGCCGCCGAATATGACCAGCACGCGCTGCCACACGGCCCGCCCCTCGCGCAGCGACAACAAAAACGTGGCGCCGCCTACAGCCAGAAATACGTTGAACGCTACAAAATTGCTCAGTATGGCCAACACCAATGCCGCGCAACACAGCACCAAATACCGGTCGGTGCGCCCCTGTTGCCACGCCCACCAAAAAGCAATGGCCGCCATCACGAAACCGGCACACAGCCCGTAGCCCCGCGCCAACGAAAAGAAATCGAGCAAAAAAGGATTGAAATTGAGCACTGCAAAGGCCGCCAGCCCAGGCAAAAAGCGCGTCGTCATCCTCAAAACGAGAAACGCGCTGCTGCCGAGGAATACCAAGTGCCCCAGCAAATTGGGCAGGCGCATTCCCAACTCCGTCGGCCCCAGCCATTTTATCGTCTGTTGCCACAGCAGGGTATTGAACAGGTGGTTGTTGGCGCTTTTCCAACAATCGGGCGAGTAAAAACACTTGAAAAATCCCGACTGTATATGGTGGAAATAAGTGGATGCCTCGTCGTGGGTCATCGAGGCGAAATGGGCTTTGGCAACCGCAAAACACCACAATACGGCGGCTATGGCAGTGAGCGCTATGGGCAGGCGAAGGTTTCGGTTGGTATGGGTGGCAAATGGCTCCATGTATGAAAGAATTTGCGGCCAAAGGTATAGGAAAATGTTCTTACTGCTCCCGCATCTTCACCATCGTCAAAATCGTAGCAATGGCCACCGTTTCGCCCGTCTCGTCATACACATCCACCAACCATTTCACAATGCCCTTGCGCACATCCGTTTCATCGCGTTTTTCCTGCGCCGTCTTTTCCTTCACCGTCAGGCGCACCCCGATGGTCATGCCAGGATACACCGGTTTCGTAAAACGGCATTCTTCGAGGCCGTAATTCAACAAAACCGGCCCCTTTTTGGCTTGCACAAACAAGCCCGCCGCCTTCGACAACACCCAGTAGCCATGCGCCACCCGCGTCTCGAAAGGCGTGCCTTCCAGCGCCGTCACATCGGTATGCGCGTAGAAATGGTCACCGCTCAGATTGGCAAAATTCACAATATCGGCCTCCGTCACCGTGTGGCGGGCCGTGGTGAGGGTTTCCCCAATGAACAAGTCCTCGAAATGCCGGCTGAACGGATGCACCGCTGCTTCTGTCTGCCGCCCGCCCTGCTGATACACTCCGCCGATGGCCGTTATCATGCTGGGGTGGCCCTGTATGGCCGTGCGTTGCAGGTAGTGCCGGATGCCCCGCAAACCGCCCATTTCCTCGCCGCCGCCCGCCCGGCCCGGCCCTCCATGTACCAGCAAAGGCATGGGCGAACCGTGCCCGGTGCTCTCCTTGCCGCTCTCTCGGTTCAAGATGAGGATGCGGCCATGATAGGGCGCCGTGCCGAAGACATACTCGCGGGCTGTGTTTTCGTCAAAAGTGGCAATGGTGCTCACCAACGAGCCTTTGCCCATATTGGCCAATTCCACCGCTTCCTCTATGCTGCGATACGGCATGATGGTGCTCACCGGCCCGAAAGCTTCCACCGAGTGGCTGTCCTGAAAATGAAAAGGTTTTTCGTTGAGCATGACGATGGGCGCAAAAAACGCCCCCTTGTTTTTGTCGGCCCCGATGACCTCAAACTCCACCAAATCGCCGATGACAATGGGCGTGTGTGCACTGAGCATTTCTACGCGGCGGCGCACCTCGCCAGCCTGCTCGCGATTCACCAAGGCGCCCATGCGTACCCCTTCTGCACGCGGGTCGCCGATGGCGGTTTTCACCAATTCGCGGGCCAGCGCCTCCTGCACGGCATCCACCATTGGCTCCGGCACGATGATGCGGCGAATGGCGGTACATTTCTGTCCGGCTTTGGCGGTCATTTCGCGGCGCACTTCTTTGATGAAGAGGTCAAATTCGGGCGTACCGGGCGCAGCGTCCGCACCGAGGATGGCAGCGTTGAGGCTGTCGGCCTCCATGTTGAACGGCGTCGAATGTTCGATGATGGAAGGCAGCGTTTTGAGCATCCGCCCGGTCTCGGCAGAACCGGTAAACGTGACCACATCCTGCGGCCCCACCGGATCGAGGATGCCCACGCCAGTACCGCAAATCAGTTGCAGCGCGCCCTGCGGCAGTATGCCCGATGCGATGATGTCTCGCACGACCGCCTCTGCCAGAAAGGAAGTGATTTCAGAGGGTTTCACAATGGCAGGCACGCCGGCTAAGAGGTTGACAGACAGCTTCTCCAACATGCCCCAGATGGGGAAGTTGAACGCATTGATGTGGATGGCCACGCCGGGTTTGGGCGTCATCAGGTGGTGGCCGATGAAGGTGCCCTCGCGCGAGAGTTTGGCCTGCTCGCCGTCCACATACCAGGGCGTATCGGGCAGTTTGCGGCGCAGACTCGCGTACGCAAACACGGTGCCGATGCCGCCGTCTATGTCTATCCAACTGTCGGCGCGGGTGGCCCCGGTGCGGTAGCTCAGCGGGTAGTATTTTTCTTTGATTTCGTTGAGGTGCAGGGCCAGGGCCTTGAGCATACGGCCGCGCTCCTGAAAGGTCATGCGGCGCAGGGCGGGGCTGCCGGTTTGGCGCGCGAAGTCGGCAATGGCGGCAAAATCGAGGCCATCGCTGCTTGCGGTGCAGATCACCTCGCCGGTCACAGCATCGTATTGCGGAATACCGGCGCCTTCGTGGGGCGTCCATCGGCCGAGGATGTAATTGTGTAGATTCATGGTTTTGAATGGTTTATGGCAATTTTTTTTATACAATCAGATGGGGGCGCCACCCGCCTCTACCTGCCTCCCCGACCCTCCAAAGGAGGGAGCCGGCGGGTAGGCGGGTCGGGCTATCCACTGCATGGCGGCTCCCCGCAGAGCTGTTAGCTTTATCGGGCTATTGCCGTGCTAAAGCTAACAGCTCTATCCCCGACCGCCGCCATTTCGTTGCTATCCCTGGCGCGCTCGCCCGCCCTCGTCCTCTACATCTCCATGCTTTCCTGCTGTTCGTTACCGCTCAACAAATCCTGAAAAATCATGCTCATGGCGTTCCCCCTTTGGGCTATGCTGGTGATGCTCACCGTTTGCACCATGCCGTTTCGGTTCATTACTAAGTCGTTCCAGGCGTCGCCGTCGCCGGTGTGGCGGTGCCAGCGGAGAACATCCTGCTGGTCTTTGAGCGCATCTTTTTGGAGCCATTCTGCGAACCACCGGCGGCGTTTCTGCTGCGGTTCCGGCCCGTACAGGGTGGCCGATGCCCAGATATGCGGTTCATCTGAAGGCAATAGTTTGTGATGCAGGTGCTGCTCGTCCCAGCGGATTTCGTACAGCCCGGCTGGCTCCCGGATGATGAAGGTGAACGGCTCCAATCCGTGGAATTCAAAGTATTGCACAAACTCCGCCACATCGGCAAACTCAAAATATTGCAACACCATGAGTCCGCGACTGAGCCTGTAAGGCGGGCGGCGTTGATGCAGACCGAAAGCTCCGTTGAGCAATACGGCGGCGCGGCCCTGCTCGTGGGCGGCTATCCAGGTGCCTCCGGCCCCCATATCCTGAGGAAACAGGAGGCCCGGCCTGCGTTGGATGCCGTGCGCGGCGCGGTGGGGCGCTTCATCCCGGTTGGAACTGAGCAGCCATTCGTGGTCTGGGCCTTTCGGCAGGTAGGTGACGGTACACATTTTCAGTAGGCGGTGTGCGGTTGGCGGTGTGCAGTAAGCGGTATGCGGTGTGCAGTATGCAGTAGGCGGTGTGCGGTTATTTGACGCCAAATTTTTGAGGATTATTCATCATATAGCCTATGAGATTTCCAACGGATTGATTGTTGGCAACCAAGTCTTCATAGGTGTTTTTGTCAATATATTCGCATTCCAGTGCAAACTCCAACCACGCCAAAGTGTCTGCGTTTTCAGCGTCGCTATCGGAAAGTTTGCTCGCATAGTGCGCCGGATACTGCCTTTTTCTGTACGCTTCCGCAATGTTGGCACACACAGATTGCGAACTTCTACATATCTGATCTATAAGGGAGTAGGTCTCTTCTTTAGGAAATTTCTTACTCACCTTGAAAATCTCCATGGCTAACTCAAAACCAAGTTTGTAAGCGTGCAAATCTCTAAAGTCCATCTTCCTTGTATTTTTTTTAGTTAAAAATTACTGCCTACTGCCCACCGCCTACCGCCCACTGCCCACTGCCTACCGCCTACCGCTTCAAATGTCATCCCGCGTCCAGGAGTTGTTGACCAAGCGCCAGATGCCGCGCAGGTTTTTGTTTTTGAGTTCGTCGGGCAGCAGTTCGTCGCTGAAGTTTTGGAACGAAACCGGCCTCACCCAACGACGAACGGCGTGGATGCCCACTGCGGTGAAGCGGCTGTCGGTGCTGGCCGGGAAAGGGCCGCCGTGCGTCATGGCAGGCGCTACGGCCACGCCGGTGGGCACGCCGTTGAGGACGATGCGGCCGGCTTTGCGGCGGGCGATGCTCATCAGTTCGGGCATGGCCTGCAAGTCTTCCGGTTCGGCCCAGAGCGAGCAGGTGAGCTGGCCGCCGAGCGCGTCCAATGCCTGCGCCAATTGGGCGGCGTCTTTGCAGATCACCATGAGCGAAAACGGCCCGAAGACCTCTTCGTGCAGGTGTGGATTTTGTAAAAAGTCGTCGCCCGACACCCAGGCTACGGCTGCCGAGGGCGCGCCTGCGTCGGACTGCCCGGCGAGATATACGCCTTTGCTGCCGAGGGTTTGGGCCAATTTTTCCACATAGTTTCGGCTGATGCCCTCGTGCAGCATGGGAGCCGGTTTGGCTTGCGCAATATGTTGTCCCAGCACCTCGATGAAATGCCGCAGCCCCATGCAATCTATGCCCATCATCAGGCCCGGATTGGTACAAAACTGCCCCATGCCCAGCGTGATGGAACCTGCGCAAGTCTGCGCGATGGCCTCTCCCCGCTTCGATACGGCTTCGGTCAAAACGAGCATCGGATTGACACTGCCCATCTCGGCAAAAACGGGGATGGGGTCGGGGCGTTGCTGTGCATAGCCGTGCAGCGCCATGCCGCCCGACAGCGAGCCGGTGAAGCCCACCGCGCGGGTTTGCGGGTGCATGACCAAATATTTTCCGGTGTCAAATCCCTCATCTTCAAGGTGTTGAAATACGCCGGTCGGAACATCACAGGTATCGGCTGCCCGATCAATGGCCCCGGCCACCAGCATTGAAGTGCGCGGGTGGGCAGGATGCGCCTTCACTACTACGGGGCAACCGGCAGCCAGCGCAGAGGCCGTGTCGCCGCCGGCAGTGGAGTAGGCCAGCGGAAAATTGGAGGCGCCGAATACCGCCACCGGCCCCAGCGCGGTGTACATTTTGCGCAGGTCGGGACGGGCTTCCTGTGCGGTATCTATGGCGGCCTCTACCCAGGAGCCTTCGCGCAGCATGGCCGCGTACATGCGCAGTTGGCCGGTGGTGCGCATGCGTTCGCCGGTGAGGCGGGCTTCGTCCAAGTTGGTTTCCTGCATGGCCGTTTGAATCAGGATACTGTCCAGCGCTTCCATTTCGGTGGCGATGGTCTCGAGAAAGCGGGCGCGCAGTTCGGGGGCCGATTGGCTCCAGGCTTCGGCTGCCGCGCCGGCGCGTTGCATGGTTATGTTGACTTTTTCCTGTATGGTCATTTTTTTTTTGGTTGGTTGATGTTTGCGGCGGCAAATTACGCCTTTTTATGATTAACGAATCCGCTGCACGGCTACTTCTTCGAGCCAACTGCGTTCGGTGAGCGATGGCGTGGCTTTGATTTTGGACAGCAGGGTCGGGCGTTGGGAGGCAGTCAGGATGCTTAGTTTGTGGAGCAGGCGCACGAATTGCAGGTAGGGTTTTTTCACGTCTTTGGGAATGCGCTGATTGCGTTGGAGGAAGGTGCCGAAGGAGGCGAGCAGCAGGTCGAGTGCCTCGGTTTGGCGGGTTTCAAAATAGATTTTGAGCAGCAGGGTTTTAGCGCCCAGAATATAGCGCCAGTGCGAGAATTCCACTTTTACCAAATGTGCGCGCGCCTCGTCCAAGTGGCCCTGATGGTAGTACAATTCGGCCAGATTGAAATGCAGGGCGTCCTGGCGTTCGTCTTCCTGAAGGCTGTGGCTGTATTCCCGTACAAAACTTTCGGCCCACTCGTATCGCTTGAGGCCGAGGTTGAGTTTGACGATGTTTTTGAAAGTCCAGGGCGAAATGCGGCCTTCGTCCAAGAGGATTTTGCGCTCCAATCCCTCGCGGTACAGATCGGCCAGCATGGCCGCATAGCTTTTGTCGCCGAGGCGAATGCGGTGGATGCAAAAATTGATGGCCAGGCCCAACTGGGATTTGAGATCATACATCGAAAAATGCTCTATGGAATTGGTCCACAGCGCTTTGAACTGCTCAAAACACGCGCGTTCTTCACTATGGGTAAGGGCCAGCAGCAGCGCATGATACACGGAAATGGCAGGCGTATCGGAGAAGTCGTGATGAGCCAGAAAGGCCAGCACCTCGTCCTTCATGTCCATGCGGGCCGGCGAAGCGAGGAAGTGCTGCCGGTCGAGCATGACGCAGAGGAAGCGCAGTTTTTTGGCGAGGTAGCTGCGGTCTAAAAAGTCGGAAGCCTGCTGAATGGAATCGCCCGATAGTTGCTGTTCGTTGAGGTCGGAAAAGTACATTTCTTCTAAGGCGGCCATTTCGTGGCGGACGAAGAAATACTCGCTGTCGCGGAGATTTTGCTCTTCCAAAGCGGTCTTGGCCTGCTTCATGGCATGGTCGAAATGCCGGCGGAGTTTGCGTCGGTAATAGGCTTGGGCCGGAGCGAGTGTGGAATTCAGACGGGGCAGCAGCACGTCTTCGAGCGCTATAAATTGCTCGGCCAATTTGAGCAGTCGGCTGAGGCTGTGATGCAGCAGGGCCTCGTCATAGGGTTTTCCGGGAAAGGCCGCTTCAAAGAGGAGGTGGCGCTCAATTTTTTTATCGGGAAAATCGGATGCGGCGGCTTTTTTGAGATGTGCGTACAGGCGCACCAATTCTTCCCGCTTGTTGAAATAGGGCGATGCAGTGAAGTCGCGGAAAGCCAGCAACTCGCTTGCCGAGAAGGTCTTGAGCAGTTCGATGAGTTTGTTGCTGTGTTTCATGGCATCAACGCGGCGATGAGAAATCCCAACAAAATGAAAACCTGAGCCACTTGCAACATCACCCAGATGCCGACGGCGCGAGCGATGGTTTCTATCCAGCCCATGCCGAAAATGCGGTGCAGGGCGTACAGAAAATAGCCGATACTGAGGATTGCCTGAAGAAAGGCAATGGGAGCAAATTTTATGGACAAAGGCATGGCCAAAACATAGATAATGGTCTGAATACAAAAGATGTACACGTTAATGACCAAATGCTCCATATAGTGCAGGCGCAGGTGACGATACATGAGCCAGGTAGCGAGCGCCTGAAAAGGAATGGTACTCATGTAGGTGAGGTTGAAGTATTGCTGAATGGCCCGGAGGTACAGTTCCAGCGTGCGCATAATGAGCGGCGGAATGGATGCTGAATTCGGCGAAAGCCTGACTTGTTCCAATACGTCTCCTTCGATGGGCAGAAAGCGAAAGGAGACGTAAGCCGCCAATGCTACCAACAGCACCAGCAAGGGCAGGGGCTTGGCCATGCGACGGCGGTCTTCAAAAAGATACTCGCGGACAGCGCCCTGCGGGTCGGTGATGAGCCGGCGGATGGTGTAGGGGATGCCTCTTTCGAGGTTGAGGATGCCGAGCAAATCATCCAGAATGCTCCGAAATGAGATGCGTTCGATGTTTGGGCGTTCGGGTATTTGCATGTGCCGGAGAGGTTGATGGTTGTGTTGGAGAGATTGCGCCGGGCGAAGTTAGGGAGGAATCTGCTTCACAGTTTATCTCCTTCGGGGGAATCTGCTGCGCAGTTTATCTGCAGCCCGGAACCACGCTTGCCTACCGGCAGGCGGGCCTGTCGTCGTGGCGCGGCCTTGAACCCCAACGCGAAATTTTTTTTGACGCTGATCTTTATGATTTTCATGATTTTCGCTGCTCGGAGAGGGGCATAACAATCATAAGAATCTGCGCCTTTCAGCGTCAGAAATCCGCCCATTAACCCGGAAATCCGAAATCAACTCGTTCTTACCTGTCAATCAGAAGTCCGAAATCAGTCCGCTCCCGCCCGAAATTCCGAAATCAACCCATTCCTGCTGAAAATACTAACTTTGCGATGAAACAACAGACATTCTGAACATTGATGCATCCCGATTTTAGAATACAAATGCAGGCGCAATTGGGCGCTGCGTTCGCCGATTTTGCCGATGCGCTGACGCAGCCCGCGCCGGTGAGCATACGGGCCAACCGGCACAAATGGACCGGACCTGCGCAACACGACGGCCAGGTGCCCTGGTGTAAAAACGGCTACTATCTGGCCGAGCGGCCTCCGTTTACGCTCGATCCGCTGCTGCACGCCGGCGCGTATTATGTGCAGGAGGCTTCTTCGATGAGCATAGCCCATGCTTTGCGGCAGTTGGTTGATTTGGAAAATCCCTTGCTGGCATTGGATTTGGCGGCGGCGCCGGGAGGCAAATCCACGCTGTTGGCGGGCATGCTCAGTGCCGATAGTTTGTTGATTGCCAATGAAGTGATTCGCAACCGGTATCAGGCGCTGCGGCACAACCTGGCCCGCTGGGGCCTGCCCAATGTGGCCGTGAGTCAGCACGACCCTGAGGACTTTGCGCCATTGGCCGGCAGCTTCGATCTGGTGCTGGTGGATGCGCCGTGTTCGGGCGAAGGGCTGTTCAGGAAAGACCCCGACGCGCAAAAAGAGTGGTCGCCGGCGCAGGTGGGATTTTGCGCGGCGCGGCAGCGGCGCATTTTGGCTCAGGCGGCAGCGCTGATGGCGCCCGGCGGGGTGCTGGTGTATAGTACCTGCACCTACAACGACGAGGAGAATGCCGCCAACGCAGCGTGGTTGCAAGAGGTGGCGGGCTTGGAATATGCGCCCGTGAATTGGCCGTCGGAATGGGGGGTGGAGGAGCGCCGTTGGGGGTACCAATTCTATCCGCATCGGGTGCGCGGGGAGGGGTTTTATGTGGCGTGTTTTCGGAGGGTAGGCGGTGGGCGGTTGGCAGTTGGCGGTGGCCGCGCTGTGGCGCGGGGTGGGCGGTGGGCAGTAGGCAGTGGGCGGGAGGTGCTGGAGCGGTGGTTGGAAGATGGAGGCGATTTTGGATTTTGGCAAAATAAGCAGGGCGGGCTGTGGGCCTTGCCGCGTGCGGTGGAGGGGTATTTTGTGGAAGCAGCCGGCGTGCTGCGGCGCATGGAGCCCATATTGGAAATGGGCGAAATCAAAGGCGGGGATTTGATTCCGGCGGGGGCGCTGGCGCTCAGCACGGCGCTGGCGAAAGCTATACCTGCGACGGCGCTGGACCGGGAGCAGGCCATTCGCTTTTTGCGCAAGGAAGACCCGCAACTCCCCGACGCGCCCAAAGGATGGCTGGCGGCGCAATACGAGGGCCACACGCTGGGCTGGCTGAAGGGACTGGGGAATCGGGTGAACAACTATTTCCCGAAGGAGTGGAGGATTTTGGGGCGATTTTGAACGCGCTCTACGTTGCGGCAGGGACGGAAGCGGATACCGGCCTGCTCCATAGCGAGCATTCAAATTCCAGATGATGGAGCAGGCCGGTATAGAGCGGACGGCCCGGCGCCCGCTGCCGGATAAGAGCTGTTAGCTTTATGCCTGATGGCGCCGGTAAAGCTAACAGCTCTGTCGGTAGTGCGGGCGGCCGCCATAAAAAATAATTGACTATTTTTGCAACTTCACCAAACCTGACAACCGATGAAAAAACACATTATTACCCTGTTTTTTGCTGCCCTGTTGCTGTGCATTGCCAACATGGCAACGGCTCAATCTCTGGGCCATTTCGGCCAACGCCTGCAAGCCAGAACTTCTTCTTACGCTCCATTTTTGAACGCCAAGGGTCAGCCCTCCCCCACCCTGTCGGATCACTACGAACCTGCTCCGGCGCATCGCACCTGCCACGCTATGGAAGCCGATGCAGATTTGCGCAGCCGCTACCCGGAATTGGGCACGCTGGAGGAGTTTGAAATCCAGCTTCAGCAGCGCATGGCCGAGTACCAGAATCAGTTGCAATTCCGAGACCCCAACAACGCCGTCGTCACCATTCCGGTCATTGTGCATGTGGTACACAACGGCGAACCGGTGGGCACGGGCGCGAACATCAGTCAGGCGCAGGTGATGTCGCAGATTGCTGTGTTGAACGAAGACTACCGCCGCACGGGAGCGGGTTTCAACAACAACCCGGTGGGCGCCGACATGGAAATACAGTTTGCGCCGGCCCTCCGCGATCCGCAGGGCAACCTCCTGGCCGAGCCGGGCATCCGCCGCGTGAACGGCAACCGCTCCTCATGGACTTACGACGCCGCCCAAACGGTGCTGAAGCCCAATACTTTCTGGGATCCCAACCGCTATTGCAACATCTGGACGGTGCAGTTTGGCGGCGATGCACAGGGCTTGTTGGGCTATGCGCAGTTTCCGAGCCTTTCGGGTTTGCAGGGTTTGGAACAAAATGAAGGCCCGGCCTCTACCGACGGGGTGGTCATACGCTGGCAGGCCTTTGGGCGAACGGGCAATGTGCAGGCGCCTTTCAACGGAGGCCGCACCACCACTCACGAGATCGGCCACTGGTTGGGCTTGCGCCACATCTGGGGCGACGGCAATTGCAGCGCCGACGACTTCTGCGCCGACACGCCCAACTCGGCCCAACCCAACTACAACTGCGTGGCCGTGACCAGTTGCGGCAGTCCCGATATGATTCAAAACTACATGGACTACAGCAACGACGCCTGCATGAACATCTTCACGCAATGCCAGAAGTTGCGTATGAGAACGGTGTTGG
Source organism: Saprospiraceae bacterium UBA2329 (assembly GCA_002344975.1). GTDB lineage: Bacteria > Bacteroidota > Bacteroidia > Chitinophagales > Saprospiraceae > UBA2329. Next base: position 61,390 of record DDUV01000032.1, on the reverse strand, counting down.
ACAACAGCCCGCGGCGCAAGGAATTGCTCTCGTCCACCGTACACATCGGCGGCGGCGGCAGCCCCATGGCGCCGGTGGCACAGTTTGCGGCCAACCGCACCAATATTTGTTCCGGGCAGCAGGTGCAGTTCACCGATCAGTCGTCAAACAACCCAAGCTCCCGCACCTGGCGATTTTATGATGAAGACGGCGCATTGGTGGGTACTTTCACGGCTGCCTCGCCCAATATCACGTTTAACACGCAGGGCATTTACAGCGTAGAACTGACAGTGTCCAACGCATCGGGCAGCAACAGCACCCGCCGCAACAACTACATCACGGTGCTGTCGGCAGTGTCTTACACACAGCTTATTGAGGATGCCGAAAACATCAATACGGCCTTCCAGAACTGGTTGGTTTACAACCCCGACGGCGACCGAGCCTTTGAATATGCAGACATCAGTTCTTTTGGGCAGGGATCGCGGAGTGTGATTTTTGACAATTACAGCACCGACGACGACCCTTCCGGCACGGTGGACGCGCTGGTGAGTCCGGCCATCAACCTCAGCGGCATGGCCAATCCTTACCTCTATTTCGAGCACGCTTACGCGCAATACAGCAGCGAGTATTCCGACACGCTGGTGCTGTACTATTCTACCGATTGCGGGGCCACCTTTACGCCGTTTTGGTACAAAGGCGGGCGGGAATTGGCTACTGCGCCGCCTACGGAATCCTCCTTCGTTCCGAATACCAACCAATGGGCGTCCAACCAGATCAGGCTGGGTTTTCTGGCCGGGCAGCAGCGGGTGCATTTCCTGTTGGTGAATATTTCGGGCTGGGGCAACAACCTTTATTTGGATGAAATTTCCTTTGTGGACGCGCAAAACTTCACCAACGGAGCGCCGCAGCCCAACATCACCACGGCGCGCAGGCAGGTATGCGCCGGCGAGACGATCTTTTTTGAAGACATTTCCAGCAACTTCCCGCGCCAATGGGCCTGGCAGTTTCCTGGCGGCACGCCTGCCACCTCCAACGTGCAGCACCCCTTTGTGACGTACAATACGCCGGGCACTTACTCGGTGGGCTTGGGCGTGTCCAACAGCTTTGGCAGCAACAGCGGCACAGCCAACAACTACATACAGGTGCTGCCCCTGCCCAACATCACGGTGTCGGCCAGCCAGTTGCCGGTATGCGGGGGTACGCCTGTGACGCTGACGGCTTCGGGGGCGGCCACTTACGAGTGGTACGATCAGCGCAGCGGCAATTTGGTGTTTGAGGGGCCGTCCATCACAGTGACGTTGTACGGCAATTGGGAGTTTGTGGTGGTGGGTACCAACAGCGCCGGTTGCAGCCGCACGGCAGTCTTCAACGTACCTGTGACGGGGCCGCCTGTGCCGGTCATCACGCGGCAGGGCAACATTCTGAGCAGCAGCAGCGCCACGGCTTACCAATGGTATTACAACGGCAACCCCATACCGGCAGCGCAGGGCGGCACTTCGCAGTCCATTCAGCCATTGGTGTCGGGGGTGTTTTTGGTGCAGGTATTTGCCGCCAACGGTTGCTCCAGCGTTTCCAATCCTTTTGATTTTAATCTGACCACTGCAGTATCCGAAACGCAGGACATCAGCCGTGCCGTCATGTTGTTTCCCAATCCTACCACCGGGCGTTTGCAGCTTTCGCTGGAACACGAGGAGCAGGGGCGTTTCACGCTGGAACTGTACAACATACTGGGGCAGAGGCTCTACCGGGAGACGGTGCTGAAAAACGGGGCGCGTCTGGAGCATGGCTTAGACATCGGCCATTTGGCGCCGGGCGTGTATTCGCTGGTGCTTTATACAGATACGCATCGGGCGGTGTTGAAGGTGGTGAAGGAGTGAGTGCGGGGGGCGGATATGTTTTCTGTCAGGGAAACATATCCGCCTATTTTGTGCGATGAAAATGTTTTGTAGTTTTGCGCAACTAAATCAACGACTTATGCCTTCCAAAAAGCCTAAAACGCCCCAAACGCCCACTGCAACTGATACAGGAAACGTCTATGATCGCATTTTCAAAGAAGTGATGGAAGACTTAGCATTGACCATTCTTGGGCGGTTTCATAATCTTCGTATCACTAACTTGCTTCGGTTGCCCGAAAAAATACATGCCACCACCCAACGCGAGGCTGATTTTCTGTGCGAAGTGACCGATGAACACAAAAATAAATTTCTGCTACACATAGAATTTCAGAGCGGCCACGACCGGAATATGCTTGCCCGAATGCAGGAATATCATGGCATTTTAGCTCGCAAGTACAAGCTGCCCGTTCGTCATTTTGTGTTTTACTTTGGGGATGAGCCAAGCAAAATGCCTTCGAAGTTGGAGCCGGAAATGGTTTTCACCGGCTTTGAATTGATAGATTTCAAAACCATTGACTACCGACAGTTGTTGGACTCGGATACAGGTAAAGAAGTGATTCTGGCTATTCTGGCCGATTTCCAAAACACACCCGCTGATGCTGTTATACGGCTTATTATCAGTAAGCTCCGGCAAGTGAGCCACAGCGAGCAAGAATTAAAAAGTAGTCTCAATCAGTTGACAATCTTGTCCAGACTCCGTAAATTGGGGGCCGAAACCATAAAGATCACATCCGATATGCCGATCACCATAGACATCAAACAGGACTACCTTTACAACAGAGGGTTGGAAGAAGGTAAACTTGAAGGTAAACTTGAGGGTAAACTCGAGGGTAAACTCGAAAGCGAGATGATTACAACTATAGAGACTGATCTGGAATTGCTTTGCCGTATGGCAAAGGAAAATGTCTCTTATGACCTCATGAGACGCCTCAGTGACGTGCCGGAGTTGTTTTTGGCAGCTTTTTGCTCCACTTGGTCTGCCGATAAAGCGGATATACTTCTGGTATCGGTCGCACAAGCACGCCGACATTCAGGCATAGACAACATCAGGCAGCATCTTATGAATACTTTGGAAGAATTTGGAATTCGGAAGGATGTATCTAAGCCTTATATTGAAGGCATAAGCAACCCCGAAGATATCGCCTGACTTTCTGCACCCAGCCGTTTACCTCAGAGGCTCAGTAAGCACTGCTAAGATCGTTTTGATGCCCTCGATGAAATTGCCCACGCGGATGTTTTCATTGGGGCTGTGCTGGTTGTTGTCGGGATTGACGGTCGGCACCGCCACTGCCGGTACGCCCAGCGTAGTGACGAAAGGTGAAATGGGAATGCTGCCGCCTGCCGTGCGTATTTTGATGGGGGCTTTGCCATGCGCACGAACGAGGGCCCGGCTGAGCCATTGGCCTGTTGGCGAATCCAATTCAGTGCGAAAAGCCTTATAAGAAACAGACGAATCGAAGCGGCAAATCTTGTCGTGTTTCAGGCGCTCCTGTTGGGTCGGCTTCCTGTCTAGTACCAGGTAGCCCTGATCTTCCACATATTTTCTGACCAAACCAATGAGGCGCTCCGGGTCGCTTTCCATCACCAAGCGTACATCCAACTCGGCAGTGGCCACCGATGGAATGATGGTGCGCACCTCGTCGCCGATCCAGCCCGATGCCATGCCGCGAATGTTGAGCGAGGGATATTGCAGCGCCTCCTGATACGAGCCTGCCACCTGATCGGGTTGTGCAATGCCCAATTGTGCGCGGATGTAGGCCTCATTGTCGGGTACGCGGGCCATTTCGGCTTTGGCATTTTCGTCTATGGCGATGCCGTCGTAAAAACCAGGAATGCTGACGCGCCCCTGCTCGTCTTTCATGCCGGCCAGCAACTGCGCCAGTCGAAGGGCCGGATTGGGGCAGTAGTTGCCATAATGGCCGCTGTGCTGAGGCAGTGCCGGCCCGAAAACGGAGATGGAAATCTCGGCAATGCCGCGCGCTCCGAAACTGAGCGTGCGTTCGTTGCTGATGTGCGGCGGCCCGTCGAAAATGACGAAAGCATCGGCAGTCAGGTCGTTTCGATGGGTTTCGACAGCTTGGGCCATGCGGGGCGAACCGAGTTCTTCCTCAAAATCCATGATGACTTTGAGGTGGTAAGGCAACTGCCTGCCGGAGGCGATGAGCGCATCCATGGCGGCCAGGAAGATCATGACCGGGCCTTTGGCGTCGGAGGTCGAGCGGGCGAAGATGCGCCAGTCGGGGTCGGGTTGGCCATGTAGTTCCTGCCAGGGAATTTCCACCCAGCCCTGGCCCTCCACCTGTTTTTTGAGCGTTGCCTTCCAGGGGCTTTCCTGCTGCCAATGCGCGGGATCAACGGGCTGCCCGTCCAATTGCAAGTATGCCAACACAGTGGGCGCGTTTTTGCGGGGACTTTTGCACTCGGCCAGCAACAGCGGAATGCCGCCGGTGCTCAGCCTGCGGGTGCTGAAGCCGCGCCGTGGGAAGGCCGTCTCGCACCACTGCACGTTTTTTTCAATGTCGTCGGGAAAGTGCGCGTCGTTGGACAGGGCGAGCAGTTCCCTGAACTCCTCCCAAACGGCGCGGGCATGGCGCATGGCCAATGAGTCGGTGATGGGTTGTGCAGACAATGCGCCGGCTGCGAGGAGCGAAAAGAGAAAGAAGAGGGTGCGTATCATGGTATTCGACTTTCTGATTTCTGATTTGCCTGTGGGAACGGGCTGATTTCGGATTTCTGACGCTGAGAGACGCAGATTCTTATGATTGTTATGCCCCTTTCCGAGCAGCGGAAATCATAAAAATCATAAAGATCAGCGTCAAAAAAAAATCGCGTTTCGGGTGCAAGGTTCCGGGTTTCCCTCGCGTTTGGCACCGCCGACCCCGCGCCACGGCGCGGCTACTGGTTCCGCGTTGCCATCTCGTTTTGCAGATAAACTGCGAAGCAGATTACTACAAAGTAGATGAACTGCGCAGCCGATTACCACGAAGTGAGATAAACTATTGGAGATACACCGCCCATTCCTCCACCTCGCGGATTTGCACATCAATATCCTCCATCAGCGTCGTATTGAGCGAGATACCCACATAATCGGCATACATCGGGAAAAACTTATGTTTGCGATCCACCAGCACAGCCACCTCCACTTTTTTAGGCAAAACCTGCATCAGCGGTTGGCAGGCATAAAACACTGTGCGCCCCGTATTGGCCACATCGTCCACGATGATGACCACCTTGCCGCTGAAGTACTCCGCCGGCAGTTCTGTGGTGATGGGATGTGCTACGGGCTGAGCCGGATTGAGGCGTATGCGGGTGAGGGTGAAGCGAATAGAAGACAGCTGTTGCAGGTGTTGGAGTAGCAGCCCGGCAAAAGCAAAGCCGTTGTTGTTGATGCCCGCCAGAATCACTTCGGGTTCGTCGTAGTTCTGCTCCAGAATCTGAATGGCCAGCCGCCGTATTTTTTGTTCGATCTGATGCTGGTTGAGAATTTTCATTGCCGTTAATTTGTGGTGAAAATAAAACTTTGAGAGAAAGTACCCAACCAATTTGAAATTGTTTCTACTTTAGCGAAAATTCGCCTGTTATGCTCTCTACCATCCTTTTTATAATCGTCAGCATCGTGGCCTTCGGATATGCCGCTCGACAGTTTTCCCGGCTCATCGAAAACATCCGCCTCGGCAAACCGGAAAACATTTCCGGCGAAACCGGCCAACGTTGGCGCAACATGCTGCTCGTGGCCCTCGGCCAGCAGAAAATGTTCAAAAACTGGACGCCCGCCATCTTGCACCTGTTCATTTATGTGGCCTTCGTCATCACCCAAATCGAACTCATCGAGATATTCGCCGACGGCATCACGGGCCGCCATCGCCTGTTTTGGCCTGCGCTGGGCGGTTTTTACACCTTCGTCATCAGCTTCATCGAGGTGTTGTCGGTACTGGCATTGGTGGCCACAGTAGCGTTTCTGGCCCGCCGGAATGTGCTCAAAGTAGAGCGTTTCCAAAAACCGGAACTCAAAGGTTGGCCTTTCAAAGATGCCAACATCATCCTTTGGTTGGAAATGGCGCTCGTCTTTTTCATCTTCCTCATGAACAGCGCCGACATGGCCCTGCACCAAAACGAATACGGGTTTGCCGTCAGCCGGTACCTCTCAGCTATCTGGTCGGGCACGGGCGAGGGCACGCTGCAGCTCCTGGAGCGCATTGGCTGGTGGGGACATATTGCCGTGGTGTTTGCATTTCTCAACTACCTGCCCGCGTCGAAGCACCTGCACATTCTGTTTGCCTTTCCCAATACCTGGTTTGCCCGGCAAACGCCCCGCGGCGAAATGGAGAACATGCCCGAAATCATGAACGAGGTGAAATCCATGCTGGGTCTGGCGCCCGAAACGGCTGCAAGCGGCGAACTGCCCGAATTTGGGGCCAACGACATCTTCGGCCTCAGTTGGAAAAACCTCCTGGATGCCTACTCCTGCACGGAATGCGGCCGCTGCACCGCCGCCTGTCCGGCCAATCTGACCGGCAAAAAACTCTCGCCGCGCAAAATCGTGATGGACGTGCGCGACCGCATGGAGGAGGTGGGCCGCAACATCCGCAGCGGCGACCAACAGTTTGCCAAAGACCCGGAAAAACCGCTCGGCAGAGACAACTACCAGGACGGCAAAACGCTGTTCGACTACATCAGCCGCGAGGAAATACACGCCTGCACTACCTGCAACGCCTGCGTGGAAGCCTGCCCGGTGCTCATCAATCCATTGGAACCCATCCTGCAACTGCGCCGCTACGAAATCCTCACCGAATCGGCCGGTCCCGGCGACTGGCTGCCGATGTTCAACAGCCTCGAAAGCAATGGCGCGGTGTGGGCCATGCCGGTGGAGCGGGATGCGTGGGTGAGAGGGTGAATAACGAGCTGCGAGCTGTGTGTTTTAGAAAAACAGAGGGATTGATTTCGAGGAAACCCGGAACCAACCTTAACACAAAACCAACCATGAATACACAAGTAAAATCTATGGCCGAAATGGCCGCTGCCGGTGAATCGCCGGAAATTCTTTTCTGGGTGGGATGTGCAGGCAGTTACGATGCCCGCGCCCAAAAAGTGACTTTGGCTTTCGCCGAAATCCTCCAAAAAGCAGGCATATCGTTTGCCATTCTGGGCAATGAAGAGCGCTGCACCGGCGACCCCGCCCGCCGCGCCGGCAATGAGTTTGTGTTTCAGATGCTGGCCCTGCAAAACATCGAAACGCTGAACATGTACGAGGTGAAGAAGATCGTCACGGCCTGCCCGCACTGCTTCAACACCCTCAAAAACGAGTACCCTGCCCTCGGCGGCCATTATGAAGTCATTCACCATACCCAACTCATCCATCAGCTCATTGCCGAAGGGCGCGTGAAAATGAAGGAAGGCGGCGCTTTCAAAGGCAAGCGCATCACCTACCACGACTCCTGCTACTTAGGCCGCGTCAATGGCGTGTATGAAGCGCCCCGCGCCGTACTCGAAGCCTTGGATGCCGATTTGGTGGAAATGAAGCGCTCCAAAACCAACGGCCTCTGTTGCGGGGCCGGCGGCGCGCAGATGTTCAAGGAAGACGAACCCGGCCGCGAACGCATCAACGTGGAGCGCGCCGAAGAAGCGCTGGCTACGGGCGCCTCGGTCATTGCCGTCAACTGCCCTTTCTGCCTCACCATGATGAGCGACGGCGTGAAAGCCAAAGACAAACAGGACGATGTGATGGTGTACGACTTGAGTGAAATGATTGTGTGAGACCAAGCGAGAACTGTTGGCTTTGGCTGTGTAATTGCCGGCCAAAGCTAACAACTCTACCGCCCCGGTTAGTTTTTCAGTGAGCTAAACAACAAGCGCTATGAAATTTGAAGACATCCCAGCCATCACGCTGTATGCAGTTTGTGCGGTTACAGGCGGTATCGTACTTTACCATTTTATTACACCGGCGGGCGATCTTAGTTTTGTCTTTCTCCTTCCCATCTTCTGCATCGTTTCGCTGATCTCATGGTTTTTACCGGTCAGTTTTGCACCTTTAGGAATCAAAAAGCCATTTCGGGGGAGCGCAAACTGGGCAACTTTGATGCTGCTGGTGTGGTGTACTGAGTACGGTTACAATTATGCCATGAATAGGTCAAAGGTCGTTTTGTTTGCAGATTTCTACTGGGATGCCGGCATGGACTTGTATTTGAGAGAAAACGGAACCTACAAAGCAGTTGAACGTGGATGGATAGCAGATGATTTGAAATATGGCAAGTATCGCATAGATGGAAATCGCATTATTCTGGAGGGCGACTTATACATCGGCATCGCGCGCATGAACGACACCCTGATCTATGATTCAAAAGGTTTGCATTTCAAATTAGACTCGGAGTGGAAGGGCATACATGGAGATGTAATGGCCATACAGATCAACGAGCTATTCGATTGAATGTAGCGAAGATACGAGCGGGGGAGCGGGCGTTGAATGCGCGATCTCACCGTTTTTTGCGCACAGCTTTTTGAACAGCCGCCTCCAGCAAAGGCTCCATCATTCTATATCCGGCAAGCGTAGGATGCACGCCGTCGTCGCCATATTTTTTGTCTAAGCCCTTGTGCTCATCCACCATTTTGGAATAATAATCCAGATACACCACCTTGTTTTTCAGGCAATAAGCCTCCAGCATGGCATTGAGTTGTATCACTTTGTCTGCGGGCTTGATGTGGGGCCGCCACGGAAACCGGTTGGCAGGCAGAACGGAGCTGAGCACCACTTTGATGTTATTGGCTCTGGCCAACTGAACCATCGAGACGATATTGCCAAAAATGTGCTCCAGCGAAATTGGCCCTGTGTTTTCAGCAATGTCGTTGATTCCTGCAAGAATGACTACCACGGCCGGTTGGAGATCAATCACATCCGGGCGGAAACGAACCAGCATTTGGGAAGTTGTTTGTCCGCTGATTCCCCGGTTGATGTAGGGTTTACCGGCAAAAAAAGAGCTGTCCGTCACTTTCCAGAATTCGGTGATGGAATTTCCCATAAAAACAACCCGATCCCCTGCATTGGCCATAGCCTGTAACTTTTGATTTTCGGCGGCATACCTTTTCAGGTTGGGCCAATCGGTCTGGTCTGCCTGGCTCATGCTTTTTAGTGAGATCAACATACAAACGAAGGTGATAAATATCTTCATAAACAATTGAAATATAATCAGATGTGCGAATAAAACAATCCCCGTCTCCGCCCAAACCGCTACCTGTGCCTTGCCATCCTCACGGCTCTGCGGAAACGCCCCTCAAAGGTATTCTTATCTTCCGAACCGGCAAGAGCCTTCCATTTTGCAGGGAACAAAAAGCCCGTTCCGGCACTGCCATTTCAACCCCGTTTCAACTCTTTACACACACTTAACACAACATTAATTTCCAGTTTAAAGACCCGCAGTTCCTTTGCAGCCGAATTTGAAAATCAATTACAAAACACAAGTGTATGAAATCCTTTCGGCTACTCTTTATTCTGTTGACGCTCAGTACGGCGGCCTTTTCGCAGGCCAATCTGTTCGGTACGCTTTCCGGCGTCATCCTCGACAAAAGCAGCAAAGAAACCATCATCGGCGCCAATATCATGGTGGTGGGTACCGAGTTCGGCACTGCTACCGACTTCGACGGCTTTTTTGCCATCAACAACGTGCCTGCCGGCAAATACACCGTGCAGATTTCCTACATCGGCTATGAAAACATCACCATCAGCGATGTGGAAGTGAAAGCCGGCGAGAACTTCAAACTCGACGTGGTCATGTCTTCCGGCTCCTTGGTTTTGGAAGAAATCACCGTAACGGAATACCGCAAGACCAACACCGTGCAGGCCGTACTGCTGGAAGTGAAGCAGGCCAAGCAGGTGGTGAGCGGCGTGTCGAGCCAGCAGATTACACGTTCGCAGGACAACAACGCCGCGCAGGTGATGGCCCGCATTCCGGGCGTGACCATTGTGGACGGCCGTTTTGTGATGATTCGCGGCCTCAGCGAGCGCTACAACAACGTGATGATCAACAATGTAACGGCGCCCAGCACCGAGGTGGACCGGCGCACTTTCTCCTTTGACCTCATCTCTACCAGCGCCTTGGACCGCATGTTGATCTACAAATCCGGCTCGGCAGAATACCCCGGCGATTTTGCAGGCGGCGTCATCAAGCTGTTCACGGTAGAAGACGTAGAAAACAACTTTACACGCCTCAACGTAGGCCTCGGCTACCGCGCCAACACATCGCTGAAGCCTTACTGGCAAAGCAAGGGTTCGCCTACCGATTTCCTCGGTTTCGACAACGGCTTCCGCCAATTGCCCTCCAACTTCCCTGCCACCAGAGCACTCAAAGAATCGGGCCGCAACGCCCAACTCCGCCAGGGCGCCGCCCACAGCCTGCCCAATAACTGGCAACCTACGGAAGGCATGGCCACGCCTGACTATTCGGTAGGTTTCACGCTGGGGCGCAATATGACTTTGGGTGGAAAAAAACTAAGCACCATCACCTCCATCAACTACTCCACCAGTTTCCAGCATTTCAACCGCGATTTCAACCGCTACTTTTCCTGGGAAGACCAGACCCGTCCCATTGACCTGCGTTTCCAGTACAACGATGCTTCTTATGAAAAACAAAACCGCATCAGCATCCTCTCCAACTGGAAATGGAAATCCGGCAACCGCAGCACCATTACCTTCAAAAACCTCTTCAACCAGATTGGCGAAAACGAAACCATTCTCCGCAGCGGCTTCGATTTCATACAGCGCCCCAACGACAACCTCCAAAACTACCTGCTCGGCTACCGGATGCGCTCTATTTACACCGGCCAGTTGGAGGGCAATCACCAACTCAGCGACCTCTCCGCCCTGCGCTGGGTGGCCGGCGGCTCTTTCCTCCGCGAACTCGAACCCGACCTGCGCCGCTTCCGCACCTTCCGCCCCAAAGATCAGGGCGACCAAAACTTCATCATGCAGTTGCCGCCCTCGTCCAACCTCTTCGACACGGGCCGCTACTATGGTGATTTGATGGAGTTTTCGGCCAACCACGGCATGGACTACAGCCGCAAATTGCCCGGCGTAGGCAGCAAAGGCGCCACCCTCAAAGGCGGCTACTATGCCGACTACCGCTACCGCGATTTCGACTCCCGCTATGTGTCTTACCTCTATCCCGGCTTCTTCGACCCGGCTGTGAGAGAGCAGTTGGAGCGCCTGCCTTTGGATGAAGTGTTCAGCAATGAAAACATACGCACCAACAACGGTTTCGTATTGGAAGAAGGCACCCGCGGCATTGACTCTTACAACGCTTCCAGCATCACCGGCGCAGCCTACCTGAGCGGCGAGGCATCGGTAGGCCGCATAGACCTGACCGGCGGCCTGCGCGGCGAATACAATGTGCAAACCATCAAAACAGTGGATGATGTGGTAGGACTTTTGAAAGTGAACAATCCTACATTCGCTCTCCTGCCCTTCGTCAATGCCGGCCTCAACCTCAACGACGACAACTTGCTGCGCCTGGCCTACAGCCGCACGGTGAACCGCCCGGAATTCCGGGAACTGGCGCCCTTCGTTTTTTATGATTACAAACTCGAAGCCGGCCGTTTCGGCAATCCCGATCTCCAGTCTGCCGGCATTCACAACATAGACCTGCGCTACGAAATGTACCCGCGTCCGGGTGAGACCTTCAGTGTGGGCTTGTTTTATAAGTACTTCAACAACCCCATCGAAAACAAAACGGTCATCACCACCGAGCAGCCTCAATTTACCTACATCAACGCCGACTTCGCCCGCAGCTACGGCATTGAAGTGGAATTGCGCAAGTCGCTGCGCGGCATGACGGGCAGTGCTTTCTTGGACCGCTTTTCGGTGAACGCCAACGCCTCGCTCATCCGCTCTACGGTGGACCTCGGCGCATCTGCTACGGCGCAAGACCGCGTGCGGCCTTTGCAGGGGCAGTCGCCTTACATCGTCAATGTGGCTTTGTATTACGAAGAACCTGTGAGCAACCTCAACGCCGCACTGATTTACAACATCTTCGGCGACCGCATCTTCTCCGTAGGCGATGTGCTCTTCCCCACCATCTATGAACTTTCGCGCAACAGCTTGGACTTCACCATCACCAAGCGGGTGAAGCGCGTGAGCTATAAACTCGGCATTCAGAACATTTTGGATGCCCCCTTCCGCTTCTTTGAAGATTCCGACCGCACTGAAAAGATCACGCTCGACCGCGACAATCCGATCATCGCGTTCCGCAGAGGGCAGTTGGCCAGCCTCTCCCTCACTTTTGATCTGAATAAACCGTAATTTCTCCTTGCACTCTCACAATCAACTAATTAACCACAATTGTTTATGAAAAAGGTATTGAGTCTTTTGGCTTTCGCAGCCGTCATTTCTTTCTTCGCTTGCGAAAAGGATGAACCCGTTGATCCTACTCCGACGCTGAACGAACTGAGCGGCGACCTCACTTCCCGCACGCTCACTTCCGACAAAAAATGGCTGCTCAAAGGCCAGGTTTTTGTGCGCAGCGGCCAGGTGCTCACCATCGAGCCGGGTACCGTTATCTTCGGCGACAAGGCTACCCGCGGTACGCTTGTGATTGACAAAGGCGGCAAAATCGAAGCTGTGGGTACTGCCGACAAGCCCATCGTGTTCACTTCCAACCTCGCTGAAGGCATCCGCGACCGCGGCGACTGGGGCGGCTTGGTTATTCTGGGCCGCGCCAACTGCAATCAGATTGATCCGGGCGTAGAAGGCATCACGCCGGCTGTCACTTTCGGTACCAACAACAACGCTGCCAACGACGGCGAAAGCTCCGGCACGCTGAAGTATGTGCGCGTAGAGTTTGCAGGCATCGAACTGACGCCCAACAACGAAACCAACTCCATCACGATGGGCGGCGTAGGTCGCGGCACGGTGATGGAATACTGCCAGGTTTCTTTCGGCGGCGACGACGGCTACGAGTGGTTTGGCGGCACCGTCAACGGCAAATACCTCATCTCCTTCTGCACCTGGGACGACGACTTTGACGTGGACTATGGCTGGGCAGGCAACGTTCAGTACGGTCTGGCAGTGCGTTACCCTGGTTTCGCCGACCAGTCGCAATCCAATGGTTTTGAAACAGATAACGGCCCGAACGACAACGATGTGACGCCCTACACCGACGGCGTATTCTCCAACATGACCGTAGTAGGCCCCATCAAAACGGGCAGCTCTACCAGCAACGCCAACTACGGCCACGCTTTCGACGCTCGCCGCAGAACTGCTTTGTCGTTGTTCAACTCCGTATTGGTTGGTTTCCCGCGCGGTATCCGCTTCAACCAGCCCTCCGTACTGGCGCAGTACCAGTCGGGACGCGGCGTATTGGCCAACAACGTACTCGTGGCTCCGGCTACGGCTACGGCCTACAATGTGGGAACAGGCGTTACAGCAGCTGATGTACAGGCTTACTGGACGGCCAACAATACCACCATTGACGGCCCGGCTTCCGATGCCATTCACCAGGCATTGGGCCTCAACCTCGATGTGTTCTTCGGTGCTCGTTTGGCGGATGCCTACACGGCTCCTGATTTCCGCGTTACGACCGGCACGCTGGCTACCGGCGCGGCTTTCAGCAACGCCAAGTTCAACGAAGCCAACCGTTCCGCTTTCTTCAACAAAAATGTCACGTTCCGCGGCGCTTTCGGCAGCACCGACTGGACGACCGGCTGGGCTGAATTCAAGCCGGTGAGCAAAGCATATTGATTTTCATATTCATTATTTAGCACAGGCTTGTCGCTCGCTGTTGTGGGCGGCAAGTCTTTTGTTTTTGGGGTTCAAGGTTTCGGGTTTCATCCGCCGAAGCCTTGGCGAAGGCGGGTTTCGGGTTCCGGGTTTCGGGGGTAGTGAAGGGGTGACTCAGCGAGTTTCAGCCCGTAGTCACCCCTTCACTAAGCTGGAGACCCCCCAAAAACAAGGTCCAGATTTCCGACGCTGAAAGACGCAGATTCTTATGATTGTTTTGTCCCCTCTCCGAGCAGCGGAAATCATAAAGATCAGCGTCAAAAATAAAGCGTGTGTTTCGCGCCTCCCCTCGCACCGCGCCGCGACGACAGGCGTGGTTCGCGGAATTTCGCGACCTTCGCTAAAATTCGCGCTGCGCCACGACGGAGGCGTGGTTAAAAAAACTCGCGTTTACCGCCACTGAACACTCTACGCTTGGCACCGGCTACCGCCTACCGATCACCAATCAAATACTTTTTTCTATGAAAAATACCTTTTTTCTGCTTTTCGCAAGCGCCTTATTTCTCCTCTCTTCCTGTGGGAACAATGCCAAGACAACCGCCGTGCAGCCAGATGCCGAAACTGCACAACTATGGCTCAACCGCATCATTCGTTACACGGCGCATCTGCCCGGCAAAGCGAGTCACGAAACCAAATTTGATACGATACACAATGCGTTTTATGCAGAGCAGGCTGCCAAATACCGCGTTGAATATTACCACCAAAACGGCGCCGATCACTACCTGCTCGTTTCCCGCCCGGCGCCCAGCCTGAAAGTGAAGCGCGTGGGCATCGGCATACATGCCCGCATGGCCGGCGACTCACTGGCGCACTACAACGAGGTGTTCCGCACCTGGAAAATGGAAGAACCCCAACTGGCCCAAAAAGGCGCGCTGCTGTTCAATCTGATGGTGCAGGGCGAGGACCTCAGTCCGTACTACACCCAAAACTCCGGCCAGGAGGAGTACATCGAATTTCCCGATGCGCATACTTCTTTTGATACGCTGCGGAGGCAATGGATTTCTACGCTGTCCGACCCATTGGCGCCTTACCGGGGGCAGGAGTAAGGCGAAAATTTCCTGTTTCCGGCTTTCGTTTCCTGCCGGAAGCGCTACCTTTGCCCTGCTTTTCGGGGGCGTAGCGGCTCCCACAAAATCACTTGACTTATGAAAATACACAATTTCAGCGCCGGGCCTGCCATTTTGCCCGCCTCTGTGATGGAAGCATCTGCCCGCGCCGCCGTGGACTTCAACGGCATGGGATTGTCCATTCTCGAAATATCGCACCGTACCAAGGACTTTGAAGCCGTTATGGCCGAAGCCGAAAGTTTGGTACGCGAACTCAGCGGCGCAGGCGACGATTACGCCGTGCTGTTTTTGGGCGGCGGCGCCAGCACTCAGTTTTTTATGGCGCCCATGAACCTGCTCAACGACGAAGACACGGCCTGCTATGTGGACTCCGGCGTGTGGGCCACGAAGGCCATCAAAGAAGCCAAAAACTTTGGTAAAATTGAGGTTCTGGCTTCTTCCAAAGACCGCAATTACAACTACATTCCCAAAGATTACGCCGTTGCTCCGCAGGCGCGCTACCTGCACCTTACCAGCAACAACACGATCTACGGCACCGAAATACACGAGTGGCCCGAAACCGACGCGCCCATCGTGAGCGATATGTCGTCCGATATGTTCAGCCGCCCGATAGACATCGAGCGCTTTGGTTTGATTTATGCCGGCGCACAGAAAAACCTCGGTCCGGCGGGCGTCACTTTGGTCATTGTTCGCAAAGACCTGCTGGGACACACCACGCGTAAACTGCCCGCCATGCTCGATTATCGCATCCATGCCGACAACGGCTCTATGTACAACACGCCGCCGGTGTTCCCCATTTACACCCTGATGCTGACGCTGCGCTGGATCAAAGAGCAGGGCGGGTTGGAGGCCATGGCCTTGCACAATGTGCAGAAAGCGCAGTTGCTGTACAACGAAATTGATACCAATCCTTGCTTCACGGGCACTGCTGTGGAGGAAGACCGCTCGCTGATGAATGTGTGTTTTGTGCCGGTGAACCCCGAACACGAAGCGCCGTTTATGGAAGCCTGCAAAGCTGCGGGTATTTCCGGCGTGAAAGGGCACCGCTCGGTAGGCGGATTCCGGGCCTCCATTTACAATGCCATGCCGCAGGAGAGCGTGCAGGTACTGGTAGATGTGATGCGGGATTTTGCGAAGAAGGTGGGCTGAGTTTCTATTGTGTGTTTTAGTGAAGGGGTGACTTAGCATTGTAGCTCTGTCACCCCTTCACTATGCTGGGAAACTTATACTTTTTTTCGACGCGGATAGACGCGGATTTATATGATCATCATGTCCTCAGCGAGCAGTAGAATTATACCCTTACGCGGCCCGGCGGCGGCGAATTTTGCGCAGCAACCACCATACCCCCAGCCCCAGCAACAAGGCAATGGGCCAAACATAGACCAGCCCTACGACAATATCTAAAAAAGTATGCCAGCCTTCCGTAAAGCCATTGCCGATGCGGTTCCAGAACGAAGGGCGCGCCACATCGGGGCGGGCAAACTCCTGATACATATTGAGATACACAGTGCTGCGTTGAACTTCATCGCGCAGCCCGCGCAGTTGAGTTTCCGCCGATTCGATGTCTTCAATGAGTACCCGGATTTGCTCCTCCACGGCGAGGATGTCCGTCACGGTTTTGGCCGAGCGCAAGATTTCGCGGTAGCGTTCCAGGGTGGAGCGCTTCACCGAGAGCCTCGTTTCGATGTCTAAATATTCGCGGGTCACATCGCGGCTGTCCACGCTTTTGCTATCCACATGCAGGGCCATTTTTTCCAATTCGGCCAGCAGCTCGTCCAATTTATCGGGCGCAATGCGAATAACGAAATGGTTTGCGATGCGCCAGGAGGAGCGTTCCTCGGCTTCGTTGCTGATGTCTGCGCCGAGGCGCTGGGCGAGTTGGCGGAGCGCTGCGCTGCTTTTTTCGTAGCTCGTCACCGAGATGGAGACGTTGGCGTTGCGAATGATTTTGCGCGCCGGCGGCAGATCGGTGCGACCGGCAGGCTGGCCTTCGCCAAATTCGTCGGTATATGGAAATGGTACCGGCGGCGGCGGCGGTGGCTCGGCAGTGCGGGGAGGTTCAACTTCTATGTCTGACTCCGGAGACATATCCGCCCAGCTTTCTTCAAGGCTTTCAACTGAGCCGGAAGCCGATTTTTCCGGCGAGTACTGGCAGGCTATTGTAAAAACAGCGGTCAACAGGACAGCGAGGTATTTGCTCATGGTGAGAGGATTTTGGAAATAAGATGAGAAAAGTGATCTTTTTGGCGTGTGTTCCGCGTAGATCAAGTTGTGATCCTGGCAGGGTCACTCCTTCGCTAAAACCTGTCGGCACAACATCCCATTGCTTCTTAATTATCCATATTGTCCCTGGTGTTTTTCTGAACGGCTATGGCTCCAAACAATGCCAGGAGGAACGAAAACGCATAAAAGCCTTTTTCGCTGGGCAATAATGTTGCATTCCACAACCCTATCACTAATAAAACGATGGATAATATGGTTGCAAACCAGCATATACCATAGTACAGGTCTGTAACTTTTATATTTTCCAGCCGGTCTCTCACTGCTTTTTGCAGCGAAACAACCGAAAACAAACCGAACATAAGAACTGTGAAATAATAGCCTTTCTCATTCAAAACCATTTCTGCCCTGTATAAGCCGACTAAATAGCCTATCATCCCGGCGCCTAAAGCTATCCAGGATGCGGCAATAAATGCCTGTGATGTTTTTTGTTGCATGTCTCAAGTTTTAGGATGAATGATGAACATCAACCGCCCCTCGCGGCAGCTATCAGTACAAAGATATGCTACAGGAACCAGTAATGGTAATTTTATTTGCAGCGTAAAACTCTGTGCCGACGGGTCAGTGGAACAGTTCATACTTTTTTCTGTCTGCACCAATTCTTTCTCCAATTAGATTTGATATGTCCACAACTGCTCCATGTTCAATGAAAACTTCGTAAAATCTACTTTGATTGTTCCCCCAATAAATCATAGCACAAGCCATTGGTGCTCCTTTGCCTGTGTCTTGTCCGTTCTCTAAAAAACGTAATCTTGTGTCATATAAAAAACAGATAGATTTAGCTTTGGTAAAAACATACTTTTTCCAATGGGCTGTATTGGCAGCAATCGGAACAAGTGCCAAAACTTCCGAGTTGTATTCTTCGTTTGCATAAGCACATTTAGCAAGCCAATTTTTTATTGTTGTCCCACGCTCTTTGTCAATCCCATAAGGTGGATTAACGTATATGGTCGGATAATTCCAACTTTCTTTTAATCCGTCTTGCTTCGGTAAACGATACTCTGTTTGAGCATCTACTACTGAATATTCATTTGAACATGGGTCTAAGTCAATGTGTCCGCCAAATACTTCTTTGACGGCATTAACGTATTTATGAGGTGTTCCCCAGCTTTGACTTAATGTGTTTATGTTTCTTCCTGCACTCATATTAGTATGTTTTGCCAATTTTTATTTTTCAATTCATCCAATTCGTCTTTCAGTATTGTAAGACTTTTCTGACTTGGTGAGATTACATTGAACCAACTTTCAACCGTTGCAAGGTTGTCGCTAAAATATTTCAGCAATATTCTATCAGCTTCAATGTTCATCTGAACTTTGGTAAACTGATTTTTCTTTTTGCCTTCGGTATAACTTGAAAGAAATGTATCCCTTAAAAATTGAAATTCTGGAATTGGATGAAGTAAAAGTTTGTCAATGAAATCGGAAAGCCCTTTGTCAGTCAAGAAAAGCAACCAATCATAAGATTGAGCCAATACCATGAGTTCTTTTTGAAAGTTTTCTTCGCTAAAACTTAAATCCCCGTCTGCGGTCTTTTTAATCCAATTTCCGTGATTACTTACAACTCCAATTGTCAAAATGAATTTTCTCAGCAACTCCTTATCAGAAGAAAATATCACTTCTTCCATCAGATGTATGTATGGCTTAATGATGTAAGAACCGTCGCTTTTATAGATGATGCCCTGCATTTCTCCACTTTCAGAACGGATTTTCTGTAAAGATGAAGCTGTACGGGCAACATAAGCACCTTGTTTAGCTTTTTCAATCGTCTGAGGACCTTTTGTCATTCCTTCTTCAACGCCAACCCGCTTACACTCAAACATTGCGTAAGGCTTCTTGTTTTGCTCGTAAATATGTAATTCAAGTTTTTCTCCAAGGTCTGATTTGATGCTGCAAAGAAGAAATGAATTGTCGGACCTTGCAATGGTGCAAGCGTTGCGAAGTATATTGTTGCTTAATAATTGATTGTTTTTTCGCTCAAATCCTGTCAAGTCAAAACCGCTTGCGCTGAGGGCTTTTAAAATTATATTTGACGTTATTGATTTTTCGGATTTATCAACTGTTACGAAAGAACTCCGAACAATAGGATGCAATGAATATTCAACATTGTGGGTTATGTCAGGATTGCCATATTCAGCAAGTCCACGCTCAATTGAGATTTGATTATTCAGTCCCCAGGTCTTTAAAAGATAATAGGTAATGATTTCCACAAGAGTACCCAATGCTCTGCCTGAAGCCTTTTTAGGGTCTTTGGTGTGGTTAAAAACCTCTTCCGCTAAAACTTTTTGCAGTTTATCTACCGATTCGTATGCCATGATTTTTTATTGCTCAAATTTACGCTTTTTATTGTTTGTCCGTTCATTTTTTGTCAGCCTACCGTCGCTCGGTTGTGTTGTCATAGAATTGCTTACAACATTTTAGCGCTTGGTGCAGTGGCGAATTTCGGAGCACTTCACTGTCAACCAAGCACAAACTTTGTAAGAAGTACAAGGCTTGATTTAACCAGTGAACCGCCACTTTTGGGTAGGTGCTGTTACCTGCTGGGCTTTGTTCTGTACTATTCAATTTCATTGTTCGATTTTATTTTTACACGTGCCCCTTTCCCTGTCAATATCATACTAAATTTATTATTCAGGCTGTCGTGATACTTTACTTCAATTTCGTACTCACATTCATTAATTGGTTTATTTCCGATTGCTCTTGCGAATATGTATCTCCTTTCTCCTTTTTCAAGGTCATAAGGTACAGACTTGCTATGAAGTGTAATTTCTCCTGATATCAAAATAAAGTCGTCCAAAATTGCTCTTTCTCCTTTGTTGTTTAAGTCAATTTGTAACTCTCCTGTATGCCTTGTCCCTGCACCATTTAGCCATAAAACAGGAGCCACACTTAATTTTAACTTCTTCTCTTCTAGTTCTTGAAGTTTAGCCATTGATGCTCCATCTTGCTGTTTAAGAATTGATGTATTTCTAAGGATGTCTACTTGCTGGGCAATAAGTTCATTCTGTTTTTTTAAACTATCATTTTGAGCGTCTAGGATTGTAGCAATTGAAGCAAGTTTATCAATTTGTTTTTGTTTGTCTTTATCCTTTAAGAATAGCATAAGAAAAGCACCAAAGGTTGCCAATGCACCTATAGAGTTAATAATGTTGAATGTTATTTCAGTGTTGTCCATTTTTTCTAATTGTCATTAATAACTTCAGCAATTTCTTCTGCAATTTCCTCAATCGTGTAGACTGCTGTGTTCCTTGCTACTTTGTCCGCAAGTGATGGACTGTAATCTATAACTTCCTGTTTTGTGATGTCGTGCCAAATAGGTAGAACAACTTGTTGACCACTTATAGATTTAGTTATTATGCCGTCTAACTCATAGTTTGTCCAACCTTTTCTTATAAAATTTTTAGAAAGCACAACTATTCCAAATCTACTATTCGCAAGTCCTTTGTCAATTTTCTGTCGTAAACTGTCGCCTATTTTAAGTTCAAATTCGTCATACCAAACTCTTAATTGTTTGTTTTGCAATGCAAGAGCCAACGGTCTAACAACATCGTTTTTGTCTTCAGAAGCGTGGGAAATAAAGACATCATATTTCCTTATGATTGGTTCTTCACCGAAACCAGTAGGAATTTCTCTATCCTGCACTAATGATGGAACACTTGAAAGGCTTGGTTGTCTTGCAGAAGGTAAACGTCCTGGTAAAACTCTAACCGATGAACTTACTTTTCCTGAGTAACCACCTAAGTCAATAGTGACATACCATCTGCCAGAACTTGGGACTGGAATTTTGAATGGTGAACGTGTAACGTGGCCACCATAATAAGTATGTCGTCTGCCAGATTTATAACTTGAAAAGTTAGAGCTGTCCATAAGTTTTACATTAGCAGCATATCCTAATGTTACTTCAACTATTTCACCACCTTTTAATTGTCCTAAGTCGTAAGATTGAAATTGCATATTCTTAATGTTCTATTTTCTTGTTAGTGTCGTCACAGCCTTGCAGGTAACGTTTCGGGGGTTTGCGATGGCGGGGTGTTTTAGCACTAAACTTCATTCGGAGAACTGAACTTCCACATTGCACAAATGCGTCTGCGAAGCACAGAACCCCCGCTATCGCAAACCCCTTGTTACCGGCTGCCCTTCTGTCTTTTCTAAGGCTGTTATGCTGTCCAATCATTTAAAGAATTTAGTTAAGTCATTTACCAAAGTCCCGCCCTTAAAGTATGCAGTCCAATTTGCTTCAATTATTTTTTTACCTGTTCCTCTGTCAAACACTTCGTAGAAATACCTTTTGTTGTGCTGCTCGTCTCTTGCAAATGATTGAAACTGCAACCATTTGTCAAACACTAATTTAATTTCCTTGTCAATAGTATTTCCGAAGTCTTCGGTCTTAAGTTGTGGTGAATACTTCTTTGCTACAAGTGAAGTTACTGAGTATCTGCCAAGAGAAGCGGCATGTCCAATATTGGAATTTTTAAGCTGTGGAATTCGTAAATAGGTATAGTATGCGAACATATTCTTTCTATACGAGTTGGTGTCGGGAAGAATAGTAGTGAATTTTGGTAATGCAAACAGTTTTAGCTGTCCTTGTATAGCTTCATGTGGTTTATTTTGTGCCGCTAAACATACCCGTAAGAAAAGTTCTCTGTCAATAACTTCATCTCGGGTTATGTAATGATGATGAAGTCCATCGCCAAATTCTCCTCTTTTTCTTTCGTAGTATAGACCAAAATCTTCAAAAATTAGTTTCTGCAATTCAATTTGAACTTTATCATTTGCTCTACGGTCTGCTTCGTTTACTGGCGATTGCTGGTTGGTAGCTTTGGAAATATCCTCAATCAAAGTAAGTCGGTCTGCAATTGATTTTGTTGTTGCCTGTCCGTTCTCTTCGCTAAAAGTGATAATTTTTAAAAGGACTTCTTTGTCGTTGAAAATATCTAATGTTGTATTCTGTTCCTTACAATCATCGTAAAGTCTACTTAGAGTGTAGGCAGTTTGTCCTCCATTAATTATTTGAGGATTAGTGACCATTACTTCGGCTTTGTTCTTTTTCCCAACCTTGTCGCTGTGCTTTGTGTTATCAGAAAGCATTGTAATACCGTTATTGAAAAGTGCAAACTCATTAGTTTTAATTTGGCGTATAGATTTTGCAATTTCAGCATTCACACTACCAGCAGATAAGTCAAGATAACTTCTGGGATTGTATTTTAGTATTGAGTTTTTATACTTTGAAACAATTTTGGCAATTTCAAGTGTAGGAACAAAAAACGCATTGACATTACATTCATCAAGTTCAGTCTTTACATTGTAATCAATCCTATGTCCTGAATTAGTGCTATCAAGGTTGATTGTAATTTTAAGTTCTGAAATGTTATAGTATGTGTCTGAAACTAAGGGAAAGACTAACTCGTTGTAACACCTTTCGTAATTGTATATCTCTGCACGATAACCACCCATTATTTTATTGATTTTGGGTTGAAGGGTTTCTTTGATGTTCGCAAGTAGGATTATTTTTGTATCGTATTTTGGAATGTCAGAAATTTCCTGCAAGTCACGAATTAAACTTTGTATTTTCCCATTGTATTTAGTGCCACTTTCATAACAGGTCTCACCAGTTGTTATTCTCTCAATATCCATTGATAGAATTTCTTCAAGAGTAATGTCCTTGTTTTCAAAATTTTTCTCTGTCGCTCTGAATTTTGATTGGATGTAGTAAAGCTTCTTATTTTCTCTATCAATATAGTATCCATCTATACCACCATCATCAGTATCATCTGTAATTAACTTTTCTCTATCGGTAAAGTCAACTAAGCCAAATTTTACTTTTAGGAATAAATGAATAAAAGCTCTTGCTCTTGCATTACCTACTTCGTCAATACTACTCGTGTCAGGATTGTATCTCTTGTTTGCTGCCGGGGCTTCTGCACGAATTGCGTCAATTACTGTTACTAAGTCGTTGTATTTACTCATTGTATTTGTTTAATTGTTTTATACAGTCAGTTTGATGTTAGCACTGTCGTCATAGGGTTGCCGGTAACTCGCTTATACCACTCAAAAAAACATCCTTATCTACCCCCAACGACCTGCTAAGAATGATTTTTGATCTGTAAAAGCAAAGCTAAAAACTTTTCAAGAATCAGATGTCATCAAAGGGACTTTTTATTTCCTGAATATGCCGGGTACTGGCGTGGGCATACATCTCCGTCGTTTTTGAGCTTTTGTGCCCCAGCAATTCCTGAATGAGTGCGCCTGTACTGCTCTGTATCATAGTTTGCGCCCCGCAGCTTGCAGCTTACGGCCTGAAGCTTGCAGCCGCTCCCACCCGCCTACCCCTCCACCACCTGCAACTTGGCAAACTTCAGCATGATGCGTTTGGGTGCCTCGCCCGCGCCGAAGCGGATGGAAGCCATACGGCTGTCTTTGTGGCCGTCTATGGCGATGACCTCGCCTTGGCCAAATTGGAGGTGCAGCACCTGCATGCCCACCTGGATGGTATCGGGCGCGCTGGGCTTGAAACCGGCGGGATCCACCACCGGGCGGGCGGGCGGCGGCGTGCGTTTGGGGAAAGCGCCGCTGACACCGGAAGAGGCTTGCTGTGGCGACTGATCGCGGCTGCCGCGCTCGGCGGCTTTGGCCAAACCCAATGCGGCGGTGCTCTCGACGTGCTGCCGGGGCATTTCTTCGAGGAAGCGGCTGGCCTCGTTGACGCGCATCTGGCCGTAGCGGTAGCGGTTTTCGGCGTAGGAGAGCGTGAGGAACTGCTCGGCGCGGGTGATGGCCACATAGAACAGGCGGCGCTCTTCTTCGATGCCGTCGTGACTGTCTAAAGACATGAACGAAGGGAAAAGCTTTTCTTCCATGCCTACCACGAATACCGACTTGAATTCCAGCCCTTTAGCGGCGTGTACCGACATGAGGGTGACGAAGTCTTTCTCGTCTGTTTTTTCGTCCTGATCGGTGAGCAGGGCGATGTTTTGGAGGTAGGCCGAGAGGCGGGTGTCTATGTCGGTGGGCTGCTCGCCTTCTTCCATGGGAGGCGCGCCGACGGGCTGCGGGTCTTCCACAAAGGTTTTGATGCCGTCGAGGAGGGCGTTGACGTTGTCTAAGCGGCCGATGCCTTCGATGGTGGTGTCTTTTTTGAGTTCGTCCATGAGGCCGGAGCGGCGGGCTACATCAATGGCGAGGTCGTAGGCATTGTCGGTGGCCGAGCGGCGGTGAAATTCCTGCATCATGGCCACAAAATCGGCGACGGCGCTGCGGGTTCGGGTGGCCATTTCCACTTCGGGGATGCAGTCCCACATGCGGCGGTTGGTTTGTCCGGCCAACTCGCTGATTTTGTCCACGCTGGTCTCGCCGATGCCGCGGCGGGGGAAATTGATGACGCGGCGGAGGGCTTCTTCGTCGCCGGGATTGACGGCGAGGCGGAGGTAGGAGATGAGGTCTTTAACTTCCTTGCGCTGGTAGAACGACTGCCCGCCGAAGATGCGGTAGGGCACGTTGTAGCGGCGGAGGTATTCTTCAAAAATGCGCGACTGTGCGTTGGTGCGGTACAGCACGGCGATCTCGTTGTTGCTGAGGTGGTAGCGGTTTTTTTGCTCTATGATGGTGTCCACCACGCGATGGCCTTCTTCGGTGTCGGTGCGCGCTTTGATGATTTTGACGCGCTGTCCCTGGCCTTTGTCCGACCAGATTTTTTTCTGAATCTGGCGGCTGTTGTGCATGATGACCTCGTTGGCCGATTGCACGATGTGCTCGGTGGAGCGGTAGTTTTGTTCGAGCTTGAACACCTTGATACCGAAGGGTTTGAAGTCCTGCTCGAAGTCGAGGATGTTCTGAATGGTGGCGCCCCGGAAGGCGTAGATGCTCTGCGCGTCGTCGCCTACCACGCATACATTGCGGGGGCTGTGGTCGTAGTTGACGAGCTTGCGCACAATGGCGTACTGGAGGTGGTTGGTGTCCTGAAACTCATCTACGAGGAGGTACCGGAAGCGCTTGCGGTATTTTTCGAGGATGTTGTCGGGATTGCGCTGGAGGAGTTCGTAGAGGCGGTAGAGCAGGTCGTCGAAGTCCATGGCGCCGGAGCGTTTGCAGCGGGCGGTGTATTTTTCGTAAACCGAGTAGGTGAGCGGGCGGTTGGCGCGGCGGTCTTCCTCGCGGAGGTCTTCGTTGTCCTGATAGAGTTTGGGAGTAATGAGGCTGCTTTTGGCCGCCGAAATGCGCGAGCGGAGGGTATTGACATTGTACGTCTCGCGGTCCAAGTTCATTTCTTTGACGATGGCGCTGATGACGTTTTTGGTATCCTCTGTGTCGTAGATGGTGAAATCGGAGGGGTAGCCTATTTTTTCGGCTTCGCTGCGAAGGATGCGGGCAAAGATGGAGTGAAAAGTACCCGCCCATACCTGCGATGCCTGCGGCCCTACCACGCCGGCAATGCGTTCTTTCATTTCGCGGGCGGCTTTGTTGGTAAAGGTGAGGGCCAGCACTTCCCAGGGCGCGGCGCCTTGCTCGATGATGTGGGCGATGCGGTAGGTGAGCACGCGGGTTTTGCCCGATCCGGGGCCGGCAACGACCAGCACGGGGCCGTTGATGTTGGTGACGGCGTTGCGTTGTACTTCGTTCAGTTCGTTCAGATAGTGACTCATGTATGGAGTTCTTTTTGGAATGTATTGGTAATCTGCTTCCCGCGCCTTGCGCGGTTCGCGGTAATCTACTTCTTAGTTTATCTGCTTCGCAGTTTATCTACTGCGTAGTGTATCTACTGCGTAGTGTATCTGCTGCGCAGTTTATCTGCTGTGCGGAACCCGAAACCTGGAACCTTGAACCACGACTTCGTCGTGGCGAGGCCCGGAACGCGAATTTTTAACGCGAATCTTGGCGAAGGGCGCGAATTTCCGCGAACCACGCCTGTCGTCGTGGCGCGGTGCGAGAGGGAACACAGCTTGCGGCTTGAAGCCAGTAGCCAGTAGTCGTTCCAACCCGAAACCTCAAACCCGAAACCCGCGCCTTTTTTTTCGACGCTGATCTTTATGATTTTCATGATCTCCGCTGCTCGGAGAGGAACATAACAATCATAAGAATCTGTGTCTTTCAGCGTCAGAGTCAGGCCGTAACTTCGGGTTACGCCCTGACTTGCGAGGCGAAACCCGAAATCCGTCCGTTCCTGCCGGAACGCCAAAAATCTTGAACGCGAATTTTAGCGAAGGGCGCGAATTTCCGCGAACCACGCCTGTCGTCGTGGCGCGGTGCGAGAGGGAACACAGCTTGCAGCTTGAAGCCAGTAGCCAGCAGCCGTTCCAACCCGAAACCTCAAACCCGAAATCAGAAATCCGAAATCCGAAATCCGAAATCGGGAATCCGAAATCCGAAATCAACCCCTTCCCACCAGCAACCCGCGCTTTGCAACTCGTAGCTCGAAGCTCGCGGCTCGCAGCTTTCCCAAAGAGGCAAAGGTGCATAAAAATCGCCACCCCCGGCATACAAAACCGCAAGAAATGCGTTACTTGGTGCGACAAAAAAAATACACCAAATGCACAAGTATTTCTTTTCCATTTTGTTAGCCCTTACGGCTCTCACCGCCTGCGCTCAGGACGATTTTTACAAATCCTACTCCTTCAACCGGGCCGACACCCTGCGCGGCATGCTCCGTCCCGAGCGCACCTGCTACGACGTCACTTTTTATGACCTCAACATCCGCGTGGACCCCAAATCCCAATCCATCTCCGGATATGTGGACATCGCCTTCCGCACTGTCGAGGATTTCAGCGTGCTGCAAATAGACCTCTTTGAAAACATGAAACTCTCGCGCATCGAGTTTCAAGGCCGCGAACTCAGCTTCCGCCGCGAACACGCCGCCGTTTTTGTCACCTTCCCGCCACAATCCAAAGGCGGCAGCGGCGCTTTCCGCGTCTATTACGAGGGCGCCCCGCAAGTAGCCCGCAATGCCCCCTGGGACGGCGGCTTCGTGTGGAACAAAGACCGCCTCGGCAATCACTGGATCGGCGTGGCCTGCGAGGGCGACGGCGCCAGCCTCTGGTGGCCCAACAAAGACCACCTCAGCGACGAACCCGACAGCATGTCCATCCGCATCACCGTGCCCAACGGACTCATGGCTGTGGCCAACGGCAACCTCCGCCAAACCGTCCGCGACGGCGACCAAACCTGCTACGAGTGGTTTGTTTCCTACCCCATCAACAACTACAACGTCACCCTCAACATCGCCAAATACGCTCAGTTTTCAGACACCTACATCGCAAAGGACGGCGAAAAACTCGCCCTCGATTATTATGTGCTGGAGTACAATCTCAAAAAAGCCAAAGAACACTTCAAACAGGTACACTCCGTGCTGGCCTGCTACGAGCACTTCTTCGACAAGTACCCCTACTGGCGCGACGGCTTCGCCCTCGTCGAAACGCCTTACCTCGGCATGGAGCACCAAAGCGCCATCGCCTACGGCAACAAATACATGCGCGGCTACCTCGGCGGCATGATCCCCGCCGGCATGGACTGGGACTACATCATCGTACACGAAACCGGTCACGAGTACTTCGGCAACAGCATCAGTTGCAACGACCTCTCCGAAATGTGGATCCACGAATCCTTCACCACCTACATGGAGGCCCTCTATGTGGAGTACATGTACAGCTACAAAGAGGCCGTTCAATACCTCCTCAGCCAGCGCCGCAACATCCGCAACCGCGAACCCATCCTCGGTCCGGCGCATGTCAACTGGGAAAACTGGGAGGGCAGTGATCACTACTACAAAGGCGCCTGGATTCTGCACACCCTGCGCAGCACCCTCCGCGACGACGCCAAATGGTTCGATCTGCTCAAGGGTTTTTACCAAAAACACGCGCACTCCAACATCCACTCGGAGGCGTTTTTCCAGTACGTCAATACCGCCACCGGCCGCAATTACGACGCCTTCTTCCGCCAGTACCTCCGCTATCCCGGCATTCCTACATTCGAGTACGAACTCGAACCCAAGGGCAACGGACTGCGCATCCGATACCGCTGGAAAGCCGATGTATCGGGCTTCAACATGCCCGTAGCGCTGGGCAAAAAAGACGCCTACGAATGGCTCCAACCCACCGCCGAATGGCAAACGACTACCCTCAAAAACATAACGGAAGACGAGTTTCGCGTGGCTACGGAGCTGTTGCTGATCAACGAAAAGCGCAAGTAGCAGCGACTTTAGTCGCCGAAAACACGCCAAGCCAAAGTACTTGTTTACAGACAGCTATACCTTTCAATGCTGCCGTATTTTAATACATTTGCCTTGAGATACTTTCCGATCAGCCTCAACCTTCAAGTCATGAAACATCTTCTGTTCATTTCCCTTTTCGCCCTGAGCAGCATGTCCTTGCGCGCTCAATCCAACGACCAGCCTCCTTTCAACTTTGGATTGGAATTAGACGCCCTGCCCTACCTCACAGGAGGTTATTTCGGAGCAGCATGGGCAGGGCGGCAACATTGGCGGCTCAGAGTACTCACCGCCGGCGTCAACAAGCCCGACTGGTCCACGCCCGATGGCTTTACCAACCACCGCATCACGGCCTACGCGACAGTTGCCGACTATTTTCTGAAGCCCGATTGGACCGGCTGGTGGATAGGCGGCGGGCCTGTTTTCTGGAGCAGTACGATTCAAACCGATGCCAAACTACAAACGGCTCAATTCAAAAATCTGCTCCTCAACGGCAGCATAGGCTACAACATTCGCTTGCCGCACCACTTCTACCTCTCGCCCTGGGCCGGCCTCAGCATCCGGGTGGCAGGAGACACAGATGTGCCAGTGGACAATACTACTTTTACGCTGCCGCTGTTCAACCCGGAGGCATCGCTCAAATTGGGGTGGTATTTTTAATGCAATATCTTCAAAAGTCATTTTGGGGGCGTGCCCCCGCACCACCACCGCCTGCCCTGCACTCCAAAGGAACCCGCCGGCAGGCGACAAGCAGCGGGGTCGGGTGCCTCAGTCGCTCCTCCTAAGGTCGTCACTACCTTCGGCCCCCTCACGCGCAACTACAGCGCCGCCAACCTCACCGTCACCGCATTTTTGTGCGCCGTCAGTGCCTCCGCCTCCGCCATCAGTTCTATGGCCGGGCCAATATTGCGAATGCCCTCGGCGCTGAGTTTCTGAAAAGTGATTTTTTTAACGAAACTGTCCAATGATACGCCGCTGTAGTTGCGCGCATAGCCGTTGGTAGGCAAGGTGTGGTTGGTGCCGGAAGCATAATCCCCGGCGCTTTCACAACTGTAATATCCCAAAAACACAGAACCGGCATTGGATACCTGCGAGGCCAGAGCCTCCGCATCGGCCACCGCCAGAATGAGGTGCTCCGGGGCGTATAAATTGCTGAATTCCATGCACTCGCGCAAAGAAGGCAGCAGTATGGCGCGGCTGTTTTCGAGCGCCCGTCGGGCGATGTCGCGGCGAGGCAGCAGTTCCAATTGGCGGGCCGTCTCTTCCGCCACAGCAAGTATGAGGTCTTCGTTGTCCGACAACAAAACCACCTGGCTGTCCGGCCCATGCTCGGCTTGCGAAAGCAGGTCGGCAGCCACGAAAGCAGGCGGCGCTCCGGCGTCGGCTATCACGAGCACCTCGCTGGGGCCGGCGGGCATGTCTATGGCTACGCCGTTGCGCTGGGCAAACTGTTTGGCCGCAGTAACGTACTGATTTCCAGGCCCAAAAATTTTGTCCACTCTCGGCACGGTCTCCGTGCCGAGGGCCATTGCCCCGATGGCCTGAATGCCGCCCACGCTGACAATCGAAGTGACGCCCACCACCGAGGCAGCATACAAAATGGCCGGGTGAATGCGCCCGTCCTGGCCCGGCGGCGAACAAAGCACCACCTCTTTGCAGCCGGCAAGGCGCGCCGGAATGCCCAGCATCAGCACCGTGGAAAACAAGGGCGCCGAGCCTCCCGGTATGTAAATGCCTACCCGCTCAATGGGGCGGCTCTCGCGGCGGCAGGCCACGCCAGGACTGGTTTCTATTACCTGCACGGGTTCGCGCTGGGCAGCATGGAAGCGCTCTATGTTTCCGGCGGCCAAGGCGATGGCCTCGCGCAGTTCGGGCGATACAAGCTCTGCGCTGCCCGATACTTCTTCCTGCCCCACTAAGAGCGTATCCAATTCACAGCGGTCGAACTGAGCGGTGTAGCGGCGCAAAGCGGCATCGCCCTCTGTGCGGATATCATCGAATACACGGCGAACCAATTCGTCGAGGTCGGCGGCATTTTCGGCAGGCCGGGCGGCCAGAGCGGGCCAGTCGCTGCACTGCGGAAAGCGAGTGATTTTCATGGTTGATAGGATTGACGTGGGGGGATAACAAAAAAGGAGGGTTTTTGATGCGGGAAGAACCCGCAAAAAGTTTCATATCTCACGGGGATGAAAAACAATTGGAAGCCTGTCAATCATGCAATTATGAGTCTTAGGATTCGTCATTGTCCTCGGTTTGTTCGGGTATCTGCACAGCTACATTTTGCTCTTGATGATAACTGTCAATGAGATGAGCGATATGGTAAATACCTCAACATTCATGCAGGAAGTCGCTTAATGTTTGGAGCTTTCGTTTGCCCTGTTTCACTTGTTCTACCTCCTCTAAGGCATTTTTTATGCCGTGAAGAACTTCAAGTGCGCGTTTCATTTCATCAAACTCTTTTTGAAACAAGTTCCAATCCGCAATCGGCACCTGCACTGCAACAGGGCTTCCGGCGTCATCGGTTACATAATGAATAGCTGACATTGTCATAATATTGAGGTGTATTAGAGATATACAGTAAAATAAACGATTGGAGCTTTATTTGGTTTCGTAGCGCCTGCTTTGTATATACCTTGCGCCGCCGGGTTTTGTGCATAGCCTTTGGCACAAGTTATTGATTAGCAGCGCCCGGTATCTCACCTGACGGTGCGAGGTCTATATACTCGGTTCAGGGCAGGATGTTACACTTCCTCCGGAATGCTCTCAATAAAATCCAGAATAGCGCCGCCGCCGAGGTGTTTGGCCGCCGAAGTAACGAACTCCTGCGGCAGTACATTCCAGTGTTCGAGCAGGGCTTCGCGAAGGCGGGTAATGTTTTGCTCGCGTTGAGCATCCGTCAGGCGGTCGGTTTTGGTATAAACAATGACGAAGGGCAACCCTTTTTCGCCCAGCCAGTTAATAAATTCTATATCAATGTTTTGTGGCGGGATATTGGAATCGAGCAATACGAAAGTACACACCAGATTGGCACGGCGACTGAGGTAGCCCTGAATCATAATTTCCCACTTGCGGCGATTGGTTTGCGAGGTGCGCGCATAGCCGTAGCCGGGCAGGTCCACCAGATACCAGTCTTTGTTGATGAGAAAAAAATTGATGGTTTGGGTTTTGCCGGGCTTGCCGGAGGTGAGGGCCAGGTCTCTGCGCCCCGTGATGAGATTGATGAGCGAAGACTTGCCCACGTTGGAGCGCCCGATGAAAGCAAATTCCCGACGGTTGTCTTTCGGGCAGGTCAGTTCAGATGGGTAGCTGCCGGTGTATTCTGCGGAGTGGATGGTCATGTTGAATCTTGTTTTTCTGGCTGCAAGCCGTTAGCGGCAAGCTGCAAGCCTTAATTTTACTTCGTAAAAGGTTTTGAGTCGTGTTTTGTTTTCCAAACGAAAAACCTCCTCCCACAGTTCACCCAGCTTGAGGCTTGTGGCCTGTAGCTTGCGGCCATGCACAATCTCCGAATAGAAGTTTCACCTCCCAACCCTCGCCTGAATGCCTTTCGCAATCGTATTCAACAACAACAACAAGGTAGTAAACACAGCGATGCGCGCAATGAGATCGCCCCAACGCACATAAAACGTGACGCGGTCATTGAGGCGCACCTGACCTTTGATGGCAATGGCCTCGTTGTAGCGGGTGGCTTGCAGGATGTCGCCGCGCTGATTGATGAAGGCCGAGATGCCCGTGTTGGCAGCGCGGGCTATGCTGCGGCGGGTCTCGACGGCGCGCAAAGTGCCCAGCCAGAGGTGCTGCCGGTGGCCGGGCGAGTTGTCCCACCAGCCGTCATTGGTCATAATGACGGCAGCCTGCGCCCCTTTGTGGATGTAGCCCGTGAAGAACTCGCCAAAAATGGATTCGTAACAAATCACCGGCGCTAAGCGGGCCTTATCGCTGCTCATGGCCATGCGTTCTTTTTGCGTGCCGACGCCCTCTACAGTGCCCTGCACCTGTTTGATGACGGGTTCAAAAACGCCGAAAAACCGACGATACGGCAGGATTTCAGGCCCCGGCACGAGCTTCGACTTGCGGTACAATTGTACCTCCTCGGATTCGTTGGAAAACTGCGCCGCCGCGTTCAGCACCTCAAAATACATGGTGCCGCCGCCGCTGCGATTCGAACTGCGAACAGCCTTGGAATGCGGCTCGCCGGGCAGAAAAATATGGTACGCATCTATACCGGCAATGACTTTGAGTTGCGGGTGCTTTTCCATGAAGCCGCGCAACTGCACCACTGCCGGGTAGCTCTCCACTGAGCGGGTTTCTACATAACCGAAACTCGTTTCCGGCCACACCAGGTAGTCGGTTTTGCTGTCGGTGACGGAGGCCGACAATTCCAGAAAACGCTGCATCTGCACGTCTTCCGGGATGTCGAATTTTTCGTAGTGCGGCTCGTAATTTGGTTGTACCAATGCTACCTGCACCGTTTTATCGCCCTCTTCCTGATAAGTGAAATATTGCCAAAGCGAAATGCCGGTGGGAACGAGTATCCAAAGCGCCGTTTTCACCACAGACGAACGAAGCGCCGCCCGGTCATTTCTCTGTTTCCAGGCATTGAAAATCAACCAGTTACCGACTAAAATCCAAAGTCCTCCACCGAAAACGCCGGTAAATTCATACCATTGTACCAATGCCGGAAATTGCGCGAAAGCGTTGCCCAATGTGAGCCAGGGCCAGGTGATTTCCCAGTTGAGATGCAGGTATTCAAATGCCATCCAGTAGGCCATGAAGGCAGCTCCGGCAATGCGCGGCATCCTGCGTTGGGTATGATGAAAAGCGGTGAAAACCAGCGCCATGAACAGGCTGTTGAGCGCCATGGCCACAATGCCCGCCGCCAGCGCCGTGTTGGCCACCCACCAGGTGCTGAGGATGTTCCAGATCAAAAAAGCATTGTAGCTGTGCAGCAAAACCTGCTTGCCTTTGCCTTTTGCATCGCTGCCGCTGATCTCAGATTCGAGCAGCAGCAAAGGCACAAAGCCCACGAACATCAACAAAGGCGCAGGTACGATGCCCGGAAAACCCAGTCCCAACAGCAGTCCGCTGAGACTTGAAAGTCCCGCCCTTCGCCAACCGGCAGCTCCGTTTTTCCTGCCGCACAGCAGAGCCTGCGCCAGTATCCACAAAGCGATGAAAAGCAGCAGCGGGCGATGCCCCCACAGCAATTGCTCGCCGGTGCGTTGGTACATGGAGTATCCCGCCCAGGCAGCGCCGAGAATGGAAATAATAATGGTGAGTATCCGGAGGCGGCCACTCATTTACGCGTGGTTGGCTTGCAGGTGTTTGGCCACCTGCTTTTCGGCCCATTGGGTGGTGACGGATTTGGGGCGCTCCAGCGGGAAGCCCAATGCCCGCGACCAGGCCAATTGAGCCAGTACGCCCAATGCCCTCGACACGCCAAACAGCACCGTATAGAAGTTGAATTCCGTGAGACCGTAGTGAATGAGCAGCGCGCCGGAGTGAGCGTCCACGTTGGGCCAGGGGTTTTTCACCTTGCCGAGGCTTTCCAAAATGGGCGGCACGGTTTCAAACACATCCCAAACCACCTGCACCATGTCGTCGTGCTTGATGTAGCGTTCCGCGAAGCTCTTTTGCGCCATGAAGCGCGGGTCGGGCTTGCGCAACACCGCATGGCCATAACCCGGAATGACCTGACCGGCGTCAATGGTGGCCTTTACATAGGCTGCAATTTGATCTTTGGTAGGCGTTTTGGTGCCCAGCGCATCCAGCATTTTGTAAATCCAACCCACTACTTCCTGATTGGCCAAACCGTGCAACGGCCCTGCCAGCGAAGTCATGGCGCCGGCAAAGGCCAGATACGCATCGCTCAGGGTGGAGCCTACGAGGTGGCAGGTATGTGCCGAAGCGTTACCGCCTTCGTGGTCGGCGTGGATGGTGAGGTACAAACGCATGAGGCTGCGAAAATCGGGCTGATCGAAGCCGAGCATGTGGGCAAAATTGCCGCCCCAGTCTTTGCTGATATCGGGTGCAATATGATCGCCACCGTGGAAAGAACGCCGATAGATGTAGGCGGCCACGCGCGGCAGACGAGCGATGAGGTTCATCACGTCTTCGTAGGTGGCGTCCCAGTATTCTTCTTTGTGCAGGCCCTCTTCGTGCCTTCTGGCAAAACAACTCTCGGATTGCATGGCCGTCACCGCAATGATGAACTGCGTCATGGGGTGCGTGCTGATGGGCAGGGCATCCAGCGTGTGGAAAACATGTTCCGGCACATTGCTGCGGTGCGTCCATTGCAGCGTGAGCCATTCCACCTGTTCTTCGGTAGGAATTTCGCCGGTGAGCATGAGCCAGAACAGCCCTTCGGGGCGCGGTTCCTTTTTGTCTTGCCCTTTGGGTAGTATTTCTCTGAGTTCGGGTATGGAATAACCTCTGAATTTGATGCCTTCTTCGGCGTCGAGGTCGGAGGTTTCCCAAACCATCATTTTTATGCTGCGGGCGCCGCCGTAAATCTGGCCGAGCGTTACCTGATCTACCACAAGTTCGCCGTGTTCTTTGAGCATGGCTCTGATGGCATTGCGTTGAGCAGTGGCTTTTTCGTGGAATAATTGCTTCAAGGGATCCATTGAAAAATGCTTTATTTGGTGGTAAGATGAATGTTAAAAAACGCTCCGGGCGACAGCCGGCGGCAGCCCCGAAAAACGGGCAGCAATATTACATTACTACCTTAGAATTGTTTGGCTAAACAGCAAAAATCGGCAAAAAAAAGCCTCCCCGACCGTAAGCGCCGGTTGTTGGGTAATGACTGCCGAACTCAGGTTTCAGCAACATATTGACTAATGGTCGGATTCCATTTCCAAAAGAGCCTCATGGATGGCATCTTTGGATGCGCCGCTCTTTTTGAGGGCTTCTATTCGGGCGGCTTCGCTGCGTCGGCGCTCGGCCCGCTCCCGGTCTAAGATGGGCTTCTGTTCGGGCGTGAGCATGTTGGCAATCGAGGATTCGGTGAGGGTGCGAATGCTCTTCAGCTTTTGGCGATAGAGCGATTCGTCGGTGGTTTTCAGCGATTCGATTTCGGACAGGTTGCGGAAGCGGCGTTCCTGAATCACATACATTTTTTGCACCTGCGCCTCACTGAGGCTGTAAACGGCGGTCAATTCTTCCGTAGCTTTGCGGGCCGATTGCTGGTCGGCGGCAGATTGTGCGAAAGCGCTGCAAACGCTCAAAAAGGCAATCATACCAATCAAAAATTTCTTCATCTTGAGTTGTTTTTTACATTGCCGGCCAAAATACGGCTTTTTGAAGTATGTACAAGTAATGTGCAGGATTTTCCGTTGAAATTGCCTGCCTGAACACAAACCGACCGACCATTGAACATCCTCCCAAAACTACTGCTCACCATTGTTTTGCTGCTTTCCGTTGCCCCGGCGCTCCTCGCCCAAAAAGCGGCGTACCGGCACTATTACCGGGGTGCTATGTTGTATGCCGAGGGGCAGTTCCGGCAGGCGGAGGGCCACTTCCGGCAGGCCGCCGAGATCATACCCGACAATTTTTACTTTACCTCGGCCTATGCCCTCGCACTGAGCCGCAGCGGGCAGTACGAATCGGGCAGGCTGCTGCTGCAAAAGGCCGGCGGATTCATTGCGCTCAAAGACCCCGAGCGCGTTTCCAAATTAGCGTCCTGGCACTTTTTTCAGGGCATGTCTCATTTGTACGGAGGCCGGGCGGGCTATGCGGCGGCGCCCATCCGCAAGGCCATCGAGTTGATGCAGGCCAAGCCCGATGGCCGTCAACTCAGCATTTTGTACAACGCCCTGGGCTATGCCACGCTCCTGCATCAGGGGCAAGGCTCGCATGTGAAGGCGGGCATTGCGCCTCATTTTCATGTGCAACGCCGCAGTATGGAGCGGGCGGCTCAATATTTTGAAGAAGCTTTGCGCCACGACGCAACCAATGCCGTAGCCCTGCAAAACTATCGCACACTGGCCGATACGCTGGGCCTGCCGCCGGGGCAGTTCTCCGCTCAGGCCGACTCTCTGAACCAACGCCGCCTGCTCGACCCCATTTTCAGTTCCATGCCTGCCAACATTGACCGAACGCTGCAATTGGGGCAATTTGAGGAGGTGCTGTTTCTGGTGGATATTTCCGGTTCGATGGTCATGGAAAAGGTGATTTGCCTCAACCAGGACCGCTTTGATGTGATGAAAGAAATGGCCCTTTATCTCACCGACAAAATGCCCGAAACCACCCGGCTCGGATTGGCCACCATCGGCGGCGATTGTGCCAAAACGCCCCTCAAATGGATGCCGACGGGCAGTCTTTCCAAAAAAGAAATGAAGGAGGAGTTGCGCTTTTTGTATCCCGACGGCACGACGCCGCTGCTGACTATGTTGGTGAAAGCACCGGAGCTACTGAGCGCGCAGGATTCGGTTTCAAAATCCATTTTTCTCATCAGCGACGGGGAAAACGTATGCAAAATGGGCGACCTCGACATCTGCGAATGGGCTGCCGGTCTGGCCGGAAAAAACATCACCATTCATGTGCTCACTTTCCTGGAGTCGGGGCTGCACAACACGGGCGCTTTCGCAGAATACACCTGCCTGGCGGAAAACACCGGCGGCAAAGTGGTCTATATTGACAACTACCGCTGCACCACCCAACTCTTCGACTTCAACCTGTTGGAAACCTGTAACTTAGCCATTCCGCCGCTGCAACGCTCGCAATGCTGGGGGGTGGCGGTGAAGGATTTGTGGGCTATTTTTTTGGAGAAGTGAGTTATACCCGATGAAAAATGGTTTGCGAAAAATATAAACCATTTTTCATCGGGATAACTGATAACCAGTGGTTTGCAAAAACCTAAATTCGCAAACCACTGGCTATCGAGTATAAATTCAAAACACTTTATCCGGTAGTGTCGCTGCTTGCAAAAGACGTGATTTCACAGCTTCAAAGCGGACAGAGCGTTTCAGCAAAGGCTTTTCAATTTCAAAATCAATGTCTTCAAACCAAGTGATTGCTTTGAGCGGAATAATGGGATTGGAGTTGGGATATTTGATTTGGTAAGCGTCCAGTAAAGATCGCAACGAGTAGTGTTCCAGTAGGAAATAAAGATCAAAAAAGTCTTTTTGTCTATTGCCGCTATGAGCTATGGCGTTGAGTTTCATGGCGCCGATATCAGGTATAGATGCCAGTCTCAGGCCATCCTCCTTGCAGAGTGCGTTTACCAGTGGATACGCATGCGTGAGAAAGTCCATTTTGACATTTTGGGCAAATCCTTTAAGCGTATTAGGGGCAACGTAGTCTGTGGAAAAGCCATATACTTGGGAAAGGTGAGTTTCGATTTGATAATTGTCAAAGGAACCCGTAGAAAATAAGTCCAGATCAATAGAAAGACGGTGGCCTATGTGCAAGGCCAAAGCTGTTCCACCTACGAGGAAAAACTCGTTAAAAACCTGATCCTGCTGGATTTGAGACAACAATTCCAGTGTTTCAGGCAGAATGACATCCTGGCTTTTGTACAACATGGATGAATCCAGATTGAAGGTAAATTTGTGTGAATTGTTTATGTCTGGAATCAAGTCGCGTACTTTTTTCGGCAGTACTCAATATTTTGTCAATGCCGTAAAAATCAACAATGGCCTGCCATTCGGCGGGTACTCCCCGCTCAATTACCCGTTCAATAACGACGGTAGCCAAGCTCGAAAAATCAAGATTGTCCCAATCGTATTCCCATAACAGATGCCTGCGAATGTCTGGCCCGGCTGAATGCATGCGCTTTATTTTTGCTACAAAAATAGCTCATTTATTCGAGAATGGTGCAATACTGCGTTACTGCTTTCGCCCTGCTGTTTCTGACGGCGGCGGTGGTTTCATATTTTTCACTTAACAGGCCAACAACCCGATGCGAGTGAGTTTGTTATGTAACTTTGTAATCAAACAACAATGCTATGCAAACAATGGAGTTGATACAAGAAATACGTCGGCTGCCTCTTTCACAGCAATTTCTGGTTGTGGAAGAAACGCTGAAAGCCATCAAAAAAGAGGAAACTCAACGCCAATTGGCTCTGGCAGCAGACGAACTATATCAGGATTATATGAATGATCAGGAATTGATCTCTTTCACAACTCTGGACCTCGAAGATTTTTATGAAACAAAGTGAAATTTGGCTCATTGATCTTGAGCCGACCAAAGGAGCTGAAATACAAAAAAAGCGCCCGGCAATTATTGTAAATGATGATAGTTTGGGAAGGCTGCCGCTGAAGATTATTGTACCCGTCACCGACTGGAAGGATCGCTATGATGTGGCTCCCTGGATGGTAAAAATAACACCCAACGATCAAAATGGACTTTCCAAAATTTCATGCGCGGATTGTTTCCAAATACGTTCGGTCTCTCAACAGCGCTTTATTTTAAAAATAGGCGTTATTGATTCGGACGAATTACTCCAAATCAAAGACGCATTGAAAAAAGTATTGGATATCTGAAGAATCGGATATGGATAATGTTTTAGACAATGATACAAGCGCCGGGGTATCCGATATTCCCAATCGGGTATGGGTGGAAATGCTGGAAAACCCCAAAAAATATCCCGTCCATGTAGTTGAAACGGCCCGGCAGCAGGTACTGCTCAGAAACATGAATGAACTCGCTGTTGAAATAACTCCCCCAGAACCACAAGACCAGCCGGCAAATATATTTTTGTGGATTCGTGCCAACCCTGTACTCGCCGGGCTGACGGTTCTCGCAGCCGTTTTGTCGGGGTACAAAGGCGCACTTGTAGTGCTGGTTTCGGTTTATGCCAGCACCCGGCACGATAAAGCGGCTCAAAAAAACATCTGGCGCGCTACCGCTTTTGCCCTGCTGTTTCTGACGGCGGCGGCAGTCGCGGTTTCGTATTTTGTTCGATGATAAATTTTCGCCCCGGCTTTCCAAAAATCAGCATTATTTGATACTTCTTGGGTACATCCGTTCCCCTTGCGACACATTGCGTTGAGTACCGATGAAAAGGCACTCCTGCAGAAGCCGAAAAGCAGTGAACAGAGTAGGCTGTGATCCACACCAATTTTGTAGAAATCTTATTTGACCATGAAAACAAAATTTGTTTTTTCACTCTTCAGCATCGCCCTGACCCTTTGCATGAGCTATTCCACCACCCTTGCACAGGCCTGGATTGCCCGCCACGGACTCAGCCCGGCCCAGTACCAGACCGAGTACAACACCAACAAACAAAACGGCTACCGCCTCACCTGCGTGAATGGCTACACCCATAATGGCCAGGAGCGCTACACAGCTATATGGGAGCAAATAACCGGCCCGCTGATGGCCACCCATCACGGAATGAGCGGCGCGCAGTACCAAAGCAAGGTGGACGAGTACAAAACACAAGGCTATCGCCCTACTCAGGTTTCGGGCTATGGCGTAGGCAATGAGGCCAAATTTGCAGCCATTTGGGAGAAGATACCCGGCTTGTGGGCAGCCAAACACAACCTGACCGCCGCACAATACCAAACGGAGTATGATAACTTTAAAAATCAAGGCTTCCGGCTGGTGCATGTGAGCGGCTATGTGGTGAACAACGTGGAGTACTTTGCCGCCATCTGGGAGAAAAAAACCGGCCCGGCATTGGTAGCCAAACACAACCTGACTGGCGCACAGTTTCAAAACGAGTTTAATACCCTCAGCAGTCAGGGTTATGCCTTGGTGAATATGAGTGGCTACACCAAAAACAACGTTAATTATTACGCGGGTATCTGGGAGCAAATTTCCGGAGACCCCCGCGCAGTGCGCCACGGTATCGCAGATGGAAATTACCAGCACGTTTCCGACAATATGTACTACCAGGGCTACCGGCCTGTGTTTGTGCAGGGCTTCGCTTCCGGCAACAGCGCCCGCTTCAACGGCATCTGGGTGAACAAAAACTATTCAGCCGCCGATTTGAACAAGATCAATAATGCCATCAATACTTATATGCAGGCCGAAAACGTACCCGGCTTGTCTTTGGCCATTATGAAAGACGGCCGCTTGGTATTCGCGGCCGGCTACGGCAATGCCCGTCCCGATGAGACCATGTCGCCCAATCACCCCATGCGCATTTTCAGTATTTCCAAGTCTGTGACGGCGGTGGCCATTATGAGGCTCGTGCAACAGGGTCATTCCAATTTGCTCGACCGGAAAGTATTTGGGCCTAATAGCGTACTGGGCGCCAAGTATCCCACCCCCTCGCAGGGCAATGCCGGTTTGGGCAACCTCGCTACGCCCCATCCGCTCCATCAGTTTACCGTGCGGCAATTGCTCTATCATACCTCCGGCATGCGTACCGGCAATGGCGAGCCTCCCTTTTGGAGCGCCACCAGTACCGTAGCGGAGTGCATGGCCGACCTGATGGGCCGCTCCGACCTCATTACTCAAGCTCCGAATGTAGGCGAGATTTACTCCAACCTTGGTTACTACTTCCTGGCGCGGGTGATTGAAGAGGTGAGCGGGCAATCGTACGAAACGTATGTGCGCAATCAGGTACTCAATCCCAGCGGCATCGGCAATACCATGTATGTGGGCCTCGCCAACGGCCAGTCAAAGGCAGGCGAAGCTACCTACAATCCGCAGTCCTCTCAAAATATGCAGCAGTTTGGCGGCTTCGGCGGATGGGTAGCACGGCCCATTGACCTGTTGAAATTCTTGAGCCGCGTGGACGGTGTTTCCACTCCCGCAGACATCCTCACCAGCACCAACTACACGACCATGACAACTACATCAGGGTTCAATAACTTCCGCGCTTTGGGCTGGCGCGTTGATGGAGGACAGCAATATCACGGCGGTTCTTTTGGCGGCAGCCGGTCTTGGTTGGTCAAAAGACCCAACAGCGGCCTGAGCTACGCCATCATCACCAATTCCAACGTATCCAACGACTGGGCGCTCAAGGCGGTGATGGACAATTTGTTGCCCACCATCAGTCAATTTCCGGGCTACAATCTTTTTTGATTCGGCACTAAGGGGCGATAAAAAATAAAGTGATCATTTTCGCCAAAGGATTAGATAAG
>DDUV01000032.1:0-19900 GCA_002344975.1 Saprospiraceae bacterium UBA2329 | reverse complement strand
TGGCCTAAAGAAAATGAACACTTTATTTTGCCCCACTACTAATAGCAGCATAAGTATCTATGGGGGCGGTGTAAAAAGTCGAACTTGCTGTTTCGTACTTTTTACGCGGCCCCCGGCTTTTCGGCCCCTACCCAAACTCTGCTTCCTCCAGTTCCCGCAGGTTTTCCTTCAGTTGTTTTACATGTTTGCCGTAGCTGATTTTGATCGAAAACCACACAAAAACCATCGCGAATATAGAGATGAACACCGTCCAGCCGAGTATTTTCTGCCAAGACATGTACTCCGTTATTCTGAACAAGGATTGGTATGTCAGACTGTTGACCAACCAAGCTGCCGACAGCAGGAAAGCCGGCATCAGCGTGGCTCCGCCCCAAAAATAGATTTTCAACAGTTGGTCCCAATAGGCGATGGTTTGTTGCAGCGCGGGCATCAGCCGGGAGTCGGAGGCCATGCCCCGCCCCAAATGCCTGAAACCGGCGACGTAAAACCCGACCAAAGGCAGCACGCCCAATATGGTCAGTTGAATAGCCGCCAAGTACGCCTCGCCATTGTTTGACGGGATGCGGCTCACAAAATATACCCAGACCAGCAAAGCCAATCCGCCCAAAACGACCTCCGCCATCAGGTTGCGGTACATGCTCCTGAAAATGGAGCGATTGCGTTTTTTGAGCATCAAAAGCAGTTGCTCTTTGTCTATCGGATTGGGCGAGCCGGCGGCGTTTTGCCAGTCCGATTTCAGGTTGTCCAATGCGTCATTGTTCATGTCTTTTTGTTTAGGATTGCAAAATAGTTTTCAATTTTTCGCGAATGCGAAACATCCGCACCCGCAGGTTGTCGGCGCTCAGGCCGGTGATCTGAGCCATTTCTTCATAAGAATGGTCTTCCAAATACAGCAGCGCCACCGATTTTTCACTCGGCGACAGGCGTTCCAAAGCAGCATACAGCCGGGCATACGCATCGGGAGTCTCCTGCTCGTCGGCGGATACAAAATGCTGTATTTCTGTCAGTTCCGTAGTTTGTAATTCTTGTTTTCGCACGCCGGATATGGCCACATTCAATGCAATGCGATACATCCAGGTGCTTACTTTGCAGTCTTGCCGAAAGGCGGGCCAGGCGCGCCACATCTGCGCTGCGATGTCCTGAAACAAGTCGCGGCGGGCTTCCTCCGAGCGGGCGTACATGCGGCACACTTTGTGTACGATGTTCTGATGCGTTTCGAGCAGTTCCAGAAATTGTTGTTCGTCGGATGTCGCCTGTTTTGACACTTGTTTTGATTGATTTTGCCGTATTGGTCGTTGGAACGAAGGGAAATGTTACACGGATGAGAAAAAAAGTAGGCGGTAGGCAGTGGGCGGTGGGCGGTACCTGCGCGCTTAGCACTGCATACCGCCTACCGAGGACCGCCTACTGAACAATCCACGCTTAGCACCCCCTACTGCACACCGCCTGCTGCCCACCCTTTCACCGCACCCGCACCCTTATCCCTGCCACATTCGCCTGAAAAACAGGAAAATACATCAACTCTACTTTGGCCGGATTGAGCTGGTAACTGCCCGCGTAGCGCGGAATCAATTCCACCTCGAAGCGATGCGTGCCGATGCCGAGCCGCTCGCAAAAAATGGCCGTTTTGTGTTTGAAATACTCCCGATGCGACTCTTTGCCGTAGTTGGTGCGTTTGGATTCATACGAACAGCTGGCAGGAATCGGCACCTCCAGCATCAGGTATGGCGCATCTCGGAAAACCGTCACCTCTGTTACCAATTTCGCCGGCACACCGGC
The DNA here is from genome assembly GCA_002344975.1 of Saprospiraceae bacterium UBA2329. GTDB lineage: Bacteria > Bacteroidota > Bacteroidia > Chitinophagales > Saprospiraceae > UBA2329. The sequence continues at coordinate 18,121 of DDUV01000032.1, read as the reverse complement.
CTGCAAAGTATCGCCCGGCAGTGTATCGAAAAACGAGCGCACTTTGAAATACGTCGAATCGGCGCGGGTGTCGTTGTCCCAATAGCGCTGATAAGCAGTGAAATACACCGGGAAATCACCGGTTTTGCGCAGTTCGATCCGGCCGCCCGGCGGCAATACCCGTTCGTAGGGGAATTGCGTTGCGCTGTCTTGCACGGCGCCGGAGAGTTCCAGACGGGGGGCTTGCAGGGCTTTGGCATTTTTGCTCCAGGTTTCCATAAAAAACTCCAGCCACTGCGCCCGCTGAAAGGTATTCCACCACAGGCCGGATTGGCGTTGTTCCAGCAGGTAGTTTCGGATGCGGCGTTGCAGATCGGGCGAGGCAGTGGAATCGCTGTGCAGGATGCGGGCGGCCATGAGCGTGAGGGGCAGATGCCCGCGCCAGGGTTGCTCCAGAGAAGCAGAATCGCTGAAAAACACATTGCCGAACATGGTTTCGCGTTGGTAGCGCAACAGCGTATCGCGTTGCCAGGGCAGGCCGTGCCGTTGTTGCAACTCGATGAGCCGGAAGTGATTATACACATTCAGCAGCGTGTCTTTTTGGATAAAGGGCAGATAGGCGCTGTAATCAATTTTCTCTCCGAAAGCGCTCAGCATGGCCAGCAGTTCCAATTTGCGTTCGTTGCCCGTTTGGCGGTTTTCCAATTCCCAGATGATTTCCTCGACGGCTTTGCGCGGAAGCGCCTCCACTTTGTACCCCTTGCTGCGGGCCTGCGCCAGCGTTTCCAATATGTGTACGCTGATCCAACCGGAGGTGGCCGATTTGTTCCACCAGCCCCAGAGGCCGCGTTCGTTGCGGTTTTTCTCAATGCGATGGATGAGTTTTTGCAGCTCCTGTTTGTGTCGGAATGGCTGTTCCAACCAGGCGGCTATTTGCTCGTCGGCCAGCAAAGCTTTGAGCTTGGAGGCCATTTGTTCGTTGCAATCGTACTCGTAGCGCAGGAGCCAGGAGAGGTCTTCGCGCAAGACATCGAGCAGGTCGGCGCGGGCGTAGAGTTGCACGGGGCCTTGTTTTTCAGGCAGTTGGATGATGATGGAGGTGTCTCCTTCGAGGACAAAAAACTGCCCTTCACTGCGCTCGATGCCTTTGGGAAAAACGGGAATGGAACGCCGCTCGCCGTCGAAGTAGCCGTCTGATTTTCGGATAGAAAACTGCACGGTGAGCGAATCGGTATTGGCCGGCGACAACCACACGGAATCGGTGGCAGCATCGGCCAAGCGATGCTTGCTCCGGCCCGCCGCCGCGCCGTTGATCTCAAAAGCGGCCTCTATATCTATGGTGTCGGAGGCGTAGTTGAGCGCCCGACCGACGGCCATCGCCGAATCTCCGGCTACCAAAAATCGGGGCAGACTGAGCCGCGCCGCCACGGGTTTGAACGAGCGGGTGCGGGCCTCCCCTACCCCACTCTGCCGCCGCGAGGTCATGGCGGGTACAAAGGTGCGCCACTGCGTGATGTCGTCGGGGAAGCTGACGCGAAAAGTGGCCTTGCCCTCGGCATTGGTGCGCAGGCGGGGTTGCCAAAAGGCGTAATCTGAAAAACGGCTGCGAATGGAACTTGCCTCGGCAGCGCCTTCCATAAACGCCGCATCGAAAGCCATGCCTTTGGCTCCTGCCTTGGTAGTGATGAGTACGACCTCCGCCGCGCCCGGACCAAAAACTGCCAGGGCCGCCGAATCGGAAATGACTTCGATGTTTTGTATCTGATCGCTGCTCAAGCCCAACAACTCGCCCGATACCCGCACGCCGTCTATGTAGTATTCGGTGGCGTCGGAGCGGCTGCCGCGAACCTGAATACCGGCCAACTTGCTAGAAAAATCCCTGCCTTTGCGATTGGAAAGACTTACTGAATACCCGGTTGAAACGCGATCTTGTTGAACAAGGTCGGACTTATAAGCACTTACAAGCACTTCAGATAGCATATAATCTGCACTGTGTAAAACAAAATCACTCTGAGCCGAAGGTCGGACTTCCATAGATTCAAAACCCAAATAAGAAATGAGGAACACGGCATCTTCCGGAGCTAAAAGACTGTATTGCCCGTCGAAATCGGTTACTGTACCCCGCGCCTGCCCTTTTATTTTGATGGCAGCGCCAATAAGCGGCTCACCTTTGTCGTCCTTAATACTCCCGATGAACAAACGTTCTGGTCCGGTAAATTGGGTGGGGCCAATGTAATTTTCCCTTACCTCAAGTAGTGACCATCGTTGGATATAATCTCTTTCGATGCTTCGCTTACAGCTTTTACTAAAATCATCGGCAGGCAAAATGTCCAAACTGTCTATACGCAGGTAATTGATGCCGTTGGCTTCTATTCCGATGGAATCTTTCACGAAATACCGCCCATCCTGAAGCAGCCATATTGCCCGGTAATTGCCTGGACCGAGGTTGTGAAAAAGTTTATAATAGGCAGACTGTATCAGTACAAAGTCGGGATTTTCATATTTAAACAACAGCACATAGGCTTTATCGGGGTATTTATTTGTGAAATTTCCATCCAATTGCAAGCGCCCACGACGGCCCGACAAGGTAATTGTGTACGGTGCCAAATTGATGTACCAATATTCAGACCATTGCTTAGATTTGAACTTAGGCAACAAGTCCTCTTTTTTCCATACCAAGTCTCCCCATTCCTCTCTCGCCGCGCCACTCAGTTTATCTGGATAATGCCACTCTGGGTTCACGCTGCGCATTTTCAACAGGCCGGGCGCAAAATCGTATTCCATCATCGGCTCGTGGGCGAAATCTATTTTATGGTTGTCCCGTAGATTCCGGTACTGCACAACATCGGGCATAATCGGCCCGGTCAACTGCCTGCCGAAAGTGCCGGAAGCTGGTTGCAACAATTGTATTGCTCCTTTTTGCTCAATGTAATCCCATGCATTGTCTTTGTATCGAAAAGGAAAAATATACCGATACAAGTTGTTTTTTTCATCCTGCGTCAGGGAGGTGGGCATGGAAGTAGTGCTGATGTGTTGGTCTTGAATGGAATCTGAAAGACTCAGAATCAGCTTCTTACCCGGCGAGATGAGTACGCTGTCCAAATGAATGAGCCGGTCGGTGCAGCGCAGTTCTACCCGGTGATAGCCCGGACTGATTCGAATGGAGTAGGGCTGCCGGTTGGTGTTCCATCCGAAATACGCGGGTTTTTGGTCCACATACACGACGTGGACGGGCTGCGGCGCGCCATTGAGTACGAAAAACGGCGCGAACTGCGCGATGCTGTCGGGGGCGTCGTACTCGAAGCGGTAGAGGTTTCGGCCGGGGTAGGCAAAGCGGTAGTACTCGGCTGTGTCCAGGCCGGTTTTGCTGCGCCAATAGGCAAAGTTGAGCGGGGTTCGATTGTTTTGAGGCTGATCTCGCAGGGCGTTGAACGTATTGATGAGCCTGCGTTGGGGCGTCTGTTTTTCAAACCAAGGCAATGCAGGCGCCTGAGGCTGAAATTTTTGCGTCACGGCCCAGGCGGTGAGGTCGGCATTGGGAACGGGCCTGCCGCGCTGGTCGGTCACGGTCACGGTGATGTCGGTTTCCATGCCGGGCCAAGCCAATGCCGGCTGCTCCACCTGCACGTTGAGTTGACGGCGGGCGAAGTCCACGGAGTAGTTTTCGCTGCGCACCTGTCCGCCCCAGAGGTATTGCAGCGCGATGAAGTACGTTTCCCGCTCGCCGGCGGGCCTGCGCAATTGCCAGTCGGTACCGTAGCCGCGCTCTATTTCGCGGTTGTGGCGGTACAAAAAGTAGCGGAAGGGAATGCGCCGGGGATTGTCGCAGGCAATGAACAGCGAGTCGTGGCTGCGGGAGGCAAAGCATTGCAGGAGCGCTTGTTCGGAGGCGGGCCGCCAGGTTTTTTTCAGCAGGCCCATGTCCAATTTGTATTCCGATACATAAGCGTTCACGGCCTCCGTGTGGGGTAGTTGCACCAAGCGCTCCTCTAAGGCTTGCCCCAGCGCGTCCAACAGCGTGAGGGTGGCCAGAGCGGGTTTCTGGCGGCCTTCTTCGCGGTACTCCATGCGGAGGCTGTCTTTTTGGAGGTCCAAATGAAGCTCTTTGTGGGTATGAAAAAAGGTGACGTTTTGGGATTTGCTTACCCGCTCGTTATCGGCAGACAGCAAAACGGCCTCTAAGCGATACCTCACATCGCAGAGCGGGAAAATGGAATCGGGGATTTCGACAGCAGTTTCGCCACCGGGTTCGAGAGCGAGGTCCTTTCGCCAGAGGGTGTCGGGTACAAAAACCACACTGTCTTTAAATTCAAGCACTTGCACCGTCGTCAGCAGCAGTTCCGTGCGGGCATCGGGCAGGGTCAGTTCGTTTTCGTCGGTTCCTTTCAGGTGCAGGCGGTAGGGTTTGCCCCGGTATTGGTAATCGCCGTCGGCCCGCAGGCTGAATTGCAGACTTTTGAGTTCGTAGTCTTCGTATCGAAAGACTGATTCCATATAGCCGAAACGCGGTTTTTTTTGCAATTCCACCCTGATCTTTCTGTCCAACTGGAGTTTCAGGCTGTCGTGCAGGGCAAATTCAAAATCATAGCTGCCCGGCAAATAGGGAGCAATGCGGCCCAGATTCACAGGCCGATCCCATTCGGGATACATCATCACAGAAACGGAATCCTTCAGAGGGCGGCCTTTTCTATTGGTCACAAAGGCTTTTAGCCGAACGGTATCGCCCGGCATAAACTTGGGCTTGTTGAATACCATATAACCTCGCCAACGCTCGCTGAAACGCTCTTCGCGGTCGCGCCGGCATTGGTAGTCATCAAAAATACAAGCTACGCAGCGGCCGATGTCTGCCAAAAAACGCCCCACCCGACGAGGCCGGTACCGCCTTTTTCCATCGGCCAGCGAAAGCAGCGCGTCCACCGGCGTGCGCAGCACAAACTCCACCGGGCGATACACATAGCGCAACGGCGTGTTGTTGACCAAACGCCTGGTCCAGGGGTTGTTTCTCTGGCGGCTCAAGTCGTAAAAAACGGCCAAGCCCCCGTGCTCTACGCGCAGGAATCCGCGCTGATTCGATTTGCGCAGGCGGTAGGTTTGCGTTCGGCGGTCGAAGGGGATGCGCCGCCCGTCAATGCTTACGGCGACATCGGCCAGGGGCAGGCCGGCAGTGCTGTGAACGGCGATGTTCAGGTCGGCGCTGTTGTTGAGTACAACCACGTCGAAGGGCTGCACGCTGAGGAGGTCAATTTTGAGTTGGTTTTTGACGATGCGGGCAATGAGATAATGGCCCTGCGGCAAGGCGCGTTGCAGGCTGCTGTCGGCGGGAAAGGAGTCTCGCAGGGTGTGAAAAAAAGTGGAATCGGCCTGCCAGATTTTGGCCCTGCACACCTTTTCGGCCTGCGCATTGCTGATCTGATACACATAGGCCGAGGCGCTGCCCTGACGGCTGTGGAGGAGGGCCTGTGCTGCCGCCGACACGCTGCCGACGACGCATAACAGGAGGAGGAAAGCTCTCATGGCGCTTGTTTTTATGGCAATGTATGCTGTTAAAACGAAGCGAGGCGGGGCTTTGTAGCGTTTTGTCGGCCATTAGGCCATCTCTTCCACCTTCCACTCCTCCACATTCCGCGTTTTGCTGCTGAAGTTGATGCCGATGCCGACGACCGGTTTGCCGAGGTTCCAGAAGGCTTCGTGGTAGCGTTTTTGGCGGATTTGCTCCAAGGCAGCCTCTGCACTTTCGTCCAATTTAAACTCCAGCACATACACCTTGTCGGGCGTTTCCACTACGGCATCGGCGCGATCGTCGGAGGTGCATACCTCGCTGTGGACGCGCAAACCCATGTAGGCGAAGATGAGGTGGGTGGCGGCATGGTAAAAGCTCTCCGGGTACTTTTCGTACAACTGGTAAGGAATCCCTTTGAACAGCCCCTGCAAAATGTGCATGACTTTGGCAATGTCGTGCGCCATGAATGCCTGTTCCATCTTGATGGCCAGCACAATGCCACCGCCCCGGTGTACTCCGCCGAAAGCGTCGAGCAGGTAAGCCAGCATGGAGTTTCGGACCTCGTAGTTGGGATAATCGAGATGGTAGAGGCCGTATTCATCGCGGTACTGGATGGTGAGATAGCCCGTTTGGTACAGCAGTCCGTAGGGGTAGAGGTTATCCAATTCAAAGCTGCCGAACTCGATCTGGGATTTGGGTTCCAGGTCGAATTTATACAAGCCCTGTTCGCGCAGGATATTGATGAGAAAAGTGGGCGTGCCGGTTTCAAACCAGAAGTTTTCAAAGTCGCCGACGTTGAAAAAGGAGTTGAGTGAAACAGGGTTATAGACGGTCTCGGCCAGATGATGAAACCGGTACCCGTTGTACCACTCTTTCAGCTTTGCCAGAAATGCCTCCTTGCTCAGAGACATCTTTGCGGCGGTGGCGGCGATGTGGTTTTCAAAATTGTATTCCAACTCTTCCTGCGTATAGCCCAGCATAGTGGCAAACTCCGGGTGGAAGGTAATGTCCAACAGGTTGTTGAGGCCGGAGAAGATGCCCACTTTGGAAAACTTGCTGACGCCGGTGAGGAAAACGAACTCCAGCAGGTGGTCGGCTTCTTTGAGTACGGAGTAGAACCCGCGCAGGAAGTCGCGGTTTTCGATGGCCTGGGGCAGTTCCTTGCCGAGGTAATGCGTGATGGGCGCATCGTATTCGTCAATGAGGACGACGACTTTGGCAGTGGCGGCCAGCACCGTCGCCAATTCCCGGAAGCGGTCCCGAGCGGTTGGCGTTTTTAACTCCACGCCATATTGAGCCGCAATTTCCTTCATCCGTTCTGCCAGCGGTGACTCCAGCCCGCGCTGCTCAAAATTGATGTCTTTGAAAGAAATCCGAATAACCGGATGCTTTTTCCCCCAATCCCATTTATCCTCGATCCACAACCCTTTGAACAACTCCCGGCTACCGAGGTACAATTCCTGCAAAACGGCAATGGTGATGGACTTGCCGAAGCGGCGCGGGCGGGAAAGGAAGTATGCGCCCGGCTTAGACGCCATTTTATATATGTATTCCGTCTTGTCCACATACAGGAAATCATTCTCAATGATTTTTCTGAAATCCTGTAAACCAATAGGGATATTTTGAAGTGCCATTTTGTGCGCTATTTGAGATCAAAGATAAGTATATTTTGCAAAGGTCATCGCTTGATGTGTTTGCAAGGATGTAGTGAGGCAAAGCCCCCTTGCCACAAGATGGCTCTGTGGGTGGTTGCGGCAGGGACGGAAGCGGATGCGTTGCCGTTGCGCAGCGCCGTGGTTTTTACCCGGCGCTGCGGAGCGGCAACGCATGGAGCGGACGGCCCGGTGCCCGCTGTCTGCGGCTACCCTCCTTTGGAGGGGCTGGGGGTGGTGCCGGAGCGGGCAGCCGCCCAAATAATCACTTAGAGATCAGCTATTTATTTTTTCTGAGCCATGACAACATAGCGGGTGGAGGCACAACTGTCAGCATCGGCGGGGATAGGTGCGAGGGAGTGGGCGTCGAAGAGGCGTACTGTGCCGCCGAATGCCTGCTCGAAGCTGCTGCGCACGCGGTGCAGGGCCGGCAGATAGCGTCGGTGGCGACCTGCGTCGGTTACTTCCATGGGGCCTTGCTGGAAGCTGATGTTGATGATTTCGCTTTCCTGGAAGAGTGCGCCGCTGTCTTCGACGAGGTGGGGCGTGCGGAGGGAGATGACCTTGCCGTCGGCGGAAAAGAGGACATTGGGGTACCAGCGGATGTGATCGGGTGTGATGAAGTCGCCGATGAACCAGCCGCCGGAACGCAGGAGCGAGGCGGTGTGGCGCACGGCTTCGTCGAAGCGGCGATGGTCTAAGTAGTGAAAAACATTGAGGCCGCTGAAGGCTACGTCCCAGTTGCCTGTCTCGGTATCGAAGGTAAAAATATCGCCCTGCACGGCGTGGATGCGGCGTTGGGCTTCGGCGACCATGGCGGGAGATATGTCCATGCCGAGGAGTTTTTGGGGGTCGGCGCCGAGTTCGGAAATGATGTGCGCCTCTACCAGGCCGGTGCCGCAGCCGATGGAGAGGATGCGGGTTTGGGCGGGTGGGGTTTGGGTTTCGTGAAAGAAAAAGCGGAGGTAGGCGGCCATAAAATCGTGGAGGCAGGGACGGCAGATGACGGCGTCGTAGAGTTCGGCGTAGCGGTGGAAGGCGTCGGCAGCGGGGCCGGTGTGCCCGCGCTGGAAGGCGGCCATTTCGCGGAGTTCGCGGTTGATGATTTTCCAATAGACGGAGTCGGTGCTGTGGCCGTTGGCGTCGGTGCGGTCGCGGAGGCAGCAGGTGATGCGCTCGCGGTGGGCAGGAGATGAGAGTGCCTGGAGGGTATCGAGGAGGGGTGCTTCGGCACGCTGAATACCTGCATCAGCCATGCGCTGAAGGCGGCGTTGTACTTCGATGAGGTAGCGCAGGTGGGTGGGAAAGTCGGGTTCGGGGCCGGGTTCTTCGCGGATGACCTCCTCGGAGGGCAAGGCGAAGAATACGCCGCCGTTGACGCGTTGAATGACTTGGCGATGGAGATCGAATACGCGGGCTTCGCCGGTGATGCTTTCGGGGGCTTCGGGGGTGCCATAGACGTGGAGGGAGAGGAAGCGCTCGGTACCGGGATTGCCCATTTGGTGGACGAGGCTGTGGCTGACGCTGACGACTTCGCCGGGTTGTAGCGTCCAGCGGGCGAGGGTGCGGATGCTGTCTTCTTCGACGTGAAAAACGGCGTGTTCGGCAGCGCCGAAGACCTGCACGGCGCCGTATTGGGTGAAGCCGTGATCGTGGAGGCTGGAGAAGTCGCCGGGCAGCCAGGACATGACCATGATCTCGAAGTGGTCTTCTTTATAGGCGAGTTTGCGACCGTAGCTGTCGGCTACGGGGTGCTCGAAGTCGGCCCAGGGCAGGAGGTCTTCCTGCTTCACTTGTGCTTCAAGGACAAGGCGGCGGAGTTCGGCGGGGCGGAGGGGGCCGCTGTTTTGCAGTGTGTGGATGATGTGGGAGAGCGTCGCCGGACTGCGTCCGACGGAGACGGATGGCGTCCTTTCAGGACTTGGACGGGCGGGGTCCAGCGTAGTGGGATCAGCGGGGGGTGTCTCTTCGGGACTGCGCTGTGCGGAGGGGAGCGCCGGACTGCGTCCGACGGAGACAGATGACGTCCTTTCAGGACTTGGGCGGAGATCGTCGGTTGGTGGTATCATGCTTTTATAAATGCGGCGAGATACATGATTGTTTTTTCATGTGTTGGATTTTGGCAGTTGAAATCTCAATGAGAATGAAGCAGGTGGCCGGTTTCGACGGGTGCTGTTACGGGCGTACGCGCAGTTCGATGCGGCCCGAAGCGACGGACATTTCCAAACGTTCGTAGTGTTTCATCCACAGGAAGATGTCTTCGCCCAGCATTTGCCTGCGCCAGCCGGTTTCCAAGTTTTCGGGCATGTCTTCGGGGTTGCTTTTGAGCTTGCGCAGCACGCCTTTCGGCATAACGAAGGCCGGTGTGATGCCGCTTTCGAGACATTTGTAACGTACCAGCAGGTAGAGCATTTCCTGCATGATTTCCTCCATCGGATCGTCGTTGTCTTCTTCGGAGAGGTCGAGGCGGGTGAGGATGTTTTTTTCTTCGGCGGTGGCGGGCTGTTGGTAAAATTGTACAAACAGGCGGCCAAATTGCTGAATGGTGCGTTCGGGCAGGCGGCGATTATGGCGCAGCGCATCCAGTCCGGCTGAAATACCCTTGACGATGGGCGCGATGTATTTGGCCGGCAGAATCATTTCTTTGGAGTAGTTTTTGGCTTCGGCCTGTTCGCGGCGCCATTGGTAGAGGCGCAGCATGAAGATTTTTTCTTTAAAATTGAGGGATTTCATCATGCTGTTGTTGAGGGCCTCGTCGTTGGGGTCTTTGGCGTAGTAGTCGGCATTTTCGAGCAGGGCAAATTCCTCTCTGGCCCATTCCAAGCGCCCGTGTTTGCGCAGTTTGGTCTCCATCTGTTGCATGAGGGCGTGCAGAGGCGCTACGTCGTCGAGAGCATAGCGCAGGTAGCTTTTGTTGAGGGGCCGCGCTTCCCAGTCGGCGGTCGTGAGGGTTTTGTCCACCTTCAGGCCCAGCTCGTTTTCAGCTAAGCGGCGAAACGATACGGGGTGTTTGTAGCCCAAAAAAGCGGCGGCCAATTGCGTGTCGAATACATTGGCCGGCACCACGTCATATTGTTGGTAAAAAATGCGGTATTCATTCTCGCCGGCATGGGTAATTTTGAGAATGGCGGGGTCTTGGATGAGTTGAAGAAACGGCCCCAAATCATTCAGTTGCAGCGGGTCTATTATATAATTTCCGTTGGGCGTGGATACCTGAATGAGGCAAAGAAGTGTGACAAATCGTTTTTCGCCCACGAATTCCGTGTCAAGCCCCATCCATTCGCACTGCCGGTTGACGGCGTAAAAATGATCTAGTTGGCTCTGTTTTTCAATGAGTTCGAAGTTGGAGTAAGGATGTTGCATGATGTGTTTTTGTGCAAAAAAGGCGCCTGTTCAAAACCAAGTATTGCAGGTGCTGCGTTTAAGATGATGATAAATAAAGGTTGGCATACGAGCGGCTCTTTTTATATCTTTGAGCACCGGCGTTTGCAACCTGACAACAGGACCGACGTCTCAATTGTCTTAAATTTGATGCAAAACTACGAAAATCGCACATGAAAATCTTTAAACGCCTACTGCTGATTGCAGTTGTTCTTTTGGTGCTGGTACTGGGCGCCGCTGCCGCTTTTCCATTTGTTTTCAAAGACGAAATTTTGGCTGCCGTCAAACGGGAAATCAATGTAAATCTGACGGCCAAAGTGGACTTTGAAGACCTCAACCTCTCGCTCTTTCGGAATTTCCCCAACGTGTCCGTAGGTTTGGAAAACTACTCCGTCACCGGAACGGATGTTTTCGACAAAATCACCTTAGCCAAAGGAGAGCTATTAGATGTAGAGGTGGATTTGTCTTCCTTTTGGAATAAAGACAAACCCATGAAAATCAACTCTGTCCACCTCAAAAAGCCCAACATCAAGGTGTATGTGCTGGAAGACGGCAGGGCCAACTACAACATCGTCAAAACCGAAGAAACGATCATCGTGGATTCCATTACCGGCGAACCCATCGTGGTAGAACCCACGCCTTTTGAAATCAACTTAGACGGTTACAGTATCTCTGAAGGCAAAATCCTGTATCAGGATGCCACCAACGATCTCTACCTCTCCATTGCAGGCCTCAACCATAAAGGCAGCGGCAATTTCACGCAGGACGTCTTCGATCTGGAAACCAAAACCCAAATGGATACGCTCACGGTTCGGTATGGCGCCATTCCTTACGTCAAAGACGCAGTTTTAGACTTAGACGCAGTGTTTCAGATAGAAATGCCGGTGTCGAAATATACGCTCAAAGACAATAAACTCCGCATCAACGACCTCGAACTGAAAGCAGATGGTTTTGTACAAATGCTTGAAAACGATGACATTGGAATGGATATTAAACTGAGCACCCCGCAAAACGATTTCAAAGCCCTGCTCTCGCTCATACCCAATGCCTACATCCAAAACTTCGAGCAGGTGAAAGCCGGCGGTCGCTTCGAGTTTGGCGCCCAGGCCAAAGGCATTTACAACGGCGACCGAGAAGAATACCCTGCTTTTGATGTCAAATTGGCGGTGGCAGACGGCAGCGTTCAATACCCAGGTCTTCCCATGGGTATGGAGCAAATTCAGGCCGAGATGAACGTCAACAGTCCCGGCGGCAACCTCGACGCACTCTCTGTCAATGTGCCGCGCTTTGGTTTATTGGTAGGCAAGCGTCCGTTCGATCTTGTGTTTTTTCTCAAAACGCCGCTTTCCGACCCCGATCTGGATGCTAAAATGAAAGGCGTCATTCATTTGGCCGAGTGGGCCAAGGCGTTCCCCATGGAGGGTGTCAACGGCGGTATCATAGATGCCGACGCCCGCATCAAAACCCGCATGTCTTACATAGACAACGGGCAATACGACCGCGTGGACATGAGCGGCAAAGTGGCCATTCAAAACCTGAAATACAAATCGGAAGGTCTGCCGCCGGTGCATATCCAATCGCTGAGCACCGTGTTTGCGCCCCAGCGTGTGGAAATCAATAACTTTGAAGGCAAATTAGGCGAAAGCGACCTCAAAGCGCGCGGCAGCATCAAAAACATTCTGGCCTATTTCTCTCCGAAAAAAACCATGTACGGCGACCTGGCCTTCAGTTCGCAATTCTTCAACATCAACGAATGGATGCCCACTCAGGAAGATGCCGAGCCCGCGCCCTCGGTGGTAGATGCTGCCCCGGCCGGCTCCGCTACACCGACAACAACCGAATCTGAATCTGCTTCCGCCATCTTCGATCGCTTCGATTTTACGGTGGACGGCAGCATCCGCGAGGTCGTCTATTCCGATTATCGCCTGCTCAACACCTACGCCAAGGGCAATATCAAGCCCAACCGCATGGAAATTGATGACTCGGGCTTTCTCATCGGCGACAGCGACATGCAGGCTTCGGGCCTCGTCCTCAATATGTTCGACTACCTGTTCAACAACGGCACCTTAGGCGGCAATCTGAAAATCAATTCCAAACTGATGAATCTCAATCAGTTCATGGGAGAAGCACCCGCCGAAAATGCCGCGCCCACGCCCAGCAGCAATACCACCACAAGCTCTTCCGACGGATCGGGCTATACGCCGGTGATGGTGCCGGCCAACGTAAAAATGGCCATAGACGCCAACATCGGACGGCTGATTTATACCGATTACGAACTGAGTAATCTGGACGGTCAACTGGTAGTAGAAGATGAAACGGTGGTGGTGCGCGATGCTGTAGCCGGCTTACTCGGCGGCAAAGTGGGCCTCACAGGCGGCTACGATACCCGCGACCCTGAAAACCCGGCCTTCAATATGAAGTACGATATGCAGAACATGAGCTTCCAGCGGGTTTTCAAGGCGCTCAATACCTTCAAAATGCTCACGCCTTTGGCAGGCTACATTGAAGGCAACTTCAATACCGCGCTCATCATGGAAGGCAAATTGGGGCAAGATATGATGCCGCGAATAGCCTCCCTGAACGTAAAAGGATTTCTGGAAACCCTCAACGGCGTCATTTCCAACTTCAAACCTTTTCAGGAATTGGGGTCCATGCTTGACGTGTCTTATCTCAAAGACAACATCAACCTGACCAACACCAAAAATTGGTTTGAAATACAAAACGGCATCGTGGAATTGAAGGAGTTTGACTACAAATACAAAGACATAGACATGAAAATCAGCGGTACCCACTCCCTGATGCAAGACATGCACTATAAGATAAAGGCCCGCGTGCCCCGCAAACTCTTAGAAAAAAATGTCGCCGGAGCCACCGCCAGCAAAGGTTACGACCTGCTGAGAAAAGAAGCCTCCAAATTCGGCGTGAATTTGCAAAAGAGCGAGTTCGTCAACATGTTGATAGACGTGACCGGCACTACTACCAAACCCAAAGTGGCCCTGCATTTGCTGGGCGCCGACGGCGAAACTCCGGTGGACGACGCGGTGAAAGAAGAACTCAAAGCTGAGGTGGAAAAAGCCAAAGCCGAGGTGAAGCAGCAGGTAGAACAAAAAATAGAGGAGGGCAAACAAATCGTAAAAGAGACGGCCGACAAAGCCCTTGATACTGTAAAAACAGTGGCCAATCAGAAATTGGACGAGTTGGAAAAAGAGGTCAAAGATGCTGCCAAAGAGAAGCTGAATGAAGTAGTGGGCGATAAAATTGACAGCACGGCACTGAAAAAAGCGCAGGAAATTATTGACAAAAATAAAGAAGCCGAGCGCATCAAAAAAGAGTTGGAAAAATTCAATCCGTTGAAAAAGAAGAAAGAAGGAGGCGGTAGGCGGTAGGCAGTGGGCGGTAGCCGCGCCTTGCGCGGGCCGTGGCGTGGTAAGCGCGAGGGAAACGCGTCTTGCAGCTTGAGGCTTGAAGCCAGTAGCCACCCGTTCCAACCCGAAACCTTGAACCTTGAACGAATAAAACCTGACATTAAGCAGCGAAAACAGTTCGGGAGGTATCTCTGTAAGCATCACCCGGACCAAACCACTCACAAAGTGACCGAAGAAGAACTGGCAAGAGGTTGTATCCGGGAAGACAGCGCCTGTCAGCAGGAGCTTTTCCGCAGGTATGCCGGCAAAATGATGGCGGTATGTCTTCGGTATGCGCGTAGCCATGAAGAAGCGGAAGACCTGTTGCAAGACTCGTTCATCAAGGTATTCGACGGTATTGCCGATTTTCAGTTCAAAGGTTCTTTAGAAGGCTGGGTACGGCGCATCACCATCAATACGGCGCTTCGGCACTATCAGCGCAGCAGCCTGCGGCCGGAAATGAACGGCGCCGAATGGGAACTGGAAACCGCCGAAGAACCCGATGTATATGGCTATCTGGAGGCTGAGAGTCTGATGAATCTCATCTCCAAATTGCCGGACGGGTATCGCATGGTGTTCAATTTGTATGCCATCGAAGGCTACAATCATAAAGAAATAGCAGAAATGCTGGGCATTCAGGAAAGCACCTCCAGGTCGCAATTGGTAAAGGCCCGCAAGATGCTGCAGCATTGGTTGGAAGAATTTAAAATAATAGCAGTATGAACCGTCGTCACCCTGTTGATGATTTTTTCAAAGACAAGCTGAAAAACCACAGCGTGGAGCCGTCCGCAGGTATGTGGGAACGCATCGAGGAAGAGCGCAGGCGTTCCGCCGTAGCGGTCACCCCGGCCCGATTGTCGGGTTGGCATTTGTTGGCGGTCGCTTTCATCGCTGTATTGGCGCCCCTCACCCCACGCCAAACAAAGCAAAGCGTGAGCAATCCATCGGAAATCATCATGGCGCAACAGGCAGCGCCCGATTCGGAAGCTGTAGCGCCTACAGGCCCTCTCGCCGAGGCGCCCCGGTTGCAGGCTGCTTTACAAAATGAACCGACAGAAACCGGCATCGCTTACGCACAGGATGCCCGCGACGTCGAGCATCATCACAGCGCACCGGCTTTCACCTTGCATGCACAACGCCCCGATATAGTGGCCCATCCTATTTCTGTTTCCACGCACCAATTGGTGTATGATGCCGCCGCAACCACAGAGGCTGCTTCCGAAGAGTCGCTCTACACTCCGATAGCCGAGTTCGAACCGCTTCCACTCCGCCGGCATTTTGCATTGGAGCAGGAGCGCAACGGCTCCTTCCCGGCTGCCTCGCAGTGTGCCACTTTCAAAAACATGGGCCTGCGATTTTATATAGAAGCACACGCCTCTCCCGACCTCGCCTTCCGGCAGATAAGTCCTGCCGGCGATAGCCCCGAACAGGCGGCTTTCGCCCAAAAACGCGACCAAACCGAGCGCCCTTTTTACAACTATAGCTTTGGTGCAAGGTTAGCCGCCTCTACCCGTTTCGGACTGGTCATGCGTACCGGGTTCGATTATGCTCAAATCAATGAGCGCCTTCGTTATGTGACGGAAACAGAGGAGCGTTTTACCATCATCAACATCATCGGGCCGGGGGGCAGCGTCATTGGAGTGGATACTGTTTATGAAACCATCGTACACGAACATACAGCTCAAAACAGCTACCGAACGCTGAGCATTCCTGTGCTGGCCGGCTACGAACTGCCCGTCAAGCGCTGGCTGTTCTCGGCGCAGGGCGGCATACTTTTAAACTTGCTTTTTGCTCAGCAGGGCAGTATGTACCTGCCAGGAACCGATATGCCGGTGCGTTTTTCAACGATGGAGCAGGAAGGCCGCCCGGCGTTCAAGTCCCGGCTGGGCTTAGGCTGGTATGCGGGCCTGGGCGCTGCCTACAAGATTCGCCACAATATGTATCTCACTGCCGAACCGCATGTACGGGCTTTCCCCGGCTCTGTGACCCGCCATGATTTCGATACCAAACAAAGCTATATCAGCGGTGGTTTGGCATTGGGGCTGAAAGTGAAGTTGTAGTAGTCCAGCGCGTATAGAAAAAGTAAATTTAGATTTGCGCCATCGCTTTCTCTACATTTCAAACGTACTGCAAAAATGAAAATTAAGTACCGCATCACTAGTTGTCTGCTGTTTTTCTCGGTCATTTGCCTCCATGCGCAGTCTCCTCAAGACGCCGCCCTCATTGACGCTGCCTCGCAAATGAACTTCATTGACCGGTATCGGAATGAAACCAACGGCACCTACGTCTATGGCATTCCAGGGCATGCGGGCCGAAACGAAATTCCGGAGTCGTTTTTTAACGGCGTACCTTACTTCCGGCTGAATGACTACTCTTACATACAGGGTAATTATTCCGGCAAAACGCTGAACCGGCTGAACAACAAATACGGCGATACCTGGCTGACGCTGGGCAATATTGATGCGGACGCCGGCACAATATGTGTAAAAGCCGGCTGGTACAATGGCCTCGTCGGCGAGGTTCACTTGGAAGCGCCCATGAGCAGTACCAATATTTTCTCTGGAGAAGGCTTGCTGTACTACAATGGCCGGGCGATGTACGATATTTACATGTTCTTTTTTATGCTGGGCGATTGGAAAACCATGAAAGGCGTGTGCGTACTGAACCCGCGTACATCTGACGGGGTGCTGCAAACTTCAACATTTGTGTTGAAATCCACCTCGCCTTGACTTGTACAGAAAATCACTGTACATTTGCACAAAAAATGTATGAATGACATCGAAATGGCCAGATTTGATGCCAGAATGACGAAAGAGCAAAAGGAATTTTTTGAATATGCCTCTAAGTTGGGCGGGTTCAGAAGTCTGACCGAATTTGTACTGAGCGTCGTTCAGTCAAAAGCGCATGAAATCGTTGAAGAGCACAACAAAATCCTTGCATCAAAGAGAGATCAGGAGATTTTCTTCGACCTTGTCACAAAAGAGACCCCTCCCAATGATGCATTGAAATCGGCTTTTCAATCTTATAACAGCCAATTTTGATATGCCGGAGTTCTTGACGATTCCCCTTGATTCGAGACACAGAAAGTCGGGCAATCTATTCTTGCAGGCAAGCAAAAAACAAACCGCCGCCCTATGACGGAAACTCAGAATTGACTATTTTTGTAAAAGCATGTAAGCAAAATTTTCAATCTACTGATTATGAGTGTTTTAAAAGATAAATATATCAATCCCTTAACTGACTTCGGTTTCAAAAAGCTCTTTGGCACAGAGCCGAACAAGATATTGTTGATAGACTTCCTGAATCAAATCCTGCCGGAGAGACATCGGATCACAGATTTGAGTTACTCCCGAAATGAACATCTGGGACTGAACGAATTGGATCGCAAAGCGATATTTGACCTATACTGCATAGGGAAATCCGGCGAGCGGTTCATCGTCGAAATGCAGAAGGCTAAACAGAATTTTTTCAAGGACAGAAGCGTCTATTATGCCTCTTTCCCGATTCAGGAACAAGCAGGTAAAGGCGAATGGGATTACAGGTTAGAGCCGGTTTACTCTGTAGGCATCCTAGACTTCATCTTCGATGACCACAAATCGGACGAAGAACTATTGCATACTGTGGAGTTGAAAAATCAACGATGTGAGGTTTTTTATGATAAATTGAAATTCATTTACATCGAATTGCCAAAATTTAAGAAACAAGAGGACGAACTGGAGACGCACTTTGACAAATGGCTATATGTATTCAGGCATCTGTCGAATCTTCAAGACAGGCCAAAAAAATTACAAGACAGGGTATTTCAAAAACTATTCGATGCGGCAGAAATTGCTAAATTTTCTCCAGAAGAAAGAGATGCTTATGAAGATAGCTTAAAATACTACCGGGATTTGAAGAACGTGGTAGATACATCACGAGAAGAAGGAATGATAGAAGGAATAGAAAAAATAGCCAAAAAGATGAAGGAAAAAGGAATGTCGAATTCAGAAATTTCAGAGTTGACCGGCCTGAATGATGATGAAATTAATGATTTGTAAAATAAGCCGACCTGCCCCCTTAGGGCGATAGAAAAATAAAGTGGTCATTTTTGTCAAAGGATTAGATAAGTAAACGTTTAATTTTAAGTGTCTTATCTAATCCTTTGGCCTAAAGAAAATGAACACTTTATTTTTGCCCCACTACTAACGGAGAAAACGAACAAAGCC
>DDUV01000126.1 GCA_002344975.1 Saprospiraceae bacterium UBA2329 | reverse complement strand
GGAATCCGAAATCAGGAATCCGAAATCAGAAATCCGAAATCAGGAATCCGAAATCCAAAATCCAAAATGCACAAAAACATTTACACCATCCTTTTCCTCTGCGCGTCCATGACCACGCTGCTCTCCCAACCCATTATCTACAACGACAACAGCACCCTCATCACCGGCACCTGGCACGCATCCAGCGGCGGCGGCGGCACATCGAGCCTCGCAGAAGTGACCGGCCAAACCCCGCACGAGGGCGCCCGGCATTACCGCTTCGACTACAATTTTTCCAACTACTGGGCAGGCATTGGTCTCAATATGGACAACTGGGGCGGCGGCCCGGCCCGCGATTTCTCGGCCTACACCCACCTGCGCATCGCCTACCGGGGGCTGTCGGCAGGCCAAAACCTCATCATACAGTTGCGCAATGGCGGCAATTTCGGCAACACCGCCACCATCGGTCCGGCAACGGCCAATTACACCGTCGTTGAGTTGTCTTTGTTTTCCCTCACGGCGGGTACCAACGTATCTGCCGCCGCCGTGCGCGAACTCAACATCAGCATAGAATCTACCGCGCAAAGCGGTTCCGGCACGGCCTATGTGGATGCTATCGAACTCGTCAACGGCAGTTCGGGCGGCGGTATGCCCGCATCGGCTACTACTATGGCCAGGGCTGCCTCTATGACCGCCGGCGTGAATACCTCCAACTGGCTCGAAGCCTACTGGCTGCTGCCCTTCAACGCCTACCCGGAGGTCAACCGCTACACCCGCGCCCGCGTGCAGGCCCTCCGCGATGCCGGCTTCACCACCTTCCGGCTACCCGTCACTTTTGAACGCCTCACCCAGCCGGGCAACAGTTCGCAACTTAATACCAATCAGGTCGCTTTCAGCCTCGTGGACAGCATGATCCTATGGGCCGCTCAGATGGATTTCAAACTCATTATTTGCAATCACCACGGACTGTCGCTCACCAACAGCAATTATCAGACGGAACTGCCCCGCCTGCAAGCCATCTGGACGCAATTGGCCCAGCGCTACGGCCACCTCCACCCCGACCGGTATTATTTTGAAGTCTATAACGAACCCGACAACAACATCACCAACGCCAACTGGCGCACCGTAGCTACGGCATTGCTGCAAACCCTGCGCACTCATGAATCGGTGCTGCACAGCGTCTTTGTGGGCGCCGCCAACTGGAATTCCG
The DNA here is from genome assembly GCA_002344975.1 of Saprospiraceae bacterium UBA2329. Taxonomy (GTDB): domain Bacteria; phylum Bacteroidota; class Bacteroidia; order Chitinophagales; family Saprospiraceae; genus UBA2329. The sequence goes on along the minus strand of DDUV01000126.1, from coordinate 13,508 downwards.
CCGGCGCGCTCATCTCCTTCACCCCCCTCGACGATGCAGACATCATCTACACCTTCCACTACTACGAGCCTTACTACTTCACACACCAGGGCATGAGTTGGACCTCGCCGCCCTACCTCGGCGCCCGCAGCTTTCCCCTTGCCGGGGAAATGGACGCGCTGCTGCAAACCATGACTGCCGTCAACGACTGGGCCGATCTGAATCAGGTACCCGTCTCGATGGGGGAGTTCGGCGTGGCCACTTCCGCCGATGCCGACAGTCGTTGCAATTGGATCAACGCGGTGATGAACGCCGTCAATACCTACGGATTTTCCTATTTCTACTGGGATGCCATTTCGCCCAGCGACGCATTCGGCTTTTTCAACAGCGGCGTTGTCAGTGAGGCCACCGTCATTCCCTGCTTCCGCAATGCGATGGGCCTGTACATGGCGCCCTTGGCCATCGAACTGCTGAACTTCGATCTGCGTTGCCAACCCGGCCGCAGCACCCTGCAATGGACCACTATGAGCGACGAACTCAACGCCCGCTTCGAACTCCAGCGCAGCACCGACGCCCGTACCTGGCACAGCATACACGCAGGCAGCACGGTATCGGGTCGCCAGTCGTACTCCTTCACCGACGAAGCCGCCACCGACGGCGCGCTCTACCGACTGCGCAGCATCTCCGCCGATGGTTCGGAGCGCTTTTCGCCGGTGCGCATCGCCACTTGCGGCGACTTGCCGGAACTAAAGCTCTGGCCCAATCCGGCGCGCGATGAAGCCCGCTTGCAGCTTTCGGGCGACGGCGACGGCATCCTCCGCTGGAGCTTGTGGGACATGCAGGGCCGCCTCCTGATGCAGTCTGAGCAGTACGCAGGTTCGGGCCGGCAGGAGGCGATCATTTCACCGGAGGGATTGCCGGCAGGCATGTACAATCTGAGCATTCAGACCGCCAAGGGCCGCACGGCGCATAGGAGGTGGGTGCTGACGAGGTAGATGAGCCGGCCTGATGGCCTCAGCTATCCCACCCAAAAAATCAAACAGGACATCACAAAGCCCGTCAGGCCCAGAATACTGGAGGCGATGGTCCAGGTTTGGAGGCCCTGTTTTTCGCTGAGGTGCAAGAACTCTTTGACCAACCAGAAACCGCTGTCATTCAGATGCGACAACATCGTCGCGCCCGACGCGATGGACGTAACCAGCGCGGCTACCTCCACCGCGTTGAGTTGGTACGAGGCCAGCAGCGGCGCCACCAATCCGGCAGCGGTAATCATGGCAACGGTGGCCGAACCCTGCAATACCCTGACAATGGTGGCCGCTAAAAAAGAAAAAACAATGATGCTCAGGCCCGCGTCCTGCATCGCTTCGGCAATCATCTTGCCCGCGCCTGTATCTACCAGCACTTGTTTCAGCACGCCGCCCGCGCCCGTTACCAAAATAATGACTCCCGCCGGCTGCATGGATTTGGACGAAATTTCGGTCAGTTGCCGGGTGCTGAATCCGTAATTTCTACCCAATACATACCAGGCAAGGATATTGGCCAAAATGAGCGCCGAAAACGGATGTCCCAGCAATTGGATGGCCGCCGTCACAGCGTTTTCATTTTTATAGACGGTTTTCGCCACCGTACTCATTAGTATCAAGGCAATGGGCAGCAGCAGAATAGCAAAAACAAGCCCCGTGTGCAGTTCCGATTTTCGGGCGACAGGCTCCGGTGCATGGGGTATTTGAATGTCTATTTTATTCCCGATGTATTTCCCGTACAGCAGGCCGCTCGTATAGGCGGCGGGCAAACCGGCCAGCACGCCCACAACGATGACCATGCCGAGGTTGGCGCCCAAAATATCCGCCACGGCAATTGGTCCGGGCGTCGGCGGAATAAAGGCATGTGTGACAGCGAGGCCGGCGAGCAAAGGAATGGCATAAAAAACGAGCGATTTTTTAGTCTTTTGATGCACCGCCGGCAACATGGGGAAAAGAATGATGAACCCGACGTCGAAAAAGACGGGAATGCCTACCATAAAACCCGTCAGCAGGAGGGCGAGTGGGGCTTTTTTTTCTCCAAAAAAATTCAGGAGGCTCGTGGCGATTTTTTCAGCGCCGCCGGTTTTTTCCAAAATACCGCCGAATATGGCCCCCAGTCCCACCACGGTAGCCACAAAACCCAGGGTGCTGCCCATGCCTTTTTGCACGGTTTCTATGATTTGGCCGGTCTCCATGCCTGCCATCAGCGCGGTGACAATGGCAGCGATCAATAGGGCAATGAATGCGGGAAGACGCAACCTGATGATGAGCAAAAGCAGCAGGCTCATGCCGCCCAGCACGGATAGTAGGAGTTGGATTTTCATGGTCAATAGTTTAACATATTATTCCCTAAAGCTGCGAGCTATGAGCTGCGAGCTATGAGTCTGCCTCGCCGGCAGGCAGCTTAGCTGCGAGATGACACCTTCCGCCGCCAGTTGTTGCATCCCGGCGTTAGATGTCACCTCGCTTGTGTTTTCAGGTGACATCTAACAGCCGATCTTTAGCGAGGCTGGAAGGTGTCGCATGAAAACAGAGGGGAGATTTCAAAATCAACCGTTGAAGATGAGTGACTTTTTTATTTTGGAAAATCAATTCGTAGCTCGCGGCTCGAAGCTATTCGTTTGTTAATGAACAGCTTATATCCAATTTGTATGAAATACCTCGCCCGGCCTGTCTTTGCGCTGGTAGGTATGCGCCCCGAAATAGTCTCTCTGGGCCTGCAACACAGAGGCGCTGCTCTCCTCCTGCGTCATGTATTTAAAATATTCGAGGCCCGCCGAAATGCAGGGTATGGCCTCACGACCGCCCGCCAGCATTTGGTACGCCCGCGCCACGCTCGTGTAATGACCAGCCAAGAAACCAGCGACCGAGGGGACGAGCAGGATGTCGGGTTGATGAGCTAAATGAGCGCGAATATCCGCCAGCAGCCGCGACCGGATGATGCAGCCTCCCGACCAAATACCTGCCAATGCCTCAAGTCCGATGTCCCATTGGTATGCCTCAGATGCTGCCCGAATGAGCCGAAAGCCCTGATGGTGGTTCATCAGCCGGCAAAAGCGGTACAGGTTTTTTAAGTCATCCAGAGCGGGTTTGCGGCCGGCGGTTTCGGGTTGGAACTGCGCGGCGTATTCAGTTCTCAAGGTTTTTAGTGCCGACTGGTACCGGGCAAACAGCGCCGCCGTGATGGAGGGGATGGGAACGCCCAGATCGCAGGCCGCGATGCTGGTCCAGCCGCCGGTGCCTTTGTTGGCCGCCGCATCCGACACCTTATCGAGCAGGGGGAGGCCGTCGGTATCCTTTTTTAGTAAAACAACTATCGTTATTTCCAGCAGATAACTTTGCTCGGAACCGGCATTCCACTCTGCAAAAATTTCCGCGATGCCTTCCGGCGAAAGCCCCTGTTCCCAGCGGAGATGAGCATACGTCTCGGCGATCAGTTGCATTTCGGCGTATTCAATGCCGTTGTGTACCATTTTTACAAAATGCCCGCTGCCCCCGGCGCCAATGTACGCGCAACAACGCTCGCCGGCTGCATTCACGGCTGCGATGCGTGTAAGAACAGGCGCCGCCAATGCGTAAGCCTCCGCCGAGCCGCCCGGCATGATGGCCGGCCCCAGGAGCGCGCCTTCCTCTCCGCCCGAAACGCCGGCGCCGAGGTAGTGAATGCGGTGTCGGCTCAGATCGTCCATCCGCCGCCCGGTGTCCCGGTAGTGCGAATTACCCCCGTCTATCACGACATCTCCCTCCGAAAGAAGCGGCGTCAATTGTCGAAGAACTTCGTCTATGGCAGGGCCGGCGTTGATCATCAGGAGTATTTTCCTCGGTTTTTGCAAAGAGGCCACAAAGGTCCGCAGGTCGTCGTAGGGCCGGGCCGGGGCCAGTTCGGGGTATTTTTGTGTGGCTTTCAGGGCTACGTTTTCCTCTGCGCCTTCTACATGCCGATTAAAAACAGAGAGCGCAATGCCTTTGTCTGCTATGTTTCGGGCCAGATTGGTTCCCATCACACCCAAGCCCAGGACGCCCATTTCCGATTGGGCTTCCAGCAAGTGCGCTATTTGCTCTACCACTGAAATCAGCGGTTGATTCACGTCTATTTTCAGTCCCGAACGAGAGGCTTCATAAGCATCGTACTGCGATTGCAACAATTCAGGGGGCATAAAATGGCCGGCCCTTTGCAGGATTCTATTGTAAACAAGGTCAAAATCGCCCTGTAAATGAACCCACTGCACCTGAGCCGCCGGCAGACCCTGCTCCAACACGTCTCTGTATTTTTGTTTCAAAGCGGAGCAGGCCAGCACCAAGGACTCCAATGGGAGGCGGGCGACGATAAAATTGTGGATGGATTGCAGCCAGGGTGCGCGGTCTTCGTCTTTCAGGGCTGTTCCGCGCTGCATTTTTTCCACGTTGGCCTGTGGGTGAAAATCATCGCCGTCGTAGTAAGAACAGCCCAGCTTTTGTGCCAGCAATCGGGCCACGCTGGATTTCCCGATGCCGGCCACGCCTGTGATAATGACAACTTGGTGCTTCATCCGATAAAAGTAAAAACTATTCCCAAAAGCGAAACGCAAGCCGACGAGTGGCGTGTATAACACATTGGACAGAACAAAGCATGTGCTGAAATTCTGAAATATGAACCGCGTCCTATTTTTGACGCTGATCTATTTATGATTTGTATGATTTGCGCTGCTCGTAGAGGACATAACGATCATAAAAATCTGCGTCTTTCTGCGTCTGAAGCTGTACCTCGCTTATTCTTTAGACAGGATTCACCGGATGGCGGAGCGAAACATGAATCATCCCGAATTTTGTAAATGATCACTTTATTTTTTTATCGCCCCTTAGCTTTCAGCCCGCTTCCAATGGGCGCGCAGCACCAAAATGCCGGTGATGACAAAAGGAATGGTGGAGAGTATCACGCGTAGATTGAGTCCCAAAACGCCGACTAACAAAATGAACAACATCAGCAGGCTCATGCAGGCCAGACCGATGAAGGTGAGCGTTCTGCCCGGCGTTTTTTGAAACAGGGTAATGAGAATCAGCACCTGCCCCAGCATGGGCAGCAAGACGAATGGATGCTTGAAATTGTTGAGGTCTTTGAGCGCCCCGAAAATCAGTTCGTATTCGATTTGGAACAGAAATTGGTGGTTGCCGCCGCCCCATTCCAGATAACCGATCAGAGATGTGAGGATGAGGGCTGCATTGAGTAATTTTTTCATGGTGACAGGTTTTGTAATGTATGACAAAGGTAATTAAAACACTTGCTCTCCAATACATATTGAGGCTTCTCTGAGGTACAATTTAACAAGACAAGATTGTGATAAATGGGGCGAGTGTCTTATTCAACCTCTGCATGACTACAGTTGGAGCATACATAGACTTTTTCACCAGTAATGCCTGTAAAAAATATCGAAATGCCCATTGTCAAAAGGGCTACTCTCAATTTCTCTTTCGATAGCCCATTGTTAATATAAACCTTGAATAACTTCTCATCATTTTAGACTTGAAGTATCATCAGGACTCTGGGGTATATGGCCGAAAAAAAATCAATATTTCAATGGGCATTTTTCCCTTCGCAGCCGCGAGATGACACCTTCCCGCGCTTAGGGCGCGGTTAGATGTCACCTCGCGCAGGGATAAAAAAAACTGCCGGAATGTACACACCCCGGCAGTCGGATTATCTGTTATTTTATTCGCTGTTTGTCAGATGTTTACATCAAGCCTTTCAGCATCATTTTCCAGTAGATGAAGGGCAGCCCATACATTTTGAGGAGCCACATGCTGTATTGCTCTTTGGTGGTATCCACGAAAGTGGAAATGAGCTTGTCGCTGTCGCGTACGTTGTTGTATTTAAACTCCGCCAGCACCATTTTGCCATACCCCGTAACGAGTGGGCAGGAGGAGTAGCCCTGATAACCTGGATTCATGGCCGCGCCTTTGTTTTGAATCAGATGCACCAGATTGCCGACCAACACAGGCGCCTGTTTGCGCACGGCGGCGCCGGTACGGGCGGTGGGCACGGCGGCAGCATCGCCCAAGCCGAAGACATTGGGATACACATTGTGCTGCATGGTATTGATGTTGACGTTGATCCAGCCTTTGTCGGGGCCTTCCTGATGCGCCAATTTGGAGCGTTTTACGAAGTCGGGAGCGCTTTGAGGCGGCGCCAAGTGCAGCATATCAAAAGGTACGGCCACTTCGGTGGGAGAGATGACCTGATCGCCGAGGTCCAACTTGTTATGGTACAATTTGGCCGGGTCGCCGTCGCCGCCCACGATGCTGTAATAGGCCATTTTGTTGGGGCCGTCAATCTTGGTGAGTTTGTGGAAAAAGCGCAGTTCGATGCCTTTGCGATTGACCACTTCCATGAGGGTTTTGGCAAATTCCGGCACGCCGAAAATAACCGAACCGGGTGTGATGAACGATACTTTCGTTTTGTCTTTCACGCCTTTTTTCTGGTAGTAGTCATCGGCCAGATACATGATTTTCTGAGGGGCGCCGCCGCATTTGATGGGCGTGGCCGGTTGGGTATAAATGGCCGTGCCGCCTTTGAAATTCTGGAGTACCTCCCAGGTGTATTTAGGATCAGTGTAATTGCTGCACACGTCGTTTTTGCCCAGCGTTTCCGTCAGGCCCTCAATGCCGTTGAGGTCAATCTGGATGCCGGGGCAAAGCACGAGGTAGTCATACGTCACTTCATCGCCGTTGCCGAGTACTACTTTGTTGTCGTCGGGTTGCAAATCCTGAGCGGGCTGCTGAATCCAGGTCACATTTTTTGGAATGACCGATGCCTCGTCGCGCTCGGTGGCTTTGAAGTCATATACCCCCGCGCCTACCAAAGTCCAGGCGGGCTGGTAATAATGTTTTTTAGTCGGGTCAATGATTGCCACGTCCAATTTTTTATCGGCGCGCAACAACTGAGCGGCTACGGTGATGCCTGCGGTGCCGCCGCCGACGATTACGATTTGGTGGTGTTTGGCTGCCATCGTTGGTGTTTTTTTGGTGAGACATTGGCTGAATAATCACATTGTTCATTGAGTTTTCTATGCTTAGTGAAGGGGTGACTACGGGGCTGAATCGCCGGCTGAGTCACCCCTTCACTACCCTGATAAATCTCCTGTCAATGCGGGGCAAAGAAACGCCGAATAATCCCCGGCTTGTGTGACTCCGGTCACAGAGCGAAATGATACTTGAGAGGCGGTTGTTGGGCGCGATGTTTTCAGGTGACATCTAACCGCGAGCCTGAGCGAGGCGGGAAGGTGTCGCATGAAAACAGGGGAGAATTTTCCTTTCGCAGCCGCGAGATGACACCTTCCGCCACCAGTTGTTACATCCCGGCGTTAGATGTCACCTCGCTCGTAGTGTTGCAGCAGGGACTGAAGTGGTATAGCCGACCCTGAGGGAGGCTATAAGAACGGAAGGCCCGGCGCCCGCAGCAGGATGAGAGCTGTTAGCTTTGGCGGGATACTGCGGAGCTAAAGCTAACAGCTCTGGAGATGGAGCGGGCGGCTGCCCCCCAAACAACTCACTTCATATTGTGCGGCAGGTACTTTCTGGCCACGCCGTAGAAAAACGTACCCAACATGGCGGCTGCCAGAAACACAATGAACACCGTGTAGCCGCTGCCCATGAGGATGAACATGGGGGCAGGACATACGCCGGCCAGCGCCCAGCCCAAGCCGAAAATGAAGCCGCCGAGGATGTAGCGGGCATAAGCTTTGTCTTTGGGCTGAATGACGATTTCTTTGCCCTCTATTGATTTCAGGTGGGTGCGTTTGATGAGTTGCACCACCAGAATGCCGGCTATGACGGACGTGCCGATGATGCCGTACATGTGGAAGGACTGAAAATGGAACATTTCGTAGATGCGAAACCAAGATACGGCTTCGGACTTGTATAGCGTGAGGCCGAGCAGGATGCCGATGAAAATATATTTGGATAAGCGCATGGCAATGAGTGTTTTAGAAAATGAGTGGAAGGATGAAATGCGTCATCACCAAGCCGCCGAGGAAGAACCCGATGACGGCTACCAATGATGAAAACTGGAGGGCCGACAAGCCGCTGATAGCGTGCCCCGATGTGCAACCGCCGGCATAACGCGCGCCGAAGCCTACCAGAAAACCGCCGACGACGATGACCAAAATGCCGCGCAGACTGAAGAGCGCCTCCCAGGAGTAGAAGTCGGGGATGAGCGGCACGGCGCCTTCTGCGAAATTGAGATCAGGGCTGAGATTGCGAAGCGATTCGACCGTAGCGGCAGAAACATGCGCCACTTCCTCGCCGGGCGTGGAGAAGTAGTGCGCCGCAATGTAGCCGCCGAACATGGCGCCGAGCGCCACCATGAGGTTCCAACCCTGTGATTGCCAGTCGAATTTGAAAAAATCGGAATAATCGCCTGCGCCGTCGGCGGCACACATGACGCGGAGATTGGCCGACATGCCGAAGTCTTTGCCCAACCACAGCAGCAGAAACATGATGAGCGTAATCATGCCGCCCGCCACATACCAGGGCCAGGGCTGACTGATAAAGTCTTTGATGTCTAATAGAAATTGAGGTACCATGTGAAGTGTTTTTGATTGTACGTTGAAAGGTCGGCTTCAACCGCGCCTCAGCGCGGCTCAAGCTGTTGGTCAAAAATAAGGTTATGGTACGAATATAGGTTGGGAAAAGGCGGATTTCTAAAAAACAAACTACGCATCCACCTTAGAAACAAGGGATTGCGCAAGCTCCAGCACCTGGCGCTCCAATTCCGGCAGCACGGCTTCTACTTCGGGCGAGAGGCCGATTTCCATGTTGGCAAGGTCTTGAATGGAGACTACAAACAAGTGAATTTCGGGCATGCGCCCCAGCAGGGTCAGCCCGTCGAGGAGGTCTTTGAGGCCGATGTCGTGGGTGCTGAGCGATTTGGGGAAATCTGAGGAGAAGCGGGGATGAATCAGCCGGATGGTTCCGGCAGGGCGCTCGTCCATAGTGGCGTCAACGAGTATCATGGTCGGGTATCCTACAAAATACTCGGTGAGCAGAAAGCCGGAGGTGCCGCCTTCCAATATGTCAACGCCTGCAGGCAGGTCATTGCGTTGTTCCAACCGCTGGGCAAAATGCACGCCCAATCCTTCATCTCCCATCAGCAGGTTGCCCAATCCGAGGATGAGCAGCCTGCCCCGCGTTGCTGTTTCCATCAGGATTTTTGATCTTCCTCTCTTTGTTTCTTAAATGAATCTTCCTCAATGAATTTCCAGCCGCCGCCCATAGAGGAAATTTCGCCGCGCCCTTCCACATAGTCGTGGTAAAAAACGAGGTAAACGTGAACGATGGTGAATAAAATAAAGAACCACATGGCCGCATGGTGGATGTTGCGCAAAGCGAAATCGCCGCCGAAGAGATGGCCCGCCCACACAAACAGATCGGCAAACCACCAGGTACTCATGGAGGCGTACAGCCCAAAACCGGTGATGCACTGCACCAAAAAGGCGATGAAGGTAAGAAAGTAGATGAAGCCTGCCAATGCGTTGTGACCGACCGACATGTGCTCTCTTTCCTTTTTCAGGAATATGTCAATTTTCAACACCTCCCATATTTCCTTAAAATACTTCTTGTTGGTAGGAATGAAGTTCTTCCAGTCGGCATATTTGTTGCCCACAAAACCCCAGTAAATCCTGAACGCGAAGTTGAAAAAGAAAAGATATGCTGCCGCAAAATGCAGAAAACGTATGGTGCCGAACAGATAGCGGAACGAAGCCTCGGTTTGAGACATCAGGGCCGGCGGGTTGCCGATGAAATAGCCCGTCACGCACAACACTATGATGGTGAGCGCATTGAGCCAGTGATATACCCGCACAGGGAGTTCCCACACGAAAACCCGGCGAAGCCTATGAGTAGTGGATGCAGTTGTTGTTGCCATGATTATCAATCATTTACAATACTTTCACTTTGCTGATGTGCTTGCCGTCTTCATCGTACAGGTGTACGGCGCAGGCCAGACACGGGTCGAAGGAGTGTACGGTACGCAAAATTTCCACCGGCTGTTCCGGGTCGGCAATGGGCGTTCCCATCAGCGAAGATTCGTAAGCCGACATCTTGCCTTCGGGGTCGCGGGGCGACGCGTTCCAGGTAGTAGGCACTACCATTTGGTAATTTTTGGTCTTGCCGTCTTCTATCACAATCCAGTGGGCCAACGCGCCGCGCGGCGCTTCCATCATGCCCACGCCATGCGCTTGTTTCGGCCAGGTTTTGGGATCGAACATGGTGGTATCGGCCATGCGGCGGTCGCCGTTTTTGATGTTGGCAATCAATTGATCGAAAAACTCGATGCCCCACTGCGCCACCAAAAGGCTCTCCAAACCGCGAGCCGCCGTGCGCCCCAGCGTTGAAAACAGCGCGGCAGCCGGCACATTGAGCTTGGCCAAAGTGCTGTCCACCACTTCTTTAAAGTCTTCCCGGCCACGGGCGTATCCTACCAGCACGCGGGCCAGCGGACCAACCTCCATGGCGTGTCCTTTCCAGCGCGGTGTTTTCAGGAAGCTGTATTTTTTCTCCACATCCAAATAGTCATACGGCGGTTTCGGGCCGGTGTATTTGATGTCGGTTTCGCCTTTCCAGGGGTGTAGCCCTTCCTTGTCGCCTACCGAATACTCGTACCAGGAGCGCTCGATGAACTCCCGGATTTCGGCGTCGTCGGTGGGATCCACCTCGTGTATTTTGCTCAGATCGCTGTTGAGAATCACGCCCGACGGGAATTTGAGGTTGTTGCGATCATTGTAGCCGTTGGTGGGCATATCGCCATAAGCCATGAAATTGCCCAAGCCGCCGCCAATGCCGCCCCAGTCTAAATAGTACGGTGCAACAGCCAGTAAATCAGGAATATACACCTGCTCTACGAAAGTCTTGGCGTCTTTCAGTAGTTTTTCCACCAAAGCCAGACGTTCGGCGTTGATGGCGCTGGCGTCGTCTATGCCGATGGAGCAGGCCATACCGCCCACCAAGTAGTTGGGGTGCGGGTTCTTGCCGCCGAAGATGGTGTGTACCTTCACAATCTCCTTCTGCCATTCCAGCGCCTCCAGATAGTGCGCTACCCCGATGAGGTTGATTTCGGCAGGCAGTTTATAGGCCGGGTGCCCCCAGTAGCCGTTGGCGAAAATGCCAAGCTGACCGCTTTCCACAAAGGCGCCGAGGCGTTTTTGCAGGTCGGAGAAGTAGCCGGGCGAGCTTTTGGGCCAGTGGCTGATGCTCTGCGCTATCTCGCTGGTCTTTTTAGGATCGGCCTTCAGGGCGCTCACCACGTCCACCCAGTCCAATGCGTGCAGGTGGTAAAAATGCACCACGTGATCGTGCATATAAAGGGCGGCATCCATGATATTGCGCACCAATTCAGCATTGGCCGGCACGTTGATACCCAGCGCATTTTCCACAGCGCGCACCGAGGCCAAGGAGTGTACCGTGGTGCAAACGCCGCACACACGCCCCACAAACGCCCACACATCGCGCGGGTCGCGGCCCTGCACTATCTTTTCAATGCCGCGCACCATGGTGCCGGAGCTATATACATCGGTGATTTTGCCGTCTTTGATTTCTGCTTCTATGCGCAGGTGCCCCTCTATGCGGGTGATAGGGTCAATGACGATGCGTTGTGCCATGTCTGGTATTTTTTAAATAGATGATTTTCAATCTTTTGTTCCAAGTTTCGAGTTTTATCCACCGAACCACGCCACAGGCGTGGGAAGGTGGGTTCAAGGTTCCAGGTTTCGGGTTGGAACGGCTGCTGGCTGAACGCTCTACGCTTAGCACCGCCTACCGCCCACTGCCCACTGCCTACCGCCTACCGCCCACTGCCTACCGCTCAAAGTTCCTTCTCCGACTCCTTCCCTTCGTTGATCACGTTGGCAATGAGTTTTTTCTTCTGGATATTGGTCACAATGGCGTGTGCAGCCACTCCGGCGGCGGTAATGCCTGCGGCGGCCATGCCGACCTTATCGGCGTTGCTCTCTATCCCGAAACCGGGGAAAGACGCCTGCTGACGATACAGCGGCCCGTTGTCCCAGAAATTCTCCTCGCTGCAACCAAAACAGCCGTGCCCCGACTGAATCGGATAGCTCACACCGGCGTTCCAGCGCATGATGCCGCAAGAGTTGTACGTCATCGGGCCTTTGCAGCCCACCTTGTACAGGCAGTAGCCTTTCTTGGCGTTTTCATCGTCAAAAGTTTCCACAAACAGACCGGCGTCGTAGAACGGACGGCGGTAGCAACTGTCGTGTACACGCTTGGAATAGAAGGCTTTCGGACGGCCCACCCGATCCAATTCGGGCAGTGTGCCGAAGGTGATGATGTGTACCAGCACCCCGGCCATCACTTCGCCGATGGGCGGGCAGCCGGGCACCTTGATGAGCGGTTTGCCCGATATGAGCTTGTGGATGGGCGTAGCAGAGGTGGGGTTGGGCTTGGCCGATTGCACACAGCCGTTGCTGGCACAACTGCCCCAGGCAATGACGGCCTTGGCCCCGGCTGCGGCCTCCTGCAAAATCTGCTCAGCCGACTTGCCGCCAATGCAGCAGTAGGCCCCGTTCTCGGCAGTAGGCACCGAGCCTTCCACGCACAGCACATACTCGCCGTAGTAGTCTTTCATCGTTTTTTCGCGGGCCGCCTCTGCCTGATGCCCCGATGCGGCCATCAGCGTCTCGGTGTAGTCCAGCGACAATTTATCCAATATAATATCTGCTACGATGGGGTGCGAAGAGCGAATAAACGACTCGCTACAGCAGGTACACTCCTGAAAGTGCAGCCAGATCACCGGCACCCGCGATGTTTTCGACAGCGTTTTGGCTATTTGCGCCGTCCCGCTGGCCTCCAAGCCCAGATAGGCCGCCATCATGGTGCAAAACTTCATGAAATCGCGGCGCGAGTAGCCCCGCTCCTTCAGTTCCTCATAATAGGTTGGACGCTTGGTGTCGGTGGGTACCATGTCTGCTCTGTTTTTTGTTTGTTAGGTGAATGTGGACGCTCGAAAAAAAGACATACTTTGCAGTAATGGGGCAAAGTAACCGCATGTCCAAACAGCCTTTGCTGACATTTGTCAGCCCGATACATGATTTTTGTCATTCTATTCGCCGGGGCACATTTTCTACTTTTACGCGCTTCTCTGTCACATCTAAAAAATACCACGCATGCGTCGCTTTTTCAAACTCACACTCGCCGCCGCCCTTCCGGCCCTGCCCACACTCGCTTCCGCACACGCCGGCCACAGCGAATTTCCCGCCGGCCATATCCTGCACTACCTCGCCACGCCCGTACACGCCATGCCCCTGCTCATGGCCGCCGTGCCCATCGTCGTATCGGCAGTCGCCATTCGCAAAGAACTGGCCGTTCGCAAAATCAGAAATCGGAAAGATTGATTTTTTGGGGTATAGCTAACATTTTTGGGGCGCCCCGGCCTCATACCGCCCACCCTCCATGCCCGGCCCTCCACCAGCAGGCCGTCGGGTCATCCGCTCTTACCGCCGGCTGCTCCGTAGCGCC
>DDUV01000109.1 GCA_002344975.1 Saprospiraceae bacterium UBA2329 | reverse complement strand
CTATTTTGATGCGTCGGCCCTGGGTAGTCACCCCGCAGCGGATTGTACATCCTGTCTCCATCTGCATCCCAAAAAGGAGCCATCATCGCCGGAGGGGTATCGCTTGGGAAAGGGAAGCCGTTGTATGCCTCAAAGTGCGGATTGCCTCTGCCCGGCCAGGCCATGAGCGATGGCTCCGGATGATCTATGACGCCGTTGTCGAGGAAGTCGAAAATGTGCCGTTGAATGGCGTCCCGTTCTACCCGCCATATATTATTGAAGTTTTCACAGGATCCGGGATAAGGCGTCTGGGTAGCAACGTTGATTTTTCCGGGTTTGAAGCGCATCACGGAACTATCGCCATGATCGCCGCCGGTTGCCAGAAACATGTTGCCGACCGGATCAAGTCCTCCGATCCAAATGGATGCCCGGCGAAGCGTGTGCGTTTCGGCATCGGCGGAGGGCAGATACACCCGAAAGCCCGCGGCGGTGTCGGTGCTGTTGAACAACATACCGTTGTTTTGGATGAGTGCGGTCACATTATTGCCGTTGAGGAGATAGCTCGCGGGCGGGAGATCGCAGTTCGGCCAGGTTTGAGCCATAAGGCGGGCGCCGGTAGCGGCGAGCAGGAGGAGGAGGAGGTTTTTGAGCATAACAGGTTGTTTTTTAACAAAAATAGCTGTGTTTTGGGAGTACTCCAGAGGGCAAGTGGGCGTATGTGTTGGGTACGACAAAAAAAGGGGCATCCAAGTGCCGTCCCTGATGCGCAAGTATAAAACTTCAGGCAGCCTGCCCCCCGCTTCAAACGTTCTGAAATCGTATCAATATTATCGCCATGAAACCTCTCCAAATGACCGGCAGACCCTCGCAAAGAAGGCTGGTCGGACAGCATTCACGGCGTATTTCGGGTGCGTCTGGGGTATTACTTCCCGGTTGGAAGAGGGCAAAAAAATGAAAACCATTTCACACCATCAAAAACGAATGATCAATGAAACTTCGCACTTGTATTTTGCTGCTTATGGCAGCATCGGCCTTGTTTTCACATTGCTGTAAAGATGATTCCAGTACCCATACTCGCGTGGAAATATTTGGTTTACAGAGTTTTGAATGGGAGGGGCCGGGCATTTGCGCCGTCCGTCCCGGCTCGGTGGTATTGGAGTCTTCAGCTCTTGTGACTAACGACGACATCGTTTCTTACAACGATTCCCAAGCCCTTTTTGAATTTAGGGAACCCTCGGCCCAAAACATCCGAAACCTTTCGCCGCGAACTCCTTTCGCCCTGACGCTGGACGGCGAAGTGCTCTTCATCGGAGTGGTGATGCAGAACATCATGAGCTCCACTTGTTTCGAGTCCATTACGATGGAAAATCTGACTTATGGCCCTCGTCGCGCCAAACTGGAACTGGGCTACCCCTCAGGCATCAACCCTTCGCTGGAAGACAAACGAAAAGACGCGGCGCTTTTGGCGGCGCTGAGGAGCCAAGGGAAGTTGAGGTGAATGGTATTTTACTGCGTACTACCTCCCCCTTGACTTAGGCTTGGTGCTTCGGCTGCCGGTTCCGGTACGGCCTGCGTACCCGCCTGGAGCGCCCTTGCCGGATTTAGGTTTCGGGCCACCGCCGCTGCGTTTCCCGGATGCTGGTTTGCCCGGTTTGCCGAAAGGCGAGGCTTCGGCACTTTTCCCTTTTTTGTTGCGGTCGGCAGTTCCTTTATAAGCCCCCGAAGTGCCTGATTTTGAGACAAAAGGCTTTTTACCCGCGCTGCTCCGTTTGGGTTTGGCGGGCGTCGGCGGGGCCGAGGAAGAGTCTTTGGTCAGTTCGTGCAGATGAGCCATTTCTTCCTCGGTGAGATCGCGCCACTCGCCCAGAGGCAGCCCTTTGAGTGTGATGTTCATAATGCGAACGCGCTCCAGCTTGACCACCTCATAGTCGTAGTGTTCGCACATTCGACGAATCTGGCGATTGAGTCCCTGTATGAGGGTGATGCGAAAGACCTTCACGCCCTCCTGCACGATCTTGCACTTTTTCGTGTAGGTTCCCAACATGGGCACGCCTTTGGACATGCCTTTGAGGGCTTCTTCGGTGAGGGGTCTGTTCACGGTGACGACGTACTCTTTCTCATGTTTGTTGCCGGCGCGCAGTATTTTATTGACCATGTCTCCGTTGTTGGTCAAAAAAATAAGCCCTTGCGAGTCCTTGTCCAAGCGGCCGATGGGAAAGAGCCGCGTAGTGTGATGGACGTACTGCACGATGTTGTCGGGCACCCTTTCGGAAGTGGAGACGATGCCGGGCGGCTTGTTGAGGGCAATAAAAACAATGTCTTCCTGTTGGCGCGGCTCCAATTCATGGCCGTTCACGCGCACCCGGTCGCCGGGCCACACCTGATCGCCTTTTTGCGCTTTTTGGCCATTGACAAAAACCAAGCCCTGCTCGATGTACTTGTCGGCCTCCCGACGCGAACAAAGCCCGCTTTCGCTGATGAATTTATTGAGCCAAACGACATCCAAACCTGACATGACTATTTTTTGCGCAAGGTAGGGTTTTTGGAGAATCGGGAGGCGGGTTTTGTGTAAACCTCTTGGGGCGGAATGGTGTATTTATGATCTAATGAATAAAACCTGAACAGTATGATCATAGAGGGCGCCATCGGTGATGCTTATGGAGCAGGCTTTGAGTTTGCAGACATGGAATTTATAAAAAATAAAAACCAACTGACTCATTACCAACAACATCCGTTGTTTGAATCCATTTATAAAAAATACACAGACGATACGCAAATGGCGCTGGCCATTGCCGAACTGTTGATTGAAAAAACAGCGTGGACGCCGGTGGCCATTGCCGATAAATTTGTGGAGGTATTCAAACGAGACCCCAGACAAGGCTATGCCAAAGGGAGATCGCGAAAAGTTGACCGAATATTTGTACGACCTGCAACAAGTAAGATGGGCATTAGGCTGGCAAGGCGAAGTGGGCATTGATGCGGTACAGACGGTTCGGGCTGTTTTTACGGTGCTGTCGGAGGCGCATTCTTTTTCAGAAATACTCAAAAAAAGTGTTGATCTGGGTGGAGATGTGGATACAGTTGCCTCCCTCGCGCTGGCGCTGGCTGCTGTTGACAAAAACATGGAAAACGACCTGCCCCGCTGGCTCTATGACGAACTTGAAAACGGGCCATTCGGGCGAGACTACATTTTGAAGATTGATAATGAGTTGTTTAAGTTGAAAAATATTGTCTCTATCCAACAGTAATACTGGTATGTACAATTTCAAAATCATCGTTTGGACTATCTTTGTATCAGTCCTGGTTTATGCTCGAATTGTCATTGTATCTGGGGTGAATCCATTGGCTACAGGGTTGATTAACTTTGCTCTTGTTGCGTTCCTTATATGGATTATATATGCGATTTCCAAAACCTCATTTTTAAAATTTAAAATATTCTATGCCACAGTTTTTGTTGTATTTCTTGGAACTGCGCTATTGCTTGCGAATGTCAAAATGCGTCAATTAACTAACTTTCAGGACAAGACTTACATTCTGGAGCCGCAGTAGAAGCGTCGGCGTAGCAGATACAAACATTCAAAAACTCAACCGATGACTAATGAAGCCTTCTTCGAACTGTTAATTACCGCCTCGCAACTTGCGTACGATTTTGCGAAAGATTTTGTGACGGATGAACTACCTGCCAATTTCAAATATTCGGTAAGCCTCAGTCAGTCTTTTGATGATCGAAGCTCCACTCTTTTTGATTTCTTTCCAGATGATGATGACAAAAGCCTTGAATTTATAGATGCAGCAGAAGCGGTCGAGGTGCTTTTCAGAAACAATAAAGTTCCTGTGTGGATAGACATTTCAGTAGAAAGCACCTTCAATCAGCATACCGTATTCAGGCTGCTTTGTGCCGGCAGATATTCGAGTGACGAACAAGCGTTGTATTATGCCAATAACGGAACAGGCTCTTTTGGAATTAAAAGCCCGGCCCTGCCCGTAGATTTTGTTGAGGGCAAAAAATTCAAGCTCCATCATCCCCCCACCGCCCATTGAGTACCGCCTACTGTCCCCCCATCGCCCACTCTACGCTTAGCACCCCGCGCCACAGGCGCGGCCACCGCCCACCACCTACCCCACCATCTCCCGAAACGCCCGCACCAGCACATCCAGATCATCCGTTGTGGTATAAACATTCGGCGTGATGCGCACCCCCTTGATGTTCTCCCACTCGATGGCCACCGTATGTATTTTGAACTCCCGGAACAGAAAACCCTGCACCTCCGCCGGCGTCTTGCCCTCCACTGCTACCAGCGCCAGCGCACAGGCAAACTCAGGCCGCAGCGAAGTCTTCACCTGCACCCCCGGCAATTTTTGCACCCGTTCCGCCCAGTAGTTTTTCAGGTATTGCAAGCGCTTTTGCTTCAGTTCGGCGCCGATCATGCGATGAAAATGCACCGCCTGCCCGATGGCCTGCTCGATGGCAAAAGAGCGGGTGCCCAAACTCTCGAATTTGCGGATGTCTTCACTCTCAGGATCGGGCGCGCCGAAGAGCGGATACAGGTTGCGGATTTTCTCCTTGCGCACATACAGCAGCCCGCTGCCGAACGGCGCGCACAGCCATTTGTGCAGGCTCGTGCCCCAGTAGTCGCAGTCCAGATCGGGGATTTTGTAGTCAATATGCGCAAAACTGTGGGCCGCATCCACCAGCACCTCTATGCCGCGTTTGCGAGCCTCGCGGGCTATATCGCGGGCCGGCAACACCTGCCCCATCCAGTTGATAACGTGCGTGATATGCACCACCTTGGTGCGCGGCGTGAAGGCATCCGCAAAGCGGCGCGTGATGAGCGCGGCATCCTCTATCGGGAAATCGAATGAAATCCATTTCAGCACAATCCCGTCTCGTTTTTCCCGCTGTTTCCAGGCCTGTATCATGTTCGGATAGTCCTGTTTCGTCAGCACCACCTCGTCTCCGGCCTGTAGGCGCAGCCCGAAAATGATGGTTTCCAGCGCCTCTGAAGCATTGCGGTTGATGGCCAGCTCGTCTTTAGAGCAGCCCGCCAACTCGGCCAACTGAGCGCGCAGCGGCTCTCGGCCCTGGTCCAGTATCTGCCACATATAGTACGAGGGCGCCTCGTTGCTCAGCCGGTTGTAGCGCTCCACCGCCTCCTGCACCACCCGGGGTTGCGGGCACACGCCGCCGTTGTTCAGGTTCATAATGCTCGGCGACACGGTGTAAGCCTGTTTGATCTGGTACCAAAAACGCTCGTCGGTCACGAGTTCGTCGGCAGGGCGCAGGCGACTTTCGTCCACCAAGCGAAGCAGGGCACGGCCTTGCGGCGTTTCCATAAAAGGCGCAGCCACAGCGAGGCCGGCAAAACGAGAAAGGAAAGTACGGCGATTTTGCATGGTGATGAATGTTTTAAACAAAGATAGTACAATCACCCAAAAACGCGCGTATCTGTTCTACCCGCGTATGAAAAAGCTAAAACAAAACAGACTCTACACCGCCATCGGCACCTCCATCAGTAGTATTTCCGAACCGGGCGATACTGCTGCCAGATCAAACTTGTCGGTATCCCAAATGCCGAGTCCGTCGCGGGCGTCCAGCGCAATACCGTTCACCTGAAAGCTCCCCGAAAGCACAAACGCATACACGCCATTGCCGGCTTTGTGGACGCGGTACCCGACGCCTTTGCCCTCATCAAACCGGCCCAGATGAAACCAGGCATCCTGATGAATCCAAACCCCGGCATCATCAGGCGAAGGCGAGAGGATTTGCTGCAATTGATTGACGCGGTCGGCCGGATCAAGGCTGATCTGATCGTAGCGGGGCGTCACGTTGCGCTGTTTGGGGAACACCCAGATTTGCAGGAATTTGACTTGGCTGTCCTTATTTTTATTAAACTCGCTGTGGCGTACGCCCGTGCCGGCGCTCATCACCTGTATGTCGCCGTGGCGAATGACGGTCACATTGCCCATGCTGTCTTTGTGCTCCAGGTCGCCCTCCAGCGGTATGCTGATGATCTCCATGTTGTCGTGCGGGTGCGTGCCGAATCCCATGCCGGCCGCCACCGTGTCGTCATTGAGCACCCGGAGTGCGCCGAATCTCATGCGTTCGGGGTGGTGGTAGTGTGCAAAACTGAAGGTGTGGTGCGACCGTAGCCAGCCATGATCGGCCAGACCGCGCGTGTCGGCTTTGTGCAAAACAGTGTTTCCCATGATCTTGGTGGGTGATGGTTGAATGTGATTAAATCCAATGGTTCCAGGCTGATTTTCAGCGGTTTTGCCGATGCCTGCGGCGCCTATTGCGATGGCGCCCGTGCCGAGCAGGCTTTTTTTGATAAATGATTTTCTGTCCATACCTAAGCTTTTTGGTGATGGCACAAAGTTGGGGTCAAACCGGACTTGAAAACATTGAATTAGATTAAGAAAAAAGTGTGGGGATTCAGTTAGGAGACCTTGCAGGGGTTTGGAAAACCTGCAAGGTCTCATTTATACTATCTCCTCCGGCCGGTCTTAATGCCCAGTACACCCAGCAGCCCGCGCGTCAGTTCGCCGGCGATGGTGCGCCCGATCTGACGGGTGGTGGGACTGTTGACGATTTTTTCAAAAGTGCTTTGCTGGGCGCGCGGGCGCGAGGTAGTGGTGCGGCTGGATGTAGTGCGCGAAGTAGTTTTTGCGCGGCTGCGCTCCAATTCGGCCATCTCTTTTTCGCGTTGCTTCCGGTATTCCTCCTCCTCCTGCTCGCGGGCGATCTGATCCATTTTTTGAGTCAGAATTTCCTGAGCGCTGTGCGAATCAATCACCTCGTTATACTTCCGGGCTATCTGCGATCGGCGGATGATGCTGTCTATCTCGCTGTCGGTCAGCACATCCATGCGGCTTTGCGGCGCGCGTAGCAACACATGCGCCAACGGCGTGGGAATGCCTTTTTCGTTGAGTGCAGTAATGAACGCTTCCCCGATACCCAGCTCGGTGATGAGTTGCGCCACGTCGTAGTAGTCGGTCAGCGGGTAGTTTTCGGCGGCGAGTTTGATGGACTTGCGGTCTTTGGCCGTGAAGGCCCGGAGCGAGTGCTGCACCTTGAGGCCCAACTGCGCCAGTACGTTTTCCGGTATGTCGGCCGGGCTTTGAGTGACAAAAAACACGCCCACACCTTTGGAACGGATGAGGCGGACGATGGCTTCGATCTGGTTGAGCAGAGCTTTCGACGCCTCCGCAAAAACCAAGTGCGCCTCTTCGATGACGATGCAGAGTTTGGGCTGATCGAGGTCGCCTTCTTCCGGGAAGGTGGAATAAATCTCGGCCAGCAATTGCAACATAAAAGTAGAAAACAACTTGGGCCGGTCCTGAATATCGGTGAGACGAATGACCGACACGATGCCCTTTCCGTTTTCATCGAACCGGCACAGATCGCCCGGATCGAAGGAGCGCTCGCCGAAGAACGCCTCTGCGCCCTGATGTTCCAACTCGATGATTTTGCGCATGATGATGCCCACCGTCGCCGACGATACTTGCCCGTAGTCGCCCTCAATTTCCTCTTTGCCCGGCCCGGTGATGTACTGGAGCACTTTTTTGAAATCGGCCAGGTTCACCAAAGGCAGTTTGTTGTCGTCGCAGTATTTGAATACTACTGCCACCACGCCGCCTTGTGTGTCGTTGAGGTCGAGGATTTTGGAAAACAAAACCGGCCCGAATTCGGTGACGGTAGCGCGGAGGCGGGCGCCTTTTTCTTCCGAGAGGCTGAGGAATTCCACCGGGCTGGTGCCGGGTACAAACGGCTCGCCGATTTTGAGGTGGCGCTCTTCGATTTTCGGGTTGGCGGCGCCGGGGGCCGCAATGCCGCTGAGGTCGCCTTTGATGTCCATGAGCAGCACGGGCACGCCTTTGGAGGAGAGTTGCTCGGCGATGATCTGGAGCGTTTTGGTTTTGCCCGAACCCGTAGCGCCGGCAATGAGTCCGTGGCGGTTGAGGGTGCGCAGCGGCACTTTTACTTGCAGTCCGTTGATGGTTTCGCCGTCGAGCATGGCAGCGCCGAGGACGATGGAGTCTCCTTTGAAAGTGTAGCCGGAGGTAATGATTTCAGTGAATTTCTCTTTCTTCGACATAGTTTATTGTTGTTTGTTCCAGGCGTTGACGCGCTGCTGGAATTTCTGTTTGCTAAATTCCCACAAATCTACGTTAAAACGGCTTTCCAATTGTTTTTCGGTGTCCTCGTCCAGCAAATCGGGAAAAAAATCCAGCCCGGTGCGCTTCTCCACCTCGTCTACCGACACGACGTATTTCGTGAGCGGATCAAAACTGATTTCGTTGGGCACCAAAAACGCAATGGCTTTGGGATTGGAGCTGTCGGCATCGAGCAGCACTTTGAAAAACGCCGCCGGAATGGACACCTCGTTTTCGCCGATGGTACCTTTGACGGGCATGGACAGCACCGGCCCGGTAATGACGTAGAGCTTGCCGTTGCGTTTGGCCCAGTTGCGGGTCAGTTCTTCGAGTTCGCGCCAGACGCCGTTGTTGAAATTGCGGGCCTGCGGACTCATGTTGCTCATCACGAAGGTGGCGCGCATGGCTTCGGCGTCGTGGGCCATGTCTGCGGCGGGTACCAAGTGGCCCCGGTCGTAGCCGGAATTGCGGTAGTCGTTGGGCGTGGCCGAGCCGGTTTTTATCTTGTCGTCGGGCCGGAAATCGTCTTGTCTGTCCACCCAGGGTTTTTCCAGATTCTCTTTGCTGAGGATGTGCGCCGTCCATTCGGCCTGCTCGTGTTCTTCGTCATAAGACAGCCAAAAGTATTGGTGGTCAATGATTTGCCGGGTAGAGGAGCGCGGCAGGAAGTCCGGCAGTTCGCTCGTTGGGCGGTTATCGGCGACGGGAGCATCGGGGGCGTCTGTTGTGCTTTTTCCTGAAAACAGGCTGAACACATAAAACATCGCGCTGAGGATGGCGGCGAAAAGTCCTACCCGAACGACCGTGCCCGTAGCGGAGCCGGATTGGGAGTGGTTGGTTCTGAATTGAGCCATGTATTTTGGTTGCTTGAGCGGGTAAAGGTAGGTATTTTGGGGTATCTTTGGCGCGGATTTTTGAGGAAATGTGCGCGGGGGATTTTTTGGAAACAGATGTTTGTGAGAGCCATAAGACTTCTATTTGGATAGGAAGTGCTTTGTCAGAGGGAGGTAAAATTGGGCTGACTGGTCAATACACCTAACTACCAAAGAATGGATTGCTACGAGGTCAAATGAATACTGATACTGAGCCCTCTTAATGGAGCATTGGATGCGGGCAATATCTATACACTCAAAAAAATGATTAAATATGTGGTTGGCAAACATTGAAAATAGCGAAGCAATAAAAGCTATTTATAGAAATAAGATACCAAGTATAAACCAAGTACTCCTCAGAGATATATGTATTTCTACAGGAGAAGACTTGGCTTTGATTTTGGTATTTGACATAGAGGATTTACCTGACGATATGCCTTCTAAATGGAAAACAGGGAATGTCAATACCATCCAAATTGATTTAAACTGTATAGGGGTAGAGATCAAGTATCTTGGGTTGAATAATAAAAACTATAGAAACCTAAGTATAGATATATCTCTACTCGAAAATGACTCCAAAAGAATAATTGGAACAGATAATTCGGGAATATGTGTTTTTGAGATTGAAGCCATTTGGATATACTTAAAGACCATAACAGGCTACAATGACGAAAAAGTCACTCATGGAGTGTAACCCGCCTGCACACAGCCTTCTATTCCATCTCAATAAATTAAAAAAAAGAAATCGCTGGTAGCACGGGACGCTTTAAGATGTCCCCGCTACCACTATTTCGTTTTCTCCAGAAAACACGATACGGGAAGCAGCCGGCATAGAGCTAACAGGTCTATCGGGCTATTGCATTGCAGACCTGTTAGCTCTGCGGCGCAACCTACAACTTTGGCGACGGCCGCGTTGTTTTCCGCATACAATACCGTAACTTTGCCTGATGAAAATCGCCAATCCGCTATACGACCACGCATTCAAGTACCTGATGTCCAACGACAAACTGGCGCGCAAGGTGCTGTCCGTCATTCTGGAAAAGGAAGTGCTGGAATTGGAACTGTCGCAGCAGGAAGTCGTCGTAGAAGACGAAGACCGGCGATTCACCCTGTATCGTTTGGATTTCAAGGCTGTCATAGAGGATGAAAACGGTAGAAAGGAAACCGTACTCATCGAACTGCAAAAATCCAAGCTGCCCACCAATGTGCTGCGTTTTCGCAGTTATCTCGGCTTGGCCTACACGCAAAAAATAAGGACCAAAAACCCTGAAACACAGGTAGAACACGACAGCGCCCTGCCCATCATCTCCATCTACATACTGGGATACAACGTGGAAGACATTCCGCACGTTGCCGTCAAGGTGAACCACAAGATCATGGACATGTCGAGCCAGCAGGAATTAGACCTACAGAGCGACTTCATAGACCTGCTCACGCATACAACGTGCATCTTGCAGGTGCGCCGCCTGCCCGAACAGCGCCGCAGCCGCATCGAGCAATTTCTCACACTGTTCAATCAAGCCTGGGTCATGGAAGAAAAATACATCCTTGATTTGCAAGAGGTGCCGGAAGGCTTTGAAGACATAGCGGAGTACCTACAGCGGCCACTTCAGGAGGAAGAAATACGCGCCAAGCTGCGTGCAGAAGAAGAAGTGGAGGCCATCTTTGCTCAGCAGGAGGCAGACAAGGCGCACTACAAGCGAAGGGCCGAAGAGGAACGCAGGCAGAAAGAAGAAGAACGGCGACAGAAAGAAGAAGAGCGCCGGCAGAAAGAACAGGCGCTTGAGCAAGCTCGTGAAGCCCGTATCAAATTAGCCCGCCTGCTGCTGCGCACGGGTATGTCCGTCAAAGATGCGGCGCTTGAAACAGGGCTGTCGGAGCAGGAGGTACGGGCAGCAGAGTAACAGGTACCTATTCAACTATTGAACCTGATGAAATTTCTAAAAACTGATACTTATCTACTCGGCCTCGCCTGCTGTCTGCTTTTGCTCAGTCTCTCCGCCTGCCGGCAAGCGCCTGCCTCTGTGGTGGAAACGCCCGAAGACTATCCCAAACTTGTGGGGCAGGAGTTTCCCGACTTTGAACTGCGCAACCTTGACGGCCAACTGCTGCGTTGGAGCGACCTCAAAGGCAAGGCCGCCTTGGTCAATTTCTGGTTTACCCGCTGCCCGCCCTGTGTGGCCGAAATGCCGCATCTGAATGCTTTGCGCAAGGATTTTGCCGGCGAAGACGTGGTATTCCTCGCCATCACCCCCGACGATACGGCCACCGTGCAGGCTTTTTTGAAAAAACGCCCCTTCGATTTTACCATCCTCCCCGATGCGCAGGCGTACATCAATTTTTTCGGCAACGAGTACCCGCTCAATATTTTTGTTGACAAACAAGGCATCATCCGTCATGCGCGCGCCGCCATTCCTACCAGCTTCGATCAGCGGCATCCGCAGGGCTTTATGGACGACCGGGAATTTCGGCGTATGCTGGGCAATCTCCTCCGATGATGATGCGACTTTTCCTATTGCTTATCATGTTTTTATCTTGCTCCGCCGCCCTTCGCGCGCAGGTGGTCAACATCGAAAATCGCCGTATGCACACCGACTCGGTTCGCAGGGCCGGCAGCCTCTCGCTGGGCTTGTCGTTCACCGAAAACAACGGCAAACAACTCTTCGTGACGCGCAATGCGCTGGCGCTGCAATCCAAATCGAAAAGCCTGCGCGACATCTGGCTCGTGCTGGCCAACTTAGACCTGTCGAAAGCCGACGGCGCCGCGTTCAGCAATTCGGCGTTTCTGCATCTGCGCTACAATCGAAAAATGAGCGGCCTGTTGCGCTGGGAAGCCTTCACACAGGCGCAGTACAACCGGGTGCTGGGCATCGGCTCCCGTTGGCTGGCCGGTACAGGGCCGCGCCTCAAGTTGTTCTCCACAGAAAAAAGCGCCCTGTACTGGGGCAATCTATACATGTTTGAATATGAAGCAACTACGGCCAATTTGCCCGTCATCAGCCGGCAGCACCGCCTCAGTGCATACCTCTCGGCCACCTTTGATCTGAGTCCCACGTTGCCCGGCGAATTGATTACGACCACTTACTACCAACCCCGCCTCAACCGCATAGCCGACTACCGCCTGAGCCACGAAACCAGCCTCGAACTCAACATCACCAAAAAACTGCGGGCCACCACGCGGCTGTATTATTTCTACGATGCAGTTCCGCCAAGTGGCATCGCAGGCCGGGCGCTGGCGGTGGAGCAGGGTTTTCGGGTGGGGTTTTGAATGGCACTTTAAAGCAGATTATTTTACCGATATTTTTAAATGAGTGGGATACAAACTGCTTAATTCAATTATTTTTGCATCTACTGGTCACCTTTTATCCAACAATGTCACTAAGCCAATGAATCGAGACGACGCGTCCATCATAGCCGGCATCCGGGGCACCGCCGAGGAGCGAGACGCCGCACTGGCCTTTTTTTTCAGGCAACACCGAAGTTTGCGCGCTCAAGTGATTGCTTATGTGGCCAAATCCGGCGGTACGGAGCATGACGGAGAAGATGTATTTCAAGATGCGGTGGTATTGTTTGACCGACGCATCAGAAAGGGCGCGTTCAAGGAGGAAAGTTCACTCAGTACTTATTTTTTTTCCATTGCCAAATTCCATTGGATCGGGCAACACCGCCGCCGAAAAATCATGGAAGAGCTGCCGGATCGTCGGGATGAAAAAGGAGATGTCGGGCCGGAACTGGACTATATTTTCGAAGAGCGGAAGCAGATTTTTTATTCGGCTTTAGAGCAGATCGGGAAAAAATGTAAAGAAGTGCTGGGCTTTTACATGTTGGACTACAAAATGGAAGAAATTGCCCAAATTACAGGCCGGGGCAGCGCGGCAATGGCCCAAAAAGATGCCTACAAATGCCGGATGAAACTACGGGCATATTTGCTGCAAAGGCCGCAATTGCTGTCTGCTCTGGGCGTTCAATTGCCTGACAACCCCGACTTGCTCACCGAATAATGCCAATGACATGAACAACGAAGAACTATACGATAAAATAGAAGCCTACCTCAAAGGCCGGCTCTCCGAAGAGGAAAGGGCTGCGGTGGAGCGGGAAATACAAACCAACCCGGAGGCCGCGCTGGAGTTCCAATTGCAACAAGTAGAGATGGAGGCTATGGAGGCCATGTTGGAGCGCGATTTGCGCGGCAAAATTCATCAGTGGTTGGAGGAAGACGAGCCGCTGCCTCCTCCGGAAAAAGACACCCCCACACCCTCGAACACTTCGCGCCCCGGCCGGCTTTGGATAGCTGCGCTCTTGGGTGCTGTTGTCGTTTTGGCGGCAGTGGCTTGGCGCATGGATTGGTTGGGGTATAAGAGTGAATCGGTTCCCACCGAAAAAACGCCCTCCGAAAAAGAAAACTCAAATCAACCAACTCCCGGCCCCATTGCAGGTATAGATGAACCAACCGAGCCTGAAAAATCCACAACTCTTCCGAACCCCGAAATCCGCCCTGCCCCTCAAAGCCCTCCGGCTGATGGCGGCATGATGGCTTACGCGGGCAAGTTGTATGAAGATTTGGACTTGGATAATACCAGGAAAGGGGCGCCTATGGAAGAAGATGAAGGCCCGCTTTCGGAAGCAGTAATTGCATACAAGAAAGAACAGTACCACCAGGCATTACAATTATTGAATGCAGTGTCCGAAGGGAACGGCTATGCAATTCGTGCTTTAGAAATGAAAGCCCATACCTTGTACCATCTCAAAAAATATAAAGAAAGCGCTGCTGCTTTTGCCGCCGTGGCCGCTACAGAATTGCCTCCGTTTGCGGAGCGCGCACAGTGGAACCAATTGGTGTGCTACACGGCTCAATACCCGGCTACCAAAGCAGCATTCGATGAGTTGTTGGCGGTGCTGATAGCGGATACGGGGCATACTTACCACGAGAGAGCGTTAGAACTACAAAAACGGTTGTCTGAATAAATTCGGCTACATATCCCCCACGCCGATAAACCCGGCCCAGTAGTACGGGTGGGCGGCCTCGCCTTTGTGTGCGTTCAAATACTCGCGGCGGGCTTCCCGCAATGCCTCTGCGGCGGGCTTTGTTTGCAGGTGGCGGTAAAACAGGAGCATAAAATCTTTGGTTTTTTTATCGTTCACGCTCCAAAGTGTGGCGATGATGCCCTTGGCCCCGGCATACGCAAATGCTCTGGACAGAGAAATGATGCCCTCGCCGCGGCGCAGCTTGCCGATGCCGGTCTGACAGGCGGAGAGCACCACGAGGTCGGCATTGAGGCGGAGGTTGTAGATGTCGCGAAGGTAGAGTTTGTCGGCGTCAAGTGGCCGGCCGGATTTGTAAAAGGCGAGCCAGGAATCATCTCCGGCGTAGCCGTGTGTGCTGAGGTGTATGCGGCGATACGAAGCGGCCATCGTATCAAATGCCGCGCGGGTGGCCATGACGTCCAACAGAGCAAGCCCTTTGTAGCGCCGTGCAATGCGCAGGGCTTCCTCACCGGAGAAAGTGAGGGTGTCGAGCGTTTCGTTCTTGGTACTGGCCGTAGCGGCTATATCGGCATCAGCGGGTTCTTTATCCAGCATTTTTTCGAGGGCTTTCCAGTCTCCTCTGAAAAACGGAGCCATGGCGAGCATCGTTTTTGCAGGATTTTGCAAGTGCTGTTTTGTCTTCATTTCCTGCCAGAGGGTGGCGGAATAAGCATAAGAAATTACTTTATCCCGGCCCCAATATTTATGTTCCTGAAATCGGTCGGTTCTGCCTGTTATCGGCTCCGTTACCAATGCCTCAAAAGGGATGAACCCCATGATGCCGTCGGGTACGATGATTAAGCGTTCGGGCAGGTGCTTTTGGATGGGGGCCACCAACATCTCATATAAAGCGACGGCACTTTGGGCAAAAAGCCGGTTGGTATGAAGAGGGAGTGAGTCCGGTCGGTTGGGGATAAATGCGCCAAACAACCCGGTACGAAAATCGGCTACCTGCTCCTCCCAGGAAAGCGGCAGGGAGAGCTGTTGTATGAATACGGTATCGGGGCGTATCACGAAGGCCAACACGATGTTGTCGCCCACAAAATATTCGAGCATGGCAGCGCTATCACCGGCAGGAAGCGACTTTTGCAGGCGGCCTAAGTCCATCGGGGATAGCTCATATTTAATCCGGTAATACTCCGGGGCCAACTTACGGAGCAATGCTCTGTGTTGGAGGTAGGCCTCCTGTGTTGTTACAATGCGTTTATGTAGCAGCAGGATGACCGAATCTGTTTCCTGCCTTGCGGCGTTCTTTTTTTCCAATAGTTGATTCTCCAAATACGCCAATTCCACCGCCAGCGAGTCTTCCGCTTCGAGCAGGATCGGCGGTATGTCTGCAAATTTTTCGGCGCGGGCAGCTTTAAACGCCTCATACAGTTGTTGCCCTTTGATGATTTCACTGTACCTGAAGCATCGCCCGGCATCGTCGGTATGGCCGCTTTGCTGGTGTGCGAAATAGTTGGCCTGCACCGCCGCTTCAAATACGGGAAATGCAGCGGCAGACAATCTGAAATGATCCTGACGATATGGATTCTGTATGCGTTGGCGCTCCAGAAAGGAAATGCACTGCTCGGCCAATTCATTGACAACATTCAGATAAACAGGTATTTGGCTGTTGATAAAGCGCTCGCTGTTCAGAGTTGCCAAACCTGCTAAGGCGCTGAGCCAATTATGAGGGTCGCCTATGTACCCTGTATCGCCGGAAGGATTCTGCAAGTCAAAAGCAAGTTGGAAATAGTATTGCGCACTATCCTGCTGCGCCAGGGCATGATGCGCCCGGGCTATGCCCAACAGCGCCAAAATGATGCCCGGATGCGAGGAGGCATATTGGTTTTGCCTGATAGCGCGGCATTGGTGGTAATAATCGGCAGAGACCTGCCAGTTTTTTGCGGCCGCATAGCCTTGCCCCAGATAACTGTAACACAAGGCCCATTCTGCGGGGGCATCAGGGCGATGGAGAAAAGCGAGGTCAAGAGCCTGTTGGAAATTGGCCAAGGCAGTATCTATCTGGCCAAATTCGATGTGTACGGCGCCTTTGTTGACCAATGTAAAGGTATTGTGAGCATGTTTGGACTGCCCCAAAGCGGCTCTGATTTCTAAGGATTTTTGAAAACAACTCAGCGCGGCGTTAAAATCCTCCGCATCGCGAAGGGCCGAACCGAGGTTGGTCCAGGCTTGGGCGGTCTCTATGCTTTGTTCCTTATAAAGACGGATGGACAGGTCGAGTGACCGTCGTTTTACCGAAACGGCCTGTTCGGTCAGCCCCATGGTTTGGTAAACAAAGCCCAGATTGTTGTAAACATTTTTCGCCAGCCGACCAAAGACTAGTTGGTCTTCTTTGCCTTCAAAAATGGACGTGGCAGCACTATACGCGTCTCTGGCTTTCGACAATTGCCCCTGCGATTCATACACCAAGGCCAGATTGTTGTGCGATTCGCCGATGAGGTATTCGCCGGCGGGCAGTACTTTTTGCCTTATGGCCAAAGCTTTGGAGTGATGATAAAGTGCCTGTTCCAAATTGCCGGCGCCCCAATGCGCTATGCCGAGGTTGTTATGCAAAACGGCAGCATCCAGGCTGTTGGGGCCGGATATGAGTTCTATAATCTCTAATGCCAGGGTTTTGTACTCCAGCGCTTTGTCTGCATTGCCGTTCGATTCGTAGCTGTTGCCGAGGCTGTTGGCACAAACGGCTATGCGGCGGTCGTTGCGGGGGAGTGTTTGCAGATACCAGTCGAGTGCTTTGAGTTTTGGTTCTATGGCTCTTTCCGGTTCTTGCCGGGCATCCCATACCAGACCGATGTTGAGAGCGATATAAGCCTGATCGGTGCGCGTATCTTCCGGAAGCTTAGAACACAAGGTTTCCGCATGTTGCAACACGTTCATGGCCTCATCAAAGTCCCGCAAACCAATGAGCGCGCGCGCCTCCGCCACCAAGGCGCGCACGACATACACATTGTCGGAGCCGAGGGCAGCGGCAGCGATTTGTCGGGCGGCCACAGCGTGTTCTTTGGCCTCCTTATATTTTCGAAGTCGCAGCAAGTCATCGGCTTTTGCCAATTGCGTTTTGGCTGTCGTGGTGTCTGCGGGCGAATGGCTGAGTTGGAGCGTATCCAATATGGTTTGAGCGCCGGCGGTAAATGCCACAAAAAAAGCAGTACAGAAAAGGAGTATTCGCATGGGTAGGCAGGTATATGTTTTGATGAAAATAAATGCAGCCGGTGAATATTGTAAGGGGCGATAAAAAAATAAAGTGATCATTTTCGTCAAAGGATTAGATAAGTAAACGTTTCATTTTAATTGTCTTATCTAATCCTTTGGCCTAAAGAAAATGAACATTTATTTTTGCCCCACTACTTTAGGACGTTAATTTTTCATCCAAAAAAAATGCGCCCCTCAC
>DDUV01000094.1:17395-93513 GCA_002344975.1 Saprospiraceae bacterium UBA2329 | reverse complement strand
AGTATATCACGAACCATTGTTAATGTATTGCTTGAATTATACAAGAAGGCCTATGAAGCACATTACGGTCGGGGTATAGAGGAGCGATTAGCAGATTGCCCCGGGGACAGTACCTTTAAGACATATCACGATCAGTTGTTCTTCACGCTGTGGAGTTTGAAGTCAGGGTTAGGATATGACATGATGGGGTACTTGATAGGAATAGACCCGTCCAATGTTAAAAGGAACCAGAGCATAGGAATCAGAATATTGTCGGAAGCGCTGGATAGTATAGGATGTATGCCCAAGCGTTCCTTTGATACGGTAGAAGAGTTTCAAGAATATTTCAATGGCCACAAAAAACTAATTTTGGATGGAACGGAGCAACGAGTTCAGCGGCCTAAGAATAAAGAGAAACAAAAAACGATGTACAGTGGCAAAAAAAAAGTCACACAGTAAAAACATTGATTATCAGCACTTCCGATAAGTACATTCACTATGTAAGTCCGTGCTGGGTAGGAAAAAGTCATGATTTTTGCATACTTAAAGAGGAATTTGCGCCCCAAGAGGCTTGGTTCAAAAATCATGAGGTTCAGTTGGATTTAGGGTTTGCAGGGTTTGATAAAAATTATGAGTGTGAATGTGTTGGAATTCCTCACAAAAAGAGCAAGGGTAAAGAATTAGACGAACAACAAAAGTTAGAGAACAAGAGTGTTTCACGAGAACGAATCGTTGTAGAACACAGTATTGGAGGAATGAAACGATACAGAATATTGTCGGATAGGGCCAGAATGCATGATTTTAATTTGTATGATGACATACTGGGAGTTATTGCCGGTTTATAGAATTTTTATATAACTAATTGATTAACAGTGGCGCAACATGTCTAATAAAGAATGCCAACACAATTTTTGCATCCGGCGGGGTAATCCCGTTTCGTTCCTCGCGCGGCAAGCAGTGCAAACGTGGAGTTTTCCCGCAAGGGCGGGACAGGTTGTACTCCGAAAACCGCCCGGACTCAAAGCATGGGAACGTTAGCCGTCAGGCTAAAAACCACACACAATAGAATGAAATCAACTAAATGACAAGAACAAAAAAGATAGGAATTGCACTGACGTTAATCTTGACAACTTTGTTAGGACTATTCTATTATTCCCTTGAAAACTTTTTTTATAGCGACCTTGGCTGTGGTTGTAGTTCAACTTGTAGTGTCTATTATCCTGTTTTGACTTCTCGACTTATTGGATATTTTATGATGGTAAGTTCTGTAACTCTATTCATTGCGGGTGTTTGGAAACTTAAAAGACTTTCAAGATGGTGGACAATTCCAGCAACTCTTACTTTCGTAATAGCATTTTACGGAAACGGGTATTCGATTTTTAACAAAGGTGTTTGTGGATACTCCATAAACAAAGCTATCTTCTTCGTTTTTCAAACAAAGTTGGGCGATTTTGCTAAATCAGATGCTGAAACTATTAATCTTGATAGTTTGGACGCAGGAAAATATAAAGGTAAATTATTGGGTTATTCCTTCAATGGTGATAAATTGACAATATTCAAAATTGAAGATGAACCAGAAGTGCTTAAAACAAGATTTCTATTTTGGAAAATCCGAAATAATACGATTCTACACGACATTTCTTATGGGCTAAACACATTCCGAAACTTTGAAGCTGAAAAGAAAAAAGGTAAATATGAATTCATAGGTGGAAAAGGAATGACAGAGAAAGACTTTTTAGACGAATTTATTCTGACCCAAAAGGAATTAACTATTAATTTAAAGAACAAAAAAATAATAAATCATAGTGACGGGACAACAAGATTTTTATTTGAAAAAGAGTAACTAACAAAAATCCAGAAGCGGGGGATTAGTACTTTTAGAAAGATTTGTGCTATATTTGTAGTTCAGCTTTTTTCAAGAAAGCTTACTGCTAAAAATACCCACCTTCGCAAAACCTGCACCCATCACAGGCAATTTTAACGAGCACACAGAGCTTACCAATAAAAAAACAAAAGTGGAGATCAGCGACCACTATAAAAACGAGGCGAAACCGAAAAGCCACACGAGTAGGGCATAAAAAAGATCATAACATGATGACGAACTGTCCAAAATGCAGCAGCGAATCCATTAAAAGAGTAAAATGGACTTGGTGGGGAGGCGTATTGGGTCCTGCTTTAATTAATTCAACGAAATGTGAATCCTGTGGTCACACATTTAATGGGAACACTGGAAAATCTAATACCACTGCTATTGTGGTATATTCCATTGTGCTTATCGTTATTGCGTTTGTCGTTTCCATGTTGATTGGCATTGCCTCATAAGTTAGAGAACAGCAGCCGATCCTGTATTTTTGAACTTGCAAACCATGCGAGGTATATATGATATGCCACTAAACAAAAACGACATGAATAAAATTTTAATCATCCTTATTTGCCTTTTGAATCTTCAAGCATTTGGACAAAATGAGTGGGAGTCTTGGGACAAAAACTATACGGAAGTTAGCTTGACAGACATTTGCAATGCTGAAAAACAATACGCTGAGCGTGTTGAGCAAGATAAAAACATCCCACAGTATTATGCCCGAATTGACAAATATAAAATCAAGGCTAAATATCTTGGCGAGTTCAAAAAATTAGACGCTCAAGTATTAAATTCCATGAAAAATGTCTTCACATTGTATATCGGCAACCCAGACCAACTGAACGAAATGGTTAAGAACAAGTGTTTATTTGAAATTGAAGGATATCGAATCTGGTTGCCTGTACAAAAAGTATTAGAAAAATCGCTAAAAAAAGAATTAAAAAACGGGGATAATGTTACCTTATATTGCTTATTTATGAACGAACATAGCCATGACGGGCACCTGAGCAATATATTTTTTGTTTCGGAATTCAGATAATTACACCTCGCATCCTCATGTGCGATACCGGGCGCTGCTAATCACCGCGCCATGGCGCGGGTACCGAAGGCCATGCACAAAACCTGGCGGAGCAAGGTATGTGACTATAAAAAGCTGCGAGCCGTGAGCTACGAATTGCCGTCGTGCAGCATCATTCGCAGCTCACAGTTCATCGCTTTTATCTGATCAAAGTCAAATCGCCCGATTTTTCAAACAACGGCCCTTCCGGGTAGCGGAATTTCACCCGATACACATATACGTCTATCGGCGCGGGACTGCCGTTGTGTTCGCCGTTCCAGCCGATGTTGTCGTTGCTCTTGCCGTTATACACCACCTGTCCCCAGCGGTTGTAAATTTTGAAATCCTCGATGATGAGCACGCCCGACACCTGCGTGGGCAAGGGCCGGAACAAGTCGTTCAAGTCGTCGCCGTTGGGTGTGAAGACGTTGGGGAAGGCGATATCCGGCACGATCACTTCGCGGGTATAGGTTCTGGTGGAAATACACCCGTCTGCCGATTTGATGCGCAACTGATAAGAAATGGTGGTCGTCTCGGCAGGCGTCGGCGTGTCGGTGAATACAGGGCCGCCCATTTGCTCCGAACCGCCGTCCTGACTCCAGAAATACATAGCTCCGGCAGGATCGCCCGGCGTGGTATGCGCCGTGAGGGTAATGGCATTTCCGATCACCAATCTGGTGGTATCAGGTACATTGGAGGTTATGGAATCTATTCGTACCGGGTCTGCCACCGTTACCATCACGGTATCGCTGACCGGGCCGCAGGAGTTGCCCGGGCCATAAGCATAAGTGACGATATAGCGGTTGGCAGCCCCCAGATTGGCCGAATTCACATTCAGCGATGATGCAGTGCCGGCAGGCGTACCGCTGCCGGGCGCAAACCATGCAAAGGCGCCTCCCGCATTGGCCGGTACGATGGTAGCCGTCAGCGTCGTGCTTTCGCCACGACAAACCGTCACATCCTGGCTGGCCATCAGCGTAGGCGGCTGCACCACCGTAATGGTGATGCTCCTGACGCGCGGCGGGCAATTCTGCCGGGTAGCGGTGAGGGTGTACGTTGTAGTCACTAAAGGCGTGGCTACCAGCAGCGGATCGGCGGAACTGAAACCCGCGTCCACATTGGATGCCCATTGATATTGTGTGAACGGATCCGAATCTAAGTTCAACTGCACAGAGGCGCCCCGGCATATCGTCTGGTCGTTGTTCATGCGCACCGTAGGGCCAGGTATGACCACTATATTGGCCGAAGCCCCCACCGGGCAGTTGGGTACGTCCACTTGCAGGTTGTAAACGGTGGTAGCATTGGGCGTGGCTATTGGATTGGGGCAATCGGTACAGCTCAGCCCGGCTGTCGGCGTCCAGGAAATGGGATAGTCGCCGTAATCTACCGCCAGAAGTTGCACCGCCTCTCCGCTGCAAATGAGCGTATCAGAAGGTATGATCCTCGGCGTGGGCGGCTCTACCACGTTGATGGTGATGGATACGGTATCTAAACAGCCCCGGTTGGTAATGACCCGGCGGTAAATAGCTGTATCTATTGCCGAAATGACCATATTCCACAGGGTATCCGGCGTTTCGAAGCCGGGAGCAGTCAGCCATTGGAATTCGATATCCGGGAAGTCGCTCGGCTCAAATACAGCCGATCTTAAAATGACGATATCGCCGGGGCAATAAGGGTCTTTTGCCGGATCGGCGATGATGGCGCGGTCAAAAGGCAGCGAGTCCACCCGTACATAAACGGAGTCGAACACTACACAGGCGCCCACCTCGAAGCGAGTATAGTAGGTGGCTGTTTGGGAAGTGGTTACCACCACATTCAGCCCCACCGTATCGCTGAGTGTGCCGGGCAGATTGGTACTCCACAGCAAACCCTGCGCATTGCCGGTGCTGGTCACAGCGGTCATGGGCACCACCGTTCCGAGGCAGATTTCGAGGGTGTCGGGCTGCTGGATGTCCACATCGGCAGGCACTACGGTGACGGTGATTTGGGCGGTGTCGGCACAGGCGCCGTTTTGGCTGGTAGCAATGAGGGTGTAAGTGGTGGTCACGTTGGGCGTGGCGATGGGGCCGGAAGCCGTGGGATCGCTCAGCCCGGTCGTCGGCGTCCAACTGTAAGTGGTGGCCACAGCGTCAATCATTTCAGCCAATTGCACCCCGTAGTTTTGGCATACCAGGGTGTCGTTGCCGATTTGAGGAAACTCAAACGTATTGACATCAATGGTTATAGAATCCGACACGGCACATTCAAACAGCCTGACGGTGGCGATGTAAGTGGTGGTTTCCTGCGGCGTTACGACCGGATTGGGGCTGTTGGGATCATTGATGCCCGTGGCCGGCGTCCATATCAGGTTGGTATTGTTTACATTGTCCACAACGGAAAGTCTTACGCTGTCGCCCTGGCAAATAAGCTGCGGATCGAGGGCCGTGATGGAAATAACCGGATCAATAATCTGAAGATAGATAGAGTCCACATCGGAGCAGATGCCGACGTTGCCTTCCACGCGCACCCATCCGCTGACGGTGGGGCTGGCGACAGGCGTCTGGCTGAGCGGGTCGTCCAAAATGTTGACAGGCGACCAGAAATAGGTGGCCGCGCCTTCTACATCCAATTGAGCCGTTGCGCCCTGGCATACAAAAGTGGTGTCTGCATCGGGAATGATATTGACTACTAATTCATCGTGCAGTTCAATGGTGAGCGTGGTATAAACCACCTCGCCGCAGCCGAAATCGTTGGTCAAGGCAATGATGATGGTTTCTATTCCTTCCGTAAGGTTGTCGTTGAGGGGAAAAATGGGGAAGCTGAGTTGCGTTTGCCCCGGCAGAAAGGTGACGGTATCGGGCAGGTTCAACGTGTAATCCACGCCGCGAATGGCGGTTCCGCCTACCTGAACGCGGTAAGTGGCGGTTTCATCCAACACGTTGGACAATTGCACCACCACGTTGTCCGGCGTATTCGTACAGTTTTCGATCAGATAGTCAATGCCTGAGTTGAATTGAGCCGTAAGTCGGGGTGTTCCGCCGCGAATTTCAGAAAGAAAAACGCCGGAGTCATACCGGAAATCGAGTCGGTCGGCAATGGCGATTTTCAGGTGATATGTGCTGCAGGGAATGACAGATGCGCGTGCAGTGAGACTTTTTTTGATCCCCAGCAAATCGGAGGTAAGCCCGTCGTATTGCGTAGCGGCGCCGTTGATGTTGTTGCGGTAATATTGCCAATTGGTCACATTGTTCACATTGTTGATTTCCACAATGGTGTTGGATCCATCGGGCAGTACGGCTATATTTTGCTGGTTGCCTATATTGGGATCGCCTGCAATGCCCGGTCCGGAGATGAGAAAAGCAAAGATGTCGTTGAAATCTTCTACAAACTCCGGGTATTCTTCAGACCCGAAAATGTATTCAAAAGTGATCTCATTAGTGAATGCCGTTACATCCAGCTCAATGATACAGGCGTCGTTGGATTCTGTTCCGTCTCCGAATGCAACCGAGAGGTAGTCCAGATCAGGGTCGCCGGGAGCGCCGTTGTCGGTATTGAGATTGCCGCCGCCGCCATCGTTGTTCGGCCCAACTGCCCAGTTCAGATCGCCGGAGGTGAGCAAGAGACCCCGCCGAAGCCCCAGCGAATTGTCGGTGGACTGGAAGGTGCCGTAAGCGCTTTGAGGGCAATTGATATTTGTAACAGCCACAAGCGTTTGCAGAGAGGTGATGGAGTTGAGAATGTCTTGTTCGGTAATACCGGTTTGCACAGTAATGGGCGAGTCGGGAGCGCAGGGTACGGTCGAACATTCCCAATGCCCGGCAAAACCCTCGGCGGTGACGGAACCGTCGGAGCGGAATTGGACGGTAAGGCATCCGCTGGAAGCCTGAATCGGGAAGCACACGCCGCCGCCGCCGCCGTCGCTGGGAAAGCCCGGCCCGCCGATGGTGGTAATGAGCGCGCCTGGATCGGCCGTAGCGGCATCGAAAAAGGAGAGTTGGTCGGGCGAGCCGAAATCTCCGCTCTCTATGTTGTAATAATCCAATGTAAAAGTGATGCAGCTATTAAAATCCGAAGGGCAGATGGTGAAGGTATGCGTCTCGTTGTTGGAATAATCGGCATCGGGGCCGCCGGTATCGAATAGCTGGCCGAAACAGGCCGTAGAGCTGCCGTCGTCAATATTGAAAACAGGTGAAAGCTGGTCCACACACAGTTCAAATGTACCCCAATTGGGCGTGGCGGTCGGCGAATAGTCGCTGATGCGCACATAATAAGTCACATTGGGCGTCAGTCCATATACGTCTAAGCGGAGAATGGTTTCGCCGGGGTCGGAAGTGGCGCATTGGATTTCGGCCAGCCCGTTGACCTCGCAATCGCCCCGGTACAGCGCAATTTGCGGGTTGCGCAACGCCGGGAAGCCGCCGTTGGCCAACCCCGTCACAGTGATCGAATAGTCGAGGGTAGTATCGTTGGTGGTGAAGGCAAACCAGACGTCGCGGGGGGCAATGCCGCCGTTGAAACAACTGGGATTGTTGCCGAATCCGATGTCGCTGGCCGTAGCGTTGACATTGGTGAAAACTGTTTGCGGGCAGGCCGGCGCAATGCCCAAATCAAGGACGCCGGTACAGTTGTCGTTGACAGGTTGAGCGGCGAGCAGTGCGCCATAAACCATAAAAACAGCGGTAAGTAGTTGTTTCATAAGTGGTTATAACTTTTAAGAGCGGAAAGCACCTTCCAAAAATACATACTTTTCATTGCGGGGGATATTTTTTTTATAAATCCTTGAAAATATGGCCGAAAGGCGTACCTTTGTGCCACTTTTTTCAAAGCGTAGTAAATATTAAAGACGAGCCGACATGAAAAGGACGTATCAACCTTCTAAAAGAAAGAGAGCCAACAAGCATGGTTTTCGCTCTCGCATGGCCAGCAAAGATGGCCGCAAAGTATTGGCTCGCCGCCGCGGACAGGGCCGCCACAAGTTATCCGTTTCCGACGAGAGACGCCTCAAGTAATTGCGCTCGGGGAGCTTCCCTCCCCATCGAAGCATAAGTTACAAACCATAGACTGACGCAGTACAGGCCGGAATTGAACCCGCGTGTGCTGCGTCTTTCTTTTGTGGTACATCACCTTGCTCCGATGAGGCAAGGAATCAGGATTGTTACATCTTTGCACCATGAAGCAAAAGGTTGAAATACTCGCACCGGCCAAAAACCTCTATCAGGGCATGGCCGCCATCAACGCAGGCGCAGACGCTGTATATATCGGCGCGCATACCTTCGGCGCGCGAACCAATGCCGGCAACTCGGTGGAAGACATCGCCGAACTGACGAAGTATGCTCACCTGTTCAAGGCCAAGGTTTTGGTCACCGTCAATACCATCCTCTACGACAACGAATTGGAGGCCTGCCGGCAACTCATCCACGAACTGTACGAGGCCGGCGTGGATGCGCTCATCATACAAGACATGGGCATTTTAGAAATGGACCTGCCTCCCATCGCCTTGCACGCCAGCACACAAACCAACAACCGCGATGCAGCGCACGTCAAGTTTCTGGCCGACGCGGGCATCCGTCGGGTAGTGCTGGCCCGCGAACTGAATCTGGACCAAATCCGAGAAATACACGAGGCTACCGATGTAGAACTGGAATTCTTCGTGTCGGGCGCTCTGTGCGTATCGTTCAGCGGCAACTGCTACATGAGCGTGGCCAACGGCGAGCGCAGCGCCAATCGCGGGTCTTGCGCCCAAAACTGCCGCCTGCCCTACAACCTCATAGACGGCAACGGTACTACCCTGCTCACGGAAACCCACCTGCTGTCTATCAAAGACCTGAACCTCAGCGACCAACTGCCCGTGCTCATTGAGGCGGGCATCCGCTCGTTCAAAATAGAGGGACGGCTCAAGGATTTGGTCTATGTCAAAAACAACGTGTCTTACCTCCGCAAGCGATTGGATGCCTTTCTGGAAGACAATCCGCACTACGAAAAGGCTTCGTCCGGCCGCACGTTTTACGGCTTTGAAGCCAAAATGGACAAGAGCTTCAATCGGGGCTATACCGACTATTTCGTCAACCACCGCAAAGAACGCATCGGTTCCTGGGAGACGCCCAAATCGCAAGGCGAATACATTGGTAAACTATTGGAAACCAAAGCCAACGGATACGTCATCGAAAATGCCGAACTGCTGAACAACGGCGACGGCCTCTATTTTGTCAACGAAGAAGGCCGGGCCGACGGCGATCGCGTGAATATCATCGTCAACGGTTTGGTGGTACCCAACAACTTCCGACCGCTGCCGGCCGGAACAGACATCTATCGGAATTTCGACGCCGAATTCAACAAGTTGCTGGAACGCGAAGACAGCGCCGTTCGCAAAATCGGGGTAGTACTTCACTTTGCTGAGTCTCTGGAAGGCTTCACGCTCACGGCCACCGACGAGGACGGACATACGAGCACCGCCACCCTGACGGTAGCAAAAGAAAGGACCAAAAACGGCGAGTCCATCATTGACAACATCCGAAAAAACTTAGCCAAAGCAGGCAATACCCCCTTCATCGTGGACGATATTCAGGTGGATTTTTCAGACAATTGGTTCCTTCCCATTTCCAAAATCAACGAGGTTCGCCGCACGGTGCTGGAGCAATTGATGGATACCCGTGTCCGGGAATATCATAGAGAGGAGCGCCCCATAGCGCCTACCGAGCACCCCTACCCTGTGACGGAATTGGACTTCACCTACAATGTGTCGAACAAGTTGGCGCGGCAGTTTTACCGGCGTCATGGCGTGCAGTCCATCGAAAAGGCATTTGAACTGCAATGGGACCCCGGCAAGTCGCGCGTGATGACGACCAAATACTGCGTGAAATACGAGTTGGGCAAATGCCCCCGGTTCCAGCGCGAAACGATGGGCGAAAAAGTAAAAGAACCCTTGGTGCTGAAACACGGCGAAGTGGAGTACAAACTCAAATTCAACTGCAAGCCCTGCGAAATGGAAATCTGGGAAAAGGACGCGGAGTTCGAGATTGAAGAGGAAGGGATTTGGGATTGATGCGAATGAAATAGGCCAGACGGTTGGAGGCAACGGTCGTGGCTTTAAAGTA
Source organism: Saprospiraceae bacterium UBA2329 (assembly GCA_002344975.1). Taxonomy (GTDB): domain Bacteria; phylum Bacteroidota; class Bacteroidia; order Chitinophagales; family Saprospiraceae; genus UBA2329. Next base: position 83,543 of record DDUV01000094.1, on the reverse strand, counting down.
TCATAAAACCAACACAACTCAACCAACATGACACGAACTATTCTTACACTTTGTATGACTTTGTGGGCGCTAAAGCCAGTTCAGGCGCAGCAAGTTTTTCCGTATGCTCATCAGGGCAAATGGGGCATTGTGGACAAAAACGGCCAAGTGACGATGCCCCCTGCCTTAGACTCCATTGGCTTGTTTTCACTCGATAATGGCGAAAGCATGCACTTGGCGGTGGCTCGCAAGGGAGGAAAATCAGGTCTGATAACTCCTGCGGGGGCATGGGTGCTGAAGCCAAGTGTTGACAGTATCATGTGGTTGGCTCAACCTCGCTTGCGCTGGGCAGTTTTGGGCGGAAAATATGGCCTGCTCCATGTGGACGGCAAAAAAGCCAAGTGGCTGACCAAACCCATATTTGATGAGGTGGACTTCTTCGCACAAGGCAAAAAGCCTTTGGTCCGAGTGCGTCAGGGCAGCGGCTGGGGCGTCCTCCAGACTACCGGCAAACTTCTGGTGCCCTGCGTGAATGAAGAAGTCAGCATCTATTCAGACTTCGAACAAGGGCTGTACGTCCATATTACCAACAAAGGAAAAATCACACGCATTGCCGACAACGGCACGCCGATGGCGGAAGAAGAGGCTGTCTATTTCGCTCAGGATATTACAGATGAAGACATTGAGGAGTCTTGGCCGAAGCGCAAAGTAGAATATCGCACACGAGTGGCGGATTTGGAGAACCTTCCGTCGGTCGTCATGCTGGAAAGCAGCACCGACCACTCAACCTGGAAGATCGTGAAGCATGTCGTTATTCCGCAAGGCTGCGAGGTGAAGCATGTAGAACAAGACTTCGGCAAAATAGTACATATTATGATCGCGCGGAGCGGTAAGTTCGGCTTTGTCAACGAAGTGGGAGCGTTCATCACCGAACCTATTTACGACCGCGTCTCGTGGCACAAAGGGAATTACCATCCTCCCGTCGCACTGCTGTATCTCGGCGACCGGGTGGGAGTTGCCGGTCAGGATGGGCGTCAAACCCTGCCGCCCCAGTTCTCTCAAATTCAGGTCAAGGGTGATCGGCTGATGGTAAGCACTCCCAACGGCTATCAGGGATGGGCGGAACCCACCGGAGAGGTGCATCTGCCTGCCGGGTGGAGAGAGTAAAGGCCGAAGTGGAATAGCTTTCACATACAAGGGGACGAGGGCATTACGAGAGCTTTTTCTTCTATACATAACGACGCTGCTCTCTTCGCAAAAAGGCCGTGGGGGTTATCGGAAAGGAAGAAATGACATCCAAAAATGACAAAGCATGGCAAAATTAATTATTTTTTTGTCTATACAATTGATGGTGATTGCGCCACTTGTAGCTTTGGGCTTAAATAAGCCTGACTACAAATGGAAGACACTTATATTGTTTGTAATTTACTACTTTTTCTATGCGAGCTTTTTATCGCTTCCTTTTTTGTTTCCAGAAACAAAAATCATTCAGAGTGATAACTGGAATTGGTCAGGGAAAATATTGGCAATCGCAGGTTCGCTATTGTTTTATTGGCTTTTCAAAAAAACATTTACAGATATTGATTATATCACTTTTAAACAGCGAAAAAAATCTTTAAAACCTGCATTATTTATTACCATTTTTGTTTTCCTTCTGGCCATTGGCCTGGCTTTTTTATGCGTAAAAAAATCAGATGAAAAGTTAGAATATTTTCTGTTCCAATTTACAATGCCCGGTATTGACGAAGAACTGGCATTCAGAGGAATCATGATGGGGCTTTTATCCAATTCTTTAAAGTCAAAAATAAAAATAGGCTCTGTTTATTTAGGGAATCCTGCTTTATTGATAACTTCCATTCTATTTGGATTAGGGCACTCTCTTCAAATAGACAACGATTGGACTGTTCATCAAAATTGGTTTGAGTTCTTTAATACATTTGCAATCGGGTTGTTGTTGGGGTGGATGACTATCAAAAGCGGCAGCATTCTGATGTCAACTTTGACTCATGGCTTAATCAATGTCTTGCCGAAAATAATTTTTTGGATTTGATAAAAAGCCTCGTTTGCGCCACTCAGTTCAGCGAGCTTGCTTTTTGCCATGAATGTAAAAGTTTTGGAAGTCAGACGCATTTCATTTCCCCGCTCGCGCCGGCAGGGTGCGCAGGGTGGTCTGTTCATTGCGGATTTCCTGCGCCTCGCCGTTCACACTGAGGGTGCCCTCTGGATGACAGTGCCTTTATGGGTTTCGTTGGTCATAATCAATTTTTCGCGTTGATCAAATTCACCACCACTTGCGCTACCAGATGAACGGCTTCCTGTAGGTTTTCCAGATTTTGCTCCTGTTCCCGCAGTCGCTGTTCGTTCAGTGCGTAGCCCTCTATGAGGTACTTGCGCAGCACCTGCGTAGCCCAGATGCGGAATTGCGTACCCCGCTTCGACTTCACACGATAACCTACGGAGATGATGACGTCAAGGTTGTAGTGTTCTACTTGGTAGGTTTTGCCGTCAGAGGCAGTTGTCGCAAATTTTGCGACAACTGCACTCCTTTCCAACTCTCCTTCTCTGAAAGCATTGAGAATATGCTTGGAAATAGTTTTGTAATCCCTGTCAAACAGCGCAGCCATCTGTGCCTACGTCAGCCACACACTGTCCTGTCCGACTTGAACTTCAATACTTACCCGTTCGTCGTCAGTTTGGTATATCGCAATTTGGCTATCCTCTTTCATGGCGTTCAGATATTTTGGAGTAAACCGTCAGTCAAATCGTATAAATCCCAGATTGGACGCCACGCCGATACGGATGCCCCAGTCGTAGTAGCGCCCGTTTTGAAAAGCAACTGCCGTTTCGACTCTGAAAATCCGGAGGATATTGTCTAAAGAGTAGCCCAATTCGGTGTAGTGCTTCGAGGTAGGCGTAGCTAAGTAGTTGACAAACAGGTTTTCTTTCACGCCGGTGAGCCACACTTTGGGAATTTGCGTCAACAGCAGTTTTCTGAACTGGTAATGCAGGTGCAAGGCCGCGTACTCCTCGGAGGTGCTGTGGCGATAGTAGTCGAGCAAGCGGAAGCTGCCCACAGGGTCGGTAGTGACAATCGGAATGCGATTGCCCATGAAGTGGCGGTAATCGGCAAATCCGACGTAGTTGTTGTTCAAAAAAGCGCCCACTTCTGCCTTGATGTCAATTTTGCCGCGGGCGCCGGGCCGGAAACTGTGCCGGAAGCTGAGGTCAATGTGGTCGAAATCCGTCACGCTGCCCCCTATGCCCGGAATGCCTTTGCGGTAAGACAATCCAATGGTGGGCGAAGAGTCTTCTATGGCCTGCCGGTTGCCGTTTCTGATGCGGTACTTCTGCCAGGGACGAGCTTCCACAGTGGCGTGCAGTACGAAGGCTTTCTCCGGCTCAGCGGGCGGACCGGCCCATTCTTCATTCACCGGGATATTGGATTCGTAACCTCCCTCCCGCCGTTTGAACCACGTCTGTGTGGTGCGGTTGTCGGGGAAGAAGCGCCGCGCCCATTCGCCTCCGGCCTGAAAACTGATGTTTTCGCGCAATTGGTGGTTTACCTGCACCTTGAAGTATTCCTTTTCATAGAGTCTGATGTAGTTGCGCTCCTGCAACAGGTTGTAAGCTGTGTTCATTATTGAACTGATCGGGTTGCGGGCATTGTACTGATAAATGTACCTGCCGCCCTCGGCCCGCAGTGTAGTGTAATGTTGGGGTTTGCCAAATCTGTACTCAGCCAGTCCCTTGACACTGAACCAATTGGGAGCAACGGAATAGCGCGGCGTAAGCCCCAGCGTGAGGCGTTTTTTGTTGATGTAAGTGGTGTATTTGAGGTCGCTCCAGGAGTGGAAACTCTCCACGGGGTTGAAATTGAGATTGGCCAACACCGAGCCGACGCTGAGCCGGCTGCGCTTGCCGAGGCGGTAACTGCCGCCCAAAACCAACTCCTGCGGCTTGAATTTGTCGCGTTTTTTTTCTACCTCCTCATCTTCGCCGGGAGCGATGCCCAAGGAGTCGCGCTCGGTCTTTTCGGCAGCCTCCACAACGGCAATGCTGTCCACATGCTGGTAGCCGCGCACCTCGTACAGGGTGAGCGGCACCGGGCGGATTTCGGCCCAGTAGGCAGAATCGCGCTGCTCGGCCAGAGAGTCTATTTTGTATTCGGTGACCGAAGCAAAGCCGGCCAGAGAGTCTTTGTCTTCAGTTACGGCTTTTTTGCGATCTTCCTTTTCGTAGTCGCGTACTATTTTCCGCAGGTCTTTCATGGTCAGTTCTTCGCCGGTTGCCAAGCGTTGTTCGGCAGCCGATTTTTTGGCGACAGTCTGTTGTTTTTTGGCGGTTTGTACGAGTTCCGGAGCGGCTATTTTTTCATCCAACACTTTGAAATCCACGTCTAAGGCCGGGTTCAGTTCAATTTTGTAACCACTCACTGTGGCGATGTATTTGTACTCAAACTGAAATCCGAAAAAAGTGCCGTCCACTTCTATCTGATGCTTGATGGGCAGCCAGGCTTTGTCTTCAATAGGGGCGTAGGTTTGAGCTACGTCAATGCCGATGCCGAGTTTGTAGGTTTTCAGGTCGAGGCTATAAATACTCCACTGATCCTCAATGATATAAATGTACCCCTCTGCCACATTGTCGCCACGACTGCGCGGAATGACCTGTATTTTATTGACGCCGTAACCCCGGTCCATGAAGTAACCGGCATGTTTGAATTTGTAATACGCAAAGGCTTTGGGCGAAAGCGGCGAGATGACTTCGGCAATTTCCGGCTCGTAAAAACTGCCGTTGATGAAGGGCGCCGGGCTGGTGGAGTTGTCGTTGCCCTGTTTGCGGATGCTGATGACTTTTTCTTTAAAAGTAGAGGGCCGCTGGTAGGAAATTTGGCTCACCGACTCGCTCACAAAAGCGCGGGAAGAATCTATGCCTTCTTTTTTCAATTCCTTTCTCAGGAAAAAGGGCGCTTTTTTGAGTCGCCCCGACCCCTTGATATACACCTGCGCCGTGTAACGCTCTATTTGCTGCCTGTGGTAGCCGGCTTTGGCAATGGCCTTGCGCATCACCGTGTAGGCGGGGTCTTCCTGTTTGCTCGATACCTCGACGGTGCGAAGCTGTACCGCCTGCTGTTTGAGCGCCACATTGACCATCGTGAACGGGCCGCTGCGGACGTCCACCGTACGGGAAACGGTTTCGTAGCCTAAGAATTGAAAAACAAGGGTGTATCTGCCCGGCTCCAATCGCAGCTCGAAATAGCCGTCCTCGTTGGCGGATGTGCCGCTGCCGGTTTCTTTTACAAAAATGGCTGCAAACGGAAGCGCTTCGCCGGAGTTGCCGGTAACTTGCCCGGCTATGCCCGAAGCCGAAAGGGAAAGGGAAATACACAGAAGTGATGCCGTCAATAGGAGGTGTCGAATGTACATGGTCTTTGGTTATTGTTATTGAGAAAAGATAGACACTCAAAACTGTGTTTCTGTTGGTGTAAAGTCGAAAATTACTCGACGAAAAGGGAAGGGCTTTATACGGCAAGCATATTGTCGTCAAATGGGTTGGGGGAAAAACAACAAAGGCCGGAGATTGTGATCCAGCCTTCGTCCTTGGTTACTTTTTATCCTGTTTGGCAAACACCTTTTTGAGCAGGTCGCTGCTGCGGGCGCTCAGATTGGTGCGAATGTTCAGCTCCTCTTTGGCCACCATGCCGTACATGCCTTTGAGGGCTTCGCGGGTCACATAGTCGTCTAAGTCTGGATTGGCTCGGTCCACAAAGGGTATCTTGTTGTAGGCCATCACCGCATCCGACCAGTATTTGCGGGCATTGAGGCGATCCAACGATTCTATAATGACAGGATTGAACTGCTGGTAGAGTTGTTCGTTGGTGGCAGATTCCAAATAGCGGGTGGCAGCATCCTGGCCGCCCAAAAGGATGTTCATGGCATCCGTGAAGCTCATCTCCTTGATGGCGTTCAGGAAAATGGGCTTGGCTTTCATGGCGGCATCTTCGGCGCCCCGGTTGATGCGTTCCAGAATGATTTCTTCCACATTGGAAAAGCCCGGCACTACTTTGAGTTTTTCTGTGACTTTGCGGGCCTCGGCGGGCAAAAGGATTTTGTATTCGCTTTTGAAATAACCGTCTTTTTGAGACAGCAATTCGGCACCTTTGCCGATGCCGATAGAAAGCGCTTCTTTAAGCCCCGAAGCCGCTTCGGCCTGGGTGAGTGGGAGTTCGCCGCTGCCCAGTAATTGCTGAAGTTCGGAAGCTGTGCAGGAACTCAGCAGCGTGAGCAACAGCAGGAATGAGAAGGTACGCAACATAATGTAGTGTTTGAGTGAATGATATTGGGTTAAAATAAAACGGCCTTTGGCCACACACCGCCTGAAAACGAAGTGCGACCAAAGGCCGATATAAAGAAAATGTTATTTTTTACTTCTTGCCAGGCTTATCGGCAGCCGCGGCCGCACTGCGCAATGCGCGCGGAATTTCGATGGTGGCAACCGGCGTGCTAGCAGCAGTCAGAATTTCCACGTTCTGAGGAGCTTTGATGTCCCGAACGCGGACAGACTGGCCCATATCCAGATTGGAAATGTCCAATTTCAATTCCGAAACGAGGTCTTCCGGCATCGTTTTGATTTTTACACGGCGTACATTTTGTTGCAGTTTGCCGCCGCCTTTCACACCGATAGAAGAACCCGTGAAACGCAGGGGAACTTCCACTTTGACCGGGTGGCCCGGCACAAGGCTCAAAAAGTCAATGTGCATGATTTTTTCCGATACCGGGTGGTATTGCACGGCTTTAACAATGCAGCGGTGCTTCTTGCCCTCTACCGTGATTTCGGCCACTTTGAAATCGGGCGTGTATATCAGGTGGCGAACGCTGCTCACTTCGGTAGAAAAATGCTCCGATACGCCTGCGCCATACAGCACGCAAGGAATGAGCTCTCCGTTTCTTACAGCCTTGGCGCCTTTCTTGCCCAAATCCGTTCTGGGCTGACCATTTATTGCAATTATTTCCATGATTATTACGGCTTTATACTTTATGCCTCGAAATAGGCGCGCAAAGATAGAAACATTTTCAGCTTTGCAACAAGTATGGATAGAAATTTTATTTCGCCTCTTGCAACAGGGGGCTGTCTGCACTCCCCTTACACGAGTTGATTTTGCCGGCATGGCCGCTTTTTGGAAACACATTATAAAAAAATGGCATATTTTTTGTTAAACTGCATTCAGGTACGCACCGTCAGCTTGCCCGGCATTGGAAAAAGCAGTAATTTAGCCGCCCGTTGCCGTCTGGAACGACATGGGACGCAACCACAAAAAACATGTTGAAGCAGAGTTTAAGTCAGAAAATGCTCCAAAAGCTGGCGCCGCAGCAGATTCAGCTCATGAAACTGTTGCAGGTGCCTACTGCTATTTTGGAACAGCGCATCAAAGAAGAATTGGAGGAAAACCCCGCATTGGAAGAAGGCGATTACAGCGAAGATTCCGACGACAGTACCGAGGACGAAATGTACGATGAGGACGGCGGCTACGAAGAGCGCAGCAGCGACGACCGGGAGGGGGACGAAGTGTCGCCCGATTTTGAAAAAGAAAAAGATAACCCACTGGAATTCAGCGACTATCTCAATGAATACATCGCAGACGACGAGGCTTCTTACAAAACGCGCGGAGATGCTTACAACGCCGATGAAGAGCAACGCACGCTGCCGGTAGCCATTGAAAGTACTTTCCACGACTATCTGGAGCAGCAGGTGGGCATGATGGAACTGGGCGGCCCCACGCAGGAAGCCATTGCCCGGCAGATCATCGGCAGCATTGACGACGACGGCTACCTGCGCCGCGAGATTGATTCCATTATGGACGATCTGCTTTTTTCCCAAAACATCAGCGCTACAGAGGCCGAAATCAAGGCCATCCTGAAAAAGATACAACGCTTCGATCCGCCCGGCATCGGCGCTCGCGATTTGCAGGAATGCCTCCTATTGCAATTGGAATGGCTGCTGGAGCAGGAACATCTGAAGGAGGAAGACCGCCGCCCCATTCAGTTGGCAGCGCGCATTCTGAGCCGCCACTTTGACGAGTTTACCAAAAAGCATTTCGACAAGTTGCAGCGCGCACTTGATGTGTCGGAAGAAGAACTCAAGGAAGCCATAGACGAAATACTGCGCCTCAATCCTAAGCCGGCGGGCGCGTTCGTGGGGTCGTCGTCGGCATCCACACAATATGTGGTACCCGATTATATCATCTCGAACAACGACGGCGAATTGGAACTGACGCTCAATGCGCGCAATGCTCCCGATCTGCGCATCAGCGATCACTACAAAGACATGCTGCGCGATTACAAAAAAGCCGCTCAGGGCCGCCGCCCCAATGTGCGCGAGAAGGAGGCCATCCTTTTTATCCGGCAAAAAATTGACTCCGCCAAGTGGTTCATAGATGCCATCCGACAGCGGCAGGACACCATGTATCGCACCATGTACGCCATGATGCAGTATCAATACGACTACTTCCTGACGGGCGACGACCGCAAATTGCGCCCCATGATCCTGAAGGACGTAGCCGATATTACCGGATTGGACATTTCGACCATTTCCAGAGTAGTGAACAGCAAGTTTGTGCAAACGGAATTCGGCACGCGCCGCCTGAAAGACTTCTTTTCAGAGTCGCTGCAAACGAGCGAAGGCGAGGAGGTTTCTACACTGGAGGTTAAAAAAATCCTCTCCGACCTCATCTCTGCCGAAAGCAAACGCAAACCCCTTTCGGACGAAAAACTCACCGAACTGCTCACCGAAAAAGGCTACAACATAGCCCGCCGCACTGTGGCCAAGTACCGCGAGCAACTGAACATTCCCGTGGCGCGCCTGCGAAAGGAGTTGTAGCTTGGGCGGCACACTGCTTCTATTGATAAAAATCACCCCGCCTCACTGACAAACCGCACCCCGCCGACGCGCTCCATATCTGTATATTACGCGTACAAACAAAACGTACGTTCCATGTGGAGAGCAGAGATCAAAAACCACGCTTTTGAACGCTTCGGCGAAGAGTTTCATCCAGTGGTAGATTCTAATCATTTTCTCGGTCGCAGTTCCTTCGATATTCCATACCAACAGAGTACGCCGCCTGCCAATCTCCGAAAAGACGGCGATTTGTTCGAGTTGGAGTTGGCCGTTCCGGGATTTACCAAAGAGGAAATTGAGATCACCCTGAAAGACGATGTACTCGTTGTGAAAGGCGAAAAGAGTCGCGCCGAGCGCCGTCCGGGAGCAGAATTTATTATGGAGGAATTCGACTTCGACTCGTTTGAGCGCGCTTTCAAACTGGCGTCGGGCATTGCTCACGAACAAATTGCCGCCTCCTGCGAGCACGGCATTCTCAAGCTGAGTTTCACCCACACGCCGGTGGAAGATGAGCGCGCTTATCGGAAGATCAAAATTGAATAACGCCTCAAAATTTACAATATGAAAAAGATCCTCATTCCCACTGATTTTTCTCCGTGCGCCGATACCGCTGCTCGAATCGGGAGATGGATCGCCAAAAAAGTCAATGCGGAAATCCTGTATCTGCACGGCTTAAAAACGCCGGTTGACTGGGTGAACCTGCCCAAGCGCCTCGAAGACACATATCCCGAAATCAAGGCTCAGATTGGAGCGGCCCACCAAAAGTTGGATGAGCTGGTGCTTGCCACCGAACATGAAGGTCTCAAAGCTGAAAAAAGTCTGGCTTTTCTGGAAGGCTTCGAAACCATTGCCAACACGGTGCTTGATACTCAAAACGACCTCATTGTCATGGGATCGCATGGGCTGACGGGGGTCAAAAAATTTGCATTAGGCTCTCATACTGAAAAAATCATGCGTACTGCCCAGGCGCCGGTATTGGCCTGCAAAAAACCGGGTGACGAACTCAAATTCAATACCATTGTCTTCGCCTCCGGCCTCGAAGCAGATACGCACCCCGCATTTGATCAGTTGCTCCGTTTTGCCGACAGCATGAACGCAGAAAATCTCTATTTTGTAGAGGTCACCACGCCGTACAATTTCCGGCCTACGGGCGAAGTAATGGGCAAAATCCGCGACTTTGTGGATGCGCACGATTTCCGGCACATCAGCCTGCACAGCTACGCACACTACACCATCGAGGCGGGTATTCTGGAGTTTGCGCAGTCCGTCGGCGCCGACCTCATCGGCATTGCCAATCACGGTCGCACCGGCTTGGGCGGCATCTTCGTAGAGAGCATCCCCGAAAACCTGTTGCGCTATGGGCAGTTGCCGGTATTGAGTATCCGGGTTTGATGTTGCAGCGAATTCTTTTCCGCAGGAGCATTCTTTCTACTATCAATGCAAGCTGTGAGTGTCATCATTGACAAGAACAGCATGATTTTAATCTGACATCATCGCCTGTGGATTAGTTCAATATTCGGCAGGTTAGCACTGGCGTAGGTATAGCGAAGCAGGCGGGAGGTGGCTTACTCCAACACCTTGAGTTTCTCCGACAGTCCGGTTTCAGGCGGCGCACCTGTATGATGCAGATCGGATGCAAAAAACAACGCAACCGGCTCCAAGTTGTAGGCTTCTCATTGCAGAGCTAACAGGTCTGCAGCGCAATAGCCGGATAGACCTGTTAGCTCTATGCCGGGCGTTTCCTCTATCGTGTTTTCAGGAGAAAACAAAAAAGTGGTAGCAGGTACGCTCTATAGCACCCCCGCTACCAGCGAAATTTTTATTGTTTTTTCCGACGAAGCGCCCCTCCTGTCAGGCTGATGTTCCTACCTTGCCTTCACCCTCAGCGAGACCACAAAATTCCTGCCCGGCGCGGTGATGCCGGAGGAATAAGGCCGGTAGCGCTGGTCGGTGATGTTTTCAATACCGAAGCCGATATTGGCCCTGTTGCCCAATTGATACGAAGTTTTCAGGTTGATCGTGTGCCAGGCCGGCGTGTAGGGATTTCCGGCGGCGTCTTGGGCGTAGAGGTATTCTTTGCCCTGTTCTTCGGGCGCTAAATCCGCGTTGGCTACTTCCGCATTGTATATCAGGTTCAATTCGGCCTGCCATTTGCGGTTGCTCCAGGTGAGCCGGGTAGTTCCAAACGAGGGCGCTGCATGGCGCAGGGGCGCAACGGAGCCGTTGTCGAGTTCCTCCTCGCCTTTCTGGAAGTTGTGGTGCACTCGGAGGCCGAAACCCGCCGGCAGCTTGAGTTCCAAACCCAATTGCAGTCCCCAGACTTTGGCGACAGCCGCATTTTGAATGGCTTGCACCCGGCTCATTTCGCCGCCATACAACACGCTGTCTTGGCCATTAAGGGTGAAATTCCGGCGCACCAAAGCATTGTCTAATAAGGTGTAAAAGCCCGTCACATCTACCTTCAATGTACTCCCGAAAGTTCGCGCAATACCCAGATCGAAATTGTAAGCGTACTCCGGCCTGATGTCTGCATTGGGTACCACCACAAAGCCGGGCGAAGAATCGAACACCTTGCCCACATCGTCCACATTGGGCGTGCGGAATCCGGAGGCCGCGTTGGCACTGAACAACCACAGCGCCGTCGGCGACCAGATGACCCCGACGCTTCCTGTCAGCGCGCCCGATGCCTGCCGGGCTTCTGCAAAAGGCAGTACAAACAAGGTAGTATCAAACTCCGCCTGCAAGCCTGCGATGTTGTAGCGGGCGCCGGTTTGCAAGGTCAGTTGCTCGCTCAGCGGGGCCTTCCAGGTGAGGTAGGCTGCTGCGGAATACCACAGGGCGCCGTCGGGATAGCGGGAGGGCGCCGCTCTGCGCAGCTCTGTTTCGATGTTTACATCCTCGCCGGTAGAGCCGACCTTGTTGTAAACGGCCTCCAATCCGTAAAAAAAGCGCTGCCCGTTTTGGCGTGTCTTTTCAAAATCCACATTGGCCGAAAGGGCATGCACTTTTTCGGTGCGAATCATTCGGGTGAGGCTGTTGAGATTGCGCTCTATGCGGCTTTCTTCAAAAAACTGATGCGCCACTCTAAACGACACATTATCAAACCATTTGCTTTCGGAATGATGCGCCGCCGACAGGTTGTTCATCATCCAAATCTGCGGGCCGTAGTCCCACTCGGCGCTGCGCAGCGTGTTGCCTCGGGGCCGAAGCAGGCGGTCGTAACGCGAGTAATCGGATGTAGCCGAGTAATGAAACCCATATTGCAGTTCCCATTTTTCGCCGGGCGCCCACCGGAGTTTGTGCATCCAGTTGAACTGGTTGTAAGCGCTGGGCACCTGAAGCCGCGGGTTGGAATTGGCCACCACCGAATCCCGGCCGTTGATGCGAATCACATAGCGGGGCCGGAGGTAGTCGTCGGGGCCGTTTTTGCCCATCAACAGGTTGTCGTAATCGCTGAAGGTGGCGCTTCCGGCGAAAGCCAATTTTTTGCCTCCGACCGAAAAATCTGCATGGCCGGTCTTCTCGTTGTTGGCCGAAGCGTACCGAACAGCCGCGTTGGCATTCACAGAGGAAAACGCCGGTTCTAAGGTGGAAAAGTGCATCACGCCGCCGATGGCATCGCTGCCGTAAATGACCGACCCCGGCCCGTACACCACCTCGGTGCGCTGGATGGAAAAGGGATCGAGCGAAATGACGTTTTGCAGGTTGCCGCTCCGAAAAATGGCGTTGTTCATGCGCACGCCGTCCACCGTGAGCAGCACACGATTGGTGGCAAAACCGCGAATCATGGGACTGCCGCCGCCCAATTGACTTTTTTGAATAAATACTTCTCCCGACAGCGACAAGAGATCGGCAGCCGTTTGCGGGTTTTGCAGCATCACTTCTTTGGCTCCGATGGTGCTGATTCTCAAGGGTGTTTCGCGGCGCGACTGCTGCCAGCGCGTGGCCGAAACCACCACTGCATCCAATGAAATGCGGTCTTCCTGCATGATGGCCATGAATCCCTGTTTTTCCAAAAGAGCATACCGGGTACGGAGGGTTTCAAATCCCACCGAGCGTATTTGTATTTCGCCGGTATCCGATTTCATTGTTGAAATATCGGCTTTGCCGGCGGCATCGGTCACTGCATTGGCGGAAGCCGAGGTAATGGTAACGCCCTCTAAGGCCTGGCGGGTGCCGGCCTGTTGAACGATGAGCGTCTGGGCATATACAGAAGTACTTGCCATGCAGACCAAACATAGCAAGATGAAATATAAATTTCTCATTATTAGTGTTTTAAATAAACAACTCAGGCCATTGACGACACTTGACGCCAACGGCATACCTCAGATGTACAATGGCAATGCTCGCTCTGATTTGTGCCGTATCATTATTACCACAAAACAGGAAAATCCGAGCGAACAAAAATCAGCATTGTACCAAAACCGGGAAAAGAGGTTCCGGTGGCGGCTGGGGAATGGGGCGTGAAACAGAGCTGTACTTGTTGGCGCATGGCCGGGGTTTTGACGATGCGCCGCTCCCAAACAGATGGTTTACAGGCGGCAATGAATGCACAAACAAGCTCTGCCAAAATTGAAACAGTCGGTCTTCGGCAGCTCTTTGAGCAGGGTTGTCGGACCGGGAACCTCGTGCCCAGTAGTTATCCCATTGATTTTGGAGCTGCGTATCTTCTATGTCTGCAATGCACCAGTACAAGGTTGTATCTCCTTTTGCCTCCTGACGAACAACATCGTACATGATGCCTTTGTACCTGAATTCCGTAGCATGAAATCGCCTGAAATCAGCATTAGGCTGGTCTTCCAACCGGCGGGGAATATGCAGCAAAACCAAACCGTCTTCTGCTTTGCCCGCTGCAATTTGTTCTTCTATGCGGCTCCTGATCTGGCTGCGGGCAACCCGGTACATCAGCACGGCACTTGCTGAGGGCAGCAAGATACCGATGATGAGTCCGATGGCAGCGAGTTGATACCTCATGAGCAGCGATCAATCAATTTTTAGGATTTACCATTTCAATCCGCACCCTGCTATAAACCGCATGGTTTCTACGGCCCAGAGGCGATACGCTTCGGCGGACGGGTGGATGCCATCGCTGAAAAACTGCTCCGGCGAGTGAATGTCGTCCATCCAACGGCGCGCCCGAATGGGGCCTCCGGGGTAATGAACATTGGCAAACCGGCGGGGAATGTTGCGAATGGCAAAACCGTGCAGGTGTACCAAGGCGCCCAGTGCGGACCGCACCAAGCCGGGCAAGGCCGGAAACACTCCTATCGGCGGCAGGGCAGCTATGACGATGGGTGTATCGGGCATGCGTTCGCGGAGATGGCGCACCAAGTGGGCCATGTTGTGCCGAAAATGCAGCGGGCTGTTGAGGTAAAAAGTGTCGTTGCCGCCCAGGCCGATGACGATCAGGTCATAGGGCGCATCAGGAATTTTGGGAGTCAATTTCCGAAAGACATCTTTGGCATCATAACCGCTGCGGGCCACTACCTGCCACTCTGCCGGACGGCCTGTGTGTGCAGAAAGTGCCGCGGCCAACTCTCCCGTAAACCCATGCCGGTGGTCCTGAACGCCCACGCCGGCAATGGTGGACTCGCCCAGCGCCAATATGCGAATGGGCGCGCCAACGCCTTCCTCTGTGCGGCCCTGCACATTGTGTTCCGGTTCGGGCAGGCGCGGGAAGTTTTTGCGCAGCTTTTTGCCTTGAAAATATAAAACAGGCAGCAAGGGCACGCTCAGGAGGGCGCCGATGTAGTAGAGGAGTTGGGCGAGAAACATATCTTGATGTGCTGATAGAACAATGTGCTGATGTGCTGATTACCAATAGAGCGCATTCATGATAAAATTGCAAAAGCGCAGGATCAGAAGGTTGAACTGACGGAAAGGCGCACCCCACTGAACGCCGGCTCCAAACGGCAGATGCCGCCGGTGCAAACCACGCCCTCTACCTGCTTAATATAGCTGAGCGAGATGCGATTGGACTTCAGTGTGTAAAATACATCGAAGCGCGGGTAGTGCAGTTTGAGCTTCTTGCCGTTTTCATCGGCGGGCGAGTTTTTGCCCGGCCCGGCATTGTACATATCTGAAACGACGAAGCTCCAGCGCGGCGCCAAGTTGAGTTCTACCAATCCGAAGAGCCAGTCGCCGTAGTCTTGTTTGTACCCTGCCGCCTCGTCCATTCCGGTGTGCATGTATTGCGTTTCCACGCGGATAGAGGTTTTGCGGTCGAATTTGTACAGAAAATCGGCAAAGGGCGTGATGGTTTGCACGTTGGGTACGCCCGGCTTGAATTCGAAGCGCTCCTGATTGTAGTTCTGGTGCTGAACGCCCGTGGTCAGTGTCCAGATGCGGTCTTTTTTGAACGTGACGTCGAAGAAAAACTCCCGGTACAGAAGCACGTCGTTCAGGTCGGTGATGTTGGAGGCATTGAGGTTGAAGGCTATTTTTTTGCTGGGCGCATAGCGGATGTCGGCTTGTACGGCCAGTTCGCCCAATTCCTGTGTGGCGGCGTTGTAGCGGGCATTGAGGCGGTAGGTGTTCACGCGGGCCATGGGCGGCAGGAAGTTGACCAAGCCGCGATTGAGCTGTTCCTGCGGGCGCGTGCGGAAGCTGAAATTTTCGGTGCGTTTGCCCTCCAGCGAAATGCCCAGACCTTTGGCGGCATAGCTGAAACTGGAGTACAACACGGTGCCTTCTTTAAAAATAAATTTATCCCCGGTCACGGGTTCGCCGTCGCGGATGATGACGCCGAACGGATCGTTCATGTTGTCCGGGGTTTTGTAGGCGCCCTCCACATACCAGGTAAACGGCCCTGCGGTAAGGGTGTTGAAGGCCGAAAATGCAAAGGAATTGTATTTGGGTGTGAATGCGTCGTCTTGAGGATAGGTATTGAGAATGGCCACCAAAGAGTTCATGGATTCGTCGTCGAGGGTGCGACCCACTGCCCCGAAGCCCGGCGCCAGCGAAAACGAGGAAGTGGAATCTTTGGCCGCAATGAATCCATCTATACTGATGCCCCGGATGGTGGCATTGTAAGTGCTGAACTGCTGTTTTTGCCGTCCGGTGAAGGCTTTGATTTTCCAGTTGGGATGCAGGTCGTAGCTAAGGCGGAGGCCGAACAAGGCGTTGTCAATCAAGAGTGGTCGCTCTTCAAAGGCTCTGAAAATGATGCCGCTGCCGATCTGGTCGTAGATGTAGCCGCCATAGATGCCGAGCTTGTCAATTTTTTTCTGAATGTACCACCGTCCGATACCTTCGCCGCTGTAAGAGCCGGTAGGATTGAGGAGGTTGGAATTGTTGAACAGATCGAAACGCAGGCCCACGTCGAAGCCCCAGTTGCTGTATGCGAGGTTGAGCCAGGATTCGCCGCCGTATAATTGGCGGTCGTATTGCGGCGTGTTGGCGGCCCCGATGAGGGAATCGCGCATGAAGAAATTGGCATTGAGTTGGAGGCTTCCCGAAATTTTACCGCCGCTGTTGTTGTCTTGGGCAGCAAGAGGAGCAATGGCCACGAAGGCGCAAATGAGTGTGCAGAGCAGATGACCTAAGCGTTTCATAATTCGTGTTTAACAGAACATTAGCAGTAGCGCAACATGCTATTTACCTAACTTTGCGTTACCTTTTGTCGCAAAGGTACTTTCTACACATTCAAAAATTTGTCAAAAGATGAACAGAATCCAACTTTTTACCTTCGTTTTCTGCCTTCTCGCCTCCGTCACGGCCATTTCCGCCCAAAAATCCATCCCCTCGGTGGAGATCAAAACATTGGACGGCAAAACTGTAAACATCCAGAAATACACCCAAAGCGGTAAAATCACCGTGCTCAGCTTTTGGGCCACCTGGTGCAAGCCCTGCCAGCAGGAGTTGGATGCCATCTCGGAAGTGTACCCCGAATGGCAGGAGAAATACGGCGTACAACTCGTGGCCGTCACCATTGACACGCAACGCGCATTGGCAAAAGTAGGCCCGATGGTGGAATCCAAAGGCTGGGAGTACATCATCCTGTCCGACCCCAACGGCGCTATGCCGGCGGCGCTCAATTTCCAGAGCATCCCGCAAACCTTCCTCCTCGACGCCAAAGGCAACGTGATTTACGAGCACACGGGCTACATTCCCGGCAATGAGTTTGACATGGAAGAAAAGATCAAGGCGGCGGCAGGTAAGAAGTGAAGTTACAGTTTGTGACCGGCTGTTGGCTACTGGCCTGGCTGCCGGCTTGCTTGCAGCTTGAGGCTCGCGGCTTGTGGCCAGTAGCTTGTACTCCACCGTTCTTGCAATCATCTCTCGAACATGGTATCAAAATGGAAGTCGCTGAAACTATGTCTGTCGGTGCTCCTGTGCAGTATCGGGAGCGTGCTGTGGGGGCAGGCATCCATTGCCGGGGTTGACTTTGCACTGTTGTCGGGCTTTTATGAAACACCCGTTACCGTAGGGCTTTCCGCATCGGAGGGCGCCCGCATTTATTACACGTTGGACGGCAACAAGCCCAATGCTCAAGCCCACCGTTACACACGTCCTTTCCTGCTGAAAAAAAGTGCTGTTGTTCGCGCCGTAGCCGTTTATCCCAACGGAGAGGCGAGTCGTCCTGATGCTCAGGCTTACTTCATCGGCGAGCCGAAGAGCAGCCTGCCGGTAGTGTCGGTAGCTGTGCCGCCGGGTTTGTTGTTCGACCCCGACATCGGCTTGTTTATGACGGGCAACCGCTTGGATACGGGCAGCATCATGCAGGAAGGCGCCAATTTCTGGAGCAGGCGGGAATTGGTGGCGCATGTAGAATTTTTTGAAACCGACGGCAGCAGCGTGTTCAACAGCCAGATGGGTATGAGGCTTTTTGGAGGCATGAGCCGCTTGTTTCCACAAAAATCATTGACCCTGGCAGCCCGCGAACGCTACGGTGAGAAGCGCTTTCACTACCCGATTTTTGGTGAGGACGGGCCGAAAAGTTGCAAATTTCTGGTGCTGCGGAATGCAGGCAGCGATTTCGGACGCGCCCATTTTCGCGATGCACTGATGAGCGGCCTGCTCGACGACTGGGATTTGGAAAAACAAGCCTACCGGCCCGCGCACGTCTATCTCAATGGCGAATACTGGGGCATTTATAACATCCGTGAAAAAATCAACCGCTATTTCATCGCCGATCACCAGCCGGTGGACAAAGACAGCATAGACCTCCTGGAACACCGAGACAACCTGCGGCGCGGCAAAAAAAATCACTACCTGCGCCTGCTCAGGTTTTTGCAATCGCGCAACATGGCCGAACCCGCCAACTACGCCTGGGTGCAGTCGCAAATGGATGTGGACAACTTCATGAACTACCAGATTGCCCAGATTTATTTCGACAATCAGGATGCAGGCGGCAACATCAAGTTTTGGCGACCGCAAACGCCCGAGGGCCGCTGGCGCTGGATTCTGTACGATACCGACTGGGGATTCGGGCTGCACGACCCCAAAGCCTGGCGCAACAACAGCCTCGCTTTCCACACCGAACCCGATGGCCCACACTGGCCCAATCCGCCCTGGAGTACCTTCATTTTGCGCAAGCTGCTCGAAAACCCCGATTTCCGGCAGGCGTTCACCCTTCGTTTTTGCGATCATCTCAACACCACTTTTCACTCCGAGCGCGTGCTGGCGGCCATCGAGGAAAAGTACCGGACCCTGCTGCCCGAAATGCCCCGGCACCTCCAACGCTGGCGGCTCAGCGAGGCCAAATGGGAGCGGCAAGTGCAGATCATGCGCGATTTTGCGACGTATCGCCCAAATCATGTTTTTCAGCACCTTTCCAACCGTTTTCATACCGGGCCGCTGCGCGAACTCCGTGCAACTGCTTCCGTCGGGGGCACTTTGCTGGTCAACGATCACATTGAGGTGAAGGCTTCCGAAGGCGATTTCTCCGGCAGGTATTTCGAGCGGCAAGCCTTGCATTTCAAGGCCATAGCGCTGCCGGGCTACCGGTTTGTGCGTTGGGAAGGCGATGCGGAGGGCATCGGCAGCCGGGAAATAGCGCTGCCGATGAGCAAGGAGGGCATTTCGCTGCGCGCAGTGTTTGAACCCTATAGCCACCCATTGGCCAATAAGCTAATTATCAATGAAATATGCCCTTTGAACGGGCAGGCCGGCGACTGGATAGAATTGCACAACATCACCAAAGAGCGCATTCGGTTGGACGGCTGGATCGTGGCCGACGCCCGCAACGAAGCACTTTTACCCGCCGCCGTCATCGGTCCCAAAGACTATCTCATCATTTGCCGCGACGAGGCCCGCTTTCGGAAGGTCTTCCCACAGGCTCACAATGTGATGGGCGGCATGGATTTCGGCCTGCACAAACGCGAAGACCGCATCGCTGTGTATAGTGCAGACGGCGCGCTGATAGATGAAATTCAGTATCAACTGCCCCCCACTGATTCCGCTTTTACGCTCGCCCTGCTGATGCCGCATTTGGACAACAATGACCCCGAAAACTGGGAACTAAAACCGGGCTTGGGCACACCGGCGGGCGCCAATCCGTTCTTTGTTCAGAGCCGCATTGACAGAATACAAAGGGAATGGCTCGAAATCGGCATTGCGGCGGGAGTACTCGTGGCGGGGCTGCTGTTGCTGTGGTGGCGGCACAAAGGGGTGTTGTAGTGCGTTAAGTCTTCGTTTATTGCAAAGCGGCGGCATTTTTTTTCGTTCTTTTGCGGCGTCAAAGCGTACCAACAAACACTGAGTTCAGTTTTATCGCGATGAGCAATCAGCACAACTTGTCCCGATGACATAGAAATCGGGATTATCACATTCACTCGCATGTATCGCACTTACATCATTCAGTTCTTCAAATTCCTGTTGTTTCTCAGCATTGGTTTGGGCATTTTGTACTGGGTTTACCGGGGCCAGAACATTGCATTCCAGGCCGAATGCGGCGCCAAAGGCATTGCGCCCGAAGATTGCAGCCTGGCCCGAAAAGTGATTGCCGACTTCGGCAGAGTCAATTACGCCTGGATTGCGTTGGTGTTGGCAGCCTTCATCGTCAGCAATGTCAGTCGGGCGGCCCGGCTCAACATGCTGCTCCATCCGCTCGGCTCGCGGCCCCGGCTCATCAATACTTTTCTCACCACCATTCTGGGGTATTTTGCCAATTTGGCCATTCCCCGCATGGGCGAAGTAGTTCGGGCGGCCTCCTTGTCGCAGTACGAGAAAATTCCGGTAGAAAAAATCATGGGCGCCGTCGTGGTAGATCGCATCATGGACGTGCTGTGCATTCTCAGTATCACGGCCATAGCCTTGGTGGTGGAGGCGGGTCCGATTTGGGGCTTTTTCAGCAAAAATGTGCCCGTAGCCGATTTGCTGGGAGGCTTGGGCAATCTGGCATTGTGGGGTTTCGGCACACTGGCGGTGGTCGTTCTGGCGGTATATTTATTGCGCCGGCAGTTAAAATCCAGCCGCATTTATCAGCGCATCCGCCACATCGCCATTGGCTTCTGGCAGGGCATCAATACCGTGCGCAGTTTGAAACGCCCCAGCCTGTTTTTGGCGCACACCGTCAATATATGGGTCATGTATTTCCTGATGACGCTGTTGTGTTTTGCGGCGTTTGAACCCACCGCGCACCTCACCTGGCGCACGGCGCTCACCGTGTTTGTGTTTGGCTCCTGGGGCGTCGTGGTGCCTTCTCCGGCAGGCATGGGCACCTTTCACTTCATGGCGCAACAGGCATTGGGCATCTATGGCGTGGGCGGCGACGACAGCTTTTCCTGGGCCAATATTTCGTTCTTTTCGGTCAACCTCGGCGCCAACGTGCTCATCGGCCTGCTGAGTTTGTTGCTGTTGCCGATCATCAACCGGCATTACGAACCGAAGAAAAGCGGGGAGACGGAGAGCGTGTGAGGGCGAGGGCTGGTAAGGCTTCGGATAAATTTGGAAGCAACTTTTGGCCCCCAAATGTAGTTTTGTCATAAAAAGGAACCGACCATGTTTGAGCTAATTCTTCGTACCGACAATCAGGCAGCTTTGCAAAAACTGCTGGAGTATATAGACTCTTTGAATTTTCAGATAGTCAAAGAGCCTGCCTCCCAAGAGAAAAAGATTACCATTCAGATAGCTGAAGGGGATTCCATGATGCCGAACGGAGATAATCGGGAGGAAAAAATCGTTGAATGGGGCGGCATGAAGGTGGACATATCCGGCATTACGCCTGGGTTTGGCTGTGCAAAGGGCATGTTTGAAATGATGCCGGATTTTGACGAGCCTTTGGAAGGATTCAAAGAATATATGCACTGATGAGGTACCTGATTGATAGCCATGCACTGATATGGTTTTTGAATGGAGACAACCAACTTTCAGCGAATGCACTTGCTATCCTCTCCAACTCTGATCTTGACAAATATGTAAGTATTGCAGCGCTTTGGGAAATAGGTATAAAGATCAACCTCGGCAGGCTTCATCTTTCTTGTCCATTCACAGACTTGCCTGCTTTTTTGGCCGCGCATGATTTTCAGTTGCTCCCCACTAACTTCCAGCACATTTTGAGCGCATGCTTCTTACCGTCGCACCATGCAGACCCATTTGATCGCATGATGATCGGACAGGCTTTGTGTGAAAATATTACGGTGATTACAAAAGACCCCAGTTTCCCTCTTTATGGCGTGGCGACGGTTTGGCAGGAATGAAAATCTGATCTTGCTCCACCACCAACGTAGTTTTCATCAAAACCACTTTTTGCGATCTCTAAAACGAGGAAATCTTTACCCCCGCTTGTCCCTGCCATTCCCTACCTTTGCCCATCCATATTCAAACAGGCCCTGAATTAGGGCGCAGGTTTACGGGCAAGGGCCTTGTTTTTTCTCTTTTTATCACTACGTTTATTATGACTGAGAAGCTGGAAGCCATCAAAGAACGATACATTTATCTGGAAGAGCAAATGGCCGACCCCGGCGTCATTGCCGATTCGGACCGCTACCGCAAAGTGAGCAAGGATTACAAAAACCTCAAGCCCATCGTCCATGCTTTTAATGAGCAACTCGATACCCGCGCCGCCATTGCCTCGGTCAAGGAAATGCTGCGCGACGAAGACCCCGAAATCAGGGCCATGGCGCAGGAGGAACTCGCCGAGTTGGAGACCCGCCTGGCCGATGTGGACGAACGCCTCCGCGTTTTGCTCATCCCCAAAGACCCCAACGACGACAAAGACGTGTTGTTTGAAATTCGCTCCGGCACCGGCGGCGACGAAGCCTCGCTCTTCGCCGGCGATTTGTACCGCATGTACCAGCGCTACTTCGATGCGCAGGGCTGGAAAGTGGAGGTATTGGACGTAAACGAAGGCACCGTGGGCGGCTACGACCGGCTCATTCTGGAGATCACCGGCGACGAAGTATTCGGCAAACTGAAGTTTGAATCCGGTACGCACCGGGTGCAGCGGGTGCCCAAAACCGAGTCGCAGGGCCGCATCCACACCTCGGCAGCTACCGTAGCCGTGATGCCGAAATTGGAAATGGAAGACGTCAACATCAACAAGGCCGACCTCAAAGTGGATACCTTCCGGGCCAGCGGCGCGGGCGGCCAGCATGTGAACAAAACCGAATCGGGCGTGCGATTCACGCACCTGCCCAGCGGCGTCGTCACCGAAAGCACCGAGGCGCGCTCGCAGCACCAAAACCGGGAAATAGCCCTGCAACGCCTCTACCAGCGCCTCCAGGAAATGGAATACGAAAAAGTACACTCGGAAATAGCCTCCCGCCGGAAATCCATCGTCGGCTCCGGCGACCGCTCGGAAAAAATCCGCACCTACAACTACCCCCAAAACCGCCTCACCGACCACCGCATCAACCTGACGCTCTACAACTTGGACGCCGTAATGGACGGCCGCTTAGAGGAGATCATCGAGGCCCTGCAAATAGCCGATACGGCAGAGAAACTGAAGGCGGAAGCGGAAGGGTGAGGAGTATAGGCTCAATGCCCCTCCAACCACTCGGCCACCACGCCCGACACCGAATCCACGCAGCCCTCCTCGAAGGGCGAGCGCAGATTGGCCAAGCGGGTCAGTTCCAAAAAGGAGCCGCTGCCGCCGGCCCGGCACAATTGCACATAATCTTTCCAGGCGGAGGTATGATCTTCGCGGTCGCGTTTCCAGAACTGGAAGGCGCAAATCTGTGCCAGCACATAGTCTATGTAGTAAAACGGCGTGGAAAAAATATGGCTTTGCTTGTGCCAGTAACCGCCGCTTTCCAAAAAGGCATTGTTGTCGTAGTGGCGCCAGGGCAGATATTTGCGCTCCGTGTCGCGCCAGGCTTGGCGGCGTTCGGCAGGCGTCCATTGGGGATTTTCATACACTAAATGCTGAAACTCGTCCACCGCCACGCCGTAAGGCAGGAAATAAATGGCCCCCGACAAGTGCGCAAAATGGTACTTGTCGGTATCCTCGCCGAAAAAGAGGCGCATCCAGGGCCAGGTAAAAAACTCCATGCTCATGGAATGAATTTCGCAGGCTTCGTAGGAGGGCCAATAGTACTCGTTGATGCCGATGTTGCGGCTACTATAGACCTGAAAAGCGTGCCCTACCTCGTGGGTCAGCACGTCAATATCGCCGCTGGTACCGTTGAAATTGGAAAAGATGAACGGCGCGCCATACGAGTTGAGGAAGGTGCAGTAGCCGCCGGGCGATTTACCGTCGCGGGCGGGCAGGTCCATAAACCCGCCGTCGAGCATAAAACGGAAGAACTCACTGGTATCGGGCGAAAGCTCGTCATACATCTGTGCCGCCTGACTGATGATCCACTCCGGGTCGCCCTTTGGATGCGGGTTGCCGTCGGGGAAACGGTAGTCTTCATCGTAGAAATGCAGGCGCTCCAATTGCAGGCGTTCGCGCTGGCGTTCGTAGAGCCGGGTAGCGATGGGCACGATGCTCTGTCGGATTTGTTCGCGGAATCCGGCCACCATTTGGGCGTCGTAATCGCTGCGAAGCATGCGCGCATAAGCCATTTCTACAAAATTGTGGAAACCCAGTTTTTGGGCCATGCCATGCCGAAGTTCTACTAACTGATCGAAGATGTCGTCCACCTCGGCGGCGTGTTCATCAAAAAAAGCCCATTTGGCGGCAGCGGCGGCGCGGCGTACTCCGCGATCGGGCGAGTTTTCGAGTTTGATGATGGAGGATAGGTTGTACTCCTCGCCGAGGCAGGTAATGCGGGCGCCTGCTTTGAGCTTGACGTAGGCGCTCACTAAGGCGTTTTCTTTTTGGAGGTCCTCCAGAATATCAGGACTGAAGGTCTTGCGGCTCAACTCGGCGATCTGAAAAAGCTGGCGGCCCCATTTAGCTTCCAATTCAGACCGGAAAGGCGAGGCGAGCAGTTTTTCGTAAAACTTGAAATTCAGAGCCTCTACGTTGGGCATCTCCTGATCGAAAAAGTCGTTTTCCGTGGCGTAAAACTCGTCCTTCGTGTTCACCGTATGCCGGATGTGGCAGAGGTTGAACATGGAAGAAAATTCATCGCGCAGGGCATTGATTTTTGTAAATGCTTCACTTTGTAAATCAAAGGATTCCGCATTGGAAAAGCGCTCCAACAACTCGTGAAAACGGGCGCTGAATTGTGCCATGTCGGGGCGTTGGTATTGCAATTGTTCAAACCTCATATCATCTCATTTGGGTGGCAAGGGCGCAAAAGTACAGCGAATCGCCCGATAATCCGTACAATGAAAGCCGCTTTTGCTAACTTTGCGCGCTTATGCACCGGGCCGCCGAAAAACCGGCCATGCAAGCCGTCAGAATGGAACTGAAATCAGCCATCATACTGGAAAAATTGCCGCGCCATGTCGCAGTCATCATGGACGGCAACGGGCGTTGGGCCAAACAACATGGCAAGCCGCGCGTATTCGGGCATCGCAATGGCGTGCAGGCAGTGCGCGACATCACAGAGGCCGCTGCCGAATTGGGCATAGAATACCTGACGCTCTACGCCTTTTCCACCGAAAACTGGAACCGCCCCAAAATAGAAGTGGGCGCACTGATGCGGCTTTTGGTGGAAACTCTGCACAAAGAGGTCAAAACGCTGATGAAAAACAACATCCGCCTGATGGCCATCGGCGACCTCAGTCAACTGCCCGACGCCACCCGCCGCGCTCTTTTGCAGGGCATCGAAACTACCAAAAACAACTCGCGCATGACGCTGGTGCTGGCCCTCAACTACAGCGCCCGTCGGGAAATACTACAGGCAGCCCGGCTACTGGCAGAACAGGTGCAGGCCGGCGAATTGAAGCCCGAAGAGGTGAGTGAGGAGCGCTTTGCCGCCCGTTTGAACACCGGCATGAATCAAATTCCCGACCCGGAACTGCTCATTCGCAGCAGCGGCGAACAGCGCATCAGCAATTTCCTGCTGTGGCAAATTGCCTACGCCGAGTTGTATTTTACGCCGGTGTTGTGGCCCGAATTCAGGAAAGAACACCTGTACCAAGCCATCATTGACTTTCAGCAACGCGAACGCCGCTTCGGGAAGACCAGCGAACAATTAGCCCAATGAAATTAAAATCTGATGCTTTCGTTAATCCGTTCCAACCGGCGTCCAATGATTCGCCGTCTGGCGTAATGCGTTTGTTGCAAAATCAACCTCGCAGCTCGCGGCTAATGAATAACTACTTTGAATCCATCCACCAGACTGATCCGGCTTAATATTTTAACAGCCCGACAAAATATGATGATAATGAACAGATTATTTTTTGCTTTGCTCTTGCTTCTGCCTTTTGCCTCCTGGGCGCAAACGGACGAAAACCTGCCCGTGTATCCATTCGGCGAGCCTAAAGAATTTGAAATCGGCGGCATTAAAGTGACCGGCGCCACCTACAGCGAAGACGTGGCCATCATCGGCGTATCGGGCCTCAAAGTGGGCGACAAAATCCGCATACCCGGCCCCGAAATACCCCGCGCTATGAAAGCCCTGATGCGTTTGCGTTTGTTTACCAATGTGCAGATCGTATTGGACAAAGTCATCGGAGATGTGGTTTTTCTGGAAATTCAATTGCAGGAAAGGCCCCGCCTCTCAAAGTACGCCTACCGCAACGTGCCCAAAACCTACCACGAAAACCTCAACGAACAGGTCAATAAGTTCATGCTCAAAGGCGGCATCGTGACCGAAGACGTAAAACTCAATGCCCAGCGCGCCATCGAGAAATTCTTTATAGACAAGGGCTTTTTTGATGCCAAAGTGAAGGTAATGGAGGAGCCGGATACCGCCCGTGTCAATTCCGTTATCGTTTATTTCGATACTGATCGCGGCGAACGCATCAAAATTGAAGACATCGAATTTGCCGGCGCTCAGAACGCCAA
Source organism: Saprospiraceae bacterium UBA2329 (assembly GCA_002344975.1). Classification (GTDB taxonomy): domain Bacteria; phylum Bacteroidota; class Bacteroidia; order Chitinophagales; family Saprospiraceae; genus UBA2329. Next base: position 57,385 of record DDUV01000094.1, on the reverse strand, counting down.
AGAGAAAAAATTGGCCCGCAAAATGAAGGAGACCAAAGAGAAAGGCAAACTCTTCGGCTCTTCCAAACTCGTGCGCAAAGACTACGAAACCGACAAAGAAGCCCTCGTCAAATATTATAACACCATCGGCTACCGCGATGCCCGTATCCTCGGCGACAGCGTCTGGCGAGACGAAGATGGCCGCCTCCGCGTCAAAATCCTCATCGAAGAAGGACAGCGTTACTACTTCCGCAACATCGTATGGAAGGGCAACTCCATTTATGACAACAGCACCCTTCAGGGCATTCTCGGCATCGAAAAGGGAGATGTTTACAATCAGGAACTCCTCGAAAAACGCCTCCGCTTCAGCCAGGACGGTCGAGATGTGAGCACTTTATACATGGACAACGGCTACCTGTTTTTCAACGTGGACCCCGTGGAAGTAGCCATCGAAGGCGACTCCATTGACCTCGAAATGCGCATTTTTGAAGGCCCGCAGGCCACCATAGACAAGGTCATCATCAAAGGCAACGACCGCACCCACGAGCACGTTATCCGCCGCGAACTCTTCACCCGCCCGGGCGAAAAATTCAGCAGATCGGACATCCTCCGCTCGCAGCGCCAGATCGTCAACCTCGGCTATTTCAATCCCGAAACTTTGGGGATCAACACCCCCGTGAACCCGCAGCGCGGCACTGTGGATATAGAATACACCGTGGAAGAAAAGCCCTCCGACCAGTTGGAACTCTCGGCAGGCTGGGGCGGCATTCAGCGCGTCATCGGTACGCTGGGCGTGTCGTTCAACAACTTCTCGCTGCGTAATATTTTCAATAAAGAAGCCTGGCGACCGCTGCCACAGGGCGACGGCCAGCGCCTCAGCATTCGTGCTCAAACCAACGGCAATTTTTACCAGTCGTACAACATCTCGCTCACCGATCCCTGGCTCGGCGGCAAAAAGCCCAACTCCTTCACCGTAGCTGGTTTTTACAACCGTTATTCCTTCACCGCCAACTCCAGCTTCAGCATCCTCAACGGTTCTGCCAGCCTTGGCACCCGCCTCAAATGGCCCGACGACAACTTCCTGTCCACTACCGCCCTGAGCCTCCAAACGCTCAGTCTCAACGACTGGTCTGCCGGCGCCCTTGGCTCTTTCTCCGACGACAACGGCAACCTCATTACCGACGGCAAGTTCAACAACTTCAGCCTTCGCCAAACCATTGCCCGTTCTACCGTTTACGATCCGATCTTCCCCCGCGAAGGCTCGCGCATCTCGCTGGCAGTACAGCTTACCCTGCCTTATTCCTTGCTCAACGGCAAAGATTACACCGACCTCGGCCCCGAAGAGCGCTATCGTTGGCTCGAATACCACAAATGGCGTTTCGATGCCGAATGGTACACGCCCATCGTTGGTAAATTAGTACTCAAGGCTTCCGCCAAAATAGGCATCCTCGGCTCCTATAATCGCAAAGTCGGCACGGTACCCTTCGAACGCTTCCAGGTGGGCGGCGACGGTATCAACAACCAACAATTCGGCTTCCAGGGCGTGGACATCATCTCCATGCGCGGCTACGAGGTGAGTGATTTGTCGGCCAACTTCGACGCGGCCGAACGGACTTCGCCCGCGCCCATTTTCGATAAATTCACCTTGGAGATGCGTTACCCGCTTTCGCTCAATCCGAGTTCTACCATCTATGTACTGGCTTTTGCTCAGGGCGGCAACGCTTGGCGCAACCTCCGCGATTTCAACCCCTTCGATCTCAAACGTTCGGCGGGTATAGGTATGCGCGTATTCCTGCCCATGTTCGGCCTGCTCGGTTTCGACTATGGCATCGGTTTCGACAAGCAACGCCTGCCGGGCGAACGCGGCCTCAAAGGACTGGGCGATTTCAACATCGTATTGGGCTTTGAGCCTGAATAACGACATCCGAGCGAGCGATGCGGTCATGTCGAAGTGACCGCATCACTTCACAGGCATTTCTGTGATAACAACCATGCGAACACGCTCCGAACATCAGAACAGAACTACCTGGCTGATCCTTCTCGGTTGGCTGATCCTCAATGCTTTACAGGCAGCCTTCAGTGCCCTCACCGAAGACGAAGCCTACTACTGGATGTACAGTACGCAGTTGAACTGGGGCTACTTTGATCACCCGCCGATGATTGCATTGTTTATCTCGGCCGGCAAATGGATAGGCGGCGAGTTGGGAGTTCGTATGGTTGCCGTTTTGGCGCAGGTGGGCGCCTTGTGGGTGTTGTGGCGATTAACCTGCGAACATTGGCCTGGCCCACAGCGTCCGCTGTTGTTTTTCGGCATCGCTTTTTCCATTGTCATTTTTCAGGTATTCGGCTTCGTAGCCACCCCCGATTCTCCGCTGCTCTTTTTTGCAGCCTTGTTCCTCTACACCTATCGTCGCTTGGTTCTTTACAATCGCTGGAGCGATGCGTTACTGCTGGGCGCCCTCAGTGCAGGGCTGTTGTACAGCAAGTATCACGGCGTATTACTCATCGGTTTTACGGTGTTGTCGCATCCGCGCCTGCTGCTGAATCCACGTTTGTATGTCGCCGGCTTGACGGGGGCAGTCCTGTTTTTTCCACACCTTTGGTGGCAATACATCAACGATTTTCCTTCCTTCCGTTATCATTTGGTAGAGCGCACACAGGAGTTCAAGTGGTGGTATGTATCGGAATTTTTGCTCAATGTGTTTTTGGTTTACAACCCCTTGCTGTGGCCAATGGCCTGGCGAGCCTGGCGGCATAGCAATTGGAAGGACCCTTTTACACGGGCGCTGGCAGTCAATTTTGCAGGATTTTTGCTGTTCTTTTTCTTGTCCACCTTTCGGGGGCATGTGCAACCACAATGGACGGTCATCTCGTCTGTGCCGATGCTGTTGATGTTGTATGCACACAGCCTCCATGATGCGCGCCGAACCCGCTATCTGCTGCGCGTTGCAGTCGTAGTACTGCCTTTGGTACTCGTAGCCCGCTCCTTGCTCATAGGAGAATGGGCGCCGCTGCCGAATCAGTTTTTCCGCCCTGAAGCATTCACAAAAAAAACAGAAGCGCTGGCCGCCGGTCGTCCGGTAGCATTCAGCCGGTCCTATCAGCGGGCCTCTCTGTACGCATTTTACACCGGGCAGTTGCCAGCCTTTTCGGCGGGTACTTACAAAAGCCGTCGCAGCCAGTTCGACCTTTGGAACGGAGAAGAGCAACTACACCTGCGCCCTGTTCTGTGGGTGGGCGGGCAGTCAAATCCCGATCCGGCCTTTTTCATGCTGGACCGCGACACCATTACCTACACAGAAATAGATACCTTCTACGCGTTTTATAAAGTACAACCCGTAGCCGATGCCTTGCCCGCTGAACTCAAGGCCGGACAGGAAGTGCGCCTGAGCCTACATTTGTACAACCCATATCCTTACGAACTGGATTTCAGCAAGATAGCGCGCCTGCAAATCATGGCGGTGTGGATGGACGGTAAAAAATTGGGGTGTTTTGTGCCCCTGCAATGCCGGCTGCCTCACCTCACACCCGGCGCGTCGGCTACGCTGGATGCCGGCTTCATTGCGCCCGACGAACTTCCGGCGGGTCGCTACCGAGTGGGTTTTTCATTTCAGTATGAGGATATTATGCCCTTCCCGGCGGGCAACTGGCAGATGCTGCGATTAGGAACGGGTTCCGCTGAAAAGCGTTGAGAATAACTCCCCTCTCAGTTCCCCAAATAATTTCTCAAATCAGGGAAATCGCTCACATAACTTTGAATAGCTGAGCGCTCTGTGCGGAATCCATGCACATACACCGTGATGAAGGCATTGGTTTGGCCGCGTGCCGCCAATTGTTTTTTGAACTGGTCGGCGGCGGAGAAGGTGGTAAAGGCCCCGAGCGTATAGCGATAAAAGTCAACGCCGTGGCTTTTTTCCACCATGCCGTCAGGGAATTTGGTCAACAGATCGCCAGCGTAGGCGCTCTTCAAGGAGGTCACCTGCACCTTGTACAGCAGCGGGGCCTCCAATGCGGCATTATAAACTGCCTGAGGCAATTGCTTTTGCAGCGACACATACTCCGGCGCACTTTGGCCCGACTCCGGGGTCCAGCGCATCAGGAGGACGCTGGCTCCTGCTGTCGGTTCGTCCCATTTTGCTGAAGCGGCTCTCACAAAAATGCGGTCGGGCGATACCCCCATGCGAACCATTCGGGCGGCGGCGGCCTCGGCATGTCCTATTCCGTTGAACAGCGCTGCGCCGGGCGCCTCCGGGCTGTTCACAAAAGCAGTCAGTGAAAGCCGCAGCGCAGGATTGGCTTTCAAGTAGTCGGCAGCGGCTTTGATGGCCGCGGCGTGTGCGTTGCCGTCGGTTTTCAGCAGTTCGGCCTTTTTCAATACAGGCCATGTAGCTGCCGCGCGAGGCTGCTCTTCCTGCACCGCGGGAGTCGTCTTGGCCGGTACTACCGTTACGGAAACCGGCTCGGAAACGGCTATGCGCTGCGTACCCGTCGTTACGTTGGGAGCGGGTTGTGGCGGCGTATATGTAGTTGTCGTCATCGGTTCCAATTCGAGGAAGTCATTAAAATAAGCCACATAGAGGTCTCTCATGCCGAAGCCGTCTTTTCGGGAAGAAGCAAAAAATGCCGTGAAGCCGTCGCGAGAGAGGCGAAAATGGGTGTCGTCGGCAGCGGAATTGATCGGAATACCTGGGTTTTCGGGCGCCGCCCACTTCTTGATGCGCGGGTTCCAGACGCTTTTGAAAATATCCATGCCGCCGATGCTGCCGGAGCTGTTGTTGGAACTAAAAAATAACGTGCGCCCGTCGCGGAGCAGGCAGGGTGTAGTTTCGTCAAAAGCGGAATTGATTTCCGGCCCCAGGTTTTCCGGTGTATTCCAGCGACCGTTGATTTTGGAAGATCGGTACAAATCGTAGCCGCCGAAACCGCCCGCCCGCGCACTGGAAAAAATGAGCAGCGTGTCGTTGAACAGATGGAACGAGACCTCGCCCTCCAATGGGTTCAGCGGCCCGATGAAGGGATCGGAAGTAAGTACCGAAGCACCTCCTTGCCGGAACGTATCTATCAGAATTTCACCCTTTTGTAAAGACAATCCTTTGAAATAAAACATGGCATTGCCCAGCGCATTGATGTCGGCCAGCACTTCATGGCGCGGACTGTTGAGATGGTACGGCAGCGCCTGAACCTGCCCCCATTGGCCACCGGAGAGCCGGGCTGAAAACATGTCGCTGAAATAGCGCCCCTTGAGGTCGTCGGGGTTGCCGCGTTCATCGCGCAGGCCGCCTGCGTTGCCTTTTCGGATGGAGGAAAAGTACAGGCGATCCATGAAAGTGGGGCTGGGCACGGGGCCGAACTCGTCGTCGGAGGAATTGATTTGAGCGCCGAGATTTTCTACAAATACAGGCGAGGTTTTGAATTGCAACTCCATACCGTTGTTGCATCGCTTTACTTCGTTCCAAACGGCACGCCGGAGCGGACTGGAAGCCGACAGGGTTTTGAGATACTTTTTGTACTGCCGGCCGGCTTCGGCAAACTCATGCCGGGCGTGATAAATCTTGCCGAGATACAGGCGGCATTCCGGGAACGGGTAGCGGTCCTGATCGCCCAATGCCCGCAGTTGCTGCAATGATTCGTCCAACAGATTGAGGTGGTAATTGGCCACCGCCAGCAGGAACCGGCCCTCTTTGTCGTCTCGGGTCAGTTCTCTCGAACTAGAGATCACCGCTTTGGCTTCGGTGTATTTCCCCTGACTGAGGAAATCGCGCGCGCGCTTTTTCAAATCAGCGGCAGAACCCTGTGCCGACAAAGCGCCGGCTGCGAAACAAAACATCAGCAAAGACAAGAGGAGTCGCACATTCATAAGCAAGGAAGTCGTTGGTGAATCGGGCGCCAGGCACGGCATTAGTAGTGGGGCAAAAATAAATGTTCATTTTCTTTAGGCCAAATAATTAGATAAGACACTTAAAATGAAACATTTGCTTATCTAATCCTTTGGCGAAAATGACCATTTTATTTTTTTATCGCCCCTTAGTGAGCCACCACAAATCGCTGTGTAAGGAGTTGTTCGCCATGCGCGAGGGTGATAAAATATACTCCGGCGGGCCAACTATGCACGTCAATTTGTTGGGTTTTCTCTCCAAACCTCGGCGGTCGCACATCTCTGCTCAGCACCAAACGCCCTAAAGCGTCAAAAATACGAATTTGGTACGCAGGTTCATAATCGGGCGCTTCGTAAGTAATGATCAATTGCTCGCTCACCGGGTTGGGAACCATTTTGAGCAAGGCCAGCGGACCGGGCTGCGTGGAGCAGTCGGCCCGAATGATTTCCATAGAATTGCGCACATTGAGGCGGCCGCCGGTGACGGTTTTGTTGGTCAGGTCGGAGAGCGGGTCCACGCCGTTGAGAATGACGCTGCGCATATACAGCGCGGTTTCGGCGGGGCGGCTGATGGCCGATGTGGCTAAGTCTAAACAGGGCAGGCTGTACAGCAGGGCAATGGCGCCGCTGACATGCGGAGTAGCTGCGGAGGTGCCTCCGAACTCGCCGTATTCGTTTTGCAATAATACGGTAAATGTGCCATGCCCCGGCGCGCCCAGATCAACCGAAGTGCTGCCAAATGCAGAGCCTTGGTGTTTGCGATCTTCCTGATTGGTATTCAACACACTGATTAGAAAGTCGGTGGGACAGGTAGCCGGCATGTCTCCCAATATCTCCACATCAAAGTTTTCATTGGAAACGGCGGCGGCAGTGAGGATGCCTGTCTCACCCAGTTCATCCAGCATGGCTGCCCAAACGGGTTGCTGCGTGCAAAAAACGCGGGACTGCCCCCAGGAAGCATTGGTGACCACCACGAAAGAGCCTTGCGCTCCGTTGGTCGCGTTGTACCGGCTGCGTTGTTCTACGACGTAATCATACGCGGCGATGGCATTGCCCACAGAAAGCATGGTGAACAACATGAGCCGTACCTCCATATTGACACCAGTGACGCCGATGCCGTTGTTGCCTCTCGCCCCACAGATACCGGCTACCGAAGTACCGTGAGCACCACGGGTATGCGTAGCCGAATTGGCTGCAAAATTCCAACCCTGCACATCGTCAATGTAGCCGTTGTTGTCGTTGTCTATACCGTCGCCGGGAATTTCAAAGCGGTTGTACCAAATGTTTTCCAGCAGGTCTTCGTGGTTCACATCGAAGCCGCTGTCCAAAATGGCGATGACGATGGTGTCGCCGCGCGCGCTTAGTCCGCCGGTCGTTTCCTGCCACACGGTGGGCAGCCCGATGCGAGCCAGGTCCCACTGCCTGTCGAAGAGCGGGTCATTGGGCGTTTCTCTGAACTCGATGGGGTAATTCCATTGCAGAGAATGTACCTCCGGGCGGCGCTTCAAGGCTTCAAAAAGCGCAGCGGCGGGCAGGCGGGCAGGATCGAAGCCCAGCAGTTCTATGCGGAGGCGCTTGCTGAGTGTTTGTTTGACGACCAAGGGCGTGCCGAATCGGGCGCCGAGGTCTTCGAGTACGTCTTCCACCTCGGCAGAGGGCTGAAAGCGAACGATGATTTCGCCGGGAATGGCGTCATTCCTTACATCGGAAGCGGCGGAATGGGCAAGGCCAATGGCACTCCAAATCAGGAGGCTCAATAAAAATCGCGTGAAGATTTGCATAGACGGGACCAAATTTGTGTGCCAACAGAACGGCACAGCACCTGCTTTGGTTTTTTAGCTTCTAAACGTTAACGAAATTGGCACACAGAGAACATACTCATAATGAAAGGGGAATGAATTTTTTAAATTACACCACGCCTTCCAGATACGTCATAGCTTCTTCTTTCGGAATACCGAAACCGATTAACGCGTCCCTTATATGCTGATGGATATTGGCGATGCTGGAAAATTCATGTGCCTGCGCAACCAAAGCCAGAAGTACATCCGCCTTGTCGGCAGACCAGGCAGTACGGAAAGCTGCCAGAAACGGCTCCGGCACATCGCTGAGGCGGCGCATAAGGTCATAAGAGATGTTTTCCTTAGCCATACGGCAAAGTAGTTCCATGTCCGTTTCTATAATGGCGACCATCTTGGCTTCGAGTTTGCCTTTAGCCTCGCCTTCGAGTTTACCTTCGAGTTTGCCTTCGAGTTTACCTTCTTCCAAACCCTTGTTGTAAAGGTAATCCTGTTTGATGTCTATGGTAATCGGCATAGCAGATGCGGTTTGTATGGTTTCGGCCTCCAATTTACGGAGTCTGGATAATATTGTCAACTGGTTGAGACTACTTTTTAATTCCTGCTCGCTGTGGCTTACCTGTCGAAGTTTGCTGATAATGAGCCGGATAATGGCATCGGCGGGAGTGTTTTTGAAGTCTGCCAAAATAGCCAAAATCACTTCTTTGCCTGTGTCTGAATTCAACAACTCCCTGTAGTCAATGGTTTTGAAATCCAACAACTCGAAGCCGGTGAAAACCATTTCTGGTTCTAATTGTGAGGGCATTGGCCCCGGTTCATCGCCAAAATAGAACACAAAATGGCGAATGGGCAGTTTATACTTACGAGCCAGAATTCCATGATATTCCTGCATTCGAGCGAGCATGTTCCGGTCGAGGGCACTCTGAAACTCTATGTGAAGCAAAAATTTGTTACTGTTTTCATCCACCACTTCACAGAGAAAATCAGCTTCTCGCTGGGTGGTGGTGTGCATTTTTTCAGGCAGCCGCTGCAAATGTGTGATGCGCAGGTTGTGAAATCGCCCCAAAATAGTAAGGGCCAAATCTTCCATTACCTGCTTGAAAATGCGGTCATAAACGTTTCCTGTGTCGGGAGCTTTGGGCTTTTTAGAAGACATAGAGGCGCGGGTTGATATGTGATATCATGAATGTGTATATAGCGGGGCAAGCCACTCGCTAAGAGCAGCCTGCCCCGCTGCAACGTCAATTCATCACGAAGTACTCCTCTATCACTACTTCCGGGTTGATGCGCTTTACCCCGTTTTTGTCTTCGTAGCTGTTGTAGGTGAGCTTGCCTTTGACCAACACCTCTTTGCCTTTTTTGAGGTTTTCCTGCAGGCGTTCGGCGGTTTTGCCCCAAGCAATGCAGTTGTGCCATTGCGTGGTGGTTACCGATTCGCCTTTTGCCGTGCGGTAGGTTTCGTTGGTGGCCAAGGAAAAAGAAGCCTTCGATTTGCCGCTTTCAAAGTTGCGGATTTCGGGGTCGCGGCCCAAGTGGCCGATGAGCGTTACACTGTTTCTAATGGTGGACATGATTGAAAAGATTTTAATGGAGTGAAGGAAAAAAGTAGGCGGTGTGCGGTAGGCAGCAGGCGGTTTCATACGGAGATCGTATCGAACAGCATGCAGCTACTGCAAGCTGTGATTAATTGATGAGCATAAATTCGCTGACGACGATTTCGGAAGTGTAGCGGGTCACGCCGTCTTTGTCTTCGTACATGCGGTGGGTGAGCTTGCCCTGCACAGCTACTTCTTTGCCTTTTTTGCAGAGTACGTGCATCATTTCGGCCATTTTGCCCCAGGCTACGAGGTTGTGCCATTGCACGTCAATGTTTTTTTCGCCCTCATCGTTGCGATATACTTCGCGGGTGGCGATGCTGGCACGGGCCATAGAGCGGCCGTTGTCCAAGGATTTAATTTCCACGTCGCGGCCAAGGTTGCCGATGAGTTGTACGCGGTTACGCAAGTTGTTCATGACTTAATGTTTTTGAAAAGTTGAAGAAAAAGGTTGCTTTCTGCCGCCGGGAATTGGTTGAACCGAACGACGCTGCAAAGTTGTGGGGCGGGGTTTCCGATAGTCGTATAATAAACGTTTAATGTCGTTTGTAGCCGTTTGTAGCCGTTTGTAATCGAATAGCACAACATGTTTTAAATTCCAAAACACTGACAATCAATTACTTGTATTTAATATCAGAAATAGGGCTTACTTTTAAAAAAATCACATTCAGTGCATTGTGATTTACGAGTGTTTTCTTTTTCCGGGGTGGTGACGGAGTGACCGCACCAAGCCACAGCCCGCAATCACTCCTTTACTAAACACGGAAATTTAATTTACACTGCACTAAAGCACCGGGGATACCTCATCAAACGGACTTGCTCCGTCCCTTCATTGATTCTCCTTTTTCTTCCCAAACAAAGTCTCGCTCCAGTGGTCTTTTCTGGATTCCTGTTTTTCTTCTCTGCGGCGCTGCTTTTCGAGTTGTTTTTGCAAATATGCCTGATATTCCTCTTCCGTCTCTCCATCGCGGCGAGACCTGATTTTCATGGCCGGCCCTTCTCCTTCCATCATTTCTTCCAGCAGGATGCCGAGTGTGGCGCTGTCGCGTACCATGTAGCCGTCCACGGGCATTTCATCCAAGTACAAGGGGCAGTCCATCATGGCGGCAATGGTATCTGGCAGTGGGGTAAAGGCGCCGCCTCTCCATCTTTGCAGGTTGCCGTCGTTGACCACTTTGCGCATAAACCGGCCCCATATCGGCAGCGCAGAGCGAGCGCCCTGCCCTTGCGAGGTATATCTGAAACGCACCTGCGGCAGCTCGGCGCCCACCCAGGCTCCGGCCACCAAACGCGGTGTGTAGCCGATGAACCAGCCGTCGGTATTGTCTTGAGTAGTGCCGGTTTTGCCTGCAATATCGCCGGTGAGGCCGAATTCCGAGCGCAGGCGGCTGCCCGTGCCTTCGTTGACGGCGGTTTGCAACATGCGCGTCACCATGCCGGCGTATTCAGCGGGCACCACTTGCCGGAACGCGCCGGGATCGGGTCTTCCGAACTTCTCCAACACTTTGCCGTCGGCGGTTTCGATGCGGTCCAGATAGTGAATCAGCGGGCGGCGGCCATTGTTCGCTAAAGTAGCATATACAGTGAGCATTTCGCGCAGAGAGGCTTCGGCAGTGCCCAATGCGATGGACGGCACGCGCGGAACATCGCTGCTGACGCCCATGTCCTGGGCCAGCATTCGCACGTTGTTGACGCCCGCGCGCATGAGCACCTCTACGGCCACGGTGTTGACGGAATTGGCCAAAGCGCCCTCCATAGAATAAGCTCCGCCGTATTTTTCATCCGAATTTTGAGGCTCCCAGTTGTCGTACGCTTCGTACATGGTCAGCATATTTTCGGTGTATTCGCAGGGCAACATGCCGTTCATCAGCGCAGAGGCATACACGATGGGCTTGAACGTACTGCCCACCTGCCGCCGCGATTTGGTGTGATCGTATTTGAAAAATTCAAAGTCTATGCCGCCCACCCAGGCACGGATGATGCCGGTTTGGGGTTCCATAGCTAAGAAGCCAGCCTGAAGAAGAGCAAGATGCAGTTTGATGGAATCCATCGGCGTGATCTCCCGGAGTTCTTCTTTGTCTTCCCAATCGAAGACATTCATTTTGGCGGGCGTATTGAAAATCTTCTCAATTTCTTTGTCCGATACGCCTTCTGCTTTGAGCGCTTTATAGCGATCCGATTGTTTCATGGCTCGTTGCAGGAGCTTGGGGTCGTTCCAGGGGCCTTTTTTACCCCAGGATTTGAGGAACTCCGTTTGCAGGCGAGACAGGTGGTCGCGCATAGCGGTTTCGGCGTGTTCTTGCATCCGGGAGTTGATGGTGGTGTAAATTTTCAGCCCGTCGGTATAGAGGTTGTAGGGCGTTCCATCCTTTTTTTTGTGGTCTTTCAGAATTTGCTCCAATTCCAATCGCAGATGCTCCCGAAAGTAGGTGGCCAATCCCTGATCGGCGCCTTCTTTAAAATATTTCAGTTCCAGCGGCAGGGTTTTGAGCGAGTCACAAACGGACTGTTCCAAATAGCCGTATTTGGTCATCTGATTGAGAACGGTATTGCGACGTTGGAGGCAGCGTTCTGGGTGGCGCACCGGGCTGTAAATGGTGTTGCCTTTCAGGGTGCCGATGAGGGTGGCTGCTTCTTCGATCTTGATTTTCTGGGGCGTAGTGGCAAAAAAGCGCTGCGCCGCCACTTTTACTCCAAAGGTGTTTTCGCTGAAAGGCACGGTATTGAGGTACAAATTCAGCAGTTCTTCTTTGGTGTAGGTGCGTTCCAATCGCCGGGCAATGAACATTTCGCGCACTTTATTAATAACCGTACCAAGCAGGCGATACTTGCGTCGCGGAAAAAGGTTCTTGGCCAATTGCTGACTGAGCGTGCTTCCACCGCCGCCCGATTCGTCGAACAGTAATACGGTGCGCACCAACACCCGCACCCAAGCGCGCAAGTCAATGCCGCTGTGGCGGAAAAAGCGGGAGTCTTCGGTGGCAATGAGCGCCTCCACGATGTGTGGAGAAATTTCAGAAATGGACGCGTTGACGCGGTTTTCTTTGTAATACTTGCCCAACAGCACCTTGTCTTCCGAAAAAACCTCGGAGGCGGTGTTGTTCCGAATGCCCTTCAGTTCGCCATAAGTCGGCAAAGGCCCCAGCCATTCCATATATACCATAAAAACAATGGCCATGAGCGTAGCGAAGCCAAATACACCCAGCCCGGCCCCTGCTTTGACGGCCAAAGCCCAGCGCGGATAACGGGTTTTGAAATCGGCCCATTTGGCAACGATGCGGCTTTTCCATTGATTGAAGAAGCCCCGCCATGTCTGCAAAAATTCATTGAAATAACTCATTCGCTTACCAGAGTCTGAAAAATGAACGGCAAAGATAAAAAAGTGGATCGGTATGCGGTATGCGGTATGTCGGTAGGCAGTAGGCGGTGTGCGGTGCGAATCGCGAGGGAACGCGAAACCTTGAACCCGAAACTTTGAACCCGCCCCCCCCCTTCGCTAAGGCTTCGGCAGATGAAACCCGAAACCTTGAACCCGAAACGCGAAACCAGTCGGCGGTGGGCAGTACTAAGCGCGATGGAACCCGGAACGCGAAACCTTGAACCCGAAACTACACCCTCCCCACAGGCCGCGCCCCATCCGTAATCCATTCGCTCCAGGAACCGGCATACAAACCCGCATCGCCCAAGCCGGCATGAGCGATGGCCAACAGGTTATGACATGCCGAAACGCCTGATCCACAATAAAATACAGACTGTTGGGCGGGCAGCCCGTCCAGCATCGGCAGGAATCGCCCGCGCAATTGTTCAGCCGGCAAAAAGCGCCCGCCCTCATCCAAATTTTCCATAAAAAAAGCATTCACCGCACCGGGAATATGGCCCGCCACCGGGTCAATCGGCTCCGACTCGCCCCGATACCTAAAGCCTTCACGAGAATCTACCAGTATAAAGGCCGCGTCTTGCCGAATGCGCTCCACATCATCGGCGCTGAAAACCTGCCCTACTTGTGTGCCGGGCCTGAAAGCGCGAGACTCAACATTCGGAACATCCAACGAAACGGGCGCATCTGGCAGGGCCGTCCAAGCAGCGAAACCGCCGTCCAAAACAGCTACGCGGGTATGCCCCAAATAGCGGAGCATCCACCAAAGCCGAGAGGCAACCATGCTGGTTTTGTCGTCGTAGGCCACTACCTGAACGCTGTCGTCAATGCCCCAATCGGTGAATTTTTGTATCATAAAATCCTTATCGGGCAAGGGATGACGACCGGTTTGGCCCGGAATGATGGGGGCGCAAAGGTCTTCGTCCAAGTGCGCATACACGGCGCCCGGAATATGCCCCTGCGAGTAGGCGCTGCGACCGGCTTCGGGGTCGGCGAGCGAAAAGCGGCAATCTATGATGCGCAGTTCGGGATCGGCTATGCGCTCGGCGAGTTGTTGTGCGGAGATGAGTGTGGTAAACATGGTGTGAAGGTAATATTTCGTAACATTGCGGCTCAGTACAGTGTAAATTAAATTTCTATGCTTAGTTAAGGGGTGACTACGGGGCTGAGCGCCGGCTTAGTCACCCCTTAACTACCCTCCGCCAAGCAAACTTATTTAATTTGCACTGTAATCAGCATAGTGTAACCTAAGGTTCTATCAAATACAAAAAAAATGATCCGACCGCTTATCACCTCCCTTTTATTACTGTTGTCTGTTTCGGCTTTCGCCCAATTGAAAAGCCCGGACCAGTTTTTGCCGCACCGTTTGGGCGAGCAGTTCACGCACCATCATATTTTGGTGAGTTACTTCGAACATGTGGCCGCCAACAGTCCCAACGTGCGCATCCTGCCTTACGGAAGCTCCACGCAGGGCCGCCCGCTCATCGTGGCGGTCATTTCTACGCCGGAGAATTTAGCAAAATTAGAAGACATCCGCATCAATCACCTGCGCCGCGCCGGACTGGCAGAAGGCCGCCCGGATGCAACGCTCGACCGCGCCATTGTGGGGCTGGGTTTCAGCGTGCATGGCAATGAGGCCGCCGGCTCTGAAAGCTCGATGGCGGTGCTGCACCAGTTGGCCGACCCCGGCAATGCAAGCGCCCAAGCCTGGCTGAAAAATACGGTGGTACTCCTCGATCCGTCCATGAATCCCGACGGCTACTCGCGCTATACGAACTGGTACCGCGATGTGTCGCCCGTTATTGCCGACCCGCGCCGCGAAGCCCGCGAGCACCGCGAACCCTGGCCCGGCGGTCGTCCCAATCATTATATGTTTGACCTCAACCGCGACTGGGCCTGGCAAACGCAGGCCGAATCGCGCCAACGCGCCCGCTTTTTCCACTCCTGGTTGCCGCATGTTTTTGCCGACATCCATGAGCAAGGCCCCAACGAGCCGTATTACTTCGCGCCGGCTGCCGAGCCTTTTCACGCTTACATCACCGACTGGCAGCGGAAGTTTCAGACGCAGATCGGCCAAAACCACGCCCGCCATTTCGACCGAGAAGGCTGGCTCTACTTCACCAAAGAACGTTTCGACCTGCTCTATCCCAGCTACGGCGATACCTACCCCACCTACATGGGCAGCATCGGTATGACGTATGAGCAGGGCGGCATCGGGGCCGGGCGCGCACTCATCATCGAAAACGGAGACACCCTCACCCTGCGCGACCGCGTGACGCACCATCGCACGGCAGCGCTCTCTACCGTCGAAGTGGCCTCGCAGCATGTAGCCGATCTGGTGAAAAATTTCCAGGCGCACTACGACCGCAGCCGCACCAACCCGCCGGGGCGTTACAAAGCCTTCATTATCAAAGCCTCCAACCCTGCCGGTAAATTGGCGGCTTTCGCCGAACTGCTCGACCGCAACGGCATTCGCTACGGCAAAGCGGGCAAAAACGCCTCGCTCAAAGGTTTCGATTATATCAAAGGCGCTGCCGGAACTGCCTTTAAAATAGAGGAAAACGACCTCGTCATCAGCGCTTACCAGCCTGCCGGAACCATGGCGCAAATCCTGATGGAGCCGCAAACGCAATTGGCCGATTCCGTCACTTACGACATCACCGCCTGGTCGCTGCCCTACGCGCACGGACTGGAAGCCTACGCCCTCGAAGAACGCCTCGAACCGCAGGGCGCTTTTGCATTGCCGGCTCCGGCTGCTTTGCCGGCAGGCGCTGCGCCGTATGCGTATCTGGTAAAATGGAACTCCATGAACGCCGCCCGTTTTCTGGCCGATGTGTCGCAACAGGGCATCGGCGTTCGATTTGCGCGTTCTCCGTTCCGAATAGAAGGCCAGGACTATGCCGCCGGTACGCTCATCATCACCCGTGCCGACAATCGTCTGGCTGCTGATTTTTTGAATCAAACCGTATCGGAGGCCATCAAAAAGCACAAGGTGGATGCGGCAATCGTGCGCAGCGGCATGGTAGAAAAAGGCTTCGATTTTGGTTCCGATGCCGTACCTATGGCTGCCCGGCCACGCATTGCCGTGCTGTCGGGCGAGGGCACTTCTGCCAATTCTTATGGCCAGGTTTGGTATTATTTGGAAAAAGACCTCGGCTATCCGTTTGCCGCTTTGCCGGCGAATAATCTCGGCTCGTTGGACCTGAGCAATTACGACCTCCTCATCATGGCCGATGGCGGTTACGGTTTGGACGAAGGCGCTGCCGGCCGCTTGAGCCAATGGATTTCCAAAGGCGGCCGCCTCATTGCCGTTGGCTACGCATTGAACTCCCTCCAGGGTAAAAGCGGTTTTGCCCTGACTCGCTACGAGAGCAAAGACGCAGAAAACAAAGCGGAAAGGGAGGCGGAAAAAGCTGAATTGGACAGCCGCCTGCTCAACTTCGGAGACCAGGAGCGCAGGGCCATCAGCGGAGAGATTCCCGGAGCTATTTTTAAAGTAAAAATGGACATCACGCACCCGCTGGCATTCGGCATGGGCGAACACTATTTTTCACTCAAAACCGGAGCGGGCGCTTATCCCTGGCTCAAAGGCGCCTGGAATGTAGGCTCTATCGGGGACAACCCGAACTACTATGGATTCGTGGGCCAATATGCTCAGCAGCAGGTGAAAAACTCTGCCGTCTTTGCCGTAGAAGACAAAGGGCGCGGCGCAGTAATATATATGGTGGACAATCCGCTGTTTCGGGGCTTCTGGGAAAACGGCAAGCTGTTGTTCAGCAATGCGGTGTTTTTTACGGGGCAGTGAGTGATCTGTAAGAGAGGGCTTCTCTTTGCCGGATGGCGCGGCTGAGAAGCCCTCTCTCGGTCTGGCAAGGGCGGGCTTCCTCACAATATTTGATTTGCCTATATTTTAAGACTGCCCATATTTTGCATTATTAATGTTAAATTTTCAGAAAATCAAGAAATAGTATTTTTTACTTAAATCCTTTTTTGTGCTTTTGTAACGATCAATAGACTCTTTTTCTTAACCCTTTAAATCCTTACCGTTATGAAGTACCTTTATCTATTCCCAGCCGGGCGCGCCGGTATGGCAGAGCCGCATACCACTGTACGGCGGAAGATGTGAAATACAAACGCAGCAACTGCCCAACGGATATTACACTTTGCAGTTGCGAGCCGGCGCTGAGAGAAAAGTGGCCCGCTTGGTAATTCAACGATAACGTTATCAGTTTTTTTATGCTGCTTCCTGCGCCGGAAGTCCTGCCCGCGCAGGAAGCACTTATTCTTTATCATAAAAAACAAAGCAGCCATGAAATTGAAAGCCATTTTCATACCCGTGCTTTTTATCATCTCCACTCATTTGAGCGCCCAAAAACACGACTATAACTGGCTATTCATTGAAGAATTCTATCCGAACAACGGATTTGGAGAAGCTGCCCGAATGAATTTCAATACCATTCCTCCTACCATCAGCGCTCCCGACAATGTTCTGATTACCGCATGGAGCAGCGTAGCGCAAATGAGTGATGCAGACGGAGAACTCATTTTCTTCACCAATGGCTGTGAAATACACGATGCCTCTTTCAACCTGATGGAAAACGGGCATGATATTAATGCCGGTGCGGTTCATGATTATGTTTGTTATCCACCGCGAATTACCCCTGGCTATACAGCGGGCCCACAGAGTTGTATGGCGGTACCCATGCCCGGGAGTGACCGCTATTATTATCTCTTTCATATTGCAAATGAATACCCTCCTGGAAGCTCTTATGGGGTGTTTTGCATTTTGCATTACTCTAAAATTGACATGTACGGGAATGGAGGTCTAGGTGCGGTTATAGAAAAAAACGTGAGGATTATTGATTACTCGAATGATTTTACCCCTATTATGAATCTTACTGCGGTCAGGCACACCAATGGGCAGGATTGGTGGATAATATCCCCGTATCTCTGGGGCAACGGCTACCACAAAATCCTGCTTACCGATATGGGCGTAGTGTCCCTTACTGAACAATACATAGGTCAGGATAGAACGGGCGCATTTTTTTCCCAAATTACTTTTTCGCCCGACGGTACACTTTTCGCCCATTGCACCAATGATCTGGGCGTGCAACTCTACGATTTTGACCGCAGCACAGGGGAGTTTAGCAACCCTCGCTATTTTTACATTCAACCGGCTTCAGGTTGGCTTGCGGGCGTAGGTTTTTCTCCAAGTGGACGTTTCGTGTATGCCAGTATTAATCTAGTACTTTACCAGTACGACCTGTGGGCGCCAGACGTTGCCGCAAGCCGGGTATTGGTGGCCGAATACGACGGCTATGCCGATCCGATACCGACTACTTTTTATATGATGCAATTAGGCCCGGACTGCAAGCTGTACATGTTTTGTTCCAGTTGCACCACCATCCATGTGATCCGGGAGCCGGACCTGCCGGGCCTGGCCTGCGAGGTGGTACAAAACGATGTACAACTGCCCTGGGGGATGCGGGGCGGCGGGGCGCCTACTTTTCCCAATTATCGTCTCGGCGCACTCGGCGAGCCGGTAGCGCCCTGCGGGCCGGTATCGGGTACTGCCCCAACGCTGCCCGTAGAGGCCGGGCTGCATCTGTACCCCAACCCCGCAGCAATGGCCGTTACGGTAGAGTGGGAAGGCGCGCCCGTAGCTGCGGGTATGATAACGGTGCGCAACAGCGCGGGCAAAGAGGTGTTGCATACCCGGGCCGCTTTCTTTTCTGGGAGTACCGAGTTGCTCGTCGGCATGCTGCCGCCCGGCTGGTACAGTCTGTATGTGCAGGTCGGGGCAGAGCGCAGGGTGGCCCGCTTGGTGGTGCAGCGATAGGATGAGATGTTTTGTTTGTAGAGCCTACTTATCGAAGTCCAAACAGGTGATTTACATATATTAATACTTTTTCAGGGAGGCACTCTGTTACAACATCGCAGCCGCCTCGCGTTTGATGGCCGCCAGTGCCTTGTCTAAAGCGCCCGTAGTATTTTCCGGCGGGAGGCTGAGGATAAACTGGGCCAGTTCTTTCGCCTCGGATTTGGGCGGCAACTTTTCAGCGCTGATGTTGATGACTTCCACGGTGTGGTCGCGGGCCATTTTGATGATTTCCCACAATTGTTCCGACACATACACCTGCTGGGTGATGTTGTGCTCAAATTCCTGTTGGATGGCCAGCATCAGGGCCAAGCGGTACTCGGCCACGTTGGCGGTTTCGGGGCGCATACGCATGATGAGATTCGGCAGGGCAATGCGCTCGCAAAGCAGTGACAGCCGCTCATACGCCTGAAATCGCAGGGGCGTGGTAGAACCCAGGCGATTTTGCTGAAGTTCCAACGCTTTCATGCGCTCCTGCCCGGCCAAGTATTGCTTCAGCAGGGTGTGTACCGTAAAGAACACGATGAGCGCAGGCACGCTGATTTTGATGATTTCCAATATGACTGACAACCAGGTAGGCATGGTATTTTTTGTTTTGAGGGCACAAATGTAGGAAAGAAGTTACTTCTTAGCACCTTTTCCAAAGCCACAAGCTGCTGCCGCGCCGTGGCGCACGTGGTAACAGCCAATGCTAAATAAATACGGAAAGAAATATAAAGGCTCTACTTCACATACTTTGCCGCAAAGGCCGGCTGCAACAAGTTCTTGATTTCCGAATACGGCACAAACAGGCGAATCTCGCCCGCTGCATACGCGGCAATTTCATACGGCGGGTAGTTGAAAATGACGCCTTTGCCGGTGAGGCCGAAGTTTTCGGTGGCCGCAATGGCATCTTCAAACAAAACGGAACTCAGCGGTTCTTTTGCCGAGATACCAAACCGACTGCGCACTGCCTTTTCCAATGCCGGCGTTATTTTGGCCTCGTAACCCGGCAGAAATACATCCTGGAGGGTGATCTCTTTTTGGGCCGCCAGATCGTAAGAAGCGAGCCAGGTACCGTAGTTGCCGTGCGCTCCGCCGGTGTACCAGTAATCCCAGTAGCCCAGCGTGAGCAGTTGGTTTTGATTGTACAGCACCTCTACGGAAGCATTTTGTTCGTAGGTAAACATAAAGGAATCGTCGGGACCAAGTTCTTCCTCTTTCACGTCGCCCATGTCCGTTCGGTAAGATGCAAAGTAGTCTTTACTGAGCTCCTCGAAGGCTTTTTCCTGTATCGGATACAGCGTTGCCAATGAGTCGCCGACCAAACCCTGATGGATGATTTTTTTCAAAAAGGAGGCCAGGGTTGCATCCGTTCCGGCAGCAGGCTGGAGCCATATTTTTGAAATGGTGGCATAAGGCGAGTTTTCTTTGCCTTCAAATAAATCCTGGCTTGCTTCCAGCTCATAAGTCGTGAACCGAACGGCATCATCATAGTTTTCGTGCAGTTCCACGGGCATTTTTTTCTTGCCGTCGCCGCTGCTCCATTCGCCTTTGAAGACGCCCTGTTCCTGATCGAAGGAGCCGGTAAACGTGGGCGAGGTATCATCGTTGAGCGTCACTTCGTACAGTACCAATTGGCCGGTAGAATCAACGCTGCCGTAGAGGTCTAT
Source organism: Saprospiraceae bacterium UBA2329 (assembly GCA_002344975.1). Lineage (GTDB taxonomy): Bacteria > Bacteroidota > Bacteroidia > Chitinophagales > Saprospiraceae > UBA2329. The sequence continues at coordinate 37,234 of DDUV01000094.1, read as the reverse complement.
CGGGTTTTCTTTGCTGCTGTAATAATAGCTCCCGTGATACATATCGGTGGAGAACTCATCGTCGCCCGCAGGCCGGTACGCGAGGTCCATCACTACCGCGAGGGTGCCTACCTGGCCTTTCAGATGCCGGTAGGCAGGAGCGTTGGCGGGCTTGGAGGCTGCTGTTTCAGCACTGCCGGGGGATGTCGCGGTGCTTTTGTTGTCGGTGGGTTGGCAGGCGACCAACATGAGGATGGCGGCCAATGCAAGAGCAAAGGAATAGTATGTTTTCATTGGTAGAATGATTATTTGTGAGGAAAAGGCTCTCAAAGTATCCCTCGCAGGTACTCACGGCTCATTTTGACGCTTTCCAAAGGCGGGCGCTTACACACATCTTGTTCTACAAAAAAGCGCTTCATACCTGCTTGCCCGGCGACGGCAAACACTTCTTTCCAATTGATGACACCGCTGCCCACTTCGGCGAAAGCCCTTTCGGGTGAGTCCTCCATGTCTTTGACGTGCCACAGCGGGAACCGGCCCGGGTAGCGCTTGAAGTAGTCCGCATAGCTGAAGCCCGCCTTGGTGATCCAGTAAATATCAAGCTCTATCTGTACCAGCTTAGCGTCGGTTTCGGCGAGGATTACATCCATTGGAATCTGGCCGTCCAGCTTGAAAAACTCAAAATCGTGATTGTGGTAGCAAAACTGAATGCCATATTGCTTACACACTTCGCCGGCTTTGTTGAATGCCACCGACAGACGCTTGTAATCGTCTATGGTTTTGCGCTCCGAGTCGGCCAGCCAGGGGCAAACCAAGTATTCCTGCCCCAGCATTTTGGCATCGGCTACGGCGCGTTCCACATCATTGAGGACGGTGCCTTTCAGGTTCGGCTCCTGCGCGCCCGTCGGTATGTGGCTGCTGAAGACGGGCAATTGGATGCCTTGAAGAAACTCCTGCATCTCCTTCACCGTCTTGCCGAAGTACATACCTTCGCGATAGTTAAACAACTCAATGTAGTTGTAACCCAAATCTGCTACCGCTTTGAGCGTGCCTTCCGGGTCTTTGGCCATCAGATCGCGCAGGGTGTAAACCTGTAACCCGACAGCCTTTTGGCCGGGCAGCTTTGATGAAGAGGGCGTACAAAATTGTACCGGATTTACAACCACGGCGGCGCCAAGAAAGGCCGTAGAGCGCAGGAATGTTCTTCTATGCATGATGGATGTGAAATGTGATGGCTACCAATGACTTTTCGGCGCTTCCTAATAGTCCGAATCGTCGTCGCGGGTATCGGCATAATCATCCATGTCCGATACATTTTGCTCCATGGAATCGTCTTCCTCCTCCTCTTCATCGGGTTCCTCATCCATGAACACCTCGCGATCAAAGATAAAATCATCGTCGTCGTCAAGCGTAGGATTAGGCTTGCCTGTTGGACCTGCTGATTTGCGGATGACCTTGGTAATGACCTTGGGCGAATTGTCCGGCGCCGGAATGGGTTTTACCAAAGGCTTGGGCATGGGCTTATCATCTTTGTTTTTGGCTTCTTCTGCTTTTGCCGAGAGGCTCTTGGTGGTAGTGGGTACCGCGAGCAGGCGTTTTTTATCTATCAACTCGCCGGAAATAGAACATATCCCGTACGACTTGTTGCGAATGCGCACCTGAGCATTTTCGAGGTCTTTGATGTACATGCGCTGACGAATGGCCATGTTGTTGAGCATTTCCATTTCGTTGTTGATGTTGCTGTCGTCCATCCAGTCGCCGCCATGTTCGTCGCTGGTATTTTCAGTTATTTCCAGTATCTGTTCCTGCAAACTTCTGAGATTGGCCTGGGCGTCCTCTAATTTTTTGTCAATGATCTCTTTAAATTCTGCCAAATCGGCATCCGAGTACCTTACAACCATGTTGGACATCTTCGTCTGGTTTTATGGTTTTGAAAAATGAAGCGCAAATATACGAATATGCGAATTTACAAACCGAAAAAAACAAATATGCGGGCACTTGGTTGCATGTTAATTTTATGTTTCTTTACCAAGCCGCATTTTATACTTGCATCCTGCTTTCCGGAAGCGACATCGTTTCCTGCATCCGTGCATTGTGCGAATTTTGGCCTCCAAAGGTCATACATGAATTGCGATATTAACAACGAAAGCATCAAAAAATTGAATAATTTATATTTTTTTAAAATAATTCTTAAAAAATTTGCACAAAAGAAGACAATGCCTTTATCTTTGCACCGTCGGTAACGAAAGCGCTGCACAGGCAGCCGGCGAGCAGTATGAACGCGCTACCGGCCACTACATTGTGAGGTGATGAAATTGGCAGCCATGCCCTCTTGTCTCGGGGGTGAGGACTCAGGGATAAACACAGCGTAACGCCGATGACGCCCGGGCGTCACCGACTGGGGTTGACCACCATTCGGAGGAGAGTAGCTCTCTCTAAATATTTGCGCTGTTGCTAACCGCCTCGTGGAGGTTCGAATCCTTCTCTCACAGCTTGTTTTTTTCAGAACGACTGCATATCTTTGCGGTCGTTCAGCATTTTACAGAGTATGCAACAGATCATTCGCACCAGCATTATTATTCCGGCCTTGCATTGCAATCGCTGAGCTGATGCGTTTTGAAAATCGAAAAAGCTCCGGCAGATTGCACTTGCCGGAGCTTTTTTGTTTTCGCTATCTTTGCGGCCCGTAATGCCTGGCACTTCACTTTTTAAGCACACAAACCATGTACCCGACGTACAAAAATCTCAACCTGCCCGAAATTGATAAAGACATCCTCCGATTCTGGGAAGAACACGATGTTTTTAAACAAAGCATAGAACAGCGCGACGGCGCCGAAAACTTCGTCTTTTACGAAGGCCCGCCATCCGCCAACGGCAAGCCCGGTATTCACCACGTCATTGCCCGCACCATCAAAGACCTCTTCTGTCGCTACCAGACCCTCAAGGGCAAGCGCGTAGAACGCAAAGGCGGCTGGGATACGCATGGCCTGCCCATCGAACTCAACGTGGAAAAGGAACTGGGCATTACCAAAGAAGACATCGGTAAGACCATCACCGTGGACGAGTACAACCAAAAGTGCCGCGAAACCGTGATGCGTTTTAAAGACGAATGGGACGACATCACCCGCAAAATGGGCTACTGGGTGGACCTGGAGCACCCGTACATCACTTTTGAAAATAATTACATAGAAAGTGTGTGGTGGCTGCTGCAACGCCTGTATGACAAAGGGCTGCTCTACAAAGGCTACACCATACAGCCCTACTCGCCGGCGGCCGGCACGGGCCTCAGTTCGCACGAACTCAACCTGCCGGGCTGCTACAAGGAGGTGTCGGATACCACCGTCGTGGCTATGTTTAAAGTAGTGAAAGACGAAAAATCGGCCTTTCTGTACGACTCCGAAGACGAAGATGTACGCATCCTCGCCTGGACGACTACCCCTTGGACGCTGCCCTCCAATACGGCGCTCACCATCGGCAAAAACATCGAATATGTGAAGATCAAAACCGCCAATCCCTACACCCAGCAGCCGGTCAGCGTAGTGCTGGCGCAGGATTTGACGGGCAAATGGTTCGGCAGCAAGAACCAGCCGGAAGTACAGGCATCCTCCGCGCCTATTTTCTCCGATCAACTTGAAGACGTCCGCTATGAGCCGCTCCTCGATTTCGGCAACCCCATTGAGCCGCTGCTCGGCACAAATGGCTACGGCACAGAGGCTTATCGCGTGCTGATTGGCGATTTCGTCACCACCGAAGACGGCACCGGCGTGGTGCATACGGCTCCCAGTTTCGGCGCCGACGACATGCGCGTGGCCAAGTCCAACGGCATCGGCGCACTCACTTTGGTGGACAAGCAGGGCAAATTTAAAGACACGGTGGGCGAGTTTTCGGGCCGCTACGTCAAGAATTACACCAACGACCCCGCCTGGGAAAATGTGGACGTGGACATTGCGGTGCATCTCAAACAAAGCGGCAAGGCCTTCAATGTGCAAAAATATGTACACAACTACCCGCACTGCTGGCGCACCGACAAACCCGTGCTGTACTACCCCCTGGACAGTTGGTTCATACGCGCCTCCGCCGCCCGCGAACGCATGTACGAACTCAACCAGACCATCAACTGGAAACCTGCCGCCACCGGCGACGGGCGTTTCGGCAAGTGGCTCGAAAACCTCCAGGACTGGAACCTCTCGCGCTCGCGCTACTGGGGCATCCCGCTCCCGATATGGCGCAACGCCGACGCTACGCAGGAGAAGTGCATCGGTTCGGTAGAACAATTGGCGCAGGAAATAGCCAAAGCCAACGCCGCGCTGGGTCTTCAGCAAAACGTACCCGCCGATCTGCACCGCCCGTATATAGATGATGTGGTTTTGGTGACCGACGACGGGCAGCCCATGCGCCGCGAACTGGACCTTATTGATGTTTGGTTCGACAGCGGAGCGATGCCCTACGCTCAACTACACTACCCATTTGAAAATCAGGATAAATTCGCGGGGAATTTTCCTGCAGACTTTATTTCCGAGGGCGTGGACCAAACCCGCGGCTGGTTTTACACCCTGCACGCCATTGCTACGATGGTTTTCAACAGCGTGGCCTTTAAAAATGTACTCTCTACGGGCTTGGTATTGGATGCCAAGGGCGAAAAAATGTCGAAAACAAAGGGCAATGTGGCCAATCCCTTCGAGATCATCGCTCAATACGGCGCCGACGCTACCCGCTGGTATATGATGTCGAATACCGATCCCTGGGAGAACCTCAAGTTCAGCACCGACGGCATTGTGGAAAGCCGCAACAAGTTTTTCGGCACGCTTTTCAATACCTACAACTTCTTTGCCATGTATGCCGGCATTGACAAGTTTGTGATGGACGAACACCATGTCATGCCCTACGAGGAGCGCCCCGAATTGGACCGCTGGATCATCTCCAAACTCTACCACCTCGTGGCCGATTTCCGCGAAGCCATGGACGACTACGAGCCGACCAAAGCCTGCCGCGCCATCGAAAACTTTGTGGACGAGCACCTCAGCAATTGGTATGTGCGCCTCTCGCGCCGCCGCTTCTGGAAAGCCTCCACCGACGACGACGGCAAAGATAAAACAGCCGCCTACCAAACCCTTTTCGAGTGCCTCATGGTGGTGTCGCAGTTGTCGTCACCGGTAGCGCCTTTCTTCGCCGACTGGATGTACCGCAACCTCACCGCGCCCCTGCGCGACAAGGCCAAAGCCGCCGGCACGCCGCTGCGCCACGAATCGGTACACCTCAGCGACCTCACGCAACCCGATTCCACGAAAGTGGACGCCGCATTGGAGCAGCGCATGGACTACGCCCAGCGGATATGCTCGCTGGCCCTCTCGCTGCGCAAACGCGAAAAACTGCGCGTGCGCCAGCCGCTCCAAAAAATCCTGCTGCCCATCCTCGATCCTTCGTTCCAGGAGCAGGTGGATGCCGTGGCCGACCTCATTAAGGCCGAGATCAACGTCAAAGAAATCGAATATGTAACCGACACTTCCGGCATCATTACCAAAAAAGCCAAGCCGAATTTCAAAACGCTGGGCAAGCGCCTCGGCAAAGCCATGAAAGCCGCTGCGGATGTCATCGCCGGCCTGAGCCAAGAGCAAATCAACGCCTTCGAGCGCAGCAAAACCCTCGCCATCACCGTAGAAGGCCAGGCTTTTGACCTCGAACCCGAAGATTTGGACATCGTCACCGAAGACATACCCGGCTGGATGGTAGCCACCGACGGCGAGATCACCGTGGCATTGGATGTGACGCTGACGCCGGAACTCGAAGCAGAGGGCGCCGCACGGGATTTGGTCAACCGCATTCAAAACATCCGCAAAGAGCGCGACTACAACGTGACCGACCGCATTGTCGTCACCGTAGAACGCCACGAATTGGTGGCGCCGGCCATTGCTCAGTTCAGCGTCTATATCATGGGCGAAACCTTAGCCGATGAGCTGAACTTAACCGACGAGCTTGCCGACGGCGAAGCGGTGGAACTGGCCGGCGATGTGACCGTGCGCATTCAGGTGGAGCGCCCGGAATGATGCGGCTTTTTTGTGCTCCACTTTGATAATCTTTGCCAATCTTGTTTCTTTGCAAAAAATAACCGCTTTATGAACCGTGAAATCCACTCCTGGTACAGCCCGCACCTCAACAAAAACATGGAAATTGCCGTGTACGGCCACTACGGCTTCTCCCTGTTGCTGCTGCCCACCGCTGCTGCCGATTATCTTGAATACGAGCGCTTTCTGATGATAGACGTGCTCAAGCCGCACATCGAAGCCGGCAAGATCAAAGTCTTTTCCATCAACAGCATCAACTCCGAAAGCTGGCTCAACCCGCGTATGCACCCGCGCCACAAGAGCATCCGCCACGTGCAGTTCAACGACTATGTTTACAAAGAAGTGGTGCCCTTCATCAAGCACAAAACCAGTGCCGATACCCCGCTCATCCTCACCGGAGCATCGCTGGGCGCCCTGCACGCCGCCAACCTGTTCTTCCGCCGCCCCGACCTCATTGACGGCGTCATTGCCATGAGCGGCGACTACGAACTCGGCTCTTACACCGGCGGCTACCACGATCAGGACGTGTATTTCAACTCGCCCATGCAGTACCTGCCCAACCTCAACGACGAGTACTGGCTGGGGCACATCCGCAAGAGCCAACACATCCACATCCTCACCGGCTCCGGCGCCTGGGAAACCCCCGAAGCTACTGTGAGATTTTCTAAAATGCTGGATTCCAAAGGCATTCCACACGAAGTGGACATCTGGGGCGCCGATATGCCGCACGACTGGCCCACCTGGCGCCTCATGCTGCCGTACTATATCGCCACAAGGTTTTGAGGTAGCAGTGCATAACTGATTTTTGAGGCGTGCCGGCACTCTTATAGAAGCTGAGGTGCCGTCGGGTGCCTTGGTCGTCCTCCTCGCGTCGTCCTCCCGTCGGCCCCCTCACGCGCGCAACGCAAGCTGATGGCGCATTCCTCATTTGCAGCCATTAGCTTGAGGCTTGAGGCTTGCAGCCGTCCCCGCCCGCTCCCTAATTCACAAACAATATCTTTGCAGTAGCCGTCTCCGGTTTGCCCGTAAAGCCCGAAAACCTCGGATTGCTCACCGCAAAAACGAGATACACGCCCGTAGGCGCCCGGCGCCCGTTGAAGTCGCGCCCGTCCCAAATGGCCTGACCGCCCAGCGCTCTTGTTTCAAAAACAAGCTGCCCGTGTACGTCCGTAATTTTCACCACGGCTTCTCGCGTCAAGCCCTTGATGGCAATGGGGCCTTCGTACTCCGGGCGCACCGGATTGGGAAAAACCAGCACTTCCTCATTTTGAAAACGAGTGCCCACCGTAGCATCCGAGCGATAAGAAACGATGCCCCGCAGCGTGCCGAAAAACACTTCGCCGCTGATGGAATCTATGCCGATGGAGGCCACTGTATTGTCGGGCAACGGCGAATTGTCAATCGTAAAATGATGGATTTCTTCCCTGCCATCGGGCGAGAGCAGGTAAACGCCGTTGCGCGTGCCCACCCATTTGCGGTCGGCGCCGTCCACCGAGATGGTCAACACGTCTTCCGTGCCGAGCAGTTCGCCCAGAAAGCCGTTGCGCTCCACCGACCGGATAGTGCCCACACATTCCGTATTAAAAGGATCGCCGCATTCAAAAATAACGACGCCCTGCGCCGTACCTACCCACACGTCGCCGTCGAGGTCAACGGCTAAGCAGTTGGTCACGTTAGAGGGCAGTTTGCTGTTGGATTGCGAGATGACGCGACAGCGCTCGTCGCCGTTTGTTTCTAAATTGCCTTCATTGAACACCAGCACGCCCGTCGCCTGATTGCTGCTTACAAACCACTTGTTGCCCGACAGGTCAATGGCCATCTGGTGAATTTCTGTGAGGTCGCAGGATGGAGCAAAGTTTTGCCAGGTACCATCCTTTTTGAGCACGGAAATGGGCCGCGCTGCCCGGTGGTTCGACATCCAAAGGTTGTTGTCTTTATCGAAAGCCAGGCTGGCCACGCGGGTGCGGGCTTCGTCGCCGACGGCATTGCCCAGCGAGGAGTTGTTTTCATTGAATAGCTGAAAACTTTGTTGCCCGTCAAATTCAATCAGCCCTTCCCGGAAGGAGGCGGCATAAATCTTGCCGTTGCCGGGATGGAAGGCGATGGACAGGAAGTCGGTGAGGTCGTCGTTGGAATCATTGGGGTTTTCGCCGCGCAATACGGGCACGTTTTCCGGCGTGTAGGCGTTCCAAATCCCATCTATGAGCGAGTAGAAGCCCTGCCGCGATCCTCTGGCCGTGAAAGTCTGATCTACGCCGCCGGCGGCCACCCATACTTCATCTTTCCTTATTTTGATCTGGTAGTTATTGGGCGTTCTGGGCGTGTTGAACTCCATGATGGTGCAAACCGGGTCATTTACATTGTTGACCAATCGAAAGCCGTTGAAAGCATCGGCAAACCATATCCTGCCCTGCTGATCTTCCAGAGCATACAAGGGCACGCTCACGCAGCCGCCCGCCAGATTTCCGGTAACGCCACTGCTCTCAAAGTACGTCACCCGCGCATTGGTACACCCCGAAGACGTGCAGTTGCCGAACCCCGCCAGCAGGCGCTGTCCTTCGGCGCTCAAAAACCGCAACGGCACCCCTTGCCCGGAGTGAAACAACTCGGCTCCCTGATCGCCGAGGCGCATCACGTCGTTGTTTACGTCGGCATACAGGCGGTTGTTCCACACCACTAATGCCGTGGAGCGATAATCTTCGGGGAAACCCTGATCGGGGCCTAAAAGCGTCCAGTTGCCGAAATCTGCGATGTTGAGACCTCCCGCCGGCGAGCGATAAATACCCTCGTTGGTAGCGGCATAGATGATGTTGTTGAGTACCGCCACGCTATTGACGGAGATGCCGGTGAAGGTGGTAAACTCAAATTCGTTGCGCGCCAGATTGAGCAACGACACGCCGTAACTGGCCGCCAGATACATCTGTGCAGCGCCGAGGGTGAACACGCCGTTCACTTTTTTCTGACCGGGCAGATTGGTAAAATTCCGTATCTGGTTGAGGGTTACAATTTCGTTGGTTTTCACCAAATCTATCACGCTGTTGCTATACACCACTGCCAGTACGTCGCTGCCGGGGTGGTACTTCACAATGTCTATGCCCGCATTGCTGAGGCCCTCCACTTTGGTAATGAATTCCGCCGAGCGGTCGGATTTGTCCAATGCCAGCAATGCCTGATCCGCTGAGTAATAGATTTTTGTGTTGCTCTGCGTTACCGCCTTGCCGAAACGGAAGGGCAGGTGCGAGCGCCATTGCCCGATGGCTAAGGGATTTTGAGCCTCTGAATAAACGGCTGCGGCGAGAAGGCCGATAAGTAAAAAAATGCGCATGATCCTGTTGGTTGGTTATCCAAAACTTCTGCCGGGAATAACCTGAACCAAGCCGCCGTTATTGCCTGCGCGGGGGATTTTATAGCAGGTCGGAATCAGGCAACTTTCCTTAGTAAACATGAGTCATCCCGAATTTTCGACCTCGGAGAGGTCATAGATTTGTAGAAATGCCTCAATAACGGTTTTTTCGACCTCGGAGAGGTCGCACAACGTGTTATTTTGGCATGTTCATGTTCGACCTCTCCGAGGTCGTCACGCATTTTAATTTGTTGATCTACAAATATTTGATCTCTCCGAGATCATTTACAAAATTCGGGATGACTCATGTTCGCTATGCGAAAAGTCCTACCGGAACAACACCGACATATCGGTGCGCTCCCGCACGATGGCCTCCACCTTGCTGATATGAACGCGCTCCTGTTGCATGGAGTCGCGCTCGCGGATGGTGACCGTATCGTCTTGCAGCGTGTCGAAGTCAATGGTGACGCAGAACGGCGTGCCGATGGCGTCCTGCCGGCGGTAGCGGCGACCAATGGCATCTTTTTCGTCGTATTGGCAAAGGAAGGAATGCTTGAGGCTGTCAAATACCTCGCGGGCCTTCCCGGTGAGTTCTTCTTTGTTTTTAAGCAGCGGCAGCACGGCGCATTTCACGGGTGCCAGAGCCGGATGCAGGCGCAGCACGGTACGCGTGGCGTCTTCCCCTTTGGCGTCGGGCACGCTTTCTTCCTGAAGCGCCTGGCTCATCAGGGCCAAAAACATGCGGTCGCAGCCGACGGAGGTTTCCACCACATACGGCACATAGTTTTCGTTGAGTTCGGAGTCGAAATACTGCATTTTTTTGCCCGACAACTCCTGATGGCTGCTGAGGTCGAAGTCGGTGCGGGAGTGAATGCCTTCCAACTCTTTGAAACCGAAGGGAAAATCGAACTGAATGTCCACGGCGGCATTGGCGTAGTGGGCCAGGTTGTCGTGGTCTTTGAATCGCAGTTTTTCAGCCGGCGTACCCAGCGCCAGATGCCATTTCATGCGGGCTTCTTTCCAGTATGCGTACCATTTCATTTCCTCGCCGGGGCGCAGGAAGAACTGCATTTCCATTTGTTCAAACTCGCGCATGCGGAAGATGAACTGCCGGGCCACGATCTCATTGCGGAAAGCCTTGCCGATCTGCGCGATGCCGAAGGGGACTTTCTGGCGGGTGGTTTTGTGTACGTTGAGGAAATTGACGAAGATGCCCTGCGCTGTTTCCGGGCGGAGATAGAGCTTGCCGTCTTCGCCGGCGATGTTGCCCAACTGCGTGGAAAACATGAGGTTGAACTGGCGCACTTCGGTCCAGTTGCGCGAGCCGGTGTCGGGGTCGGCTATTTCCAGATCGTCAATGATGGCCTTGAGTTCGGCCATGTCGCCGGCAGCGGTGGCTTTGGTGAAACGCTCGAGGATGGCATCGTACTGTTGTTGGTACTCCAGCACGCGGGGATTGGTTTGGCGGTACATGGCCTCGTCGAAGCTGTCGCCGAAACGCTTGAGGGCCTTTTCCACCTCCTTGTTCATTTTCTCCTCAATCTTGTCCAGGTGGCCCTCGATGAGTTGGTCGGCGCGGTAGCGTTTTTTGCTGTCTTTGTTGTCAATGAGCGGGTCGTTGAAGGCGTCCACATGGCCGGAAGCCTTCCAGGTGAGGGGGTGCATAAAGATGGCGGCGTCGAGGCCCACGATGTTTTCGTGCATTTGCACCATTGCTTTCCACCAGTAAGACTTGATGTTGTTTTTCAGTTCGGCGCCGTAAGGTCCGTAATCATATACTGCGCTGAGACCATCATATATTTCGCTGGAAGGAAAAATAAACCCGTATTCTTTGCAATGGGAAACTAATTTTTTGAATTGATCGGCTTGCTGCGACATGATTTTTGTGTTTAATGCGATGAAAAACAGGCCGCAAAGATAGGGTATTCGGGGAATTAACCTCACGCGAAAATATGTTTCACCGCAGCCCACAGCGGCCCCGAATAGGTTTTTTCGTTGCGGTTGCGTTCTTCCATGATGAGCGGCAGCGAGTGGCTGAACAGGAGGGTTTTGCCCAAAAAAGGAATCGGGGCGTAGTGTTGCCAATTGATCTGAAGCCCCAGTTGAGCCGGTTCGTACCCGAATACCAGCACCGTATCGAAGGCGGCATGGCGCATCAAGGTGGATAAAGGCGGCACAGTGGCGCCCGGTTCCGGCGAAAGCCAGAGCGCGTCCCGGTCGAGTTCGATCTGAACGCCTCTCAGTATTCTTTCCAAAAAAGGCTTCAGCGCGGGGTCTTCCACCGCTTCCGTCACTACCAGAATGCCGCGCGCATTGTCTCCCTGCCGGTTCAACATATTTGCATCGGCATCGGGAAGATCGGTTATTTCAAATTCCAACAAGACATTCATCAGAATAAAGATTAGCAATACAAAGCATTGACAAATTAAAGTCTAAAAAACACCCAAAATCAGACTGTTTTTAAAATTATCATCTGCATTCTTGGTTATAAAGGTAAAAGTATGTACTTTTGCACAAAACCGCGTCATGAAATATACAATCAGCCTGACTAAGACCGAAAATTCCAAACTCGGCGGAGTGGATTTCAACAACATTCCTTTCGGTCGTCATTTCTCCGATCACATTTTCATCGCTGATTTCGACGGCGAAAACTGGGTAAATCCGCGCATTGAGCCGTTTGCCAATTTCTCCATACACCCGGCCTGCATGGGCCTGCATTACGGGCAGTCCATATTTGAGGGCATGAAAGCCACCAAGACGCTCGACGGCCAACCCATGCTGTTCCGCCCGGAAATGCACGCCGCCCGTATGAACGCTTCGGCACGCCGTATGTGTATGCCCGAAATACCGGAATCGCTGTTTTTGCAAGGCTTGGACATGCTCGTCGGTGTGGATGCCGACTGGATTCCGCCGCAGGAAGGCAGCGCCCTGTACCTTCGCCCGCTGATGTTTGCCAATGACGAGTTCATCGGCGTGCGGCCCTCTGCCAAATACAAATTCATCATCATGACCGGCCCGGTAGGTCCTTACTACCCCAAACCAGTGCGCCTGATGGCCGAAAACCACTTTGTGCGCGCAGTGAACGGCAGCACGGGCGAGGCCAAGGCGGCCGGCAATTACGCGGGCGCCATGCTTCCCACCAAAATGGCTCAGGAAAAAGGTTTCGATCAGGTCATGTGGCTCGAATCGCCGGAGTTCAAGTACATTCAGGAGGTGGGCACCATGAATATTTTCTTCGTCATCAACGGAGTAACGATCACGCCGGTCACCGACGGGGCCATCCTCAAGGGCATCACCCGCGACAGCATCATCACGCTGCTGCGCGAAGAGGGCTACCCGGTGGAGGTACGCCGCATCACCATAGACGAGTTGGTAGCTGCCTACAAAGCCGGCACATTAGAGGAGGTTTTCGGCGCGGGCACGGCTGCCGTAGTGTCGCATGTATCTCATATTCAATACGATGAACTACTGATGGAGCTGCCGCCGGTAGAAGGCCGCAAAATCAGCCGCTGGGTGAAAGACCATATTGACGGCTTGCGCTCCGGTCGTTTCGAGGATACGCATGGCTGGGTAGTGCCCGTGGGCGTGTTTCAGGAAGAGGAAGTGCCTGCCTGAATTAACATCCTGTTTGCAAAAAATACTTGGAATTTCCGATGTAGCCCTGCTACCTTTGCCGCCGATTACGATTTCAATTGACCGGCAGTGGAGAGAATAGTGTCATTATTATTGATTGCTGCGCTTACGTTGTTCAACGAAGCCGGCTCTTTTCCATTGCAGCTTCCCAGTGTTTTCCACAATCCTTTGGATGAAGAGGAGGCCGAAAAATTTTTCTGCATAGAAAAAGAAAGCATTGAGGAGCGAAGCGAAGAAGACCATCCCGATCATTGGCGCCACGATTCCGGCGGCGCCGACGATATAGCGTTCGTTCAACAGGGCTTGCCGGCAATAGGACAGCCTTTACCCCTGCATTCATTCTACGATTCTGTTTTTCAATCTATTACCGACCGTGCCGCCCATCTGCTCGGCACCTTGGTCGGTCGTCCCTTTTACATTCTGTTCCACGCGTTCAAGGCATTTCTTCCGTAGTCGCTAAGACCGGGAAGATGACGACGGGAGGGCGATGGCTTCTCCCGGCTTCCGTCCGCAGGCGGTACGCTTGTGCGCTCGTCGCGTGAACCATGTAATTGAGTAAAAACGGCAACACGTTTCCTCTGTATTGCCGGAAAGACAGATTCAACCATGCAACAAAATACAGAAAAAAAGACCCTCCCGGCAGACGGCCTGGCGGGCCTCAAAGCGCATGGCGCCACAGACGCCATTTCAGGATTCATTGTTTTTTTATTGGCGCTTCCCCTGAGTTTGGGCATTGCCAAAGCCTCAGATTTTCCACCTATTACAGGACTTCTGACGGCCATCATCGGCGGCTTGGTCGTGAGTTTTTTGGCCGGATCGCGGCTGACCATCAAAGGCCCGGCGGCGGGTTTGATCGTCATTGTAGCCGGGGCGGTCACAGATTTCGGCGGGGGCGAGACAGGTTGGAAAATGGCATTAGGCGCTATTGTGATAGCCGGCGTCATTCAAATCCTGTTTGGCGTTTTCAAATTAGGCAAGTTAGCCGATGTATTTCCTCTTTCAGCCATACACGGCATGTTGGCGGCCATCGGCATCATCATCATTGCCAAGCAAATACCGGTGCTGTTAGACATTGACCCGGCCCTGACCAAAGGCAAAGAACCATTGGAATTGCTGGCCGAAATTCCCTTTTTCTTATCTCATATAGACCCGAAGGCCACCGTCATCGGCGTCATCAGCTTGTGGGTGATGACCAGTTGGCACAACAATACAGTGCCTTTTCTCAAAAAAATTCCGGCGCCCTTAGTGGTATTGCTCATCGCAGTTCCAGCGCAGCTCATCATGGATTTTCAGCACACGGAGCCGACTTATGCCTTAGTTCATATCGGCAATTTACTGGAAGTAGTGAAGGTGAATGTCAGTTTTGACGGGTTTTCACAACCGGGGCTTTTTATCAAATACGTCGTCATGTTTGCCTTGGTGGGCACGCTGGAATCCTTGCTGACCGTGAAGGCTATAGATATGATGGACCCCTACAAGCGCAAATCGGACACCAATAAAGATTTGATTGCTGTGGGCATCGGCAACACCCTGGCCGGCATATTGGGCGGAATGCCTATGATCTCGGAGGTGGCGCGTAGTTCCAACAATGTGGCAAACGGCGCTAAAACACGCTGGGCCAATTTCTTTCACGGCTTTTTCATACTGGTGTTTGTGCTGTTCGCGGCGCGCTACATTGAGATGATTCCCAATACCGCATTGGCCGCCATGCTGATCACGGTGGGCATCAAATTGGCGCATCCCAGAGAGTTCGCGCATATTTTCAAAATCGGGAAGGAGCAACTGGCCATTTTTTTGGTCACCATCATCATCACTTTGTACGAAGACCTGTTGGTGGGCATTGCTGCCGGTATGGCATTAAAAATCATCATTCATGTAGCCAACGGCCTTCCGATCCGGTCATTGTTCAAATCGCCGGTCAGTGTTTCGTTTGAGGACGACAACTATTTGGTAGAAATTGAAAAATCTGCGGTTTTCACCAATTGGTTGGGTATCAAGGGCAAGTTGGATGCCATTCCACAAGGCATGCACCTCACCATTGATCTATCGAATACAAAATTGGTGGATCACTCTGTGATGGAAAACCTCCACCACTTTGAACACGATTATGTGGCAGCAGGCGGTACGGTGAAGATCATCGGCATAGACGACCATAAAGCGCTCTCTAAACACGATCTGGCGGCACGCAAAAAAAGACATACGACCTCCGCCTGAAAAGGCGCCGGATAGTACATGACTACGAGGCCGATTACGCAATTAAAATACATTCCAACAAGATGGAGAAACATTCATCGCGTATATTCAACGAGGCACACGTTTTGCACCAATTGGAGCATTACCTGCCCTCGCAAACGCCGCTGAAAGATTTCGTGCATCACAATTCGCTGCACGCTTTTCAGGATCAAAAATTTTATGATGCCATTTTCAAGGCATCCAAAATGTTCGGATTTCAGGTGACCATACAACTGAACGAATTCCGAAAGCTCTATAAAATCAACCGCATCCGGCGGGAAATTTTGGAAAGTGTCATCAAAGAGCGAAAAGGTGAACAGCACTTGGATGCCTGGCTGCAAAAGGCGCTTCAGCAGCAGTACGACTACAACATAGAGCCGCGCATAGGGCGACTGCGGGCGTTGTGGAAGAGCCACTACCACATTGATTTAGACAATTTGGTGCAGCCGCTCCTGTTTCGCATCCTGTGCAGCTTTTTGGATCAGGGCGTTGCGCTGTGGAATTTTCCATTTGAAGAAAAAGGCCTGTTGGGAGCCATCCGCACTTTGGAGCAAAACAGTTTTGCCGGCTTCATTCACGGCAAACGGGCCAGGAAACTACTGATGGATTCATCTCTGGAATTGGCCGACCTCTTGAAAATAGTAGCGGGCGATGAAGCCTTTTTCGAGCAATACCTGTTCGATCAGCAATTTGCACATCGCGGCTGGTCGGGCATGGTGGCCACCGTAGAACACCGCCCCGAAAGCCTGTTATACGCCAAAAATATCTCCTTGCGCGAACTGATCCACTTGGAGCTGATTATGGAAATAGATGCCCTGGACCGCGCTCTGGGGACAGAAAAATGGCAACCCTTGGCTTTGGTGGCACAGGCCGAACCGATGGATTTGTTTGCGGAGGCTGCCATTTCCGAGTTTCACGAAGTGCTGATGATCTGGCAGGATGCTTTTGAGTGGAGTTACTACGACGAAGTACTGGCCGGCCTGCAACACCTCAAGGGCTTTCAATCGCAGACAGACGAAGACATTAAAGACGTTTCGTTTCAGGCCATTTTTTGCATAGACGAGCGGGAAGACTCCCTACGGCGCCACATAGAAATGGTGGACAAGCGCAGTGAAACGCTGGGCGCGCCTGGTTTTTTCGGCGTAGAATTTTTCTTCCAGCCTTCCGGGGGCAAGTTTTACGAAAAACTGTGTCCGGCGCCCGTCACGCCCAAGTACCTCATCAAAGAAAAAGAAACGGGGCCTCATCATCGCAAGCGGGAACTCCTCTACACCAAGCGCTCGCACACCATGTTGCAGGGCTTTGTCATTACGCTGTCGCTGGGATTGTGGGCGGCGGTAAAACTGTTTTTGGATTTGTTCCGGCCCAAAATGAGCCCGGCTATTTCCGATGCCTTCGCGCACATGAATATGGACGCGGAGTTGCAGATAGAAAGCGCCGACCCGCCGACCATGGAAAACGGCCTGCAACTTGGCTTCACCGTGACAGAAATGGCCGACCGCGTCGAAAACCTCTTGCGCGGCATTGGGATGGCAGAGCGTTTTGCGCGCATCGTTTACATGGTGGGGCACGGTTCGAGCAGCGCCAACAACCCGCATCACGGCGCGCACGACTGCGGCGCATGCAGCGGGCGACCGGGGGCGGTCAACGCCCGGGTATTTGCCTTCATGGCCAACCATGCAAAAGTGCGGGAGCTACTCAGTGCCAGAGGAATGCACATTCCTGCCGGCACCCGGTTTGTGGGCGCCCTGCACGACACGGCAGCCGATGAAATTGCTTTTTACGATGCCGATGTATTGCCTCAGCAGTTGGCGAAAGCGCACGAGCAACACCAAAATGCTTTTGAAGAAGCTCTCAACCTGAATGCCAAAGAGCGCTCGCGCCGCTTCGCCTCCATTGATACGCAGGCCGACATCAAAAAGGTGCGGGAAGCCATTCGCCGCCGGTCGGTCTCCTACTTCGAGCCGCGCCCCGAACTGGGGCATGGTACCAACGCGCTTTGTTTTGTGGGGCATCGCGGCCTTACCAAAGGGCTGTTTTTTGACCGCCGCGCTTTTATGAACTCCTACGATTACCGCACCGACCCAGATGGACGGCTCTTGCTCAATGTCATCCGGCCGCTGCCGATTGTTTGCGGGGGCATCAATCTGGAGTACTATTTTTCCAGAGTAGACAACTACAAACTCGGCGCGGGCACCAAACTGCCGCACAACGTCATGGGACTGATAGGCGTGGCCAACAGCAGCGACGGCGACCTGCGTCCCGGCCTGCCGCTTCAGATGATTGAGGTACACGATCCCGTCCGCCTGTTGATTCTGGTCGAGCATTACCCCGACGTAGTGCTGAAAACCATTGGCGCTCAGGATGATTTGTACGATTGGTTCAAAGACGAATGGGTGCATTTGGTGGCCATCCACCCGGACACGAACGATTTTTACTACTTCAAAAACGAGGCTTTCTATCTGTACAAGCCGGTCAAAGAAAGCGTGGAGCGCGCCGACGATGTTCATTACCTGTTGGAATCTGCTAAAGAGATGGAAACCAACTACATAGTGGATGCAACGCAAGAGAACTTGCCCGTGCATATTTTGACCGAATAGGCCATCCGGCGTTCTTCCGTGCACTCTTTTTGATTACTACAAAACCATGCTGTATGCATCATTTACTTCCATTTTTTCTCATCGTGCCGCTGGCCGGCTTTTTGTTGAGCCTGATACCGAGCAACCAACAGGAGAAGCCTATTTTCAGAATAGCTGCCGGCGTGGTACTCACGCATTTTGCGCTGTTGGTCGCGTTGTTGATTGGCTGGGGAATGGCCGGTTTCGAGGACCTGCACTGGAAAGGTTTCGACCTGTACGAAGCCCGAAGCGCGCATTTTACCATTGACCTGTTTTTTGACCGCACCACGGCGGTTTATTTCAGCGTCACGGTTATTCTCACCTTTATGGTACTGATGTTCAGTCGCTTTTATATTCACCGGGAAAAGGGCTACAAGCGATTTTTCAACAATATCCTGTTCTTTTATTCAGGTCTGACGACCATTCTGTTTGCGGGCAATTTCGAGACGCTGCTCATCGGCTGGGAGATCATCGGGGTCTCGTCTTTCTTTTTGATAGCCTATTACAGAGACCGCTATTTGCCAGTCAAAAATGCGCTTAAGGTGGTGTCGTTGTACCGGGTTGCCGACGTGTTTTTGTTGTATGCTATCTGGTTGTGCCACCATTATTTTCACAAGAGCATCACCTTTTTTGATTTGAACAACCTGATGCCTGCCGATACGCCGTTGATTTTCGGCACCGTATTTGAGATCACCATTCCGATGGCCTTCTATGTGGTGGCTATGGTCAAATCGGCACAACTTCCGTTTTCCTCCTGGCTGCCCCGCGCCATGGAAGGCCCTACCTCTTCCAGCGCCATTTTTTACGGCTCTTTGTCGGTTCACATAGGCATCTTTTTGCTCATCCGCACCTATCCACTGTGGCATACCAGCACCTGGTTTTTGGTATTGCTGGCGTTCACGGGTATTGCCACCAGCGTTGTTGCTACCCTCGTAGCCAGGGTGCAGGCCACCGTAAAAACCCAGATCGCCTATTCCTCCATTGCCCAAATCGGCATTATGGTGGTGGAAGTGGCCCTGGGCTGGCACACGCTGGCCTTGTTTCACTTTGCGGGCAACGCATTTTTGCGCACTTACCAACTGCTCGTCTCGCCCTCCGTGCTCAGCTACCTCATACACGATCAGTTTTTTCATTTCACGCCTCCGCAACATCAGAAAGCCGACACTTTTTGGGAAAAGCTGAAAGTGACGGTATATATGCTGAGCCTCAAAGAGTGGAATTTGGACACGCTCATGTATCGCTTGCTTTGGATGCCCTTAAAAATGATCGGTAACAGCATCACCTTTATGACGGCCCGCATGGCGGTCTGGATTTTTGTGCCGCTTTATGTAGCCGGCGTCGTGTTGGTTTTTCAACGGGAAGAATTGCCGCAGATGCTGTTGAGATGGCTGCCCACAGCCTTGGCTTTCATTAGTTTGCTGATGATTATCAAAGCTTTCGTAAAGCGCAACGAGGCCCGCAATGCCTGGTCGCTGGTCATTGTCAGTCAGTTGTTTGTGGGGCTTGCTATTGCATACAACGAACAATTCGACCCTGCACAGGTACTGCTTTTTTACAGCGGCATTTCTATTTCGGCAGCAATCGGGTACCGGACATTTTATATTTTGGAAAAAAGCGGCGAGAGCACCATGCTGGATCGTTTTCAGGGGCATTCCTACGAGCGGCCGCGCCTGTCTGTGGCTTTTCTGATTGCGGGTCTGGGCCTGATAGGGTTTCCCATTACGCCTACGTTCATCGGTGAAGACCTCATTTTGGGGCATGTGCATCAAAACCAATACCTACTGGCTGCCATGATCGGGCTGACTTTGATTCTGGACGGGCTGGCGGTGTATCGCATTTATGCGCGCTTGTTTCTGGGGCCGCACGAAAAGACTTACCACGAGATCGCTTATCGCTCGTCGTGATGCCGGGCGGTGGAAAAGAAAAAGGGTCAAACGTGGTTGTTTCCGCGCTTAGGGGCGATAAAAAAATA
>DDUV01000094.1:10672-17052 GCA_002344975.1 Saprospiraceae bacterium UBA2329 | reverse complement strand
TTTATTTTTGCCCCACTACTCAGCCCTTTTTTTATGGTCCACAATTACTTCAACGCCCGGCGAATAGCCCCCAGGCTGCCGGCGTTGTAGGCTTCGATGCCTGCCGAGCGCAGGATGTTTTTGGCCATGCCGCTGCGGCTGCCCGAACGGCAGTACAGGATGACCGGTTTTTTCTTTTTCAGGAGTGCCGCTGCTTCGTTGCGAATGCGGTGCAGCGGAATGTTCAGCGCGCCTTTCAGATGGTCGGCCCGAAACTCTTCGGGTGTGCGCACGTCAATAATGACGGCGCCCTGTTCGCGCAAGGCTTTGTAGTCGGCTTTGGGGCCGATGCCCAATAATGCTTTGATGGCGGTCAACATGGTCGTGTTCTGATTTTGGATGCAAAAAAGCAGTGTTCTGCATCTCCCGGAAGGTGACCGAGGTTACATTGGGCAAATCTTTTACGGAAAAAAAACCCTCAATACGTTGTCGTCATATCCTCATCCACACAAATGATAAAATCCGCGCGGCCCTTGTTTTCGGGCAACAGCTTGCGGTTGTCGGCCTGCGAGACGGTAGAAATGGTGGCATAGCGGAGTTGCGGCTGCTGCCGGCGCAGGTACCAGAGAATGCCCTCGTAGTTGTCGGAATGATAGGCCCCGTTGAAATGTATGAACAAGGCCCCCGGACGATAATATTGCAAAATGAAATGCGCCATCGTAGCGTCTTTGCTAGCCTGCGCTTTGGGCAAGTTGGCCCCGCCGTGACCGCCCATCATCTCCAGCATGGCTTTGTAGCCGGGCAATTCCGCATCGTAGGGCATGGGCATCGGGGCTATCCAGGCTTTTTCCTGATCGCTGAGGGTGTCTAAGGCTTCAAAACCGCCGCGCGCCACTTTGGAAGCATATCGGCGCGGGATATTGGTGGCGGCAAAAGGCAGTTTGTTTTTTTGGGCAAACCGAACCAAAGGCGCGTAATCGGTGGGGTAGTTTTTCCACAGGCGGGCCAGCGAGTCCAAACCTTTGTCGTTGATCGTTCCGGCCAAGTACATGTCCAAGGCCTCCTGATTGTCGGTTTCAAACATCTCGGCGCCCAGCACCAAAGGCCGCAGCGGGTGCAGGTCCATCACGGTTTCAATTTGGAGCCAGTGAGAGATGGGATTGTTGTGATACTCGCCGAACAAAACGATATCTTTGTCTTTCAGTGTCTTAATCATTTTTTCGTAGCTCACCTTTTTGCCGGCGGCATCGTACAAAACGTAGGCGGTTTTGGGTTGCGCGGCGGCGGAGTTGAGCAATAAGGCAAAAGCGAAGAACAGCAGTAGTTGGATTGGTTTCACGGTAGATGATTTTGAGACAAAAGTAAAATTTTTTCTGAGGTCTTATGGAATCCGGCATGTTTCGCCGTCTATATCAAAGCTGCGAGTTTGATTCTTGCTTATTTAGTGAAGGGGTGACTATCAGATTGAGTGCCTGGCTAAGTCACCCCTTCACTAAACACATCACGAATATCACCACCGCCATGCGCACCGAATGGAAATTGCTGAGTACCGATGAAAACGCCGCAGAATCGCTCCGGCAGGCGCTGGGCATTCACCCGGTGCTGTGTCGCTTGTTGGTACAAAGGGGCATTCACAGCTTCGAGCAGGCCAAGGCTTTTTTCCGGCCTTCGCTCGAAGACCTGCACGATCCTTTTCTTATGCAGGATATGGATGCGGCGGTACAACGGCTCCGGCAGGCCATTGAAAAAGGTGAAAAAATCCTGCTCTACGGCGACTACGACGTGGACGGCACCTGCTCCATTGCGCTGATGTACAGCTTTTTGAAAAAATTGCACCCGCATCTCGACTACTACATTCCCGACCGATACCGCGAGGGCTACGGCGTTTCGATCGAAGGCATTGAGTATGCCCGCGAGAACGGCGCCGCACTCATCATCGCTATGGACTGCGGCATTACGGCCATAGATCAGGTGACGCGCGCCCATGCTTACGGCATAGATTTCATCATCTGCGATCACCACCTGCCGGGTGACGCCCTGCCCGAAGCCTTGGCCGTATTAGACCCCAAACGCCCCGATTGCGCGTATCCGTACAAAGAACTCAGCGGCTGCGGCGTGGCCCTCAAACTGGCGCAAGCCTACTCTGCCCGCTACGAGGTGGACGCGTCGCACTGGCAGTCTCTGCTCGATTTTTTGGTCATCAGCATCGCCGCCGACATCGTGCCCATGACCGGCGAAAACAGGGTGCTGGCCTGGTACGGATTGCAGCAACTCAACCGCAGCGACAAGCCCGGACTGAACGCGCTTATTGAGGAAAGTCGCCGCTCGCGCCCGCTCAACGTCAGCGATATTGTGTTCGGACTGGCGCCGATGATTAATGCCGCCGGGCGCATGGCCGACGCCGGGCAGGCTGTGCGATTGATGCTGGCCCAAGACCGCCTCGTGGCCGCCGAGTACAGCCGGGTGCTGGAATACCGCAACCAACTGCGCCGCGAATACGACCTCCGCACCTTCGAGGAAGCAGAGGCCATGCCTGCTGCACACGACGAAACGCGCCGCAGCATTGTACTCTATGGCCCGCACTGGCACAAAGGCGTGGTGGGCATTGTGGCCTCGCGCATCGTGGAGCGCTGCCACAAACCGGCCATCCTGCTCACCCATTCAGACGGAATGGCAGTGGGCTCGGCGCGCTCGGTGGCGGGCTTCGATCTTCATGCAGCGCTGGGGCAGTGCCGGGATTTGCTGAAAAGCTATGGCGGCCATGCACACGCTGCCGGACTGAGTCTGCTGCCCGAAAATGTGCATGCTTTCAGCGAGCGATTCGAGGCGGTGGTGCGGCAGTCTTTGTCGGAAGACGATATTCGCAAAGTCATTTCCGTCCATACAGAGATTGATTTACAGGACATTACGCCTGCATTCGGGCGGGTGCTGAAACAATTTGCCCCCTTTGGCCCCGGCAACCGCAATCCGGTGTTCGTCACCAAGCAAGTGAGCGATACCGGCTACTCGCGGCTGCTCAAGGGCGATCACCTCAAACTATCGCTCCGGCAGGGCGAGCGCAGCATGTCGGGCATCGCGTTCGGGCAGGGCGAGGCGCTGACGAAGGGCCTGCTCCAGCGACCTTTCGACGTGTGTTATACTTTGGAAGAAAGCCAATGGGACGAGCGGCGGGAATGGGAACTGATGGTGAAGGATATGCGGGCGGGAGGAGGAGAAAAATGATTTTCACTCCCTCTCAAACAGCATTCTTCCCCCCTTTTTTCCTTCAAAAAAACGTCCGTTTTGGTACGCCAGATGGCCACTCACAATAGAAGCCTCCACCATGCCCCGGAAGGTATGCCCCAGCAACGGAGACCAGCCGCATTTGTAATAAATATTGTCGGGCGTCACCGTCCATTCGCGGTCGGGGTCGAGGATCACCACATCGGCCCAGTAGCCTTCCTGCAAAAATCCACGCTGTTCTATTTGAAAGCACTGCGCCGGAGCATGGCACATTTTTTCCACGATGCGCTCCATGGAAATGCGCCCCTGATGGTAAAATTCCAGCATGATATTGAGCGAATGTTGCACGAGCGGCACGCCCGACGGCGCTCCGAAATACGAATATTGCTTTTCCTCCCATGTATGCGGCGCGTGGTCGGTGGCGATGATGTCGAGCCGGTTGTCGAGCAGAGCGGGCAGCAGCGCTTGCTGGTGTCGGGGCGCTTTTACCGCCGGGTTGCACTTGATCTGCGAGCCGAAGCGGGCATAATCGTCGCTGTTGAAATAGAGGTGATGCACGCATACCTCGGAAGTGATGCGCTTTTGCTCCAACGGAATATCGTTTCGAAGAAGGGCAAGTTCTTCCTCTGTGGAAATGTGCAGAATGTGCAGGCGGGTGTTGTGCTTGCGCGCCAGTTCCACCGCAAAAGAGGACGAAAGCAGGCAGGCCTCCACGCTGCGAATGTGCGGGTGTTCCGACATGGGCACGTCCTCTCCGTAGCGTTCGCGCCACAGCGCTTCGTTGCGGCGCACGGTGGCCTCGTCTTCGCAATGCGTGGCGATGAGCAGCGGCACATTGGAAAACAATGCCTCCAGCGTAGCGGGCGCATCCACCAGCATATTGCCGGTACTGGAACCCATGAACGCCTTCACGCCGCACACATCGCGGCCATTGGTGCGCAACACCTCGTCCAAATTGTCATTGGAGGCGCCCATAAAAAAAGAGTAATTGGCCAGCGATTTTTGGGCGGCTGCGGCATATTTTTCTTCCAGCAGCGCCTGTGTGAGTGCCGGCGGCTTGGTATTGGGCATCTCCATGAAGGAGGTGACGCCTCCCGCTACGGCAGCTCTCGGTTCGGTGTAGAGGTCGGCTTTGTGGGTGAGACCGGGATCGCGGAAGTGTACCTGATCGTCTATGATGCCGGGCATGACGAAGCGGCCCTCGGCTACAATTTCCTGATCGGCAGGGCTGTCAATGATGCCGCCGATGCGCTCGATGCGCCCGTTTCTGATGAGCAGATCGCCGTGGCGGATGGCGCCGCGATCAACGATGGCGCCGTTTTTTATGAGAATGGAAGACATGGCCGTGAATGATTTTTGAGCTTCAAAGATAAGCATTTCGGCGCTGACCGATGAATCCAAACCTCCGGGCGGCGCACTTCGTCAGCCACATCTCTGCAATTGGGAAAAGCGCCGGCAAGTGTCAGGTCGGGCAGGCCGCCGAAATCCAGGCGCTCAAAGCCGCCCTCGAAGCGCAGCGACAGGACGTGGCGCGGATTTTGGCCAAGCTGGATGCGGGACAAAAGTAGTTTTTGTCAAAAAATGCGCCATAATTCGCGGAATCGTGTTATTTTTGCCACATTCCGCGAATTTAAAACAAAAAAAAGACAACCATGTTGGTCGGGCGCGAAAAAGAAAGGGGCATATTGGAGCGTGTACTTGACTCGGAAAGCTCCGAATTGGTAGCCGTTTTAGGCAGGAGACGGGTAGGGAAAACCTTCCTCATTCATTCTGTTTTCGAAGGTAAAATACGATTTGAGACCTCTGGGGTAAAAAACGCTACCCTCCGGGAGCAATTGGGCAATTTTCATTTTCGCCTCAAATTGTCTTTTGGAGAGCATGCTCCTTCCAAACCTCCCAAAACCTGGCAGGAGGCTTTTTTCGCCCTCACGCTCTGCTTAGAGAACGATGTATCACAGCATCAGAACGTGTTGTTTTTTGACGAGGTGCCTTGGTTGGCCACCGCTCGCTCCAAATTTTTAAATGCGTTGAGCTTTTTTTGGAATACCTGGGCCGTGCAACACAAGGTGATCGTGGTGCTCTGTGGTTCTGCTGCTTCGTGGATGTTGCAAAAGCTCATCAACGATAAAGGGGGATTGCACAATCGAATCACGAAACGAATTGAGTTGAAGCCTTTCACGCTGAGGGAAACGGAAGATTTTCTAAAAAGCAGGCACATTAATTTAGACCGGTATCAAACGGCCATGCTGTACATGGCACTGGGCGGCATCCCGCATTATCTCAATGAAGTGACCAAAGGTAAAAGTGCTCATCAAAACATTCAGGATGTGTGCTTTTCTCCCGGCGGAACGTTGCAAAGTGAATTTTCACGATTGTATCCCGCATTGTTCGACAATCCGGAGCATCATATCGCCGTCGTTCGTGCATTAGCGGCGAAACCAACAGGCATGGGGCGCCCGGAAATCCTCGCCGCTGTCGGGATACCTGACGGGGGCGCGTTTTCTCTGTGTTTGGAAGAATTGGAAGCATCCGGGTTTATTTCTTCCTATTTCAGTTTCGGGCGCAAGCGCAAAGACATGGTGTACCGGCTCACCGACGAGTACTCCCTGTTTTTTCTCAAATTCATCGCAACCCGCCCCAATCTGGACAAACACATCTGGACCAACCTCAGTCAAACGCAATCTTACAAAGCGTGGGTGGGGTATGCTTTTGAGTCGCTTTGCCTCAAACACATTGTCCAAATAAAAAAAGCGCTGGGCATATCGGGCGTTTATTCGGAGTCCTCGGCCTTTTATCGCTCTGCCCAGGCCGGCACGGAAGGAGTTCAGGTGGACCTGCTTATAGACCGACAGGACAATGTCATCAATCTGTTCGAAATCAAATTTCACTCCGAGCCTTATGTGCTGACAAAATCAGCAGCAGATGGATTGCGTCGCAAGTCGGCACTATTTCGTCATTATTCCCAAAGCTCCAAACACATATTCCTCAACTTACTGTCGCCCCGCGGCCTCATCGAAAACGAACATAGTCTCGGCCTCATTGACCAAGCGCTTGATATAGACGCTCTGTTTACACACTAAGTAGTGGGGCAAAAATAAATGTTCATTTTCTTTAGGCCAAAAGATTAGATAAGACACTTAAAATGAATCGTTTACTTATCTAATCCTTTGGCGAAAATG
>DDUV01000094.1:428-10463 GCA_002344975.1 Saprospiraceae bacterium UBA2329 | reverse complement strand
TCTAATCCTTTGGCGAAAATGATCACTTTATTTTTTTATCGCCCCTAAGCAGCTACAGGGATGGCGATGGTAAACTCCGAGCCATGCCGGGGTTCACTTTTGACACTGATGCGCCCGCCGTGTTTTTCCACTATTTTTTTGACGTAGGCCAAGCCAAGTCCAAAGCCTTTGACGTTGTGCAAATCGCCCTGTGGCACGCGGAAAAACTGCTCAAAAATGCTGTGCTGGTA
The DNA here is from genome assembly GCA_002344975.1 of Saprospiraceae bacterium UBA2329. Lineage (GTDB taxonomy): Bacteria > Bacteroidota > Bacteroidia > Chitinophagales > Saprospiraceae > UBA2329. The sequence goes on along the minus strand of DDUV01000094.1, from coordinate 10,233 downwards.
GGCTTTGGGGATACCTATCCCGTTGTCGCTCACAGAGATACGAAGCCAACCCTCCTCACTTGTGCAGCGTATGATGATACAAACGGAATCGTAAGAATATTTGATGGCATTGTCCACGAGGTTGTGAATGGCGTTGGTGAAATGCGTCCGGTCGAGCATGGCCGTTGCCTCGGAAAGCTGGTGTTCGAGACGGATTTCGATGGGTTTGCCGTTGCGGATGCGATAGCGCTGCACCACTTCTTCCAGCAAGGCGAGCACCTGCACCGGCTCAGGGCGGAGGTCCAATTCCCGGCGTTCCTCAACAGCGATATTGAGCACTTTTTCTACCAATCCGGAGAGCCGGTTGAGTTCCTGTTGCGAAATTTCCAGATAGTCTTTGGCTTTGGCGGGGTCGTTCATGGCATTGAAATGCTGGAGCGCTTCCACGGCTGCCGACACGGTTGCGATGGGGGTTTTCAGCTCGTGGGTCATATTGTTGATGAAATCGCTTTTTATTTCGGAGAGTTTTTTCTGACGCAAAATGGTGCGCAGCATATAAATGAATGCCCAGGTAGTGACCACCAGAAGAACAACGCTGCCGATGAGCGTGCCGATCATGCGCGAAAGGATGTGCGGCGCCGGGTGCGGGAAGCGAGCCTGTATGCCGAGTTTGCTCAGCGGGTTGACGGGCATGATGCGCGTTTCGATGGACTGCCCGATTTTGATGGCCGGCGAGATTTCGTAGCGATGGTCTTTCCAGGAAGCCACGCGAATGGTGTCTAACGTAAAATCCGCCTCTACATTTCGGGTGCGCAGTTCTTCTTTATAGGCTTTTTCAATTCCTTTGAGGTCCACTCCTTTTTCGTACATCTTGTTCATTACCAGCATAGAAGAGATGCGGCGGGCCAGGGTATCGGCATACTGGCGCATGCTGTCCTGGGTTTCTGTCTCGCGGAGTGTGATGTGGATGGTTTTGTCGGAATCGTTTGGGCGCCTTGCAGTCAGGGAGTCGCCGAGCAGGGTGATGCGTTTTTCTCCGCGCATTTCGGGCATCGGCTTTTCGATGGTGTGAAAAACGACCTGGCCAACGGAGTCAAAACTGCCCAGCACGTCTTGCGCCCGGCTGAGTTCAGTGCGCGATACCGCAGCGCCGAGTGCCATATTGGCATGGCGGTTCATGTCGCGGTGATTGAGGCGGTAGGCCTGATACAGCCAGTAGCCCTGAAACAGATTGGCGCCGACGATGCTCACGATCATCAGTACCATAATATTGCGAATGCGTTTTTTCACGACGGCGTCCCTTGTTGTATTGCAAAAATAACAGCTTTTGGCGGGCTTCGGCGAAGCGCTTAACACAAATTAACGGTAAAAAAATCGGCCTCTCACTTTCCACCCAAAACCCCTATCTTTGCCCCGTTTTATTGGGCGGTGCAAAATGCCGTTTTTGTTTTTACTTTATTTCTCTGATAAAATGACCATTTCCCTCAACTGGCTCAAAGCATATCTTGACATCCATCTCGACCCCGTCCGCGTGGGTGAAGTCCTCACCGAACTCGGCCTCGAACTCGAAGGCATGGAGGAAATCGAAAGCATCAAAGGCGGTTTGCGCGGCGTCGTAGTGGGCCATGTGCTCGAATGTGGCCGCCATCCCAACGCAGACAAGCTCTCCGTCACCAAAGTGGACATCGGCGCCGGCGCCCCGCTCGGCATCGTCTGCGGCGCGCCCAATGTGGCTGCCGGCCAAAAAGTGCTGGTGGCTACCGTGGGTACTACGCTCTACCCATTGGGCAGCGAGGAGCCTTTGGTGCTGAAAAAAGCCAAAGTGCGCGGCGAAGAATCGGAAGGCATGATCTGCGCCGCCGATGAGCTGGGCCTCGGCGAAGACCACAGCGGCATTTTGGTACTGCCCGCTGATACGCCCGTGGGCATGCCCGCCGCCGAATATTTTAAGGTGGAAAAAGATGTGATTTATGAAATCGGCCTCACGCCCAACCGTTCCGACGCCACCAACCACGTCGGCGTGGCCCGCGATCTGGCCGCCACCCTCCGCATCAATTACGGCCACACCGGTCAACTGTGCCTGCCTTCCGTGGAGCACTTCGCCGTACACAATCACGAACTGCCCATCGAGGTGCAGGTGGACAACACAGATGCCTGCCCGCGCTACGCCGGCGTCTGCATTCAGGGCGTCAGCATCGGCGAATCGCCCGACTGGCTCAAAAACCGCCTCGCTTCCATCGGCATCCGTTCCATCAATAATGTGGTGGACATTACCAACTTTATCCTGCACGAGCTGGGGCAGCCGCTCCACGCTTTCGATTACGACGCCATCGCCGGCCGCAAGGTCATCGTACGCACCTTACCCGAAGGCACGCCGTTCCAGAGTCTGGACGAGGTAGAGCGCAAACTCAGCGCCGAAGACCTGATGATCTGCGACGGCAACTCCGGGGGGATGTGCATCGGCGGCGTATTCGGCGGACTGCGTTCGGGCGTCAAAGACAGCACCCGCAATATTTTCCTCGAATCGGCGCATTTCAACCCTAAGTTCATCCGCCGCAGCAGCATGCGCCACAACCTCCGCACCGAGGCCGCCCGCGTATTCGAAAAAGGCAGCGATCCCAACATCGCGTTGTACGCCCTCCAACGAGCGGCCCTGCTTATCTGCGAACTCGCCGGCGGGCGCATCGCTTCCGAGGTCATAGATTTGTACCCCAATCCGGTGCAGCCCAAAGCGGTGACCTTGCGCAACGACCACATCAGCCGCCTCATCGGGATTGACATCTCCCGCGAGGAAATTTTCGCCATTCTTGACGTGCTCGACATGCCCCGTGTGGCCGAAACCGCCGACACGATAACGGTGACGGTGCCGACCAACAAATCGGACGTGCTGCGCGAAGCCGACGTCATTGAAGAAATTCTGCGCATTTACGGGTTCAACAAAGTGCCCATTCCCGCACAGATACGCACTGCTGCCGCCGAAGCTCCGAAGCCCGATCCCTTCCAGATTCGGAATGCAGTGGGCGATTATCTGGCCGCAGCCGGTTTTAATGAAATGATGGCCCTGTCGCTGTCGGAATCGAGGTTTTACAAAGAAATACTGCCCACCGTGGCCGATGAGGAATTGGTGTACATCAACAATACCTCCAATGTGTATTTGGACATCATGCGGCCCACGATGCTGTTCAGCGCGCTGGAAGCTGCCGTACACAACCAAAACCGCCGACAGACCGACATCCGGCTATTTGAATTCGGCAAAACCTATCGCATGAAAGGTGAAGGCATCGCCGAACACGCCCACCTGAGCTTGTTGCTGGCCGGCAATCGCGCGCCCGAATCCTGGATTGAAAAGCCGCAGCGCAGCGTTGATTTTTACACCCTCAAAACCTTCGTGGTCAATATTTTGGCACGATTGGGCGCCAATGCGTATCAGGAATCGCCGGTTGACAATGCCGCCTTTGCTTACGGGGTTCGCTATCATCGCGGCGAACGCATACTGGCCGAACTGGGCAAAGTGGCCGGCCCTACAGCCCAGGCTATGGGATTGAAAAGCGAGGTTTTCTTTGCCGACATTCGCTGGGACGCCCTGATGGACGCTGTGGCCAAGCAAAAAATCAACTATCGGGAAGTAGGGAAATTTCCTTCTGTGAGAAGAGACTTGGCCCTGATAGTAGAAAATTCCGTAAAGTTTTCGGATATTGCCGCGATTGCCGGAAAAGCAGGCAAAGGCTTGCTCAAAGACGTCAACTTGTTCGATGTGTATGAGAACGAACAGGCGGTCGGAAAAGGCAAAAAATCGTGTGCCGTGAGCTTCGTTTTTGAAGACGCGGCCAAAACTTTGCAAGATAAAGACGTGGAAAAAATCATGGATCAGCTCATCCGGGAATACGAAACAAAACTCGGAGCGCTCATCCGGCGTTAATCTGCGTAATTCATTGAAAGCCCGAAGCAAGGGCCTCAAATCGAAAGCATGACTTTATCCGGGCGAGTGGACGATATGGCGCTGAAAATGATGCGCGTCGCCGAGTTGATGCAACAGCTCCGCGAAGAAAACCACGCCCTGCGAACCGCCAATGAGCAACTCGCAGCGCGATTGGATGCCGCCGTCGTCGCTTTGGAACAAGCGCGTGCTTTACCAACAGAGGAGGAACGACAGGAAACGGGGGGGCCGGAGCGCCCGACAACCGAGCTTTCGGACAAGCTCAAAGAAGATATCGAGCATTATATTGCCGAAATTGACAAGTGTATAGATTGGCTGCGCAACCACTGAGCCGTATGAAAGAGGAAGACGAAGATATTAAAAACATCACCGTTTATGTGACGGGCCGACCGTACCCTCTCCGCATCAGTACAGCCGACGAACTGGTCATTCGCAAAATCGTGAAAGAGGTGAATGATAAAATCAGCCACTTCCAGCTCACCTACACGCACAAAGACATGCAGGACTGCGTGACGATGGCGGTGCTCACTTATGCAGTCGAGCTGTATAAATCTTCTTCCGAAGCATCCGAAAACCCCGGCCTCGAACATTCCCTGTCTCGTTTGGAAAATCTGCTCGACGAATTGATCGCGTAGTCCTTTCTGATTCTCCTCCTTTGGAATATCAATCAAACTCGTAGCTCAAGCCACGCAACGGCATGGTCACAGCTACCTGACCAACTATATTTTTAAAATCAACAACAGTAAACCACAACACACATGGATCCAATTTTAGGACTCATAATAGGCTTGATAGCCGGAGCGGTCGGCAGTTTTTTTGTCGTCCGCGGGCAGCAAAACAAGACTGCCAATAAACATCAGGAAGAGGCGAAAGCTTTGGCCGAACGCGAGTTGGAAGAAGCCCGCCTCAACGTCAAACGCATCGTGACCGAAGCTGAAACCAAAGCCGAGAAACTCATTTCTCAGGCTGAGATCAACAACGAACGCACCAAGCAACGCAAAATTCAGGAAGCACAGGAGCGCTACTCCAAAATGAGGTCGGAGTTCGACAAGGAGAAGAACGCTCATGTAGTGGAAATGAAAGAACGCGAACTGGAAGTGAAGGCTCAGGAAGCCGAACTGAAAGTAAAACAAGACAAATTCTCAGAGCGCGTTGAGCAAATTGAGGCGCAAAAAGCCGAACTGGAAGCCAAAGATACCGAACTGAACGCCGAGCGCGAAAGCCTCGAAAAGCAGCTCAAAATTGTGGCCAAACGCAAGGAGGAACTCGATGCTGCCAACGAAATCCGCATCAAGGAACTCGAGACCATTGCCCGCATGAGCGAGGCCGAAGCCAAAGAGCAACTGCTGGAAGCCGTGCGCGCCAAGTCGGAAACCGAGGCCATGTCCATCGTCAAAGCCTCCATTGAACAGGCCAAAACCGACGCCAACAAAGAAGCCAAGAAGATCGTCATCCAAACCATTCAGCGCATGTGCGCCGAATACACCATCGAAAACACGGTGTCGGTGTTCAACTTGGATTCGGACGAACTCAAGGGCCAGATCATCGGTCGCGAAGGCCGCAACATCCGCGCCCTCGAAGCCGCTACCGGCGCCGAAATCGTGGTGGACGACACGCCCGAAGCCATCGTTATTTCCAGCTTCGACCCCATCCGCCGCGAGGTGGCCCGCTTAGCGCTCAAGCGTTTGGTGGCCGACGGTCGCATCCACCCGGCCCGCATCGAAGAAGTGGTGGCCAAGGTGCGCAAAGAACTCGATCAGCAGGTCATCGAAATCGGCGAGCGCACAGTCATTGACCTCGACCTGCACGGCCTCGATCCTTATTTGGTAAAAATGGTAGGACGCATGCGTTTCCGCTCGTCTTACGGCCAAAACCTCCTCAAGCACTCCATCGAAACGGCCAACCTCTGCGCCATCATGGCCGCCGAACTGGGCCTCAATCCCAAGCAGGTCAAATTGGCCAAACGCGCCGGTCTGCTCCACGACATCGGCAAAGTGGCTGAAGAGGAATCTGAACTCTCGCACGCCATCCTCGGCATGAAGCTCTGTGAAAAGCACAAAGAGCATCCCGCAGTCATCAACGCAGTAGGCGCCCACCACGATGAGATTGAGATGAACAACATCATTTCGCCCATCATCCAGGCCTGCGACGCCATTTCCGGCGCAAGACCCGGCGCCCGCCGCGAAATTCTGGAAAGCTACCTCAAGCGCATCGGCGAACTCGAAGACCTCGCCATGGCGCACGAGGGCGTTTCCAAAGCCTTTGCCATGCAGGCGGGCCGCGAGTTGCGCGTCATCGTGGAAGCCGAAAAAGTGAGCGACCAATACGCCGACGAGCTGTCGTTTATGATTTCTCAGAAAATCCAGAACGAGATGCAGTATCCCGGCCAGATCAAAGTGACGGTGATCCGCGAGAAGCGGGCCATTTCCTTTGCGAGGTAATGGAATTATAGCAGTATGCTTCCTCTGTGCCGCAAGCTGTAAGCCGTAAGCTATACGCTTAAGGCTTGCGGCTTGCAGCCATGAGGAGTACGCTGATATTTTTATGGCGAGTACGACAACCTTTGCACACCGGCGCGCATTTACACAGGGAATTGGCGTCAACAACAGGCGTTATCGGTTGCTGCGTCTAAAAAAACGCAGCGTTGATAGGAATGAGGGGCATCTTACGACCCGAATTCAAACGAACGAAAAATACCATTGATGACCGTGAAGGACAAAAACGTAGCCGGTATTCTGGCCTTCTTTCTGGGGGGATTGGGCGCCCACCGCTTCTATCTGGATCAGGTGGGACTGGGCATTTTTTACCTCATCTTTTTCTGGTTTCCGCTCACCTGGCTCATCGGCGTTATTGACGCCATCATCTTCTTCACCATGAAGCAGGAGAAGTTTGACGCCAAGTACAACTACGGCAAGCAACGCGGTCAGGAGGCCGATCCCCGCCGCAGACAACAGGAATACAGCCGCCCTCAACGCGCGCCGCAGCGACAGCCCCGTCAAGAGCCGCAAACGCCGCCGCGCCGTCAGCAAGGTTCGCCGGAAATAAAAGCGCACGAACTGAAAAGTGCCGGCATCAAAAAATTCAAAGATTACGACTACGACGGCGCCATTGCCGACTTTGAAAAGGCCCTCCAGATAGCGCCCAAAGATGTGGCCATTTATTTCAATCTGGCTTGTGCATACTCGCTCAACGAGCAGGCAGATAAGGCATTCCAACACATTGACAAGGCCGTGGCACTGGGTTTCAACGATTTTCAACGCATCAAAGAACACGACGCGCTGGCTTTCCTGCGCATTCAGCCCGATTTTGAGGCATTTGAAAAAAATGGCTTTCAATTGGTGCAAAAATTAGCGCCGCCGCCTCAGCCCGACCTCTTGCAACAAATGTCGGGCGACCTGCTGGAACAACTCAACCGTCTCGGCGACCTGCGCGAAAAGGGCTTGCTCTCGGAAGATGAGTTTGCTGCGCAAAAGAGGAAGTTGCTGGGGTGATTCAGTAGGCGGTAGGCAGTGGGCGGTAGCCGCGCCGTGGCGCGGTAAGCGCGAGGAAACATGGAACCTTCTCCTGCTTAGTGAAGGGATGACTACGGGGCTGAAACTTGCTGAGTCACCCCTTCACTACCCCCGGAACATCGAACCCGCCTTCCCACGCCTGTGGCGTGGTTCGGCGGATGAAACCCGGAATGAACAAGAAACACGGAATTTGAAAAGCCATGATTGCAGAAGAACTCATCACAGACAGCATCGTTCCGCTTCGCACCTCCGACACCGGAGATGAAGCGCTGGGCATCATGGCCGAATTTTACGTCAAGCACCTGCCCATCGTCAACAATACCCAGTTGTTGGGCCTCGTATCGGAAGACGACCTGCTGCACCACGACCCCGAAGAGCCGGTGGGCGCTATGGACTTATCGCTGAACCGCCCTTACGTTCATTCCAACGACCATTTCTACGAAGTACTCCGCATGATGGCCCTGCACCAGTTGTCGGTCATTCCGGTGGTGGACGAAGAAGACAACTACCTCGGTCTCATTACTTTGGAAGACCTGCTCCAGCACTTTGCCCGCACAGGAGGTTTCGCCGAGCCGGGCAGCATCATCGTGTTGGAAACGAGCAAGCGGGGCTACTCGCTGGCGGAAATTGCCCGCATTGTGGAATCGGAAAACGCCTCTGTACTCAATTCCTTTGTCGGCACCTCTCCCGACGGTTCTACGGTGGAAGTGACCATCAAAATCAACGCCCACAACAACAACGCCATCTTAGCCACTTTCGAGCGCTTTGGCTACGAAGTGAAAGCCTCCTACCGCGAAGATGAATATGAAGACGTGCTCAAAGAGCGCTTCGATTCTTTTATGGCGTATATGAATGTGTAGGGGCTGAAAGCGGTCAATTCTCCCGGTGTGTGGGGGCAGTGGCACGAGGCGCTGAGTACGCATCCGGCGGATTTGGAGGGGGTGCGGGGCGGGGTAGGGATCCACCTCGCGGGTAGCCCCCCTGTATAGTACACGTCACACAATGCGAAGCAAACATGAGGTGCGAGCCTCAACGTCCGTGCAGGTTTACTGACGGTGACTCAATTTTACACAATGAATTTTATTGTTTAAGAACCTTAAAAACATAGTGAGTTTTTAAAGACTTAATAATAAGCATATACGGTCCATCCGGTAAATGTTCAATAAATAAATTGGCTTCTAAATCATTATTCACGACCAGGAAGTCCTTTCTGTCCATTTCCTGCCCCATGGCATTGAATAGTAATATCTGGTATTTATTGTCCTTCAAGCCTGAACCCTTTATTGTAAGAAAGCCACTGGTTGGATTTGGGAATACCTCCATTGTCGAACCTCCTTCCGATTCAGATACGCTTGTGATAGTTACCTCGTGGCAACCAGATACAATTGAACATCCATTCAGTGTGACAACTACAGCATAATTTCCATTTTGCATCGGAGTAAATGAGCGCCCGTTTTCACCTAGAATGGAATCCAATCCAGGGCAATTAACCCATTGATAAGAGGCTGATGCCGCATTAGCGGTCAACGTTATCCCATTTACGTTGATAAAAGTGTCAATTACAGTTGTTGAAACGGATATAGTTTGTGCAGCTCCTACACCGCATGAGTTTATAGCCGATACAGAAAATATACCGCCAAAAGTACCCGCAGTAGTAGTAATCGAATTGGTTGAAGAATTGCCCGACCAGCCGAAAGGTAGCGTCCAGTAATAGCTCGTTGCTTCTGGGATTGGCGCAATAGAATATATTTGTGTCGAGCCTTGACATATACTACTCGTGTTACCTGATATCGGCCCCGGTTGCGAAGGAGTGGGTGTTACGTTGACTGTTAATGTGCTGGGGGAACTATTACCACAACTGACATTGGCCGTGACAAAAATTGCTCCGCCCGAACTACCCGCAGTAGCTGAGATGGATGTGGACGTCGAGGTTCCAGACCAGCCCGATGGCAAGGTCCAGGTATAACTCGTCGCACCGACTACTGCGCTGATGGAATATGTCTGCGCCGAACCCTGGCATACGCTGGTGTTCCCAGAGATAGCGCCGGGCTGCACAGGTGTCGGTGATACGTTGACATTCAAAACGTTGGGCGAACTCGCGCCGCAGGCATTATTGGCCGTAACAAAAATAGCGCCGCCCGCACTGCCCGCCGTAGCTGAGATGGAAGTCGAAGTCGAAGTTCCAGACCAACCCGCAGGCAGGTTCCATGTATAACTCGTCGCGCCGGATACCGCGCTGACGGAGTACGTCTGCGATGAACCTTGGCATACGCTGTTGCTGCCTGCAATCGCGCCGGGCTGCGTGGGCGTCGGTGATACGTTGACATTCAAAACGCTGGGCGTACTCGCGCCACAGGCATTATTGGCCGTGACAAAA
>DDUV01000094.1:0-184 GCA_002344975.1 Saprospiraceae bacterium UBA2329 | reverse complement strand
ATTATTGGCCGTGACAAAAATAGCACCGCCCGTACTGCCCGCAGTAGTTGAGATGGATGTGGACGTCGAGGCTCCAGACCAGCCGGATGGCAGGTTCCATGTATAACTCGTTGCACCGGATACCGCGCTGACGGAGTAGGTCTGCGACGAACCTTGGCATACGCTGTTGCTGCCTGCAATCGCG